>NZ_CP085167.1:2245000-2845000 GCF_022788715.1 Sulfitobacter sp. DSM 110093
CGCCCATACGCATCTCACGGCGAAAAAGGATGATGATACCGGCAAGGAAATTCTCGAACACATCTTTAAAGGCAAAGCCGATGGCGACCGAGCCTATGCCAAGGCCAGCCAGAATGCTCGCCGGGGTCAGACCCGGAAACACGATCACCGCGGCGATCATGATGCCGAACACCCAAATGAGGATTGAGGTCAGAAGAGTGAAGAGGTCCTGCAAGCTGGGGCGTAGTTTGGTACGCCCCAGAGCCTTACTGACCAATGCGCGCCCAAGTGCCGCAATGAGCCAAGTTAGGATCAGCACAACCAGAGCAACCGCAACCTGCGGCAGGAGCGCGATTGTGTCTCGCGCCATTTCCATGACCTGACGCCACATAATCCTAACTGGTTCCATCCTAACCCCTTCCGAGACTTCTAAACAGATTGCAGCAAAACAGACTCTGCGGCGAGCATTATATGCCCTTACCAAGGCAGTAGCATAACTGGTCAACTTAACCTTGCGGGCTACCTACCCAATGAGAGCAAATTGCTGAGAGAGGACCCCGATAAGATCGGGGTTATACGATGGATATCATTCGCATCATTATCGCTATCCTGCTGCCCCCGCTTGGGGTGTTTTTGCAGGAAGGTCTGGGAAAGCACTTCTGGATCAACATCATCCTGACGCTATTGGGCTATATTCCCGGTATCGTGCACGCGATTTACATCATCATTAAGAGGTAGGTGCGACGAGCCTTTGCCTTAAAAAAGCACGCCCCTGACAATCAGAGGCGTGCGCTACAATCAGTCAGACAATTTATCCTTGGCGTCACCGACGCCCTTTTGCACTTTGCCTTCTGCCTGATCGGCCTGACCTTCGCGCTTAAGGTCGTCATTGCCAGCCGCATCACCAGCTTCTTCTTTCACCTTACCGCCAATGTCCTTGGCCTTGCCTTCTGCCTGATCTTCATTCGCCATGGTTGCTCTCCTCCATCTCTGTAGAAAAGCAACGTCAGAGCACGAGTGGAAGTTCCGACATGGCAAAGCTGATTGGAACGAAACCGATAGCGCGGCTTACGTTCCAGACTGACCATTTCGAAAAAATGGTGCCCGGGGGCGGAATCGAACCACCGACACGAGGATTTTCAATCCACTGCTCTACCCCTGAGCTACCCGGGCACGGGTCACCTCTTTCGAGGTCGGGTGAGCGGGTTCTAGGACCTGTGGCGCGGGGTGTCCAGCCCCATTTTACCCTGAAATTCACTTCTTTTCGCGAAGGGCAAATTATCCAGCGTTAATGAGGCTTTGGAGGGCTGTCTTGCGCTGCTTCGGCGGCCTCAATGGCCGCCTCGACGTCTTCGGGATCGCGTGAGGGGACGGCATAGCTGTCGTTGAACCAGCGGCCTAGATCGATGTCAGCGCAGCGGCGCGAGCAGAAGGGGCGGTGCGCTTTGACGGTCTCAGCTTTGCAGATCGGGCAGCTCATTCGCCACCTCCTACAAGAACCTCCGCCAGCACCGGGCGGGCGCGTTTGCGCTGCAATTCGTAATGGCCCAGCGGTGTCCAACCGACCAGCGTCGTGTCCACATCATCGGCGCGGAAAGCGGCGCGTAGGGCGCTTTCAAAGGTGCGGCGATCCTTCTTGGGCATGGGGGCGAGATCGAGGGTGATCTGCCCGCCAAGACCGCGCAAGCGCAGGGCGCGGGGCAGCGCGCGGGCGCAGGCCATATTGGCTTTCACGCCAGCGGCGAGTGATGCATCGCTGCCGGTGTTCACGTCCACAGCCACAAGTGCGCGGGTCGGCTCAACGAAGATCGACGCTCCGTTGCCAAGGGGAACTTGCGGCGAGGACAGGCGGTCAAGCTCTTCCAAAACACTATGGTCCCTGAAGCCCCCAGCCTCGGTCACGACCTCGGCAGGTGCGGTCCAGTCACGCCACGCCAACAGATGCGGGCCATCGCCTTCGCTCAGCACTTCCATCTCCTGCCCGTCATCATTGGCCACGGTATCCGCAAGGGCCAACATATTCGCGATATCCTCGGCAATATCATCGGCATCGGCCCCGGCGCAGGAGGAGCGCAGTATCAGCCCCAGATCGGCCCCGCCTGCGGCTTCATGCGCGATTTCGAGCAAACGGTCGCGCTCTTCTTCATCCTTGATGGAGCGCGAGATGTTCAGCCCCGGCGCATCGGGCGTCACGATGGCATAGCGCGATTTGAACAGCAGCTTATTGGTCACCGGGATCGCCTTACCCGGCTCGGCGTGGCCCGAAACCTGCACCAGAATCGTCTGACCGGGCGCCAGGCCTTTGATCTGCCGCAGGAATGCCGCGCCGTCGGGGGTCTTGAGGAACATGCCCCCCTGGCCCTTCACCGGACGATCCGCAATGGCGCGGTACACGGTGCCAACGCGCGGCGCGTCGCTGTCCACGAGAAAATCGTCCAACTTGCCGTCCACCATGAGTGCAGCGGCTTCAACATCGCCTAGATGGTCGAGAATGATCGTACGGCCCTTCATGCGGCACCTCCGTCAAATGGGTAGCCTGCCGCTTGCAGCAGGTTCGCAGCCTCGGCCAAAGGCAGGCCGACGATTGCAGTGAATGAGCCGCTGATCCATGGGATCAGCGCGCCAGCGGGGCCTTGGATACCATAGCCGCCCGCTTTGCCACGCCAATCGCCGGTGGCGAGGTAGCGGCGGATCTCCGGCTCGGAAAGGGACTTCATCTTTACGGTGCTCTGCACATCGCGTTGCCAGAGCTTATCGCCTTTTTTCACAGCCACAGCGGTCACCACCTTATGACGGCGGCCCGACATCAGCCGCAGGAAGGCCTCGGCTTCGGCCTCATTCTCGGGCTTGCCGAGGATGCGCCGCCCGAGCGCTACGGTGGTATCGGCGCAGAGCACGATATCATCCGCCTCAGCGGGCACAGCCGCCACCTTTTCACGCGCCATGCGGGCGCAATAGGGGCGCGGCAGTTCGGCCTTGTGGGGGGTCTCGTCAATGTCGGGGGCGCGGATGGCATCGGGGACCACACCGATCTGGGCCAAAAGCTCCAAACGGCGCGGTGATCCTGATCCGAGAATGAACTGCATCTTATGGGCCTCTTTGCCTGAGGCCGGCAGCCCGGTCGGGGCCGCGCACGGCCCCGCCTGCGCCGCGCAACGCGCGTACGCGGTGCCGCTTACTTGAAGCGATAGTTGATCCGACCCTTGGTCAAATCATAGGGTGTCATTTCCACCTGAACTTTGTCGCCAGCCAGAACACGGATGCGGTTTTTCCGCATCTTGCCTGCCGTATGCGCGATGATCTCATGGCCGTTTTCCAGCTCGACCCGAAACGTCGCGTTAGGCAGGAGTTCCTTCACGACACCGGGAAATTCGAGCGTATCTTCCTTGGCCATGGTCTCTCCTTGAGCACAAAACCCTCCAATTTGAGGGCGCAGGCTTAAATGGGCGCATTTTACTGCTTTTTCAAGAGGGATTCAGCGCAGTGTGACGTTTATCGCTGTTCCATCCCGCCCAAACTGGTCTTGCCAGTCGCGCCGATTGAGCACGATGCCATCTGCGCGGACCTCCGCAACCTGCGCCAAGTCGGCCTCTGCGACCGTCCAGCCGGGGGCGTTGACCTCTCGCACGGCCAAAACACCGGTGGGCGGGAAGCCGCGGTCAGGCGGGCAGAAAATGCCGCCAGCGCCAAATGACTGCCCCAAAGCATCAGACCAATCCGCCGCACCAACAACCGAAGACATCGCCGTGATACACTGATTCTCAAGGGCGCGGGCCATGGAGCCGATGCGCACACGCCAATATCCCGCCAGCGTTTCCGTGACACTTGGCACGCAGATCACATCGCAATCGGCCAGCGCACGGCCCAGCAGCGGAAATTCACTATCGTAACAGATCAAAATGCCGATCTTGCCAATCGCGGTCTCGAATACCTGAAGCGCGTTGCCTCCGATCACGCCCCACTCTTCACGCTCGAAACGGGTCATGATCTGCTTGTCCTGCACCCCCACCTGCCCAGTAGGCGTGATCAGCCGCGTGCGGTTGACCGGACGGCTCTCGGTCGCCGCGGGGCCAGAGCCTGCTACGATATGCACATTGTGCTCGGCGGCGAGCTTCACGTGCAGCCGGTCGGCTTCCTCAAGCTTGTCCGAGACCGAGAAAAGCGAGCGCTCCAGATCGGCGGCCACTTCGGCCCCATCCAGCGTGGCCAATTCCATCGCGGCATATTCGGGAAAAACCAGCAGTTCCGCCCCCTGCACCGCGGCCTCGGCTACCCAATGGGCCAGCTTGTCTTCGTACTGCGCCCATGAGGTTAGAACATCGAGCGGATAGGCAGCTGTGGCGATTTTCATTCGGAGAGGCTCCTGAGGGCTGTTTGCCCGCAGTCTGCGCAGCTTTGGCGGCGGCTTCAAGGGGGCGACCCGTGAGCCCGAAGCGCCTCCCGCCGCTTTTCCAGATGCGACAGTTATGCTGCCACTTCCATGGGCAAATGCTTGACCTGAGCCGCCCGTGGTTTCACAAGATCCGAAAGAGTTGGGACCACATGCTGAACAAAGGCATCACCCTTCGGGGCATCGAAGTGTTTGAGGCGCTCGCGCGCAGCGGATCGGTGGCGCAGGCGGCAGAGGCCACGGGGCTTAGCCAGCCCGCCGTCAGCCAGCAGATGCGCAACCTCGAAGCCGCCATAGGCGCAGAACTAATTGATCACACGCGCCGCCCCATGCGGTTGACCCAAGCCGGGCAAATGTTCCTGCGCCGGGCCGGGCTCGCCCTGACCGAACTGCGCCAAGCACAAAGTGAAGTCACAGTGATGGATCTCGCGCATCTAGAGGCGCTGAACCTCGGAGTTATTGATGATTTCGATGATGATCTGACCCCACGCCTTGCAACAATCCTTGGCGACAGTCTGACCGGATGCCGCTTTCGCATGATCACCGCAGGCAGCAACGAATTGGCCGATGCCCTGCGTGACAAGAGCCTGCATATGGCACTTTTTGCCCAGATCGAAGGCACATTGGACGCGGTGGTGGAATATCCGCTGGCCCGCGATCCCTTTATCATCGTTACCCCTGAACAGACGCCGCATGCCCCCGCAGCCCTGCTGAGCGGCGACAGCGATCTGCCATTCCTGCGCTATGCCAAAGACCAGTTGATCGCGCGCCAGATTGACACCCACCTTGCGGCCCAAAGCCATGACCTGCCCGCGCGATTTGAGATCGGCAGCCATCTGGCGCTGATGGCCATGGTGGCGCGGGGGATCGGTTGGGCGATCACCACGCCCCTAGGCTACATGCGGGCGGCGCGTTTTCACAGCAAATTGGCCGCACATCCCCTGCCCGCCCCGGTGCCGTCGCGCAGCATTTCGCTGTTTGCCGGGGATGAATGGTCAGGCCCCGTCCCGCGCGACATTGCCCAAACCCTGCGTCAGTTGATGCAAACCCATATGATCGCCCCCGCCATTGCGCAGTTGCCGTGGTTGGCCGATGGTTTCCATCTGCTTGAAGATAACGACCGGATCGGAGACTAATCAGCCATGACAAAAATCGTGATCCTAACCGGCGCAGGCATCTCGGCCGAAAGCGGGCTCGAGACCTTTCGCGCATCAGACGGGCTTTGGGCGCAGCACCGGGTCGAAGATGTTGCCACCCCCGAAGGTTTCGCCAGCAACCCCAAGCTGGTGGTCGACTTCTACAATGCCCGCCGCGCGCAGGCGGCAGAAGTATCGCCAAACCCTGCGCATGAGGCGCTGGCGAAACTGGAAGCCGAGCTTGATGGCGAAGTGGTGATGATCACGCAGAACGTGGATGATCTGCACGAACAGGGCGGCTCGCAAAAGGTTATGCATATGCATGGTGCTCTCAAAGGCGCGCTTTGTGCCGCCTGCGATCATCGCTGGCCCGCGCCGATGGTTATGGCTCCCGGCGATCCCTGCCCCGCATGCAATGCCCCCGCCGCCCGACCCGACATCGTTTGGTTCGGCGAAATGCCCTATGAGATGGATGCGCTTTTCGATCATCTGGCCGAGGCCGATATCTTTGCCGCCATTGGCACATCGGGAAACGTCTATCCGGCCGCCGGTTTCGTCGCCGAAGCCCGCCGCGCCGGGGCACATACGATTGAATTCAATTTAGAACGCTCTGCCGTGGGCAACCAATTTGAGGAACACCGCATTGGGGCAGCAAGTCAAACTGTCCCCGAATGGGTCGCAGAGATTTTGAAGGCGCGCCGTTAAGGTCCGGCGCGCCGAAGAAGCTTAGCGAGGTTCGCTGCTCAGCCCTTTGTAGATCGTGTAACACATCACCAGCATCAGAATAGCAAAGGGAACCCCCGTTGCCGTGACCCCTGCCTGCAAGGCCGAGAGCCCGCCGCCGATCAGCAGCACGATGGCGATCAACCCCTCAACCACACACCAGAAGACCCGCTGTGGCACCGGAGCGTCAATCTTGCCGCCTGCGGTGATGGTATCAACCACCAGTGACCCCGAATCTGACGACGTAACAAAGAATACCAGCGCCAAAAGGATCGCGATGGTCGATGCGGTCTTGGTGAAGGGCAGCTCATTAAGCATCCCAAACAGCGAAAGTTCTGGCGAGTAGCTATCGATTACATTCGCTTTCACCAATGACGTCTCAGGACTTGTGAGGATCTGGTCGATTGCGATGCCGCCAAAGACACCCATCCAAATAAAGATGATCAGCGAGGGGATCAGCAGAACGCAGACGATGAACTCCCGTACCGTGCGCCCACGCGATACCCGCGCGATGAACATGCCGACAAAAGGCGCCCAAGAGATCCACCACGCCCAATAGAAGGCTGTCCAACCTTCGCGGTACGAATCGTCCTCACGACCAAATGGGTTGGAAAGTGGCACGATCTCTTGCGTGTAGGCGACCAGCCCGGTCCAGAATCCATCAAGCCCCACCAGCGTCGGGCCAACGAAGAGCACGAAGAGGAAGAACAGGATCGCCACCACCATGTTCACCTCCGACAAGACCTTCACCCCACCATCCAATCCCCGCCAGACCGAGACGAGCGCCACAGCGGTGACCAGCAGAATGATGATCACCTGCGCGTTGGTCGAAATCTCTAGCCCGAATGCAAAGTTAAAGCCTGCATTGGCCTGCTGCGCACCCAGCCCCAGCGACGTTGCCAGACCAAATAGCGTTGCGAACACGGCCAAGATATCAATGATATGCCCTGGCCAACCCCAAACGCGATCCCCCAGAATGGGGTAGAAACACGACCGGATCGAAAATGGCAGCCCCTTGTTATAAGTAAACAGCGCCAAAGCCAGCGCCATGATCGCATAGACGGCCCACCCGTGCAGACCCCAATGATAAAAGGTCGCCGCAAGCCCCATGGCACGGGCCGCCTCGACATTCTCAGGTATGATCGACCCATCCTCAGCAATCGGCAATGGCACCCCTAAAGGGCTGGAAACATTCATATGGTACACAGGCTCAAGCACGCCAAAGAACAACAGGCCAATGCCCATGCCCGCGGCAAAAAGCATCGCAAACCACGCGGGGTAGGAATACTCCGGCACGGCGTCCTTGCCGCCCAACCTAACCTTTGAGATCGGCATAAAGATCAGGGCGATACAGAAGATCACAAAGATATTCACGATAATCATAAACAGCCAATCCAGCTTGCTGGTGGCAAAATCCCGCACTGCAAGAAAAAGCTCCCCTGCTTGGCTGGGAAAGATCATTGTCAGCAGCACAAAGGCCACGGCCGTCAGCCCGGATACCATGAAAACCGGGTTGTGAATGTCAAAGCCAAGAGGGCCAAGAGTGCCGTCAATATTGTCTTGGCCGACTTCGAAATCGGTTTCGATCTCGCCATTGTCGGGGGTGGGGTCAGTCATGATGTCTCCGATCTTGAATGCACTGTCTTAGCCCCGCTTTGGCAGGTCGCATGGCCAGAACAACGAGTGTCAGAGGGTAAATTAGCTCCGCTTGGCGATATTTCCCGAATAAAAACATCAATCTGTGAAAGGAATTTCAAAAGCCTGCCCCATTCGGCTCTTTGCTTAAACAGGGTCGGCATTAAAAAATGCCTAAGCCACAAACGAAAAAAGCCCCGATCCTTTCGGATCGAGGCCCATTCTGGTCTGTGTTAAGCCTTAGCTCAGCACATCAGCGGTCGCGCTGGATTTGGCGATCGCTTTTTTGATTTTCAGCGCGTTGTCGGACAGTTCAACGTCCTTGGCTTTCGCCAGGAACTTGTCCAGACCACCGCGGTGGTCAACGCTGCGCAGGGCTGCGGCAGAGATGCGCAGCTTGAACGCACGGCCCAATGCCTCGGACTGCAACGACACGTCGTTGAGGTTCGGCAAGAACCGACGGCGGGTGCGGTTGTTGGCGTGGCTTACATTGTTGCCCGTCATCGGGCCTTTTCCGGTCAATTCGCAACGGCGCGACATGGGTTCATCCTTTTGCTGTTGTGTCTGCCCAGCGATCCGGGAAACACATACGATAGGGGCCGCGCAGAGCCGACCCTGAATTGGTCCGCTGGCTTTAAGGGGAATCGCGGTAGCCGTCAACCCGAAGCGCAGGACTTGAGCGCTTTTCCTGTCAGAGAGCTTGGCCCGTCAAGGTCACCCCAGCCCGCCCTGCCCGCGCTACGCTAGTTTTTGCCACCTGTGATAGAGTTTTCTTTGCATCCCCCTGATGGATTTGCGATGCAGACATATGACCATACAGATGCGCGCCCTCTTCGTTCACCTTTTTACTGCCACCGGTGCGGTGCTGGCGATGCTCGCCATGCTCGCCGCTGTGGAGGAAAAATGGGATTTGATGTTCCTTTGGCTGGTGATCGCCTTTTTTGTTGATGGCATCGACGGCCCATTGGCGCGCAGATACGATGTGAAGACCAATGCGCCGGAGTTTGACGGCGTCTTGATGGATCTCATCATCGACTACCTCACCTATGTCTTTATTCCGGCCTTCGCGCTGTTCACCTCGGGCCTGATGGATGGCTGGAGCGGTTGGGCGATGATCATTATCATCACCTTTGCCAGCGTCATGTATTTTTCCGACACCCGCATGAAAACCAAGGACAATTCCTTTAAAGGTTTTCCCGGCTGCTGGAACATGCTGGTGCTGGTGCTATTTGCTTTGCAGCCCGAATGGTGGATCAGCTTGATCGTGGTCACGATCCTTGCCGCGGCGATGTTTCTGCCGATCAAGTTCGTGCACCCCGTTCGGACCGAACGCTGGCGCCCCGTGACATTGCCCATGGCGCTGGCATGGACCTTCTTCGCGGGCTGGTCGGCTTGGGTGAACTTTCACCCCGAAAGCTGGGCCCACTGGGGTCTGGTAATCACCTCAGTCTACCTGATTTGCGCTGGTGCTGCGCAGCAGTTGATCCCCCTCGCCGAAGACTGAGCTTGCTTTAGGCGCTTATATCAACAGCCCCGCCGCGCCCTCATGGCGCAGCAATGCGACCTTGGTCTCAACCCCGCCTGCCCCGCTAAAGCCGGTCAGCCCCTTTGCCCCCATCACGCGGTGGCAGGGGATGATAATCGGGATCGGATTGCCGCCACAGGCCCCGCCCACCGCTTGCGCTGGCATGCCAAGGTCGCGGGCAATCTCGCCATAGGTGCGGGTATCGCCGAACGGAATCGCCAGAATCGCGGCGCAGACCTCGCGCTGGAAATCGCTCCCTTTGATGCGAAGTGGCAGGTCAAAGCTCTGGCGCTTACCTGTCGCGTATTCGTTAAGTTGGCTCAGCGCAGTATCGAGCAGGTCCGAGCAGTCCTGCCGTGTCGCCTGCCCCCAGCCAAGCGCGGTGATGGCGCCGTCTTCTTCGGTCAAGGTCAGATCGCCGAAGGGCGTGGTGAGGGAGGCGTGTTTCATTGTCCCATTCTGCGCCAGAAACGACATTTACGAAAGAGCGCTAAGGGCGATGCCCAGTGTGCCACCGTGCGGGGCATTGGCGACCGGCCAAAGAAAAACGGGCGCCGGTTATCCCGACGCCCGTTTTACCATGCTCTTGGAACGCCTTAGGCTTCCGCCAACGCCTCACGCACTGCTTCATCGCAGCGCCCGCAAACGCCGGGATGCTCATGCGTGCCGACATCAGGCAGCACCTTCCAGCAGCGCTCGCATTTGGCACCTTCGGCCTTTTCAAACACCACGGACACGCCTTGCGTCTCGGGCATGCGGAAGGCCTCAGCCGGGGCTGCATCGCCTGTTACGGTGATGTCAGACGTGATCGCAACATCCTCAAACGACACGCTTTCCAGCGCTTCGCGCTGCGCCTCATCGGTCACATGGACAATCGGTGCCGCCTCAAGCGAGGCACCGATTACCTTCTCAGTCCGCTGAACCTCAAGCGCTGCCGTTACCACACGCCGCGCGGCACGGACCTTGGCCCATTTCGCGGCCAGTTCCGGGTTTAACCATGCTTCGGGTGTCTCAGGCATATCCACAAGATGCACCGAGGATTCCTCGCCGGGGAAGCGCTCCAACCAGACTTCTTCCATGGTAAAGACCAGCACAGGTGCAAGCCATGTAGTCAGACGGTGGAAGAGGATATCCAGTACCGACCGCGCGGCGCGGCGGCGCAGAGTATCGCCATCACAATAGAGCGCATCCTTGCGGATATCAAAGTAGAAGGCCGAGAGATCGACGGTGGCAAAGGTGAACACCGCCTGAAACACACCTTGGAAATCGAAGCGCGCAAAACCATCCCGCACGACTTTGTCGAGCTCCGCCACCCGGTGCAGCACCCAACGCTCCAACTCGGGCATATCGGCGGGATCGACGCGATCGGCCTCGGAGAAATCATTCAACGCCCCCAGCATGTAGCGCATGGTGTTGCGCAAACGGCGATAGCTATCGGCCACGCCTTTGAGAATCTCATCCCCGATCCGCTGGTCGGCGGTATAATCGGTCTGCGCCACCCAGAGCCGCAGAATATCCGCGCCATACTGCTGCACGATCTTCTCGGGCACGATGGTATTGCCGATGGATTTGGACATCTTCATGCCCTTGGCGTCCAGCGTGAAGCCATGAGTCACCACATTGCGGTAAGGCGCGCGGCCCGTGGTGCCCACGGACTGCAACAGCGAGGAGTGGAACCACCCGCGGTGCTGGTCGGTGCCTTCCATGTAAACGTCTGCGATGCCGTCCTCGGTCCCGTCTTCACGGTCGCGCAGGGTGAAGGCATGGGTCGAGCCGCTGTCGAACCAAACGTCGAGGATGTCGGTCACCTGATCGAACTCCGCCGGATCGACGATGCCTTCGAGGAACCGCTCCTTCGCGCCTTCCGCATACCACGCATCGGCACCCTCGACCTCGAAAGCCTCGGTGATACGCTGGTTCACTGCTTCGTTGCGCAGTAGGAAGTTCTCATCCGTTGGGGCCACGCCCTTGCGCACGAAACAGGTCAGCGGCACGCCCCATGCGCGTTGGCGGCTCAGCACCCAGTCGGGCCGTGCCTCCATCATCGAATGCAGACGGTTGCGGCCAGATTTCGGCACCCAGTTGACCTTGTCGATACACGTCAGCGCGCGCTCGCGGATGGTCTTGCCGTTTTGGTCCAGACCGTCGCCGACTTCCTTGTCGATGGCAGCAAACCACTGCGGCGTATTGCGGTAGATCACCGGCGCCTTAGAGCGCCAGCTGTGCGGGTAGCTGTGCTTGATCTTGCCACGCGCCAGCAGACCGCCGACCTCAACCAGCTTGTCGATAATGGCGCTGTTGGCGTTGCCCTCCTTGCCATTGGGCTTGAGGATCGCTTTGCCGCCAAAGAACGGCAGATCGTCGCGGAAACGACCGTCTTCCATGACGTTATAGGTGATCACCTGTGGCAGCATACCCAGATCGCGGTAAAGCTCATATTCCTCAAGACCGTGCGACGGCGCGCAGTGCACGAAGCCTGTCCCCTCGTCCGAGGTCACGAAATCGGCGGCACGGAAATCGCGCGGATCATCCCACTCGCCCTCCGCCCCTTCGGCACCGGCCAGCGGGTGCAAAAGCGAGATTTTGGCCAATTCGTCATTCTCGACGCCGCGGACACGGCGCCACATGCCATCTTCCAGACGCGCCCGGGCAAAGACATCCGCCGCCAGATCATCGGCCAGCAGGAACCGCTCGCCCACCTCGGCCCAGCATTCGTCCGGTGTGGCGGTGACTTCGTAAAGGCCATAGGAAATGCCCTCGCCGTACACCACGGCCTTGTTCGAGGGCATGGTCCAAGGCGTTGTGGTCCAGATCACCACGTGCGCGCCGTCCAGATCGCCTTCGGTGCCGACGACCTCGAACTTCACCCAAACGGTGTGGCTTTCCTTGTCGTGATACTCGACCTCAGCCTCGGCCAGCGCGGTCTTTTCGACCGGCGACCACATCACAGGCTTAGAGCCCTGATAAAGCGTGCCGTTCATCAGGAACTTCATGAATTCCTCGGCGATCACGCGCTCGGCGTGGAAATCCATCGTGAGGTACGGGTTTTCCCAATTGCCGGTAATGCCCAACCGCTTGAACTCTTCGCGCTGCACATCGACCCAACCGCGGGCGAACTCGCGGCATTCGGCGCGGAATTCATTGATCGGCACCTGATCCTTGTCGCGGCCCTTCTTGCGGTACTGCTCTTCGATCTTCCATTCGATCGGCAGGCCGTGGCAATCCCAGCCGGGGATATAGCGCGCATCATAGCCCATCATCTGGTGGCTACGCACGATCATGTCCTTGATCGTCTTGTTCAGCGCGTGACCGATGTGCAGGTTCCCGTTGGCGTAGGGAGGGCCATCGTGCAGGGTGAAAGGCTCACGGCCCTCTTTCTCGCGCAGGCGGTCATAGACGCCGATTTTCTCCCAGCGTTCCAGCCAAGCGGGCTCGCGCTTGGGCAGTCCGGCGCGCATCGGGAAATCGGTTTTGGGCAGGTTCAACGTGGCTTTATAGTCGGGGGTCTCGGCGCACATGGGGAGCGTCCTTCGGCATTGGGGGGTTATTCAATCTGGTTCGGTGCGAGCGGCTCAAACACCTCGGCCCGGCGTCTCAGTTGGTCAGAGCGCCGGGGATATAATTCGAATAATGATCGCGGTGAGGCGTGTCATAAAGCCGCTTATAAACAGCCCCCCCTGCCCCGACAAGCCCCGGCAGAGCGACAGGAAATTGCAGTTCAACCAGCGGCGGATATGACCCCAGAAATCTTAGCAACGATCTTAACATTTTTTATGATTCCCGGCCTTCTCTTGAATTGTTCGGCGAAAACAGCATCATACGCTTTTCATTATACTAAACGAGTGCGTGGCCCCTTGTGCTTAGGGCAACCGCGCCATTTTTAATGGGCGGAAAGGCCTCTAAGTGACCACCGAACAGCCCCTATATCATGATATGACCGTTAAACCCTCTGGCATGGTGGATCACCTAAGTGATGCGCAGTGGGCCAAGCTCGCGCCGCTTTTGGTCCAGCATAAGCATTATGCCCCCGGAAACGTGGTTAGCCGCCGGGGAGATCATTTGAACCACAGCCTTTTGCTGCTTGATGGTCTGATCGCCCGGAGCGTGCCCCGCGGGCAACGCGCGCGCAGCACGTTCGTCGCTCTGCAATTTCCGGGCGAGTTCGTTGATCTACATGCCTTTCCACTAAAGCGGTTGGACCATGACGTCGTATCGCTGACCGATACGCGTGTGGCTATAGTGTCTCATGACACGCTGCACGAATTGCTTAACGGCGATGTAGAACTGGCCCGAAAGCTCTGGCTTATGACCTTGGTGGATGCCTCAATTCACCGCCATTGGGTTATGCGCAACAGCGCCATGCGCGCGCTCGCGCGGGTCGCGAATTTCCTAAGCGAGTTTGATGCCCGCATGACCGCCGCCTACGGTGTGGAGCGTCAAAGCCTACCCTTCAGCCTGCGCCAAACTGACATTGCCGATGCCACTGGCCTCACCTCGGTTCACGTCAGCCGCACATTGCGTGAACTGCGCGAACATGGCTGCTGCTCTGTGACGGGAGGGAAGCTTTTGATCCACGACCGTAACGGCTTGCACAAAGTCGGTATGTTTGAGGCGGCCTATCTATATATGCCGGAACCCGAGACAGTGATTTAATTCGCCTCTGTTGACGCTTCTTTCTACCCCACATCTGCCATCGCTTCGTTCAGGCCCTCCACCCGCAGAGCGAGCGACGGATAGGTTCTGCGCGGCACTCCCACATATCGCTGTGCAGATGCCTCACGATAAAGCCGTTCAAACTTCGCAACCATTGCCCGCGCATCGAACAGCCGCGTCACGCGGGCGCGCGGTACCTCCGAAGGAATTGCAGACGCAAGCTGCAGGGCCTCTGCCAAGGCAGCTGGGCTATCGTCGGCGGCGATCACACCTGCATCGCCAAGCACCTCTTCGACGGCCCCATGTGGGGTTGCCGCGATGGGTAGCCCCATCGCCATCGCCTCCACCGCTGCAAGGCCAAAAGGTTCCTCCCATTGCGGCGTGAAAAGCGCGACAGATGCCCGACCATAGGCCTGTCCAAGCGCAACAGTATCCAAATGCCCGACGTATTCAACACCGCCATATAGATGGGGTCTTACCAAATCGTTAAAGTAATCCTCATGCTCAACTACGCCGTAGAGTCGCAGCGGCACTCCGGCGATCTGCGCGGCCTCTGCCGCCAAATGCGTGCCTTTCGTCGGCGTGATCCGACCTGCCCAAACCGCGCTGCCATCACCGGGTCCGCCTTCAGTCCATTCGGTAAGGTCGATCCCGTTGTGCACCACATGCGCGGTTTCTGGCGCGCCTTCGGGCCACCAAATGTCCCGCTGGCGTGCCGAAACAACGGAAGAGAGATGCCAAGGCGCTGCCCCATCCGTCAGAGCGCGGCGCAAAACCTTAAACGGCGGGATATGAAGCGATGTGACCATCGGCAGCCGCTCTGCCCGCGACAGGCGCGGTAGGTAGCGGTGCAGCGCGTTGTTGTGCACCACGTCAAAGCGCCCCTCTAACAAGAGCCGCGCCGCACGGGCATAGCAGGCATCAAGGTGCGCATTCAGCGCCTCGGTTCCGTGGAAATTATGCCACGGAAACCGCGCATCATAATGCGCATCGCAGATCGGCAGCAGTTTGACCCCCGGTGGCAGCCCTGCGGCACTGTCGCCGCTGGCCAATAGGGTCACGTCATGGCCCCGCGCGGCCAACATCCGTGCAAGCCCGTGTGTAAACGCCTCCATTCCGCCCTTGAAGGGGGGGGCAATAGGATGGCGAATATGGCCGACGATGGCGATGCGCAGGGTCATTCCGCCGCGATCCGCTCTTCGCCGCGCAGATAGCGCAGCACGCGCGCGGTATTGGCGTAGGGCTGATCAGATTGCTGCTCACAGAGCGCAAAATCATCCGCATCCGGCTCGCGCAACTGCACCAACGCATCCCCATCATTGCCCACCAACCCCATAAGGCGAAAGGCCGTGAGCCAGTGGTTCATCGTTCGGTGGCCCCATTTGTCAGCAAAGATCTCGGTATTGCGCAGGATCGACGGAATGTGTTGGATCGGCGGCATGCAATGGGCGTGATGCTGGTGAAAGACCTTCGCCCCCTGCGCCCAGTGGATCGGCACGCCGCGCTCGTCCAATTCGCGGCCAAAATCGGTGTCCTCTCCCCCATATCCGGTAAAGCGTTCGTCAAAGCCGCCTGACTTGTTCCAATCTTGACGGTGGATGGCAAAGTTCAGCGACCAAAAGCAGCGGTAATCGTTGCAACGCTTCAACCCTTCGGCAGGCGGCCCTTGGCGGTCCGAATGACGCACGGCGACGGCTTCGAGTTTGCTGTAGGTCCACCCCTCATCTGCGGCGCCAGCGGGCAGGTAATTCACCTCGCCCATGATCAGACCGTTACCGGGGACCGCATAGCCCATGTAATCGGCGATGAGGTCTTGCGCAGGGATACAATCTACATCGAGGAAAACCAAACAGTCGCCTACGGCTTCTGTCGCGACGGTATTGCGTGCCCGCGAAAGCGGGAGTTCGCGGCCTGTGACCTGTACCTGTCGAATTGGAAAATCGGTCAGCGGCAAGTCTTCGTAAAGCGTGTCTTGCATGACGCCGATCACCAATTCATCCGGCTGGCGGGTCTGCCGCGTAAGGCCGAGGATAACATTGTGCAAATGAACGGCCCGCCCCCGTGCAAGTGTCAGGGCGCTGACTGTGGTGTCTTTAGGCGCGGATGGGGTGAACGACGTCATGTAAATCTCCGATTTCTTTGGATGTTTCAAAAAGCAATTGATCGGCCAAACCGGCCAACCATTGGGCTGTCTCAGACGCGGCATTCTCATTGACCAAAGCCCGTTGCAGGGCCGGATCATTAGCGTTGATGGTGGTGCCTATCGCTGTGCGCCAAGCCTCGGCTGAAGATGGAAAATGCGCGAGGTGATGCGCCGCACCCGCACGGGCCAGTGCTTCGGCCTTTTCGATCTGTTCGTCGAAATAGCGCCACTCCGGCACGGCAAGCCAAGGCGTTTCTGCAGCGAGGATTTGGTGACAGGTGGTGTTCCCCGTAGACGCCACCACCATGTCAGCTGCCGCCAGATATTCGGGGGCGTTCTTGACCCAGCCGTGATGTTGCAGGTTTGCCGGTTCCGTCGCATGCCAGTCTCGCGCCATTTGACCGATGGTGATGAACGCCGTTTCAGGCATTGCCCGCGCGGCGATACCAAAAGGGGCCGAAGCAAAACCAGTGCCACCACCACCCGACATGACAACCACCAACTGTTGATCCGATACGATCCCGAGTTGCGCACGTGCCGCTGCCCGCGTTGCCGTATCAGGGCGCTTGACCTTGACCCCAAGCCCCCCGGCAAAATGGGTTTTTGCCATATGCCGCGCAGGCCAATCGGGCTGCGCCAGCGCCCGCGCCCCGGGACAAAGCAGACCAACCGCCCCGTCATAGGCCGCCTGATGCCCTGGATCGTTTCGCCGCCCGTGTTGCAGCACTTTGACATGCGGCACCGAGCATAGCCGCGCAAGCTGCGCCACCTCGGCAGAGACATCGCTTATCATTAACACTGGATTGGCACTGGCAAACCACGACACCAGTTGCGCCATGGCCTGCCGGATCCCCGGCCAACCCAGAGGGGCGCAGTGTACCGTATCTGGGGCGGTGGTGGTGTCGTGGATGTCCTCCGCCCCGGTCGGTTCAAACAGCGATGGCAGGGTGATCAACTCTACCGGGCGATTAAAAGCCGGAAAAATATCTGGTTTCGCGCAAAAGACGGTCACCGGCTGGCTGTCTGGCAGCGCATTGACCACCGCCGCGCAGCGCTCGGCATGACCCCGGCCCTGATGATGCACGAAATAACCGATCGGCCGCGTCATTGCGCCACCATCTTAACAGGCGGTTCCATCGCGTTCGGCGCAAGGCCAAAAGTCTCCAACCCCTCCAGCACCCCAGCGGCATGAGAAGCACGCGCATAATACAGCCGCCCGCCCCCCAAGCGTTCCCGAAGCCCGTCCATCGCATTGCCCACTAGAATGCCCCGGCCAGGCCCGTGTTTTACCGCCTGCAACATATCAAAGTCATTGCCACTGTCCCCGGCGACAACAACGCGGTCCATTGGCATACCCAGCCGCCGTGCCGCCGCGCAGACAGCGGCCCCCTTGCCCGCCGCCAAGGGCAGCACATCAATCAGCCGATTATGAGAGGCGACAATCTGCGCTGCCGCACCGCACCGCGCCAAATGCCGTTCCAACCGCCGCGCTGTGCGCATGTCTCCGAAACCGCTGAGTTTCCAACGGCGCTGCTCAACCCGGGCTTGCCAATTGAATCCGAAGTCCTCCAACGCTCGTTTTACCCGATCGCGTGCCCAACCTGCGTCGAGCTTGCAGGCAAATCGCGCGTCTAAACAAAGCCGCCCTTGTGCATCGGGCAGATAGACTTCGGTCCCGACCGAGGTGATGAAAACGCGCGGCATCGGCAGGTTCCATTCCCGCAAGATACGGCGGGCTTCGGGTAAACTGCGCCCCGTAGCCACAGCAAACACCGGACGGTCCCGGGCAACCCATGTGTTGAACAACGCGGCTGACGGCACACAGCCAGTGAGCGTGTTATCGATGTCGCTGGCCAGCATGACCGGTGCAGCGGCAAGGGGCGCTGCGTTGCGAATGTCTTCACAGATCAGTTGCACCTCTTGGGCCCATTTAGACCAGTCATAACGCCCGACATTTGCCTGCCCCGCGGCGGATGCATCGGCCCACAGCGCCCGGTCATCCAAAAGCTTTAACAGCGCCGCCTTAATCGCCTGCGCATCAGATGGAGGCACGCAAATACCGTGACCAAGGTCTGCCACGATATCCGCAGGCCCCCCTTCCTGAGTGGCCACAACCGGCAAGCCATGAGCCGCCGCTTCCAACATTGTCAGGCCAAAGGGCTCATGCAGAGCAAGGTTCACAAACACCCCACCCGTCTGTCTCGCCGCGTCATAGAGTGCGGCAACATCAGCCTGCGTGTGCTGCGGCGGCAAGGCCACCTTACCGCGCAAATTCGGGGTCTCCAAAATGTCGCGCAGTTTGCCTAGCTCGGCCCGCGCCTCGGGGTTGGCCTGCAATGCGTCGCCATGCTGCCCGGCAAGGATCACAAGGTTCGCACGCGCCTGCAAATCGGGGCTGTCTGCATAAACCTGCGCCAAACGCGCAAGGTTCTTGCGGGCAACAGGCCGTGCCACCGCCAGCAGCATCGGGCGGTCCGGTTCGCATAGCGAACTGGCCAACAATGCGCGCCCGGCCCCGTTCTGCGCAGGGCGGCGCAGTGACACACCCGGAGGGACGCGGTGCACCCGCGCCTGTGCGTCCGCGCCATATGCCGCGACCTGAACCTCTGCCTCATCACGTGACGACAACACAACCGCATCCGCCTCTACCAAGGCACGCCGCTCGGCCTCAATCCGTGCGGCATCCACCGCCGCGCCGGATTTGCTCAGCGCCAGTGAATGCGGCGTGTAGATCACCGGAATGCCAAACCGTTCACGCGCCGCCAAGGCCAACTGCGCTGCATCCGAGAAATGCGCATGGATCACATCTGGCCGTCGCGTGGCCTGCGCCAGATCCGCCAAAAACGCCTCAACCAGCGCAGGGATTTCCGCAGCAAGGTTTTCTTTGCTCAGATACCCGCGTTGCGCCGTCCACAGCCGCCGGATCGACAGGCCGCGGCTGACCTGCTGGTCTGTCTGTGCGTGCACCGCACCAAGGCTTGGCTCATCAAATGCACGCGTTACGATCTGCACCGTATCCACATCCCCGCGCGCCGCCTGCGCACGGGCTGCACCCAGAATATACGCGATATGACCGCCGGTATCTTCGGTCACGCCGTAGTTAACAGTCGGAGCTGTAAGACAGCCCCCCAGTGCGATGTGGCAAATGTACATGACGGGTCTCCTTATGGGAGGTGAACCCCATTCAGCAGCCCTTCCGTTCCGATAACAAAAGTTAACACGTGAACCTCTGGAAACGACTTTGTCGTGGTCTAGCTGGCTTTCCATTGTGTCCAATCGCATGCCCCATAACGAGCCACTTGATGACCCTCAAAACTCCTCCACGCTATTTGTTTATCGGCGGGCTGCACCGTTCTGGCACGTCGCTGGTGAACCGACTGGCCAATGTGCTGCCCGGTGCGGGCGGCATCACCGGATCCGCCGCGCCCGAGAATGAGGGCGTTTACCTGCAAGGCGCCATCGCGCATACGGCGCAAACGGGGCGGCCCATGCATTTTGCGACCAATCCGGCTGAACATCTGACCGAAGATCACCCGCTGAATTCATTGGAAACAAAGACACGTTTGGAGAACGACTGGGCCCCGTGGTTTGCCCCCGACCTGCGCTGGCGGGTTGAGAAATCACCGGTCAACCTGACCCGTATGCGGTTGCTGCAGCAGCTTTTCCCAATGTCTCAATTCATCATCGTTCTGCGCCACCCAGAAGCGGTCGCGGCCTCGGTCGCGTCTTGGGTTGATGCCCCCACTGAGCAGTTGATTGACCATTGGATCGCGGCGCAGGCGCAACTGCTTGGCGACCTGCCATATCTGCACGCTGTGATGGTACTGCGGTACGAAGATGTCGTTGCCGATACACCCAAGGCGCTTCGCCGGATCGCGGCCTTTCTGGACCTGCCAGAAACTTCACTGCCCGAACTGATCTCGGACGGCAATCAGCAGTATCAAGGCGCGTTGCAGATGAACCCCGGACAGGCCGAAAAGGCCGCGAGCTGGGGATATCGGCCCGGGCTCGCTGTCGGGACGTTTCGCGGAATGATCCAGCACCCCCTGCGGGCTATCCGCGAAAATGCCGCGTCCTAGATTGCCTTATTCCTTACCGAAAACCCCAGTAAGCGCCCGTTTGACGATGCCCCGCACACCGGGCCGTTTTTCCCGCACAAAGGGCAACGGACGGCAGACTTCGATCGCCGCGACCCCCACCCGTGCAGTCAGCGCGCCATTTACCAGCCCCTCGCCAAAACGGCGGCTCAGTTTGGCAACGATAGACCCCCCCAGAAGCGGCTCGATCAGGTCATCACCCACCGCCACGGCTCCCGTCGCCACCAGATGCGACAGCACAGCACGGGTCAGCCGCCATGAACCAAAAAACCCCGAGCGCCCGCCGTAAATCTCGGCAATTCGTCGGATCATCCGCAGGTTGCTGCTGAGCGCTGCGGCGACATCCGCCAGCGCCAGCGGAACCAACGCCGTGACGGCTGCGACCTGCCGGGCGGCGGCCTCAACCTCGCCGGTGGCGGCGCGATCTAGCGGGGCCAGAACCTCGCTCTCGGCCAGACCCAGCAACGCTTCTGCATCGAATTGATCGCCCCGCAGTTCGGTCAGCCGGTCGCGGCCCCAGCGGGTGTCTTCACGGTGTTTGTAAAGCGTTTCCAGCCGATCCGTCACGCTGCGTGCGGCCGCCAAATCCCCCTGTGCCAGCGCCTCGCCCGCGTCATGGCGCAGCCCGTCCAGCCGCGCGAGCCGCCCAAAGGCCGCCATTTCGCGCAACGACAGTAACAGCAAGACCAGCAAGAACGCCCCGATCAGCAGCGTCATCGCCCAGCCCAGAAGCGGATAGCGCGCCATCAGGTCGGTCACGAAGGTCCAAGCCGCAATTGACACCAGCGCCGTCACCAGCGCCCCGGCCAGCGCCCAGAACATCCGCACCAGCCGCGAGGGTTTGCGCGCGGCGAGCTGTGCGGCGATCTGCATCGCTTGGCCCTTTGGCGGCGGCGCTTCCACGTCCAACTCAGGCACAGCAGGCGCGTCGGCAACCGAAGGCTGGGGCTTGGCGTCTTCTTCTAGGTCGAACAGGATCGGTCCGCGGGCCATCAGGCGGCCTCCCTCTGCCAGTGCAATGTCAAATCGGGCAACCCTTCGTCATTGGCGCTGCCATCGCCGCGCGCGGTTTCGGCAAAACCATGTTGGCGGTAAAACGCGATGGCCCGCGCGTTGGCCTGAAATGTCCAGCATATCAGAGTCTTATGGCGCGATTTTAACGCGATCAATAGGGCCGAGCCGATGCCTTGCCCCCGCGCCGCATGGGACACATAGAGCGCGTCCAACTCGCCCCCCTCACAGGCGGCAAAACCAGCAATCCGGCCTGACTGCTCGGCCACGGTGACCCAGCCCCGCGCGATCATGGCATCTGCATGGGCGATGTCCTCAGCCGCTGTATGAATGCGCGGCAACCAATGAGTATCGCGGGCAAAATCACTCATGATGCCGCCCACCGCGCCTGCGTCCAAGGGCTGCGCGGGACGCAGAGTGGCGGGGCGGGTCAGGACCGCGCTCATAGCCGATCCCCGATCAGAAACTCCGCCGCGCGGTCCAGCCGGATATGCGGTGGCCCGTCCCCGGGGCGCAGGTCCAACACCGCCGGCGCAAAACGCATGATCTGGTAATCCGCCCCCAGCCATTCCTGCGCGCCCTGCCGTGCGGGGGTCAGTAAATGTGCTGGGTCTTCGGGCAGTTCACCGGGGTAAAAAGCCGCCTGCCGCCCGCGCGTTTCATCATCGTTCAGCAGCGTTCCGCGCACCACGTCAAGTTGCTCTCCGCCATGGGTCATCACGTCTTCGGTCGTGGCCCGCAGGCTGGCGATGGCCATCGCCCGCGTGCCCGCGCCTGCGTATTGCGCCCGGTCCCGCGCCTCGCGGATCAGCGCTTGCATTATACCGCTCAGTCGGGGGTGCTGGCTGTGATGCAGATGATCGGCTTTGGTCGCGGCAAAGAGGATTTTCTCAACCCGTTTGCCGCGCAGCAGGCTGGTCAGGAAGTTATTCGTCCCCGGCCTGAACGCGCCCAGAATATCGGCCATCGCGCCACGCAGGTCTTCGACCGCGCGCGGCCCTTGATGGATCGCGCCAAGCGCGTCGACCAGCACCACCTGCCGATCAATCCGAGAAAAGTGGTCGCGGAAGAAGGGCTGCACCACCTGTTTCTTGTAAGCCTCGAACCGCCGCGCCATTTCGCGGATCAACGACTTACGCGGCGCCCCGTCGGAGCCGGGCAGCGGTGCAAAGGTCAACACCGGTGAGCCTGCAAGGTCACCGGGCAGCAGGAAGCGCCCCGGCGTGCAGTCGGAATAGCCATTGGCGCGAGCGGTTTGTAGGTAGTCGGCAAAGCTGTCGGCAAGCCTGCGGGCCGTGGTCTCTTCCAGTTCGGCATGGGGGTCGATCAGCTCGGCCAGCGCGCGGTAGCCCGCCGCTTCCTCACGCGAGGCGATGCGTTCAATCACCTGCGCCGACCATTCGGCGTAGGTGACATCCATCAGCGCCAGATCCAGCAGCCATTCACCGGGGTAATCCACGATATCGAGGTGCAAAGTGCGCGGCCCTTGCAGACCTGCCAGCAAGCCATTCGGCCGCACCTTAAGCGACAACCGTAACTCGGAAATCGCCCGCGTGCTTTCAGGCCAATGTGGCGTCTTGCCGGTCAGCGCGGCGAGGTGGTTTTCATAGTCAAAACGCGGCACCGTATCATCGGGCTGAGGCTGCAAGAACGCCGCCTCGATCCGCCCCTCAGAAGCCGCCAACAGCCCCGGCATCCGCCCCCGGTCCAGCAGGTTCGCCACCAGCGACGTGATGAAAACCGTCTTGCCCGACCGCGCAAGACCCGTGACGCCGAGCCGGATCACCGGCTCAAAAAACGTCTCTCCCACCGTGTCGGTGACAGTCTCAAACTGCCGCCAAATGCCGTCGGCAATGCCTGTGATACCCAAAGCTGCGCCCGTCCCTTTGTCTTTGGCGTTAACATAGGGTCGGCATGCGGGGATTGCCAGAAGCGCCCGCCCGCGCTAAAGCCCCGTCCATGCCCAGATATGCTCTGAAAATCGAATACCACGGCGCGCCTTTCAAAGGTTGGCAGCGTCAAGTTGACCTTCCAACTGTGCAGGGGGCGATCGAAGCAGCGCTCGCGCGGTTAGAGCCCGGCGACCATACGATCGCCGCCGCTGGTCGAACGGATACCGGGGTGCATGGTTTAGCGCAGGTGGCACACTGTAATATGGCACGCGAGTGGTCGCCTTTCCGCTTGGGGGAGGCGTTGAATTACCACCTCAAACCCCAACCCGTTGCGATCACTGATTGCGCATTGGCGCCGCCTGATTTCCACGCGCGTTTCTCGGCGTTGGAGCGGCGTTACCATTTCCGCATCCTCAGCCGTCGCGCCCCTGCGGTGCATCAAGCGGGGCTGGTCTGGCAGATCAAACATCCGCTGGATGTAGCGGCGATGCAGGAGGCCGCGGACCTGTTGGTGGGCAAACATGATTTCACCACCTTCCGCTCAACAATTTGTCAGGCGCAAAGCCCGGTTAAGACTTTGGGTCGGCTTGACGTTTGCGAGGTCGAAACCGAAGGCGGGACGGAATATCATTTCGATGTGCGTGCGCAGTCATTCCTGCACAATCAGGTGCGCAGCTTTGTCGGCTCGCTTGAGCGCGTCGGCGCCGGATCATGGAGCGTGGCGGACATGGGTGCAGCGCTTGCCGCACGAGACCGAGCCGCCTGCGGTCCGGTGTGCCCGCCGCAGGGGTTGTATTTGGCGCATGTCAGCTATCCGGTGCCCCCCTTCGCGCAAGCCTAACGCAGAGCAGCGCCTGCCTATGAGGTGGCACCGGCCCTGCGGCAAGAACCGCGCCGAAAGCGGTCTTTAGGGCAGTGGATTCCACGTCCCGTGGAACTTGCCCTCTTCGCCGTGGCGTTCAAACCCATGTGCGCCAAAGAAATCCCGCTGCGCTTGGATCATATTCGCCGTTCCACGCGCCCGGCGCATAGTGTCATACCACGCCAGCGCCGCCGACAGTGCGGGCAAAGCAACCCCCAAAAGCGCCCCTGCCGCCACCACACGGCGTAGCGCCGGAACGCTCTCTTCCAGCCGCTTGCGCATGGCGGGCGCAAGGATCAGATGCCCGCCGGGCAATTCACCGCGAAACGCATCGGCAAATTCGTCCAGCAGCGCCGAGCGGATAATACAACCCGCGCGCCAAATCTCGGAAATGCGCGCCATATCGAGCGACCATTCAAACTCCTCTGACGCGGCGCTGAGGATCCGAAAGCCCTGCGCGTGGCCGATGATCCGCCCTGCCAACAAGGCTTGTTCCAGATCACCCGGCTCGGGCAGCGGCGCGTCCTGAACGCCTTCGGGCAAGAGCGGCTCTGCCATCTCTCGCACTGCCTTCTCGCTCGACCAACCCCGCGCACCGACAGCGGCCTCGATGGTATTGGCCGACTGCCCCATCTTTAGCGCTTCGATCAGCGTCCAGCGCCCGGTTCCCTTTTGCCCCGCTTGATCGCGAATCACATCGACCATCGGCGTGCCGGTCTGCGTGTCGACAGACAACAGCGCTGCGGCAGAAACTTCGATGAGATAGGAACTCAGCGGCCCCTTCTGCCAGTCATCAAAGAGATTGCCGATCTCTACCGCGCCCTGTCCGCCCGCGTCGCGCAGCAGGCCGTAAACCTCGGCAATCATCTGCATGTCGGCGTATTCAACGCCGTTGTGCACCGTCTTAACGAAATGCCCGGCCCCATCCGGCCCCAGATGCGCCACGCAGGGCGTCCCTTCGAAATCCGCCGCGATGGCCTCTGCCATGGGTTGGAACTGCTCCCAAGAATGATCGCTGCCGCCTACCATCATCGACGGGCCATTGCGCGCGCCAGCTTCACCGCCCGAGACGCCCATGCCAACGAAATGCAACCCCGTGCCCTCCAACTCGGCGCTGCGGCGGCGTGTGTCGTGGAAATCGGCATTGCCGCCATCAATCAGCGTATCGCCCTCATCAAGCATCGGTTTGATCGCTGCGATCATGGCATCAACCGGCGCGCCAGAGGGGATCATGAACAGGATGCTGCGCGGGCGGGCAATCGCGGCGACGAACGCCTCGAGGCTGTCTGCCCCGGTCAGACGTTCGGCCAGTGGCCCTGCTTCGGCCAGAAACGGTGCGATCCATTCCGCCTCTCTATTGCTGACGGCCACGGTAAATCCGCTGTCGGCCAGATTAAGCGCCAACGCCGACCCCATGGTGCCCAGACCATAAACCCCAATATCGGCGCCCATGCCATCTGCCGCGCCTCCCATTGCCTGCGTGCCAGTTGCCATATCGTTGATGCCTCACCTTTAGCCGGTCACACTGTTTGCACCTCAATCCGAAGCGCTGCAGTTTGATTTGCGTTTAACAAGACTATATAACGTGTGGATAACAAGAAAAACACCCGACCGAGGCATAGTTCTGTAATGACACAAGTATTTAGACGCGCATGGGAGGATATGGTCCTTCCTATTTTCAAACGCCCCCGCCGGGTGCAAGTTGCCGCCCTTTGCTATCGCGACACAGAGGCGGGCAAAAAGGTGCTACTGATTACCAGCCGCGACACAGGCCGTTGGATCCTGCCCAAGGGCTGGCCGATTGACGGGCTAGACGGCGCCGGTGCCGCGCTGCAAGAAGCGTGGGAAGAGGCCGGCGTAACCGAGGCGGATATCGAATCCGATCCGATGGGCATTTTTGAGTATGACAAAGGCTTGGGCGAAGGGCTAACCGTGCCCGTGACCACACAGGTCTATTTGACCCGCGTCCGTGACCTGAGCGAGGAATACCCAGAAGCGGGCATGCGCAAACGCGCGTGGTTCACCCCTCAAGAGGCCGCCGAGTTGGTGGATGAGCCTGATCTCAAAGCGATATTGACCGCTTTTCACTAAGCAGCAGCAAAATCACGTAAGGTGCCGGGCCGTTGCCCGGCACGCCTACACCCCGGCCTTGCCCAACTCTCCTTCCGCAACATGTTACAATTTTGTGACAGCGTGACTTGCACCCTAAGCGGCCTTATGTCACCTGCCGCTGAACTTTAGGATCCTTGGGAGATCATCTAAGAATGGCAACGGAACCGCAGGGCAGCCAGTGGAAGACGCTGGACAAAGACCTTAACCGTATTTCGCAAGTCGAACTGGCCGCGACCTATGTCGCACGGCCTCTTGTGGGGCCGGGCATCGCGCTGGCCTTTATCGTGGTGGCGGGTGCTGTTGCTGCGGTCTTCTTTGGGCACCAGCCCTCTAGCTTTGTCGTTATCGCAGCGGCGGCCTTTGGCGCTTATATGGCCGTGAACATCGGCGCGAATGACGTGGCCAATAATATGGGCCCCGCCGTGGGGGCCAATGCGCTGACCATGGGCGGTGCCATCGTCATCGCCGCACTTTGCGAATCCGCAGGTGCGTTGCTGGCGGGAGGGGACGTGGTTTCGACCATCTCCAAGGGGATCATTGACCCGGCCAGCGTGGCTGACACCCGGATCTTTATCTGGGCGATGATGGCAGCGCTGATTTCATCCGCGCTGTGGGTAAACCTTGCGACATGGGTCGGTGCGCCAGTCTCAACCACTCATTCGGTCGTTGGCGGCGTCATGGGCGCGGGCATCGCTGCTGCGGGTTTCGGTGTCGTCAACTGGAGCTCGATGAGCCTGATCGCCGCCAGTTGGGTGATCTCTCCCGTGCTGGGCGGGGCAGTTGCGGCGATGTTCCTTGCGTTCATCAAGGCCCGTATCATCTATCAAGATGACAAAATCGCCGCCGCGCGCACATGGGTTCCGGTGCTGGTCGGCGTCATGGCGGGTGTCTTTGCCGCCTATCTGGCACTGAAAGGTCTGAAAAAGATCGTGGCCATCGATATGCCGATGGCGTTGATTATCGGCCTAGTCGTCGGCTTGGTGACCTATGTGATCTCCGCGCCGCTGATCCGTCAGAAATCCGAAGGGATGGAGAACCGAAACCGCTCTGTCAAAACGCTCTTTGGCCTGCCGCTGGTCCTATCCGCCGCGCTGCTCAGCTTTGCCCATGGGGCGAATGACGTGGCCAATGCGGTTGGTCCGCTGGCGGCGATTGTACACGCGACAGAGTTCGGCGGCTTTGATGATAAGGTCAGCATCCCCACATGGGTGATGATTATCGGCGCATTCGGCATCTCCTTTGGTCTTTTCCTTTTCGGCCCCAAGCTGATCCG
Organism: Sulfitobacter sp. DSM 110093; assembly: GCF_022788715.1. Classification (NCBI taxonomy): domain Bacteria; kingdom Pseudomonadati; phylum Pseudomonadota; class Alphaproteobacteria; order Rhodobacterales; family Roseobacteraceae; genus Sulfitobacter; species Sulfitobacter sp. DSM 110093. The sequence goes on from NZ_CP085167.1 coordinate 2,272,432, forward strand.
TATGGTTGGCAGCCAGATTACCAAACTGAACCCAATGCGCGCCTATTGCGTGGCTCTGTCGGCGGCGATCACGGTGATCGTGGCTTCTTGGTTGGGGCTGCCGGTATCATCGACCCATATCGCCGTGGGCGGGGTTTTTGGCGTGGGCTTCTACCGCGAATGGCATATGGAGCGTCGTCTGCGGCGCATAGGTGCCAAAACCGGAGAGGTGAAACGCATCGCCAAAGAAGAGCGCCGCCGCCGCAAGCTGGTGCGCCGTTCCCACTTCATGACCATCGTTGCGGCGTGGGTAATTACCGTACCAGCAGCGGCACTGCTGTCGGGGATTGTCTTTTGGGCACTTAATTCCTTTGTAAACTAAGGTCAGGCGCGTCTGCGCCTTACCCCTCTTGCTGGTCCTGCCCTGCTGCCATCTCGGCCCGCAGGGCGGTGACCGGCAGATGCGGCAGCCCTTCGTCCGCAAGCTCAGCCCAGCCCATCACCCGCAGCACCATATCCGCCACCGGCGTCGCCCGGCCCAAGGCTTGCCCGCGCCGCTGCACCTCACCTTGCAGCGCGTCGATCTCAGTCGGGCGGCGCGCGGCGAGGTCTTGGGCCATGGCGCTCCGTGCTTGTGGATCAATCTGCAACATGGCCGATCCGATGCGCGTAAAAAGCGGCGTCGGCAGACGCAGCAGCGCCGGGACCAACGGCGCAGGGGTCGCTGTGGTCATGACCGGATGGATATTCTCGGCCCGTAATACGGACAGCGCTTCGGCCCATTGATCGGCCAGCAAACGGCGCCACGCCCGGTCGCGCAGCTGTGTCTGCAGAGGCAACCCACTCAATGCATTCAGCGCGTTGTTGAGGTTCAATAAGAACTTACCCCATTGCAGCGCCGCGACATCCTTTCGCGCAGTCACCTTTAACTCAGGCAGTGACAGATGCGTGGCCAGATCACCCGGCCCGGCTTCGATCACCAGTTCGCCCGAGCTTGCCCGGTGGTAACATCCCTGCCCCATTGCCACGACGTTGAACGGCACCAACCCCGCCCGCAAATCCTGTGTCGGCAGATGTCCGGCCAGCACCGCGCGATTGTTCACCCCGTTCTGTAAGCTGATGACCTGCACGTTTGGCGCCGCGTGGCGGGCTATCTCTTTGGCCATGTCTTCGGTGTCATGTGATTTGACCGTGACCAGCACAATGTCCGCATGGCGCAGACAGGTCGGATCGCCTGAAAGGGTCAACTCGTCCGGCGACAGATTGCGTGCCATGCCGCCAAAATCGGTCAGGGTCAGCCCATGGGTTCGGATCTCGGCCTGAATACGGGGCCGGGCCAGCAGGGTTACGCAATGCCCCGCCCCGGCCAGCAGCCCACCGATGAAACAGCCTATCGCCCCCGCGCCCGCGACAACGATGCGGGGGCCATCGCTCATGCGCCCAAGCACCAGCGCATGACGGCTTTCTGCGCGTGCAGACGGTTTTCGGCCTCGTCAAAGATCACCGAATGCGGGCCGTCCATGACCGAACTTGTCGCCTCATCATCGCGGTGCGCAGGCAGGCAATGCATAAAGAGCGCGTCGGGTTTCGCCAGCGCCATCAGCGCGTCATTCACCTGATAGCCACGCAGCTGGTTGTGGCGGCGTTCGCGCGCCGACTGCGGATCGTGCATGCTGACCCAAGTGTCGGTGACCACCAGATCGGCGCCCTCAACAGCCTTTTGCGGGTCGCGCTCAATGGAATACAGACCATCAAGTGCCTGTTCGGGGTCCAGCGTCTGTGGCCCGGTAAAGACCAGCTCGAAGTCGAACTGTTTGGCCGCATGGGCAAAGCTCGCGAAGACGTTGTTGCCGTCGCCTGACCAAACCACCTTGCGCCCTTTGATCGGGCCGCGATGTTCTTCGAAAGTCTGAATGTCGGCCATGATCTGACAAGGGTGCGTGCGGTTGGTCAGCCCGTTGATCACCGGCACGGTGGCATGTTCGGCCATATCAAGGAGGGTCTGCTCTTCAAAGGTCCGGATCATGATCATATCGACATAGCGTGACAGCACGCGCGCCGTATCCGCGATGGTTTCACCATGGCCCAATTGCATATCAGCACCTGAGAGCACCATGGTCTGCCCGCCCATCTGGCGCACGCCCACGTCAAAGGAAACGCGTGTCCGGGTTGAGGGTTTTTCAAAGATCAGCGCGACCATCTGGTCTTTCAACGGCTGCTCATCATCCGGCGCACCGCGCGGACGGTCCTTGCGAGCGGCCTTCATGGCGGCGGCATTATCGATGATCTGCCGCAGATCGGCGGGGGCGGTTTGGTGGATATCAAGAAAATGGTTCATCTGTCGTCTCTGTCTTGCGGGTCGAAAGGCGCGGCCTCCGGTGCCCGATGAATATTCTAGGCGAATGGCGCTTAGGCCTGGGTGAGATCACGCGCGATGGCGTCAAGTCGGGTCACGGCCTCGCAAATCTCATCGTCGGAAATGGTCAGCGGCGGCAGCAGGCGTATCACGTTGTCGGCGGCGGGCACGGTGATCATGTCATGGGCATAGCCCGCAGCGACCACATCGACATTCACCACCTTGCACTTTAGCCCCAGCATCAGCCCCGTGCCGCGCACCTCTTCAAAGACCTCGGGATGCTCAGCGACCAGCCCCTCAAGGCGCTGACGCATCAACCCGGCCTTGCGGTTCACTTCGGCCAGAAACGCCTCATCCGCCACCACATCCAAAACCGCACAGCCCACGGCGCAGCCCAGTGGATTGCCGCCATAGGTCGACCCGTGGGTGCCTGCGGTCATGCCCGATGCGGCTTTCTCAGTCGCCAAAACAGCACCCAGCGGGAAGCCCCCGCCGATGCCCTTGGCGACCATCATGATGTCGGGTGTCACCCCGGCCCATTCATGGGCAAAGAGCCTTCCGGTCCGACCCACGCCGCATTGCACCTCGTCAAAGATCAAAAGCAATTGGTGTTCGTCACAAAGCGCGCGCATCTCTTGCAATTCCGCGTCAGGCACGGCGCGGATACCGCCCTCGCCCTGCACCGGCTCGACCATGATGGCGGCGGTCTTGTCGGTGATGGCGGCCTTTAGCGCTTCGCTGTCGCCGAGGTCGAGATGCACGAAACCCGGCAGCAACGGGCCGAACCCCTTGGTCATCTTCTCAGACCCCGCCGCCGCGATCCCGGCAGAGGAGCGTCCGTGGAACGAGCCGCTGAAGGTGATAATCTCAACCCGCTCAGGCTGGCCCGCGTCATAGAAATATTTGCGCGCCATTTTGACGGCCAACTCGCAAGCCTCAGTGCCCGAATTGCAAAAGAACGCCGTGTCGGCAAAAGTCTCGGCCACCAACCTATCCGCCAGCGCTTCTTGCTGTGGAATGTGGTAGAGGTTGGACGTATGCCAAAGCGCCTGCGCCTGATCCGTCAGCGCCTTCACAAGCGCCGGATGCGCATGGCCAAGCGCATTCACCGCGATCCCCGCGCCAAGATCAAGAAAGCGTCGCCCATCCGCCTCGATCAGCCATGTGCCCTCGCCTTTGACAAAGGTCAAAGGGGCACGGTTATAGGTCGGCAGAACGGAAGCGATCATCTGTTTGTCCTTAGGAAGGGGCCATATCACGCCGGTAAAAGGGCATGGGGCTGGCGCAGGGTCAATGGGATTTGATTGTTTTTGAAAGGGTGCAACATGCATGCTGCGAGATCGGGCCATCATGCCGCCCTAAAAAGGGCCGCGCGTTTATCGGACGGTGCGTCGTCGGATGAAATATGTGGCGGAAATGATCATGGGCCTTGCATAGCCGCCCTTCATCCCCCACGTAAAGCCCCAATCGCAACCTGCCGCCCTTATGGGGATCGGCGCTTGCACCTGCGGCCCCAAAAGATAAAATGGGGGCTGATAAACTGACAAAGCGGTCCGGGCTATGGGGCCGCTTTTTAACTGGGGAACCCCGTATGTCCTGGACTGATGAGCGCGTAGAAACACTGAAAAAGATGTGGGGCGAAGGCCAGTCCGCCAGCCAGATCGCGAAAGAACTGGGCGGGGTGACGCGCAACGCCGTGATCGGCAAGGTCCACCGTTTGGGCCTGTCGAACCGCACTGCCGCTGCACCAGCGGCCGCAGCGGCCAAGCCGGAGCCCAAGGCCAAACCAGCCGCGCCCAAGGCTGAGGCCAAGCCAAAGCCCGCTGCCAAAGCAACGCCCGAGCCAGAGGCTGAAGCCGCGCCCGCACCAGAAGCCGAAGAGCCCGCCGCAGCCCCGGCGCCCAAGCCCAACCTGCCCGCGCGCAAACAGATCATCCCCGCAGGCCAACCTCTGCCGCCGCAACCTTCCGCTAATGAGATCAGCCCCGAAGCGCTGGCCAAAGTCAGCGAAGTCGAGAAGAAGGCCAAGAAGATCGGCCTGATGGACCTGACCGAGCGAACCTGCAAATGGCCCGTGGGTGATCCTGCAACAGACGATTTCTGGTTCTGCGGCCTGCCTGTGCAGCAGGGCAAACCCTATTGCGAGGCCCATGTCGGCGTGGCGTTCCAACCAATGAGCGCACGGCGCGATCGCCGCCGCTGAGGGCGGTCGGATCAAAACAAAAAAGGCGGGCGGGCTTAGATGCCCTGCCCGCCTTTTTCATGCGCGGCCATCGGTTCAACGTAGTTTCGGTGGTTTAGCCGGATCACTGCCCGGCGCCATACGCGGCGTGTTCTGCAAAGGCTCCATCTGCGGCAGATCAAAGCGCAAGCCAACGCGGGCCAGTTTTTCGACCACCGCATCTTTAGGCCCGAAAAACCCTACATCCATCGCCCCGGCCTCAATCCCCGAAAAGGTCAATGCCTCGGACGCCGCGCGCACCAGTGCATCTTGGGCCCGTGGGATCGCACCGACAAAGGCCAACAAATGCCCGCGCCCACCGCCAGTATATTCAACCCCCACAAGAAACGCTCCTGCTGCCATGCCAGTCGCTGTCGCAAGCTTGGCGTCCACCGCAGCGATCAGCGTCTCGGGCAACCCTTGTGGGGGGAAAACGCGATCAATGCCTGCCTCGACCTCACCCGGCGCATGGGCCAAGGTGCTGCGCAGCCAATCCATCGCCTCTGCTGGAAGCAGGATTTCAGAAGGTGCGACACCGATGTTCACTGCCATGCCCAAGGGCGCACCATCCAACATCGCGGCAATCGCGCGACCTGACAGCGCCACATATGGAGATGCCTCTCCCACATGCGCCGAAAGCCGTGCGGCGCGATCAAAGACCATGACATAGCTGTCTTCAAACAACACCGGGCTGATCTGATCGCCCTGCGGTTCGTCCTCTAACAGCATGAAAAGCTCCACATCCGCGATACGCTCATAGAAACGCAGGCGTGCAGCGTCATCTTCAGGTGCCGCCATCATCGCGGCATGGGCTTGATCCAGCGGGGTCGCCTCTGCTTGCGGGGCAGTCTTGGGGTCAGCTTGGGAGTCGGTCATTCATCACCTCGGACACGGCGGTGCGCAAACGAGGCAGCACCTCTTCTGCGAACCAAGGATTCTTGTTCAACCATCCGGTATTGCGCCAAGACGGATGAGGCAAGGCAAAGACCCCCGGCGGATGGTCGCGCCAGCCCGCCACAGCCTCTGTCACATTACGAAATCCGGGCAGGTGATACTTCATCGCATAGGCCCCGATCAGCACGGTAAGACGCATATCGGGCAGCATATCAAGAACCGGCTTGCGCCATGTCTGCGCGCATATACGGGGCGGCGGCAGGTCACTGCCCTTGGCGTCATAGCCGGGAAAACAAAATCCCATCGGCACAATGGCAACCCGGCTGCGGTCATAAAAGGTTGCCTCATCCAACCCCAACCAGTCGCGCAGGCGCGTGCCGGACATATCCCAGAACGGCTTGCCGGCCTCATGCACCCGCTTGCCGGGCGCTTGGCTGGCGATCAACAGCCGCGCGCCGGGTTTGAACCAGACAATGGGGCGCGGGCGATGCTGCGTTGCCGTCACGGCGAACCGCTCTGCACAAAGGCGGCAGGCCGCCAGATCGTCTCGGATATCCTTCATAGGGTTGAGATAGGCAGACCGGGCGAAAGATAAAGAGGGTGGCATTGATCAGTTCGACATTTATCGAAATAACCATTGCATCCCCGTTATATTTCGATATTTCTAGAATCATGAAACATGAACCCCAAATCCCCGCCCTCACCCTCGCGGCCAGCAGCTTTGCCGCGCTTGGATCAGAACAACGCCTACTGGTGCTGCGCACGTTGGTGCGCGCCGGATCAGCAGGACTAAGCATCGGCACGCTGGGTGACCGCACCGGCGTGACGGGCTCGACGCTCACCCACCACCTAAAACTGCTCGCCTCTGCCGGTTTGGTGAAACAGGAAAAGCAAGGCCGCACCACGATCTGCGCAGCCGTCGCCTATGAAGAAGTGCAAGCACTGGCGAATTTCTTGCTGACCGAGTGCTGCGCAGACGCAATCAACGAATGCACGGAGCATGACCATGGCTGACACCACGCACTCCTTCCCCGCCCTGCAACGACTGGCGTTTTTCAAAAGCGCATGGGGTGTTACATTGGCCTTACTGGCGCTAGTGGCCTTGCTTGATCCGCCACAGTTCATCCCCACCATCACCTTCACCGGCCAAGCTCTTTTGGGCACGGCACCTTTCATCGCTTTCGCTGTGCTGGCGGTCGCCTACCTGAAGGCCAGTGGCGCCGAGAGCCTGCTCGCCCGTGCGTTTGAGGGCAACCCCGCCCGCATGGTGATCATGGCGGCAGCATTGGGCGGGCTTTCCCCCTTTTGCAGTTGCGAGGTCATCCCCTTCATCGCTGCCCTGCTCGCCGTGGGGGCGCCTCTGGGCGCTGTGATGGCCTTTTGGCTCGCCTCTCCGTTGATGGATCCGGCAATGTTCGCGATCACCTCGGGCACCTTGGGCTTTGATTTTGCGCTGGCGAAAACCGTTGCGGCACTTAGCGTAGGCATGTTCGGCGGTTTCACGGTCTTGGCGCTGTCGAAAACCCCGGTCTTTAACGATCCGCTACGTGCCCGGCCCGCAAAAAGCAGTTGCTGCTCTTCGGAAAAACCCTTTTCCGGTGCGCCGGTTTGGAAGTTCTGGCAAGACGCCGACCGCCGGGCGAGCTTCAACGACACAGCCCTGACCAACGCGCTTTTCCTCGTGAAATGGCTGACGCTGGCCTATGTTGTCGAAGCCTTGATGCTGACCTATGTGCCCGCAGAATGGATCGCAAATGTCTTGGGCGGCACCGGTATCATGCCGATCATCCTCGGCGCTTTAGTGGGGGCTCCGGCCTATCTCAACGGCTATGCCGCCGTGCCACTGATCGACGCCCTACTGGCACAAGGCATGACCCAAGGGGCTGCCATGTCCTTTGTTATCGCAGGCGGAGTAAGCTGTATCCCTGCGGCAATCGCCGTTTGGGCGCTGGTCAAACCCCATGTTTTTGCGGCCTATCTTGGTTTTGCCTTTGTCGGCGCGATCTTTGCTGGGGTCGCTTGGCAATTGGTGGCGTAATTGGCGATGGGCCGCAGCAATACTATGCTGCGGCCCGATCTCCCGAAGGTTTTTCGGACTCTTCATCACCGATCGGCCCGACCCCGCTGATCATATCTTTGATATGCATCCCGTGGGCCAGTTCACGGCCAGACCCGTTTCCCAATGGCATATCGATATAGAACGTCGTGCCAGGGCCTTCATTTTTAAAATAGTCAATTTGCCCGCCCAAGGCTTCGATGATCCGCTTAGAAATATTCATCCCCAAGCCCGTTCCACCAACTGCGCGCTGGTCGGATGAATCGATCTGCGAGAATTCATCAAAAACCTTCTCACGCTCTGATTCAGATAATCCAATCCCCTCGTCTATCACGCTGATACGCACCTTTTCATCCTGCGTGACCGACGTGACCTTCACGGTCGACCCAGCCGGAGAGAACTTGGCCGCATTGGACAACAGGTTCGACATCACCTGCTGCAAGCGCTTTTCATCCGTGGCAATGCCCGCCGCATCCGACGGCTTGGCATAGCGCAGTGTCACGCCAAGGCTCGCCGCAAAGGACTGATTAAGCTCAATCGCGTCTTCGATAATCGTCTGCACTTCAAGCGGTTCGATATCAAAGCTTATCTTGCCCGCCTCAAACTTTTGCAGGTCGAGAATTTCGTTGATGATCGAAGTCAACCGCGCCGAATTGCGCTGCGCGATCTTCAAGACCTTCTCCATCTGCGGGGTCATCTCACCCAGAACACCCGCGCAGGCCATATCAAGCGACCCTTTGATCGAGGTCATCGGCGTGCGCAACTCGTGGCTGATGGTTGAGACGAACTCAGTCTTCACCTTAAAGGCGATCTTGGTCTTCTCGTGCTCTGCCTTCAACTCTTCCAACTGGCGCAGGTTGGTGCGGTACATTTTCATAAAGATGCGCGAACAATCGACAATGAAATACAGCACGAAAACAACGGTGAATAACTGCGTCCAAAGCTCGGACTCGATGGTCGCGCCGGTGCTCACAATATCCCAGATTGGAATGAACAGGAAAGTCGCGCCATAGATCGCCAGCCGCATCATAAGCACCGGCAGGATGTGGTGGTTGTTCATCGACGCGAAAAGTGCCGCTGCGAATAGGAAAAACAGCGGCAAGAAATGTGTCGTCGCGCCTTGCTGCAAAGCAATACCAAGCGCGAAATAGCTGATTACCCCGGCGCTGAGCACCGTGCCGATGTAGATACGGTTCATGAACAGCCGCGCCAATCGCGGGCTGCGCCCGCGCCATCTGGTGATGCGCAGGAATAGGATGTAATCGAAAGTCTCTGATATCGCGATCAAAATCAGCGTCGATATCGAAAGCCAAAGCTCATAATAGAAGGCAGACAAGCAAATGGCAGCCGCAAATATCATCTGCCGCTGCCAGAACAGGCTAACACCCACTTGCGAGTAGTCGCGCATCTGCTGGACCTTAGTGGCGTCCGCCAAATGTGCAGTATGAGTCGGGCGGTATATTGTTTTTTCCTGCGACATCGCTCTCGTTTTCTTCGGTCGGCTGATCGGACCCGGCATTCTGCCGTTTTAAAAGGCTCTTAACATGTTGCATTTCGGCATCGAAGCACATGTTAGACGCGATCTTCTCCCCTTCTACACACGGAAATGGGACATAAGTATGGCCATTTCGTGCAACTAGAGGTTAGCCTCTTGATAAGAGGCATTTTTACAGCGAATTTTTGAGGCCTGATATGAGTCTGCAAGGACGGAACTTTAGTGGTAAATCTTGGCAAGATGTTCTCCCCGAACTGACGCCACAAGACGCTAAGGCGTTGGAAGTCAAAAATAATCGCTTCCCGCGCAGGCTGCTTGGCGCCAAGGCTGCAGAGCCCGATCCCTACAGCCCAGAGGCCCTCGCCCAAGCCAACCCGTATATGCGCGCCACGACTTTGTCGTTTTTGAACATGCACCAGCACGGTGAATTATTCGTAAATTTCCTACGTGCCCGTCGGCGAATCTTCATTGATGACAAGCAGTGGGATCTCCCTCAGGTTGATGGGATGGAGTTTGACCAATACGATACACCGCGCGCCCGCTGGATTGTGCTGCATGAGTATGGCGAAGTCATGGGGGGCGTCCGCTTGATGCCGACTACTTCTACGTGTGCGCAATATAGCTATATGCTACGTGACGCACAGTTGGGCATGCTGCCTGACATCCCCCAAGATGTGCTGTTTTTCAAAGCGCCTGTGCGCGATGACATCTGGGAAGCCACCCGTCTGTTCCTGACCAACGCTGTCCCCGCGCAGCGCCGCATTGCCGTGCAGCGTATGCTGATGAACCAAATGGCCGGTGCCGCCTATGCGATGGGCGCAAGCCATGTATTGGGGATCGTGCCCGCCACCTTTAGCCGTTGGATGACGCGTCTCGGCCTGATGAGCGCCGTACCCGTTGGTCCCGTGCAGAACATCGACGGCGACCGCACGCAGGCGGCCTTGATGAACGTCAGCTATATCGGAGACATCGCCCCGACCGAAAGCACCCACACGCTACACTGACCCCCTACGATTTTTCACCGGGCGATCATGTCCTTCGCAGTTCCGTTCCTTGCCGCGCGGGACGCGCATTTTGGCCGCGCGCAGCCTGTCCCAACGAGGCTTCGCAGTGACCTTCGCCTGCATTTCGACATATTGTGGTCAAATTCAGTGATTAGACGGTTAAGATACCTCTGATACCAGAGGCGCCAAGAGGCCGCGCTCAGCACCAACCGGAGCAGGGAATGCTGGAATTTGAAAATGTGTCCAAGTCCTTTTGGACAGGATCGCAGCACAAGGTCATTCTTGACCGGGTGTCTTTTCGCGTGAAACTTGGCCACTCACTCGGCATTCTGGCCCCAAATGGCACGGGCAAAACCACCCTAATCAACATGATGGCCGGGCTTGAAAAACCTGATGAGGGTGAGATTAGACGTAGCTGTAACATCTCGTTTCCATTGGGTTTTATGGGCGGCGTGGTCAACAAAGTCTCTGCGATGGAGAACGCCCGCTATATCGCGCGACTTTATGGGCTCGATCCCGATTACGTCGAAAGTTTTTGCCGCTGGCTTTGCGGTCTGGGGGAATATTTCGATCAACCGATTGGCACTTATTCTGCGGGGATGCGGGCGCGGTTCTCTTTTGCGCTGATGTTGGCGTTAGATTTTGATATCTATCTGATTGACGAAGGCATGCCCGGCACGACAGACGTGGAGTTTAACCGCAAAGCGGGTGATATTCTGAAAGAACGGCTGCGGACCACGACGATTATCATCGTTTCGCATCAAGCCCATACGCTTGAAAAGTTCGCCCGCTCCGCCGCTGTCCTTTTGGATGGTAAATTGCATATGTTCGACACCTTGGAAGAAGCGAAACAGCTCTATGACTACGAAACCCAAGGCTAGAAAATTTCGCATCCGCAAAGCGACGCCACCTGCGGCGTCCAACCCTGCCGTAAAGGCCGAGACGGCGCAGTCCGATGCCGCGCGCGCAGAAAGAGCCGCTAAGCTGCGCGCCGTGGCGGATGCCACGGATGTGAAACCATCCCACAGCAAAGAAGCGTTGGAACATGCCGCAAAAAGCGGCAAAGCCACCCCGCCAGAAACCAGCCGCGAGGGAGAAGTCTCCTCAGCCGGGGAGGTGTCAGCCGAGCAAGATATCGACGCGATCCGCCGCGAAGGGCTGACAGGCCGACAACTGCGCATGGCCCGCCGGGTGGCGCAGAAACACGGGCTGGCACCCACTTCGGATTTTGATGCTGTGCGTCTGTTGCGCGCCAAGGGAATTGACCCTTTCCAACGCTCCAACATGCTGGAACTGGTGGTGCCGCAATCCGGTGATCAAGACGGGGCAGGCCTGCCTGCCACACATGGGCAGCCGGGTGCGGCGCGCGTACAACTGCCTCAAACCACGCCTGCGGGTGGTCGCGGCCTTCCCTCTACCGATGTCAGCCCGGCAGAGCGCCGCCAGCACGAGATCTCTGACATCCAGCGCGACATCACCCGCCGCCGCCGCCGCAAGGGGGCGATGCTGCTGGTGCGGCTCGCCTTTTTCGTCATGCTACCGACATTCGCAGCGGGCTACTACTTTTATAAAATCGCAACGCCGATGTATGCGACCGACAGCCAGTTCTTGATCATCCAAAACGAGGGCGGCGGAGGCACAAGCCCCTTTGGCGGCCTGCTGCCCACGCAATTTGCCAACAGTGCCGACAGCATCGCCACACAGGCCTATCTGCAATCTAAAGACGCCATGCTTCGGCTGGACGAAGACGCCGATTTCCGCGCCCATTTCGCGGATTCCGAAATTGACCCCATCCAGCGCCTAACCGAAGACCCGACTAACGAAGAAGCGTATAAAACCTATAAGAAGAACGTAAAAATCGGCTACGATCCGACTGAAGGCGTTATCCGTATGGAGGTTATTGCCGCCGACCCCCAGTTGTCGGAAGAGTTCTCAAAACGTTTGCTCACCTATGCCGAAGAGCGGGTTAACGATCTAAGCAAACAAAAACGCGAAGACGGAATGCGCGATGCGCGTGAAGGTTATGAAACTGCGCTTCAAAATCGCCGTGATGCCCAAGAGGCGTTGATTACATTGCAGATCGACAACAACGTCGATCCCGAAGCGATGATCGCTTCGATCCGCACCCAAATCACCAGCTATGAGACCCTGTTGATCGAGAAAGAGCTCGAACTGGCGGCCCTGCTCGACAACCAGCGCCCGAACCAAGCCAAGGTCGATGGCGCGCGCGGCGATGTCCGCCGCCTGCGCGAACAGTTAACCAAGCTGCGCGAGCGGATGACCGCCGCCAACGAAGGCGAAAACTCGCTTGCTCAACAGGCCGTCGCAGCACAGCTTGCACAGGCAGATTTGGCCGCCGCTGACATGGTGCTACAAAGTGCGCAAACCGCAATGGATCAAGCCCGAACAGAGGCTGGGCGGCAGGTCCGCTACCTCACCGTGGCGGTCAATCCCGTGGCCCCGGATGAGGCCACCTACCCCCGCAAGTTTGAAAACACGATATTGGCTTTCCTTATCTTTGCAGGCATCTACCTGATGCTGTCCCTGACGGCGTCCATTCTAAGAGAACAGGTAACTTCATGACACATCTGCGCATCGGAAATCTGACAGTCGGCAACGACCGCCCTCTCACCGTGATCGCTGGCCCCTGCCAGTTAGAGAGCGAAGACCACGCGCAGATGATCGCGGGCGTTCTGAAAGAAGCCTGCAACGCGGCAGGCGCGCAGTTCATCTTCAAAGCGAGCTATGACAAGGCCAACCGAACCTCCCTTTCGGGCAAGCGCGGTTTGGGTATCGAAAAGGGTCTTCAGGTACTGCAATCCGTGGCCCGCGCCAATGACGTGCCGGTGCTGACGGATGTGCATAACGAAGCGCAATGCGCCCAAGCTGGCGAAGTGGTCGACGTGCTACAAATCCCCGCCTTCCTCTGCCGCCAGACCGACATCCTGCTGGCCGCTGGCGAGACGGGCAAGGCTGTGAACGTCAAGAAGGGCCAGTTCCTCGCCCCTTGGGAAATGCAAAACATCGTCGACAAAATCGAAAGCACCGGCAACAAGAACATCTTGCTGACCGAACGCGGCACGACCTTCGGCTACAACACGCTGGTTGCCGACATGCGCAGCCTGCCCCAGATGGCCCAGACAGGCTATCCGGTGGTGATGGACGCGACCCATTCGGTCGCGCAGCCGGGAGGCAAGGGCGGCTCCTCGGGCGGTCAGCGCGAATTTGCCCCAGTTATGGCCCGCGCGGCAGCTTCCATCGGCGTCGCCGCGATCTTTATGGAAACGCATGAAGCCCCTGACACCGCGCCCAGCGATGGACCAAACATGATCTACCTCGACCAGATGCCGGGGCTGATCAACCTGCTGATGCAATTCGACGCGCTGGCCAAAAGCCACCCGCTGACATTCTAAATTTAAACAAAAGCGAGTATTTACAGTGACCAAACCGGCCTCCACCGTGACCCCGAACACTTGGGAATTTTTGCGCGATGCGATGATCACCCCGACAGGTTTCCGAGAGTATGACGCGCGCTGGAAATACCCCGATGACATCAACCTGCCCGGCATCACCGCGCTTGGTCTTGGGCTTGGCACCCAGATGCACGCACGCGGAATTGAGCCGGTCATCGCCGTTGGTAATGACTACCGCGATTACTCCCTGTCGATCAAAAACGCGCTGATGCTCGGCCTGATGCAGGCCGGGATCACGGTCAAAGACATCGGCCCAGCGTTGTCGCCTATGGCCTATTTCGCGCAATTCCACCTTGATGCGCCTGCTGTAGCAATGGTCACCGCCAGCCATAACCCCAACGGTTGGACAGGCGTCAAAATGGGCTTTGAACGCCCGCTGACCCATGGCCCGGATGAGATGGCCGAGTTGCGCGATATCGTTCTGAATGGCCGGGGAGAGCGGCGTCCAGGCGGCGCTTATGAGTTCATCGAAGGTGTGCGCGAAGCCTATCTTGACGACCTTGTGGGTGACTTCAAAATGACCCGCAAACTCAAGGTCGTTTGCGCCACCGGTAACGGCACCGCCTCGGCCTTCGCGCCTGAGCTGTTCCGCCGCCTGGGTGTCGAAGTGGTCGATAGCCACAATCAGCTAGATTACACATTCCCGCATTACAATCCGAACCCCGAAGCGATGGAAATGCTACACGACATGGCCGACAGCGTGCGTGCCTCTGGCGCCGACTTCGCGCTTGGTTTTGACGGAGACGGTGACCGCTGCGGCGTGGTTGATGACGAAGGCGAAGAGATCTTTGCCGACAAGATGGGCGTTATCATGGCCCGCGATCTGGCCAAATTGCACCCCAACAGCACCTTTGTCGCCGACGTGAAATCCACTGGCCTCTTCGCCTCGGATCCCGAACTGCAAAAGCACGGGGCCAAAGCCGACTACTGGAAAACAGGCCACAGCCACATGAAACGCCGGGTCAAAGAACTGGGCGCGCTGGCGGGCTTTGAGAAATCCGGCCACTACTTCCTCGCCGAGCCGATCGGCCGCGGCTATGACTGCGGCATGCGCGTTGCCGTTGAAATCTGCAAGCTGATGGACCGCAATCCGGACAAGTCTATGTCCGACCTGCGCCGCGCCCTGCCCCAGACTTGGGCCACGCCTACCATGTCGCCCTATGCCTCAGACACCGAGAAGTATGACATCCTCGACCGTCTGGTGCAAAAGCTCGTCGCCAAAGCCGAAGCTGGCGAAAAAATTGGCGGACGCGCGATTTCCGAAGTCATCACCGTAAACGGGGCACGGGTCATGCTCGACAACGGCGGTTGGGGTCTGGTGCGGGCGTCGTCCAACACACCGAATCTTGTGGTGGTCTGCGAAAGCCCCGAGTCTGAGGCCGAGATGCGGGCGATCTTCGCCGATATCGACGCCGTGATCCGGACAGAGCCGGGTGTAGGCGACTACGACCAGTCGATCTGATCCTCTACGCATTCGCATCGAACGACAAAGGCCCGGGGCAATGCCTCCGGGCCTTTTTACTGTTGTAGGTAACCGTCTTTACTTCAGTGCCGCGTCGCAGAAAGCGCGAATAAGCTCGGCATCCTTCACACCGGGTGCGCTTTCGACGCCGGAAGAAACATCCACCTGCCGCGCACCAGTGAGGGCAATTGCCTCCCCCACATTCGCTGCATTCAGGCCGCCTGCCAGCATCCACGGCTTCGGCCAACGGCGGCCCGCAATGAGACGCCAGTCAAAGGCCAACCCATTTCCGCCCGGCAGCACCGCATCTATGGCCGGCTTCGCATCGACCAACAGCTGGTCGGCGACGCTCACATATTCATTCAGGGCCGCCAGATCATCACGATCGGCCACGCCCACGGCCTTCATCACCGGCAAGCCATAGCGCGCCTTGACCTCAGCCACCCGCGCGGGACTTTCGCTGCCGTGAAGCTGCAACATGTCCAAAAAGGGTACAGCGGCCAGCAGCGCATCTAGCGCAGCGTCATCGGCGTTCACCGTCAACGCAACTTTGCAGATGCCGTCAGGCACAGCTTCGGCCATATGTGCGGCCGCCTCTAACGACAGGTGGCGCGGGGACTTTTCAAAAAAGACAAACCCAAGCGTGCGCGCGCCTGCCAAAAGGGCCGCAGGCACATCAGCAGGATCGGTCAGACCGCATATTTTTACGTTGATATTCTCAGGCATGGAGAGCGTTTAGCCCGCTTCGTCGAGAAGTGCCAGAACTTCATCCTTGCCCTCATGCTTCTCAGCCTTGAGGCGGATCACTTCACGTTCTAACCGGCGACGTTCGCGGGCCAAACGGGCCGCCTCCGCACGCTGGCCGTGCTCCCGAATCCACTCCCAGACAAAACCGACCAACAGACCTACGATGATCCCGCCGAGGATCACGATAAACAGCGGCAACTGCACCGATGGGTTGACGGCAAACCAGCCGGAAATTTCGGTCGGAAGAACCTGCAGAGTAACGATGTTGCGGTTCGCCAAAGCGACAGAGATCAGCGCCACCGCAAAGAGTGCGATGCAGGCATAACGAATGTAACGCATTAGCTTTTCCCGTTCAGCCGGTCGCGGAGCAGCTTGCCGGTCTTAAAGAAAGGCACGTGCTTTTCCTCAACGTTCACCGTCTCCCCTGTACGGGGGTTACGGCCAACGCGTGCGTCGCGCTTTTTCACCGAAAAGGCGCCAAAGCCGCGCAGCTCAACCCGATCCCCGCGCGACATCGCGCCAGTGATCTCATCGAAAACGGTGTTTACGATCCGCTCCACATCGCGTTGATAAAGATGCGGATTGTCGTCAGCGATCTTCTGGATCAGTTCCGACCGGATCATGGCACGTCCCCCGAGAATTTGTTGATGTCTTAATCGACTATAGGAAATAACGCTTCACTCGGGAAGGTGTTCCACCCATGCCGCAGTAGATTTTTCTGGGCGAAACCTCTGTTTTTTCGGCTCTTTTCCGCCGTTCCCTAGCACGACCCGCCTAGAGAGGCGACCGCGCGGTGCCCCCTCCCCTCAAAGCAGCCCCGATTCGAGCGGCCCATTAGCAAAGCAAAAGGCCCCGCATGTCGCCATGCAGGGCCTTCGCTAACTACACACATTCAACGTGGAATGTGCTTACTCGTCGTCGCCTTTCAGCGCCGCACCAAGGATGTCGCCCAAGCTCGCGCCGGAGTCGGAGGAACCGTACTGCTGTACCGCCTCTTTCTCTTCTGCGATCTCACGCGCCTTGATCGAAACGCCCAGACGGTGTGCCTTGGCATCGACGTTGGTGATGCGCACATCGACCTTGTCACCGACCGAGAAACGCTCAGGGCGCTGTTCGGCACGGTCACGGCTGAGGTCGGAACGACGGATGAAGCTCTTCATGCCTTCGTATTCGACTTCGATGCCACCTTCTTCGATGGAGGTCACGTTCACTGTCACGATCGAGCCGCGCTTCACGCCGCCAACGGCTTCGGCGAACTTGTCACCGCCAACGTTTTTGATCGAGAGCGAGATGCGCTCTTTCTCGACGTCCACTTCGGAGACAACGGCCTGAACCACGTCACCTTTGCGATAGTCTTGGATCGCTTCTTCGCCGCGCTGGTCCCAGCTGAGGTCGCTGAGGTGAACCATGCCGTCGATGTCGCCGGGCAGGCCAACGAACAGACCGAATTCGGTGATGTTCTTGACTTCGCCTTCGACTTCGGTGCCCTCGGGGTGTGTTTCAGCGAACACTTCCCATGGGTTGCGCATGGTCTGCTTGAGACCAAGGGAAACACGACGCTTGGCGCTGTCGATTTCCAGAACCATGACTTCGACTTCTTGCGAAGTGGACACGATCTTGCCGGGGTGCACGTTCTTCTTGGTCCAAGACATTTCGGACACGTGAACCAGACCTTCAACGCCCGGCTCCAGCTCAACAAATGCGCCGTAATCGGTGATGTTGGTCACACGACCGCTGTGCACGGAGGACAGCGGGTATTTCGCGCCAACCAGATCCCACGGATCTTCTTGCAGCTGCTTCATGCCGAGGCTGATGCGGTGCGTCTCTTTGTTAATCTTGATGACCTGGACCTTGATGGTCTCGCCGATCGACAGGATCTCAGAGGGGTGGTTCACGCGGCGCCATGCCATGTCGGTGACGTGCAGCAGGCCGTCAACGCCGCCAAGGTCAACAAACGCACCGTATTCGGTGATGTTCTTGACCACACCATCGACGGTCTGACCTTCGGTCAGGTTGCCAATGACTTCGGCACGCTGTTCGGCGCGGGACTCTTCGAGGATCGCACGGCGCGATACAACGATGTTGCCACGACGGCGGTCCATCTTGAGGATTTGGAACGGCTGCTTGAGACCCATGAGCGGGCCCGCGTCGCGCACGGGGCGGACATCGACCTGCGAACCGGGCAGGAACGCAACTGCGCCGCCGAGGTCGACGGTGAAGCCACCTTTGACACGGCCAAAGATCGCGCCTTCGACACGTTCTTCTGCAGCATAGGCTTTTTCCAGACGATCCCAGGCTTCCTCACGGCGCGCCATTTCGCGGCTGATGACAGCTTCGCCACGCGCGTTTTCGACTTGGCGAAGGAAAACTTCGACTTCGTCGCCAACTTCGATTTTGGGGGATTCGCCGGGATCAGCAAATTCTTTGAGCTCAACGCGGCCTTCCATTTTGTAGCCGACGTCGATGATGGCTTGGCCCGCTTCGACAGCGATCACCTTGCCTTTGACGACTGTGCCCTCTTGGGGCGTGTCCATTTCGAAGCTTTCGTTCAGAAGCGCTTCGAATTCGTCCATTGCTTTAGTCATGTAGCTTTTCGTATCCTTATCAAATGTTTCTGGCCGCGCGGTTGTCTCCGCCGGTCTGGAGTTGCAATTGGTCGTCGTGGTGGCACCGTGCAAATTATGCCGGAGAAACTCCGAAGCAAAGGCACAGCGGTGAACCCGCAGCCGAACGCAAACAAAAGAGGGCCGGTTGGTACCGACCCTGCCCGTTATATCGCGTCCGAAGCTGTAACCGCCCCTTAGACAGGGCGCGTATAGGACAAATTAGACGCTCCTGCAAGGGCCAAGCATGCTCATGGCGGGGGCATGCGGGCTTCTGCTTGAAGGTTGAAGACCTTGGGCGTTGAAGCAAGGGGGGGGCGCATGACGCTTTAAATCAGTCCCAAGGATGGACGGCGCGCGGCCGCCTGCGTCGCTGGGCCCCGTCTGCACGGCACCCGGCCCGAGCCAATGAACGGGTGACCCAAGGCTGCGCAGCGCAGCGAGCCCCTTAGAACCAGCGTTCATCCAACCGCTCCACCCCATCCGGCACCCAGCCCCGGCGTCGGTTTCGGAAGATCGGTGAGGTCACCCTCGGCCAGTTCGCCGCCTTGGTAGCTGGCCAAATCTTCCACAAACTCCCACAGCTGCAGGAATGTGCAGTCAACTTTAGCCAATTCTTCTTCCATCAACTCTGGGTTGGATCGATCAAGCCTGCGCAGATCGCGCATCATCTCACTGACCATCGGCTTGATCTCTTGCGCGCATTCATCGGTAAAACGCCGCAGAACACTTTGAACCTCAGTTCTTTTTTGTTCTTGGGTGGCAATGCCAAAGCGCAGTGCCGTTTTCTGCAAAGCGTTAAAAGCAGAGCGCCGCAGGGTGTTTTGCGAAAGCTCATCCTTGGCGATATAGTCACTACAGCCGCCACGCAGCGCTTCGATCGCCACATCAGCCTGATCCGTTCCAGTGACCATAACCGTCGCGACATCGCCGTTCTGTGCATGCGCCCTTATGATCTCTAGCCCGCGCAACCCATCCCCGTCTGGCAGGTTATAGTCGAGCACGATCAAATCAAACTCACCCTCATCCAACTGCTGTGAAAGGGCGGCAAGGCTCTCTGCCTCTGTCAGGAGGGTCGAAAAATCAAGCCCGCCGCAGAGCCGTTTGATCCGCATCCGGTCGAAACGGTCGTCATCTACGATCAGGATACGTGCGGCATCGCCCGACGCAGCCGTGCCGTCCGCTGTTCCGCCGCTACCCGCCTCACTTCTGACCACGCTCATTTGACGCCTCCCTGCTATGTCCCCCTGATTTATACCCACGAAGGCTAACAACTGATTAAGCCCCATAATCATCGCCCCGATGCAGAGGATTGTTGCGAAGGGCCAGCGGGGCCGCTACATGAGCCGCCATGAGTGACACAGAACGCCCCCGCCGCAACTTCTATGGCCGCCTCAAAGGCAAATCCCTAAAGAAGTCGCAAAAGACCTATATTGACGAGGATCTCGACGCTTTGTCGCCGGGGGCCGTTGATTGGGAAACCAATCCAGACCGCACACCGCTGGACCTCGACACGCTGTTTGGCGGGCGCAAGGTCTGGCTGGAAATCGGCTTTGGCGGCGGTGAGCATCTGGTGCATCAGGCGGGGCAAAACCCCGATGTCGGCATCATCGGCTGCGAGCCTTACATCAACGGTGTTGCCATGCTGCTGGGCAAAATCCGGCGCGCGGGCGTCGATAACCTTGCCATCCATCCCGGTGACGTGCGCGATATGTTTGACGTGCTGCCCGAAGCCTCCATCGACCGGGCGTTTCTGCTCTACCCCGACCCTTGGCCAAAAACCCGCCACCACCGCCGCCGCTTTGTCACGCCCGAACATCTGGAACCGTTGGCCCGCGTGTTGAAACCCGGTGCGATCTTCCGCGTGGCGACGGATATCGAGGACTACGTCCGCCAGACCCTCGAACAGGTGCCGCAGCACGGGTTTGACTGGCTGGCCGAAGGGCCGGAAGACTGGCGCGCGCCGTGGGACGATTGGATTTCGACCCGCTATGAGCAAAAAGCGCTGCGCGAGGGGCGTACCCCGCATTACCTAACCTTCCGCAAACGCTGAACCACGCCGCCTGATCGCCACCCATTGCACCCGCGGCGATGGACGCTGCCGTTCGCCTACGATAATAGGGGCCTCAAGCAGATTAGAGGTACCTCATGTCCAGTCACGGCAGCCCCATTCCCATGTCATCGCGCGCCTGCGGGCCGCTCAGCGGCACCGCCGAGGTGCCCGGTGATAAATCCATCTCGCACCGCAGCCTGATCCTTGGGGCCATGGCCGTGGGCGAGACCACGATCACCGGGCTTCTGGAAGGCCAAGACGTGCTCGACACCGCCAAAGCCATGCGCGCTTTCGGGGCCGAGGTGGTTGATCACGGCGGCGGCTCTTACTCCGTGCACGGCGTCGGCGTCGGTGGCTTTGCCGAGCCTGACAATGTGATCGACTGTGGCAATTCCGGTACCGGCGTGCGCCTGCTGATGGGGGCGATGGCGACCTCCCCGATCTCTGTGACCTTTACCGGTGACGCCAGCCTCAACAGCCGCCCGATGGCGCGGGTGACCGACCCGCTGGCCCTGTTTGGCGCGCAATCCGTGGGCCGCGCCGGGGGCCGCTTGCCGATGACACTCGTGGGCGCGGCTGAGCCTGTGCCGGTGCGCTATACGGTCCCGGTCCCTTCCGCACAGGTCAAATCCGCTGTGCTGCTGGCCGGGCTGAATGCCCCCGGCAAGACCGTCGTGATCGAGGCCGAAGCCACCCGCGATCATACCGAGCGGATGCTGGCAGGTTTCGGCGCCGAGATCACGGTTGAGGACACGGGCGAGGGCCGCGTCATCACCCTGATTGGCCAGCCGGAGTTGAAGCCGCAACATATTGACGTGCCGCGTGACCCCTCCTCCGCCGCCTTCCCCGTTTGCGCCGCGCTGATCGTGCCCGGCTCTGACGTGCTGGTGCCGGGCATAGGGCTGAACCCCACGCGAGCGGGCCTGTTCACCACTCTGCGCGAGATGGGCGCGGACCTGACCTATGAAAACGAACGCACCGAGGGCGGCGAGCCTGTGGCCGACCTGCGCGCGAAATTCTCTCCCAATCTCCATGGCATCGAAGTCCCTCCCGCGCGGGCGGCGAGCATGATCGATGAATACCCCGTGCTCTCGGTCGTCGCGGCCTGTGCCGCGGGCGAGACCGTGATGCGCGGCGTCAAAGAACTGCGCGTCAAGGAATGCGACCGGATCGAGGCCATGGCCAGCGGGTTGCGCGCCAATGGGGTCGAAGTCGAAGACGGGCCGGATTGGTGGACCGTCAAAGGGCTGGGCCATGGCAACATCACCGGAGGGGCCACCTGCCAAAGCCACCTCGACCACCGCATCGCCATGTCGTTCCTGATCCTCGGCATGGTCGCGCAAAACCCGGTGCAGGTGGATGACGGCGGGCCGATCGCCACGTCCTTCCCGATTTTCGAGCCGCTGATGGCGTCCTTGGGGGCACAGGTCGAACGGCTGCCTGCGTGATAGGCGACCGGCTCATCTGGCTCAGCCTTTGCACCGCACTGGCCTTTGCCGCCCTTGCGGGCTTCTCCGAAGTCTACCTGCGCGCGGCGGGCATGGGGGTCTTGGATGGGCGACTTTGGGGCTATGATCTGGCTGAGGCACGCGCCTATCTCGCCGCCCTCAGTCCGAGGCAGACCGCACTTTACCTCGGACAGTTCCGGCTGGCTGACACCGCCTTCCCCGCGCTTTTGGCGCTGGCGCTGTTACTGTGGTTTCGGCGTTGGTCGGCGGGCGGGCTTCGGCTGACGCTGACGCTAGCCGTCGCGCTCTACCTCGGGGCGGATTACACCGAGAACATGCTGATCGGGCGGCTCATTGAACTGGGACCAGAACGGCTGACGGAACAAGCGGTCGCGACCGCCAGCCTGTTTACGCAGGTAAAATGGACAATACTGGCCGCCTGTTTCGGAGCGGCCCTGCTGCTTGGCCTACGGGCGCGCAACGAAAGGAACCTGCAATGACGAAGAACACGAGCAGCGGCATGACCGTCGCCATCGACGGCCCCGCAGCGGCGGGCAAAGGCACGGTCGCCAAGGCCGTCGCGGCGCATTTCGGCTTTGCGCATCTCGACACCGGGCTTTTGTACCGGGCGGTGGCGGCGAAAACCCTCAAGGGGATGGACGCCGAAGAGGCCGCGCAAACCCTCGCCCCTGTGGATCTCGAAGACCCCAGCCTGCGCGACCAGGACGTCGCGCAAGAGGCCAGCAAAGTGGCGGTGATCCCCGCGGTGCGGGCCGCCCTCGTGCGGTTCCAACGCAGTTTTGCCACCCGCGCGGGCGGTGCGGTGCTGGACGGGCGCGACATTGGCACGGTGATCTGCCCCGATGCGCCGGTGAAACTCTTTATCACCGCCAGCCCCGAAGTCCGCGCACAGCGGCGTTTTGCTGAACTTTCAGGCAAAGGCGTTGAGATCAGCTATGAAACCGTTCTGGAAGACGTCAAGCAGCGCGACCAGCGCGACATGAGCCGCGACCAAGCGCCGTTAAAACCCGCTGATGATGCCAAACAGATCGACACCACCGAAATGGCGATTGAGGATGCGGTGGCCGCTGCGGTGGCTCTGGTCGAGGCCAAGCGCGCCATGCGCGGCTGAGCACCCCATAGAACTTAGGGGTGGGCGCAATCGCCCACCCCAGAAACTTTAGACAGCCGCCTTAAGCTGATCGACCAGATCGCGGCGCTCCCAGCTAAAGCCGCCATCCGCGTCTGGTGCCCGGCCAAAGTGACCATAAGCCGCCGTGCGCTGGTAGATCGGCTTGTTCAATTGCAGATGCTCGCGGATGCCGCGCGGGGTCAGGTCGATGATCTGGCGGATCGCTTTTTCAATTGCCGCGTCATGCACATCGCCGGTGCCATGGGTGTCGCAATAGATCGACAGCGGCTCGCTGACGCCAATCGCATAGCTTAGCTGGATGGTGCATTTATGCGCCATCCCCGCCGCCACGACGTTCTTTGCCAGATAGCGCGCCACATAGGCGGCTGAGCGGTCGACTTTGGTCGGGTCTTTGCCCGAGAACGCACCGCCGCCATGAGGAGCCGCGCCGCCATAGGTGTCGACGATGATTTTTCGGCCCGTAAGGCCCGCATCGCCATCCGGCCCACCGATGACGAAAACGCCGGTGGGGTTCACATGCCAGACCGTGTCCTCATCGATCCAACCTTCGGGCAGCACCTCGCGGATATAGGGCTCGACGATATCGCGGATATCGGCGCTGGTCTGGCTTTCGCTCTCATGCTGGGTCGACAATACGATAGAGCTTACGCCAACGGGTTTCCCGTTCTCGTAACGTACCGAAAGCTGGCTTTTCGCATCTGGGCGCAGGGTGGGCTCGGTCCCGTCTTTGCGCACTTCGGCCAGACGACGCAGGATGCCATGGGCATAGTGGATCGGCGCGGGCATCAGTTCGGGCGTCTCGTCGGTGGCGAAACCGAACATGATCCCTTGGTCGCCTGCGCCCTCTTCCTTGCCGTCCGCCGCATCGACGCCTTGGGCGATATGCGCGGACTGCGGGTGCAGCAGGTTGGTGATCTCACATGTCGCGTGGTGGAACTCGTCCTGCTCATAACCGATGTCTTTGATGCAGGCGCGGGCGATGTCTTCGACGCCAGCCAGATATTCGTCCAGCTTGGTCTTGTTGGCCAGACCGACCTCACCTCCGATTACGACACGGTTGGTGGTGGCAAAGGTCTCGGCGGCGACCCGTGCTTCGGGTTCCTCGCTTATAAAAGCATCGAGGATGGCATCGGAAATTCGGTCGCAGACCTTATCCGGGTGCCCCTCGGAAACGGATTCCGAGGTGAAAGTGTAGTTCTGACGGGACATGTAGTGCTCCAATAAAAATTACGCACCACGTCAGGAAGCCGTTGTGATGCTCTGCCAATGGCTTAGACAACCGCTGGTGGATGGTCAATCGGCATTCCCGGCCCTGCGGCGGCGGGCCACAGCAAGCCCCACAAGGCATAGGCCCAACAGCATCGTAAAGGGCAAATCCCCACTGCGGCTATAGAGCGTGGGCGGCAATGGTGCGGGCAGCGGCGCATCAATGAATCCTTCGGTATTCAGCGCCAACGCAGCCGTCACGCGCCCCTGCGGATCAATCATGGCCGAGATCCCGGTATTGGCTGCACGAGCCATGGGCAGGCCCTGTTCAATCGCCCGCATCCGCGCTTGGGCAAGGTGCTGGCGCGGGCCTGCCGCCTTGCCGAACCATGCATCGTTGGTGACCTGCATCAGAAACGCGGGCCGCGCCGGGGCGGCGTTCACGTCATGGGCAAAGACGGCCTCATAGCAGATCAGCGGCAAGCCCGTGCCGAGCGGTCCAAGGTCCAAAAGCTCTGCGCCGGGCCCGCTGGAATACCCATTCCCCTCCTGCGCGGCGAGCCCGTGAATCCCGAAACGCGCCATCAGATCGCCCATGGGCATGTATTCGCCAAAGGGCACGAGGTGATGTTTGTCATAGAGTTGATCGACAGCGCCATTGGCATCCAGCACCACCAGCGAATTGAAATAACGCATGTTCGACCGGCGCTGCACCCCAAGGACAACAGGCACGTCAGACGCCGCACCGATCTCAGCCAGCGCACTGCCCGCCATATCCAGCGCCCAAGGGATCGCCGTTTCGGGCCAGATCACCAGATCGGGTGCACGCCCCCCGTCTTTGGGCGCGGCGGCGGTATACTCAAGCTGCCGCGAGAAATAGAACTCAAATGTGTCCGAATTCCATTTGTCCCGCTGCGCGGCGTTGGGCTGTACCAGCCGCACGACATTTTCGGTCAACACCGCAGGCGGTGCCTGTGCCGGCAGCACCAACAGCAGCACAGTAGAAAGCGCCAGCGTCCCCTGCCCCAAGCGCAGGGCAAGTGGCCCGCGCAGCAGTAAGATCGCGGCAATTGCAAACAGCCATAGGTTCAGCGCATAGGGGCCGACCCATGCCAAACCCTGTCCGGCCATTACGCCGACCAGCGCCTGCGCTGGCATGGCCCATGGAAAGCCTGTGAAAATATAGGCCCGAAGCAATTCCACCGCCGCCCACGTCAGCGCCAAGGCCAATCCCTGGCCCGGCGCGCGCCATCTAGAAAGGGCAAAGGCCAGCCCCCAAAACAGCGCCATGCCCGCCGCCAGCAAGATCAGCGCAAAGGGCGCCATCCAGCCGTGACGCTCAACATCCACCATAAAGGGCGACACGATCCATTGCAGCGCGTGCAGGAAATAGCCAAAGCCAAAGCCCCAGCCCAACAGCGCCGCGCGGAACGGGCCGCCAGATTGCGCACGGTAAAGCCAGAACGCCGCGACCAGCCCGGCAAAGAACAAAAGCGGCAGGTCATAGGGCGCTTGCCCGAAGGCTGCGATGGCGCCGGCGATCGGAGCCAGCAACATCCGGCCCCGCATCGCCAGCCGTTGCATCATCCCCCAGCCCCTTGGGTGCGGACCCGCAACCTTTTGATGCGACGCGGATCGGCGTCAATCACTTCGAATTCTGGTCCATCGGGGTGCAAGACAACCTCGCCCCGCGCGGGCACGCGACCCGACAGCATGAAGACTAAGCCACCGAGGGTGTCGATTTCTTCTTCGTCGACGGTCTCATGGTCGGTCAACGAATGGCCAATCTCGGCCTCAAAGTCGCCCAATGGGGTCTTGGCCAGTGCCAGATAGGTGCCGGGTTTTTCAACCGTCCAATAGGTGCCCTCGTCCACGTCATGTTCGTCTTCGATTTCGCCTATGACCTGTTCGATCAGGTCTTCGATGGTAACAAGCCCATCAACACCGCCATATTCGTCAATCACCAATGCCATATGCCGCCGCTCGGCCTGCATCTTGGTCAGCAGCACACCGATGGTCATTGACGGCGGCACATAGACCAAGGGGCGCAGCATGGCACGCAGATCGAATTTGGTGTTTTTGCCGTTAAAGCCGTGATTTAGCGCAAGGTCTTTCAGGTGAACCATGCCCACCGGCGTGTCCAGCGTGCCGTCGTAAACCGGCAGGCGGGTCATCCCGCTTTCCTTAAATACAGCCACCAGCTCATCCAGCGTGGCGCTGGCCGGCACGGCGGTGATATCCGCCTTTGGCACGGCCACATCATCAACCCGCATACGGCGCAGGTTTATCATGCCGTGCCCGGTGGGCCGCTCGGCCTCTGTCGATGCCTCGGGGGTGCCATCCTCGCTGTCCGACGGGCTTAGCGCCTCGAACACCCGAGAAAAGAAATTGCCGGTGCGCATTGCGCTATCGTCCGGCAGCTCATGTCTATCTTCATCCGCAAGCGCGCTCTGCGCCGCCTCAGATGATCCGTCTGTATCGCCCATTGGGTCCCGTCTGTGTTGCAAAGCCCCTTAAGGCCCATTTTCCCTATATGGGTCATCATAACCCATTTTGCCAAGTATTTCGCGCTCTAACCCCTCCATCAACATGGCGTCGGGGTCATTTTCATGGTCATAGCCCAGAAGATGCAACAGCCCATGTACGATTAAATGAGTCACATGCGCGTTCATAGGCTTGGCCGCAGCTTTGGCCTCAGTGGCGCAAGTCTCATAGGCCATGGCGATGTCGCCCAGTTCGAGCATTCCGTCAATGCCGGGGGCTATGGGTAGCGGATCGCCGCCCGGTATGGCGGCACCCCGTTCTTCTGCGGGCCAGCTCAGCACGTTGGTAGCGCGCGCCTTGCCGCGAAAATCTTCGTTCAGCGCAGCGATCCGCGTGTCATCGCAGGCCAGTAGGGTCATTTCCGCCGTTTCCGCGTCCAGCCCCAGATGCCCAAGCGTGGCCTGCGCTGCGGCATGCGCCAGGTCTTCGAGGTCGACCGCGTTCCAGCGGTCGTCCTCAATCACGACGTCGAAATCTTCAAGCATCACATCAAGCGGCACCGCTATCTGCCTCATAAGCCTCAATAATCGCCGCCACCAACGGGTGACGCACCACGTCTTTGGAGGTAAAGTAATTAAAGCTAATGCTCGGGATTGTTTTCAACAAACGCTCGGCATCCTGAAGCCCCGATTGCACCCCGCGCGGCAGATCGACCTGCGTGCGGTCCCCGGTAATGACCATGCGCGAGTTTTGCCCAAGACGTGTCAGGAACATCTTCATCTGCATCGACGTGGCGTTCTGCGCCTCATCCAACACGACAAAGGCATTCGACAGTGTCCGCCCCCGCATAAATGCCAGCGGCGCGATCTCGATGCGCTTTTCTTCCAGCAGCTTGGCCAATTGTTTACCCGGCAGGAAGTCGTTCAGCGCATCATAGAGCGGCTGCATGTAAGGATCGACCTTGTCCTTCATATCACCCGGCAGATAGCCCAGCTTCTCCCCCGCCTCGACTGCAGGACGGCTGAGAATAATCCGGTCCACATGCCCACCGATGAACATCGACACACCCACCGCCACAGCGAGGTAGGTTTTGCCCGTACCCGCAGGGCCGATGCCGAAAGCCAGTTCATTGTCGAACAGCGACTGCACATAGGCCTTTTGCGCATCGGTGCGCGGCTCTACCCGTTTCTTGCGGGTCTGGATTTCGATCGCGTCGCCCATTGGCATTTCCAACTGGTCGCCTTGGCGCACGCCAGTGCCAGCGCTGGAATTGCCCATGCGCAACATGCCGTCCACATCCGCAGGCTCAACCGAGCGCCCGCTTTCAAGCCGCACATAAAGCGCGTTTAGCAGGCTTTCGGCTTTCTCCACGGCCTCGCCTTCACCCAAAATCTGGAGGTGATTGCCGCGCCGGATGATCTGCACCTCGAGCGACTTTTCGATGGCCGCCAGATGCGCATCATAAGCGCCGCAGAGGTCGATCAGCAGGCGGTTATCGGGAAACTCCACCACCCGTTCGGCTGCGGTTTCCGGTGTCATCAGATCAGTTGAAGGCAATGCGCGTATCCTTTGTTAAGCATTACAAGGAGAGATAGGCAGGCGGGCAGGATTTACCAACCCGTTCCGACAAAAAGGGCCGAAGCGCAACGCGCTCCGGCCCGATGTGTTTGATATGGACCACAAAGGTCAATTCGGGTCTTTGATGCTAGAGCCGCCTTTGAAGTCGCCTGCGGTATGTGTGGGCGGTGCCACGCCCGAGCAGACCGGCTTGCCGAATTTATCAAGTCGCGCCGAAAGATAGCCCTCAACCCCATCGTCGATGATCCAGTGATCACAGCCATTGGGATCGACCCAGATGCCCGCCTGAAGGTTGCTCAGGTGCTTTTTGTCGATGCCCCGGTCAAATGTCTTGTCCGAAGGGTAGCCCCGGCCCAAACCACCTTCGAAGTCGGTACAGGCCGAAAGGCCGACGGCACAGGCGGTGACCATGAGAAGTTTCGTCTTAATCACTTTTTCGGTCCCTTCAGCGAATGCAGATAATTTCGACACGGCGATTTTTGGCCATGTTCGCAGCGGAATTGTTCGGCACAGCGGGCATCCGTTCGCCGTAGCCCCGCACATCGGCGATACGTGCGCCAACTTGATTGGCCACATGCGCCACAGAATTTGCACGGTTGTAGGACAGACGCATGTTATAAGCATCCGACGCGCGGCTGTCGGTATGGCCGGTAATGATATAGGACACCGCCCCGGTCGACTGGAAAAAGTTCGCCAAACGCGCACGGCCCTGAGCGGAGATATTGTATTTGTCGGTGGCAAAGAACTGATCCGCCTCCATCACACCGCAGACATCGCCACGGCGGCAGACCGGAATGCCCTGACGCGTGGTGTGCGGGGTCATATACCCCTCGGCCCCGTCATCCATTACCCAATGTTCGCAGCCATCGGGGTCAACCCAGATGGTCGGCGTGTAGACGCCCTTGTCACGGCCCTGTTGCGAGCGTGTCTGCGCGTCTGCCGACGTGCTGGCCACGGTCAGCACGGCTGCCATCGTCAGGCCGGCCATGGCGCGCAGCGCATTGGAAATAGTGGGTCCCACAGCGTTTGTCCTTATTCTAAATTCTGGCAAATGCGGCCCCTCCCCGGACCCGCGTCCACGTAATATACGGCTAGGTTAAGTAAAAACGGGCCTGCTGTGAAGCTGCGAAATCAACATTTTGTGGCTCGGGCACTTCGGCTTACAACGAATCTGTCGCGCCGCTGGGACTGGAATGACCATGCCCACCCGTCCTACGGGCCACAGGACCGCAAACAAAAACGCCTCATTAGCTTCCAGGCAGCGACAATCCCACGCAAGCCTCTGAGATTGTTCGCATCTCTCTGACAGTGCCATCGAATCTTCTTGAATTACGCACGATTGGGTCTAAGCCTCTATGCATCAGATCGCGAGGGTGGGACTTTCGCGCGGCTTTGCCGATCTTGACTGACGCTGCAACGATAACTGGGGGACCAACTCATGATGAAAACAATACTCGCCACCGCCGTCACAGGCCTGCTTGCCCTGCCCGCCTTTGCCGGAGGTGTAAAATACGCCTACCACAATCAGGGCAAGGCACATCCAACAGGCAATGTGATCCACGTTAGCTGCTACCGTGGCCCATGGAATGACGTGATCTGGGACCGCCCCAATTCCGTTTTTGTTGATAGCCTCGTCGCCGTTGGATACGACTTCTCGACCGCCCATGCCGTGGCCGAGCGGATTTGTCGTGATGACAAGCTGGTGGGCAACCCTGCGGGCATGAAAGCGGCGATGGAGCGGATCTTTGCGGATGCCTCTTCTCACCGCAAGCACAACTACTGATACGCTTTGGGTGCGCGGCAACGCGCACCCACTGCGGCCCTTGCTGGCCGCCAAGATAGACAAGGATTTAGATCTGAACAGCGGCCAAAGAGTTCGTCTTGGCCTCGGTCACCCGCACGCGCTGGATATCACCAATCGCCGCCGTGCAGTTCTCGATATGAACCGCATGAAGATACTCTGACTTGCCAAGCATCTGACCGGGCAAGCGGCCCTTCTTCTCAACCAAGACCGACACTTCGCGCCCGACCATAGATTGCTGGATTTCGCGCTGATGCTGGGTGATCAGCCCCTGCAAACGTTGCAGGCGGTCGTCAGCCACCGCCGGATCGACAAGCGGACGCTCTGCGGCCGGGGTGCCGGGTC
Source organism: Sulfitobacter sp. DSM 110093 (assembly GCF_022788715.1). Lineage (NCBI taxonomy): Bacteria > Pseudomonadati > Pseudomonadota > Alphaproteobacteria > Rhodobacterales > Roseobacteraceae > Sulfitobacter > Sulfitobacter sp. DSM 110093. The sequence continues at coordinate 2,302,790 of NZ_CP085167.1, forward strand.
GGGTGGAATATTTGAACGAATAGGCATAGCCGTAGCGCACCTGCCGGACCAGTTCCATCGTGGCCTCGAAATCGGCATCGCTTTCCTCGGGGAAGCCGACAATGAAATCGCCCGACAGCAGGATGTCAGGCCGCGCCTCGCGGATGCGTTCCAGCAGTTTCAGATAGCTTTCGGCGGTGTGGCTGCGGTTCATCCGTTTGAGGATGTGATCGCTGCCGGACTGCACCGGCAAGTGCAGGTAAGGCATCAGTTCGGGCACCTCACCATGCGCCGCGATCAGATCGTCGCCCATGTCGTTAGGGTGGCTGGTAGTGTAGCGAATACGCTCCAGTCCATCGACCTTGGCGAGTGCGCGGATCAGTTCGGCCAGCGTCATGCCCCCGTGGTAGGCGTTTACGTTCTGGCCCAGCAGGGTGACTTCGCGCACGCCGCGTTCGACCAGATCGCGGGCCTCCTCCAGCACCTTCTCGGCGGGGCGCGAAACTTCGGCACCGCGGGTATAGGGCACCACGCAGAAAGCGCAGAACTTATCGCAGCCCTCTTGCACGGTGAGGAAGGCCGCGGGCGCACGTTTCGCCTTTGGGCGGCCCTTGAGGTGGTCGAATTTGTCCTCTGCCGGGAAATCGGTGTCCAGCGCGCTTTGCCCGCTCTGCACCTTCGCTTCCATCTCTGGCAAACGGTGGTAGCTTTGCGGGCCGACCACCAGATCGACAGCCGGCTGGCGGCGCATGATCTCAGCCCCTTCGGCCTGAGCCACGCAGCCCGCCACACCAATCTTCAAATCGGGCCGCGCGTCTTTCAGCGGCTTCAGGCGGCCCAACTCGGAATAAACCTTCTCTGCTGCCTTTTCGCGGATGTGGCAGGTGTTGAGCAGGATCATATCCGCGTCGTCGGCCTTGTCGGTCGTGACATAGCCCTGACCGCCTAGGCTTTCGGCCATGCGTTCGCTGTCATAGACGTTCATCTGGCAACCATAGGTCTTGATGAACAGCTTTTTCGGTTGTGTCATGGCGGAGATCCAACTGGCTTTGGCAGTATATAGGCAGATGGCGTCGTCTAGCAGCGGCAGCCGCGTCTTGCAATGCATCCGGAATTGACCGACTTTGCGCCACGGAAATACCAGCGGGGGCCCATGCGGTATAGCGATCTCGATCATCTTATCAAAGAGGCGCAGGCGGAGCTCAAGGCGGGCCCCATCGCCATGATCGTGGTCGAGGATGAGGTGGAGATCGACACCACCCTGCGCCACCACCAGCAAGCGGGCTTTGAGACGGTGCTGGCGCTGATGCCCGCCGCCTTTGATCTGCCCCGCGATTTACAAGAAAGCGTGCTGCGTGTGGACTACGACACCACCGCCGAAGGCGCGTTGGAGCAGGCGGTAAACCGGATGATCCCGGCGGTGCCGGGGCAATGGCTTTATTACTGTTACAACGCCGAATATCTGTTTCATCCCTTCAGCGAGACGCGCAACATCAAGGAACTGCTGGCGTTTCACAGCGAAGAGCGGCGCGATGCGCTGCTTGGCTATGTGGTTGACCTCTACGCACTTGACCTCAAACGCCACCCCAACGCTGTCTCACTGGATCAGGCGCACTTGGACCGGTCAGGTTATTATGCGCTGGCGCGGAAAGACGCAGCGCGCGATGGACACCCCAAGGAACGGCAGTTGGATTTCTTCGGTGGCCTGCGCTGGCGGTTTGAAGAACACGTGCCGAAGCTGAGCCGCAAAATTGACCGCATCCCGCTGTTTCGCGCCAAACCGGGACTGAAGCTGCGAAGCGATCACACCTTTAACGATGAAGAATACAACACTTACGCCTGTAAGTGGCACCACAATATCACCACGGCCATTTGCTCGTTCCGAACGGCAAAGGCACTGAAAAGCAACCCCGGCAGCCGCTATGATATTCCAACCTTTCAATGGCATAACTCAGAGCCGTTTGAATGGCATTCACGGCAGTTAATGGATCTGGGCCTGATGGAGCCGGGTCAGTGGTTTTGAAGAAAACCCGGTAGCCTTGGCGTTGACCGTGTTCCCCCCTGCCCAAACCCGCCGCTTTCCTAAAACCTCCTTGCACTCGCGCGCTATGCACCTATGACGGAAGGCAGCCACCACGGGAGGGTCCGATGTCCGTCAACATGCTCGACACATTCATCAAACCAATGCACCGCGAGGGCGTCAAATTCGTGGCGATCTTTGCCGCCATCACGCTGGTGCTCTTCGCCATCGAAGAAGTGCTGGGCTGGATCGGCGTCGGGTTGACCGTTTGGTGCTACTATTTCTTCCGCGATCCTGAGCGTGTGACCCCCGACCGGCCCGACCTCATCGTCAGCCCCGCCGATGGCATCGTCTCGCTGATCGAACCCGCCGTGCCGCCCGCCGAACTGGGCATGCCGGATGTGCCGCTGACCCGCGTCAGCGTCTTCATGAGCGTGTTTAACTGCCACATCAACCGCGCCCCCGTCGCGGGCAAGGTGCAGGCCGTGGCCTACCGTCCGGGCAAATTCTTCAATGCCTCCCTCGACAAAGCCAGCGCCGACAATGAGCGTAACAGCCTGTGCATCCGTATGGACGATGGGCGTGATCTGGCCGTTGTTCAAATCGCGGGCCTTGTGGCGCGGCGCATCGTTTGTTTCGTCAAATCCGGCGACGGGCTTGAGACCGGCGAACGCTTCGGCTTGATCCGCTTCGGCTCCCGGCTAGATGTTTACCTGCCCGAAGGCGTCGACCCTATGGTGCGCATCGGGCAAACGATGGTCGCTGGGGAAACCGTGCTGGCCGAGTTGAAACCGCCGGTGGCCCAGACCACCCCCGTCTAGGATTGCTGCATGCGCCCCTCTTCTGAAAAGTCCGGCGCAGACCTTGCGCTGATCCAACTGCTTCCCAACGCGCTGACCATCACCGCCATCTGCGCGGGGCTGTCGGCGATCCGGTTCGGGGTGCAGGGCAACTATGTGCTGGCCGTGCAATTGATCCTGCTGGCCTGTGTGCTGGATGGTTTGGACGGGCGGCTTGCACGGCTCTTGCGCTCCTCCAGCCCGATGGGCGCTGAACTGGACTCGCTGGCAGATTTCCTGAACTTTGGCGTGGCGCCACCGCTGATCCTGTATTTTTGGGCGCTGCAAGACATGCGCAGTGCGGCGTGGATTTCGGTGTTGGTCTATGCCGTCTGCTGCGTGGTACGATTGGCGCGGTTCAACGTGAACGATAAGGCCGAGGCCGAGAAGGCCAAGAATGGCGATGCGGTGGGCGAAAGCGGCTCGTTCTTTACTGGCATCCCCTCGCCCGCCGGTGCGTTGTTGGTGCTGCTGCCAATGACCGCATCCTTTGCCTTTCACAACCGGCCCATCGTGCCGGATTGGTTGATTTGTCTGCATATGGTGCTGATCGGCTTTCTGATGATCAGCCGCATTCCCACGTGGTCGTTCAAAACCACCAAAGTCTCGCGGCGTCATGTGAAGTACCTGCTGGTGGGCGTGGCGATTTTTGCCGCCGCACTGGCGACCTATGCTTGGACCACATTGGTTGCCCTTTGTGTGGCCTATATCGGCATGGTGGTCTGGGGCCTGCTGCGGGCAAGGAAAACGACTAAAACCAAAAGGATTTAAGATGGATATCAAGGCGGTCGAGACATCCTATGCCCGCTGGGCGCCAATCTACGACAAAACCTTTGGCGCGCTGACCAGCACCGGTCGCCGTCATGTCGTTGCCCATATTAACAAAGGCAGCGGATCGGTCCTTGAGGTGGGCGTCGGCACTGGCCTGTCCCTACCCCATTACGCGCCGCACCTTTCGGTCACTGGCATTGATTTCAGTGATGAAATGCTGGCCAAAGCCCGCCAGCGCGTCACCCGCGAAGGGCTAAAGCATGTAACCGATCTGCGCCAGATGGACGCCCGCGACCTCGATTTCCCAGACGCCAGTTTCGACACAATCGCCGCCATGCATGTTCTGTCGGTCGTGCCCGAACCTGAGCGCGTTATGGAGGAAATCGCCCGCGTGCTTAAACCCGGTGGTAAGGTGGTCATCGCCAACCACTTTATGCGCACCAGCGGCGTGCTGGGCTTTCTTGAAAAAGTCTCGGCCCCCTTTGCCAATACGCTGGGCTGGCATTCGGATTTCGAGATGGAAACCGTGCTGCAACAAGACGCACTGCAGGTCGAAGACGAACGCGCCTTGCCGCCGATGGGTATGATGACATTTCTGATGCTGCGCAAACGCAGCTGATCGCTTACGCGGCGGGGCTTGCCCCGCCCTTTCAGGACTTCCGGCGCAGGCGGATCACCACATCAACCGAAGCAATCTCCGCCCCGTCAGGCGCATCGGGAAGCTGCGCGATCACCAATTGCTCGGACGGCGCGTCGGTCAGTTTGCTATCGTCTTCCCAAAAGAAATGCGGGTGATCGTGCGTGTTGGTGTCAAAATAGCTTTTAGAGCCATCGACGGTCACTTCCTGCAATAGACCAGCATCACAAAAGGCGCGGAGAGTATTGTAAACCGTCGCTAGCGACACGGCTTCGCCCTGCCCCTTGGCCGCTTCAAACAAGCTTTCTGCGGTAACGTGGCGATCTTGGCCATCGCCCACCAGAAGGCTCGCCAGCGTGACACGCTGGCGTGTAGGGCGCAGCCCGGCCTGAGCCAACCAGCTCGTCCCGACCTCTTGTTCCTGTTCGGTCATCAGTTTCCTGCCTTTCAGGGTCATATAAAGGATGAATCCCCTGCTTTTCAATTGAAAACCTTGCGCCATTCGGCGCAGCGGCCCCGTTTAACATTGCGGCCCGCCCCTTGCAGCACGCCGGGGCGCAATGTTAAACCGAGGGCCAAGTCATAACAGATCAGCAGGAGAGCCGCAGCATGGCCGACTACCCCACGAGTTTCGACAAGGAAGATCTGCTGAAATGCGCCCGCGGTGAGCTTTTCGGCCCCGGCAACGCACAGCTTCCCGCCCCACCGATGCTCATGATGGACCGGATCACCGATGTATCCGCCGATGGCGGCGCCCATGGCAAAGGCCATATCACCGCCGAGTTCGACATCACCCCGGACCTTTGGTTTTTTGAATGCCACTTCCCCGGCAACCCGATCATGCCCGGCTGTCTGGGCCTTGACGGTCTGTGGCAGTTGACCGGTTTCAACCTCGGCTGGCGCGGCTGGCAGGGACGCGGCTATGCGCTTGGCGTGGGCGAAGTGAAGCTGACCGGCATGGTCCGGCCTGAGCGTAAAATGCTAACGTATAAAATTGATTTCACCAAAGCGATCCAGACACGCCGCCTGACCATGGGTGTAGCCGATGGCATCGTCGAAGCCGATGGCGAAGTGATCTATCAGGTGAAAGACATGAAAGTCGCGCTAAGCGAAAGCTGAACATCGCGTCTAACGACCTAAATGGGGGCCGGATGGCCCCCATTTTTTTGCGTGAGTAGTGTCATTCGATCTAGATGGTTTGCATCTCTTGCACCTTGCCATCATGACGGCCCGTGACCGCCGCTTCGGCCAAGACCGCCGCCACATCCGCACGGCGTGCCTGCGCGCCTTGATCTACGTCATTGCCCAGTTTCACGGCGTCAGTCTTGGGATCATCCGTCAGTGCTACGGGCCGCAGAATCGAATAGGTCAACCCAGAGGCCTGCAAATGCTCGTCCGCTGCTTGTTTCGCCTTTAGGTAATGGGTCATCTCGTGGTCTTCTGGCGGATTGTCTGCCCCGACCGAGCTTAGCATGACAAAGCGGTCAATCTTGGCCTCTCGGGCGAAATCCACCAGACGCTGGGCGCCTTCTCTGTCGACTTTCTCGGTCATTTCTGGCCCTGTGCTGCCGCCCGACCCTGCGGCAAAGATCACTGCATCAACACCGTCACATACGCCCGTTTGCAGGTTGGTCAAATCCCCCTGCCGCTGTTCGGTGCCTTCTGGCAGAACGGAGGTGTCAGAGCCATCACGCACCAATGCGATCGGCTCGGCCCCTCGGTCTTTCAGTTCGCTCACAAGCAGACGCCCCGTCTTACCGGTCGCACCGGCAACAAGTATCTTCATAGTCATGTAGAACCCCTTAAAATTTTGCAGATATCAAGGCGAGCGGCACATGATGCCGCCCGCCGATTGCCGTTCAGGACGACAGGAAGATCGATTTAGCGTTGACGAATTCCTTCATGCCAAAGCCGCCGTGCTCACGCCCGTAGCCAGAGTTTTTCACCCCGCCGAACGGCATATTCGGATCGGCTGCACCAAAGTTGTTGATCCGCACCATACCGGTATCGAACTCATCCCGCGCCAGCTTGAGCGCGCGCTCTTCGTCGGTGCAGAAGATGCCACCGCCCAAACCATAGCGGCTGTCATTGGCGATGCGCATGGCGTCTTCGTCATCCTTAGCGCGGATCACCGCCGCCACGGGGCCAAAGATTTCATCGTCATAGGCTGGCATCCCGGGCGTCACTTCCGACAAAACGGTCGCAGGATAGTATGCGCCTGTCCGGTCCGGCACTTCGCCGCCGCAAAGGATCTTGGCCCCCTTTTCGACGCTCTCTTTGACCTGATCTCGCACCGTTTCAAACTGGCCTTGGCTGGAAAGCGGTCCAAGCTTGGTATTTTCGTCCATCGGATCGCCCATCGGGATTTGCTTCATCGCGTCGACATAGGCGCTAACAAAGGCGTCGTAATTCTCCTCGGTCACGATAAAGCGCTTGGCCGAAACACAGGTTTGGCCGTTGTTATAAAGCCGACCCATGGTCGAGAATTTAACAGCCGTTTCGATGTCCGCATCTTCCAGCACCAGATAGGCGTCGTTCGACCCCAATTCGAGCACGGATTTTTTGAGGTTTTTCGCCGCCTCCGCACCGATATGGCTACCCGCCTTATCAGAACCGGTCATGGTCACACCGCGCACAAGTTTGTGGGCGATCAGCTTGTCGGATGTGTCGTGGTTAATGATGATCACATTGAACAAATCCTTAGGCAGCCCGGCTTCTTCGCAGATTTCTTTCAGACGCAGACCGCTGCCAGTGCAGATCTCCGCGTGTTTCAGCACGCAGCCATTGCCCGTCATTAAATTCGCGGCCAGCACGCGCACGGGCTGGTACAACGGGAAATTCCAAGGCTGAATTTGATAAATCACGCCAATGGGTTGATAGGTCACCACGCCGCGTTTTTTGCCGCCTGCGTGTTTGCGCTCTTCGTCTTCCAGCATTTCTGGGCCGTTTTCGGCGGTGTATTCAAAGATCTGCGCGCAAAGCTCGACCTCCGTCAGACCGTCCTTGTAGAGCTTGCCGACCTCACGGGTCATTAACTCTGACAAGCTCTCTTTATTCTCGCGCAGCTTTTCAGCGATCTTTTTCAGGTATGGGGCGCGCTCAGCATGGGAGAGTTTGCGCCATTCTTTGAAAGCTTCATGCGTGGCCTCGACCGCTTGGGTCGCCTCGGCTTCGGACATCACGGTGTAGGTGTTCAGTACCTCTTCGGTGGCGGGGTTTACCGTCTTGATCTCGGGCATTCTGTTCTCCTTTGTGTCTCGCTGGGCTAACACCGCCTGCCCGCCGGGCGTTCCATCACAGAACCTTGACCGGCAACTTCCGCCCGCTGGCTTTTGGCAAACCGCTTGCGCCGTGCCGCTGTGCTGTCATACACCGGGGCTGATAAAACAAAGGAGTGCTGCCCATGCGCCGCGTCGTCGTCACAGGGTTGGGGATCGTCTCATCCATCGGAAACAATGCCGAAGAAGTGCTAGCCGCGCTGAAGGACGGCACCTCCGGGATCGAAGCAAGCCCGGAGATGGCCGAACACGGGTTCCGCAGCCGCGTGGCCGGGACGCTCAAGATCAATCTGGCCGACCACATCGACAAGCGCACCCTACGCTTCATGGGTCCGGGCGCGGGTTATGCCTATGTCGCCATGTCCCAAGCGATTGCGGATGCGGGTCTGGATGAAAGCCAGATCAGCAACCCACGCACCGGTCTGGTGGCAGGCTCTGGCGGTCCGTCGACCTCCGCCATGTTCACCGCGCATAATATCGTGAAAGACACTGGTGCCACCAAGCGGATCGGGCCTTTTGCGGTGCCGAAATGCATGTCCTCGACCGTCAGCGCGAACCTTTCGACCGCTTTCAAGATCAAGGGCATCAACTATTCGATCACCTCGGCCTGCTCCACCTCGCTGCATTGCATTGGCAACGCGGCTGAGCAGATCATGCTGGGCAAGCAGGATGTTATGTTTGCTGGCGGCGGTGAGGAGTTGGACTGGACGCTCTCCTGCCTCTTCGACGCGATGGGCGCGATGTCCTCCAAGTACAACGATGCCCCCGAAACAGCGAGCCGCGCCTTCGACGCCGACCGCGACGGTTTCGTGATCTCCGGCGGCGGCGGCATGCTCGTGCTCGAAGACCTTGACCACGCGCTGGCGCGCGGTGCGAAAATCTACGCCGAGGTGACCGGTTACGCCGCCACCAGCGACGGGCACGACATGGTCGCCCCCTCCGGTGAGGGCGGTGAGCGCGCCATGCGTCTGGCGCTGGAGACACTGCCCGAAGGCCGCAAGGTGGGCTATATCAACGCGCACGGCACTTCGACGCCCGTCGGCGACGTAGGCGAGATCGAAGCGGTCCGCCGCGTCTTTGGCCAAGGCAGCACGCCGCCGGTAAGCTCGACCAAGTCGATGACCGGCCACGCGCAGGGCGCTGCGGGCGCTTTGGAGGCGATTTTCTCGCTGCTGATGCTCGACAACGATTTCATCGCCCGGTCAATCAATGTGCAAAACCTCGACCCGGCGCTCGATCCGTCGGAAATCGCGCTGGAGCGCGTCGACAATGCGGGGCTCGATTCCGTGATGACCAACTCCTTCGGGTTTGGTGGCACCAACGGGTCGATGATCCTTTCAAAGTATAAGGGCTGAGGGCGCGTTATGTCAGGAATGCTTGCAGGAAAACGCGGCCTCATCATGGGTGTGGCCAATGAACGCTCCATCGCTTGGGGCATCGCCAAGGCGATGTCCGAGGCCGGGGCCGAACTGGCCTTCACCTATCAGGGCGAGGCCTTTGGCAAGCGTCTTGAGCCGCTGGCGCAGAGCGTCGGGTCGGACTTCATGGTCGATGTCGATGTCACCGATGATGCCTCGCTCGACCGCGCGTTTGATGAATTGGGCGCGCGCTGGCCGACGATTGACTTCGTCGTGCATGCCATTGCTTTCTCGGACAAATCCGAGCTGACGGGGCGGTTTCTGAATACTAGCCGGGCGAACTTCAAAAACTCGATGGACATCTCGGCCTACTCCTTCATTGACGTGGCGCGCCGCGCGCATCCGCTGATGGTTGAGAATGGCGGCACGCTGATGACGCTGACCTATATGGGGTCGAACCGAGTCACGCCGAACTACAACGTGATGGGTGTGGCCAAGGCGGCGTTGGAAAGCGCCACGCGCTATCTGGCGAATGATCTAGGGCCGGAGGGGATCCGCGTGAATGCGATTTCGCCGGGGCCGATGAAGACGCTGGCGGGGGCTGCGATTGGCGGCGCGCGTAAGACGTATAAGCACACCGATCAGAACGCGCCGCTGCGGTCGAATGCGACGTTGGAAGCTGTTGGGGGCACGGCGGTTTATCTCGCGTCTGATGCGGGGGCTTGCACCACGGGGGAGATTATCCGCGTGGATGGTGGGTTCCACGTGCTGGGGATGCCGCAAGCGGATCATCTTTAAACCCGTACTGAGGGCCATCGTTTGCCCGCGGGTCGGCGATGGCTACCTAGCTTCGTGCCACTTTATGGTGCAGGTCTAGGGCTAGATCGCAATGTCGCGCCAAGCCCCACCAAATCGCCTACCCGGTCGCACCAAAGGGGCGCCCGCCCGATTTTGGCACGCCTTTGGCGTGACGGGCGGGCAGGCGATGGCCCGGCGCCTACGGCTTGATTCCGGGCTGGGTGGCAGGCTCTACCGCAGCACATCCGTCTGCCACAGCCAGATCTTCATCCCCCCATGCGCAATCGCTGGCCCCTGCGGTTTCCACGGCAGCCCGGTCGCCCGCGCCAAAGGCGGCTCTGACGTCACCAGTCCCACACGCCAGCCCCGGAACCGCGTCTTCAAGGTCTCGCCCAGCGTCCCATAGAGTGGATACAGCAGCTTCTTATTCCCGATCCGCCCCCCATAAGGCGGGTTCACGATCACCAGCCCCGGCGGTCCCTCGGGCGGCTGCACCTCCCCTGCCCCGTGACAGGCGAAATGACACCACTCCGCAACACCCGCACGCTCGGCGTTGGCCGTGCTCATCCGGATCGCGCCTGCGTCCCGGTCCGAGCCGTAGAACCGCGCCGCAGGTTCGGCCACTGCCCCACTGCTGCGCATCTCTTCCCACAGCTGCGGATCAAAACTCGCCAAATCCTCAAAGGCAAAGCTCCGGCTGCGCCCCGGCTTCACCCCCGCCGCAATCTCTGCCGCTTCGATCAGAAACGTCCCCGAGCCGCACATCGGATCCACCACCGGCTCCCCCGGCGTGTACCCACAAGACCGCAGCATCAGCGCCGCCATGTTCTCGCGCATCGGCGCCTTGCCCACGGCTTCTTTATGCCCGCGCTTGTGCAGCGCCTCGCCAGAGGTATCGAGGCTGAATTGCACGGCGTTGTCGTGAATACGTACCTTCAACACCAGCGCTGCCTCGGCATCTACCGTAATCCCATGGCTTTCGCGCAGCGCCGTCTCAACCCGCTGCTGCGCGGCCCCGGCATGGTAAATCTTGGACGCCTTGCACGTCACCTGCACCTTCACCGGCACATCGGCGCGCAATACGTCACCAAAGGCAAACTTGCGGCAGCGCTTGTCCAACTGCGCCAGATGGAAGGCCATAAACCCGCCAATTCGCGCCAGCACGCGACCTGCCCCGCGCAGCTCTAGGTTCGCGCGCCAGACCTCGGGCCATCCACCCTGCACGGTCACGCCGCCGGGCTGCGCCTGCGCCTCGGCAAAGCCTTTTTCCTGCGCCTCGGCGCAGAGCAAATCCTCAAGCCCGGGCGGGCAGACAAGGAAAATCTCGAATGTATCTGGGGTATTCATGGCCCCTGCATAAGCGCCTGCGCGGCGCGGTACGAGGGGAAAAAGACGCGCATCGCGCCTTTCAGGCCCACCGGGGAGGGATCCCCCCGGCAGGCAGTGTCAGATCGCTTAGGCGATTTTGACCAGTTCGATGTCGAACTGCAGGTCTTTGCCCGCCAGCGGGTGGTTAGCGTCGAGGGTCACGGTGGTCTCGTCCACTTCCACCACGGTCACGGGCAGCGCCTGACCTTCGGGGGTCTGCATCTGCAACTGTGTGCCGGGATCAAGTGGGATGTCCGCCGGAATGCCTTCGCGCGGCACCGACTGTCGCATCTCAGGGTTCACCGGGCCATAGGCGTCGTCGCTGGGCACCTGAACGACCTTCTTGTCGCCTTCGGTCATGCCGGGCAGCGCGCTGTCGAGTCCGGGAATGATCTGCCCCGAACCCACGGTAAACTCCAGCGGGTCACGACCCTCAGAACTGTCAAACGTGGTGCCGTCCTGCAGCGTGCCGGTATAGTGAATCTGTACTGTGTCGCCGGATTTGACCTCAGCCATTGTCGTCTCCAATTTGTCAGGGAAAAAGGGAAGGAGGCCACGTATCTGCGCGGGTGCTCCAAATTCCGCGACAGCATGAAGATTGTGATCCCGAGAGTAAACCCCCAGTCCCGGCCAATAAGAGAATTCGCCCCTTTCCGCCGCTTCGCCCGCGTGCCACTCTGCCGCGACACGGAAAGGGAGAGCCTGTCAGATGCCCATCACAACCTGCGTTTTCGACGCTTACGGAACCCTGTTCGACGTGGCCGCCGCCGCCCGCGAGGCCGCGCGGGAGCCCGCCTTTGCCGCCATCGCCGAGACTTGGCCGCAACTGGCAGAACACTGGCGCCTCAAGCAGTTGCAGTATTCATGGCTGCGCGCCGTGACCGGGGCGCATGACGACTTCTGGCAGGTCACCCAAGAGGGGCTGGACTGGTCGTTGGAGAAGATGGGCGTCGCCGATGACCCTGCCCTGCGCGAGCGTCTGTTGGCGCTTTATTGGGAGCTTCAGGCCTTTGCCGAAGTTCCCGCCATGCTGCGTGCACTGAAAGACGGCGGCCTGAACACCGCGATCCTATCCAACGGCTCGCCCGCCATGCTGGACGGGGCGGTGCAATCTGCGGGAATCAGTGACCTTTTGGATGTGTCGCTCTCGGTCGAAAGTGTCGGGGTCTTCAAACCTCATGCATCGGTCTATGACCTTGTCGGGCAGCACTACGGCTGCGCCAAGGACGAGGTGCTGTTCGTCTCCTCCAACGGCTGGGACGCAGCAGCGGCGACGGGCTATGGTTTCACGACCGCATGGGTGAACCGGGGCGGCGATCCGGTGGACCGGCTGCCATGGAAACCAGCGCATCAGTTGCGAGACCTCAGCGGCATCCCTGCATTGGCGGGCCTTTGATGGCACGGTTCACCACCTCCGACGGGCTGTCACTGCACTACACGGACGAAGGCTCCGGCCTGCCGATCCTCTGCCTTGCTGGCCTCACCCGCACCGGGGCGGATTTCGACTATCTGGCCCCCCATCTGGCGGATCATCGCCTTATCCGCATGGACTACCGGGGCCGAGGGCGTTCGGATTTCGACAAGAATTGGCAGAACTACACGCTGCCCGTGGAATGCCGTGATGTGCTGGAACTGCTGGCGCATCTGGAGTTGGACAAGGTCGCCATCATCGGCACCTCGCGCGGCGGGCTCAATGCCATGGGGCTGGCGATGATCGCCCATAATCACCTGCTGGGTGTGGCGCTGAATGATTTCGGGCCAGAGCTGGACGCCAAGGGGATCGAGTTCATCATGGGCTATCTGGGCCGCAACCCCGCCGCCAAGACCTATGAAGAGGCCGCCGCCGCCATGGCCCGGGCCTTTCCCGAATTTCGCGGCGTGCCAGAAAGCCGTTGGCTGGAAGAGGTGCAGCGCCATTACACAGCCACCGACGACGGGCTGAAAATCACCTATGACCCGCATCTGCGCGATGCCATCGCCACAGCGGGGCAGCCGACACCCGACCTCTGGCCGTTTTTCGACGCCCTTCAAGGCATGCCGCTCGCGGCGATCCGGGGGGCAAATTCGACTTTTCTTAACCGTGAAACACTGATGCTAATGCAGGCGCGGCGGCCGGATATGATCGTGGCCGAAGTGCCGGATCGCGGCCACGTGCCGTTTCTCGACGAACCCGAGGCGCTGGCCGCGCTGCACGAATGGATAGGACAACTGCAATGAATATCGACATGATCCGCGCCTCTGCCGCCCGCGCAGAGGGCCATGTGCGGCGCACGCCCCTGCTGAACTCGCATTTTCTGGACGAGATCGCGGGCCGTCGCGTCTGGGTCAAGCCTGAATGCCTGCAACATACCGGCAGCTTCAAATTTCGCGGTGCATGGTCGGCGCTGTCAGCACTTGAACCAGAAGCGCGTGCCAAGGGTGTCATCGCTTATTCCAGCGGCAACCATGCGCAGGGCGTTGCCCTGGCGTCGAAAATGCATGGTGCCCCCGCCGTGATCGTCATGCCCAAAGACAGCCCGCGCCTGAAAATCGCCAACACCCGCGCCTATGGGGCCGAGGTCGTACTTTATGACCGCGCGGGGGAAAGCCGCGAAGAAATTGGCGCGAAACTGGCCGAAGAACGCGGCCTGACGTTGATCAAACCTTATGACGAGCCGCAGGTGATCGCGGGCCAAGGCACCACAGGACTAGAGATCGCCCAGCAGGCAGCCGAAGCCGGGATCAAAGCTGCCGATGTGATCGTCTGCTGCGGGGGCGGTGGTCTGACTTCGGGCATCGCGCTGGCACTTGAGGCCGACGCCCCCAGCTTTCGCGTGCGCCCGGCAGAGCCGGAAGGTTTTGACGATGCCACGCGATCGCTGGTGCAGGGCAAGATCGTCGGCAACGCCAGCCCACTTGGGTCGATCTGCGATGCCATCGTTACGCCGCAGCCAGGTGATCTGACTTTTCCGATTATGCAACGGCTCGCTGGCCCCGGTCTGGTGGTGAGCGATGATGAGGCGTTGCAAGCGATGGCGCAGGCGTTCAATCGGTTGAAACTGGTTGCCGAGCCGGGCGGCGCGGTGGCATTGGCAGCAGCGCTCTATCGTAGCGATGAGATCGAGGGCGACGATGTGATCGTCACGATCTCTGGCGGGAACGTGGATGCAGAAATGTTTGAGCGCGCGTTGCAGACGTTAGGATAAAGACAAGCGCAGCGTTGGCTTAAAGGTCCGGGTCGGCGCGCCCAGCCTGTGGTCGGCCACGACCTAGCTGTGCTGTTCGCTCTTTGCCCTCCGACCATCGCGCGATATGCTGACCGCTCAAGCCGTTCACAGGAGACGACCCATGCACATTTTCGACACTGGTGAGGTTCACATCCACTACCGCGTCGACGGCCCTGATGACGGCGCACCGGTGGTCTTTGCCAATTCGCTAGGCACCGACATGCGCCTGTGGGATCCAATCCTGCCGCTGCTCGCCCCCGGTCTGCGCATCATCCGTTTTGATAAACGCGGCCACGGCCTGTCCTCCTGCCCGCCCGGGCCCTATTCGATGGGGTCGCTCATCACCGATACCGAACGGCTGCTCGACCACCTTAATGTACGCAATTGCGTCTTCGTCGGACTCTCGATCGGCGGGATGATTGCACAGGGACTGGCGGTGAAACGGCTCGACATGATCCGCGCGCTCGTGCTGAGCAACACCGCCACCAAGATCGGCAACCGCGACATGTGGGCTGAGCGGATTGCGGCGGTGGAACAGGGCGGCATCGAAAGCCTTGCCGATGCGGTGATGGAGCGCTGGTTTTCGGCCCAATTCCGCGCCACACCGGAACTGGCACTTTGGCGCAACATGCTAGTGCGCCAGCCCGACGCGGGATATGCGGGCTGTTCGGCGGCGATCTCGCACAGCGATTTCATGACCCCGACCTCTGGCTTGCGCCTGCCCGCGCTTGGCATTGCAGGGTCCGAGGACGGCTCCACCCCGCCCGATCTGGTGCGCGAGATGATGGACCTGATCCCCGCGTCCAAGTTCAAGCTGATCCGCCGCGCGGGCCATCTTCCTTGTGTCGAGAAGCCCCAAGAATACGCCGACATTCTGACCGAATTCCTCGCCAATGTTGGCCATATCCCCAAGCAGAAAGGCTAACCATGGCCGCAAGCGTTTTCGACAGTTCCCTTTACGCGCGTCTTTTCGATTGTGGAGAGGCCGGGCGGCTGTTCACCGACAGCGCCGCCGTACGCGCGATGCTGCTGGTCGAAGGGGCGCTGGCCAAAGTGCAAGGTGCTCAAGGCGTGATCCCCGAACTCAGCGCCGCCGCCATCCACCGCGCCAGTTTGGAGATCCGGGTTGACCCCGGCGCACTGGCCGAGGCCACGGGCCAGAATGGCGTCAGCGTGCCTGCCCTGCTGAATCAATTTCGCTCTGAAATGCAGGCCCCCGAACATGCGCAATACGTCCACTGGGGCGCAACCTCGCAAGATATCATCGACACCGCGCTGATGCTGCGCCTGCGCCAAGCGCTGCTGCTGGCAGAAACTGACCTGCGCGAGATCATCAAAGCACTGGCAGAGGCCGCCAAGGACCACGCCCATCTGCCGATGCCCGCACGGACCTATGGCCAGCACGCCACCCCAACCTCATTCGGTGCGGTGTTGGCAGAATGGGGCATGCCGCTGATCGACGCGGTAGAGGCGCTGCCCGAACTGCGCAAAGAAACGCTTGTGGTGTCGCTGTCCGGTGCCGCGGGCACGGCCTCAGCGCTTGGTGGCAAATCGGCAGAGACACGCGCCGAATTGGCCCGCGCGCTTGGGTTGCAAGATCCGGGCCGCAGTTGGCACACAGATCGCAGCCCGATCTTGCGCATCGTCGATTGGCAGGGGCGCGTCATGGCCGCGCTGGCGCATATGGGACAATCGTTGCTCGGGCTGACGAACAGCGACACGCAAGAATTGGCGCTTGGCGCGTCGGGCGGATCGTCCACCATGCCGCAAAAACAAAACCCGGTTTCCCCTTCGGCATTGGTCGCGCTGAACCACCAGCATGGCGGTCTGCGTGCGACATTGCAGGCAGCCTCGGCCCATCAACACCAGCGCGACGGCGGGGCATGGTTCGCTGAATGGCTGGCGCTGCCGCAAGTCTTCCTTGGCACCGCCTCGGCCCTGCAACATGGCAAGACCCTAAGCCAAGGGATCACCCCGCATCCGCTGCAAATGCACCACGCGCTTGAGGCGGGTCTGGGGCTGATCCATGCCGAAGCGCTCAGCTTTGCGCTGGCCGAACAAATGCCCCGCCCCGAGGCACAGCGCATCACAAAGGCGCTCTGCCTTGATGCGCTGGAAAAACAGGTGCCGCTGGCCGATCTTGTCCGCGCCGATTATCCCGATCTGCCGTCTGATCTCTTCCGGTCCGAGGCGCAATTGGGCCATGCGCCCGCCGATGCCCTTGCCTTTGCCACCCGTGCGGACCACCTCTAACCGGATGCCGCTGCCGCTGATTTTTATCCTTTTGACGGTGATGATTGATGCCATGGGCGTTGGTCTGATCCTGCCCGTGATGCCCGACCTGATCCGCGAAGTGCGCGGTAGCGGACTTAGCGATGCCGCCCTTTGGGGTGGTGTGTTGGCGACCGGTTTCGCCGCGATGCAATTCCTTTTCGGCCCCGTTCTGGGCGGACTGTCTGATCGTTTTGGCCGCCGTCCGGTCTTGCTGCTCGCGCTGGTGGTGATGACGGTAGACTACGGCGTCATGGCACTAGCGGGCAGCATCTGGCTGCTGCTGATTGGGCGGCTGGTGGGTGGCATCACGGCAGCGACCCATGCGACGGCATCGGCCTATATGGCTGATATCTCTCCCGCGCAGGATCGCGCGGCGCGGTTTGGGCTGATTGGCGCGGCCTTTGGCGCGGGTTTTGTCTTGGGGCCGCTGATGGGCGGTATCTTGGGCGAATATGGCACCCGCGCACCTTTCTGGGCGGCGGCGGTGCTGGCGGCAGGCAATGCCGCCCTCGGATGGCGCGTGCTGCGTGAGACCCTGCCCCAGACGCAACGCCGCAGATTTGACTGGCGTCGCGCCAACCCGCTGGGCGCGCTGCATGCCCTTGGCCGTCTGCCGGGCATCGGTCGGATGCTCTTGGTCTATTTCATCTATCATGTGGGCTTTGCCGCGTATCCGGCGGTCTGGGCCTATTTCGGGGTCGAACGGTTTGGCTGGTCCCCGACGATGATCGGCCTGTCGCTGGGTCTGTTTGGGGTACAGATGGCACTCGTCCAAGGTGCGCTGATCGGCCCAGTGCTGCGCCGCCTTGGCGCGCGGGGCACGGTGATCATCGGCCATGTCTTTGCCCTCGCAGCCTTTGCGGCGCTGACCTTGCTCACCTCGGGCACTTGGGCGTTGATCATGATCCCGCTTGCCGCGCTTGCGGGCGTGATCCCTCCGGCACTCCAAGGCATCATGTCGGCCCGCGTCAGCGCCGATGCCCAAGGAGAATTGCACGGCGCGCTCAGTTCCTCGACCGCGCTGGCGATGATCATCTCCCCCCTGACGATGACAGCGGTCTTTGCCTATTTCACCGCGCCCGGTGCCGCGCTTTATTTGCCCGGCGCGCCCTTTTTGCTGGCGCTGCTGCTGACGTGCGGCGGGCTAATCGTTTTTGCCAGCCGCCCTACCCCTACGTCACAAAGCAAGTCCAAACTCGATTGAGCCTATTCCCCTGCTTGCACCATAGGCCCATCCGCGTCAGGCTGGCGAAAACCGAGTGAAAAGGACAGGCCATTGCAAACCATCAAAGCCGCCGTCTGCCATGCGTTTGACAGCCCGCTAAGCGTCGAAGACATACGCCTACGCGCGCCGCAAACGGGCGAGGTCGAAGTCACCTTGGATGCCGTGGCGATCTGCCATTCTGATATCTCTTTTGCCGAAGGCGGATGGGGCGGCACCCTGCCTGCTGTCTATGGTCATGAGGCCGCAGGCCGCGTGAGCGCGGTTGGCGACAACGTCCAAGGGCTTGGGGTTGGCGACAGTGTGGTGGTCACCCTGATCCGGGCCTGCGGCAGTTGCCCCAGTTGCGCCTCTGGCCAACCGGTCATCTGCGAAACACCGCAAGCGCCCGAAGGTCCGTTACAAACCGCCGACGGCAAGCCGCTTTACCAAGCCATGAACACCGGCGGTTTCGCCGAAAAGGTGGTCGTGGACCGTTCTCAGATCGTGAAAATCTCGCATGACATCCCCAAAGACGCCGCCTGCCTGATCGCCTGCGGCGTCATCACCGGTGTCGGCGCTGTGGTCAATGCAGCGGGGCTGCGCGCAGGCCAAGATGTGGTGGTGATCGGCGCGGGCGGTGTCGGGCTCAACGCCATCCAAGGTGCGCGCATCGCGGGGGCTCGGCGAATCGTGGCGGTCGATATGACCGAAGACAAACTTGCCATCGCCCGTGAATTCGGCGCCACCGACACCGTGCTGGCGACCGATGCCAAACCGTGGCGCGCGGCATTTAACGCCATGGGGCGCGGCGCTGATGCCGTGATCGTCACCGTAGGCGCAATCCCCGCCTATGAAACCGCGCCACGCTACCTTGGTGCCGGGGGACGGGTGATCATGGTCGGCATGCCCCACAGCGGGGCAAACGCCAGCTATGAGCCTGTTGTTCTCGCCGCCTTGGGCCAAGGCATGGTCGGCTCAAAGATGGGCGACGTGGTGATTCAGCGCGATATCCCGTGGATGGTTGATCTGTATCTCCAAGGCCGCTTGCAGCTTGATAGCCTTATTTCTGGGCGCTGGCGGTTGGATCAGATCAACGAAGCGATTGCCGACACCAAAACCGGGGCCGCGCGGCGCAATGTGATTCTGTTCAATCAACCTGAATGATCTAGCCCTCCGGCAGGTCGCCAATCAGAATGGCGCGGAAATCATTCACATTGGTCCCGGTGGGGCCGGTGTGAAACAGGGCATCTATAGCCTCAAAAGCGCCGAAGGCATTGTTGCGCTGCAACGCACCGCGCGGGTCCATGCCTTCTGCGCGCATCGCGGCTGCCGTACTTCCATCGACGAAGGCCCCGGCGTTGTCCTCTGATCCGTCAATGCCGTCGGTGTCTGCGGCCAGCGCGGTGATCCCCGCCTGCCCCTCCATCGCAAGGGCCAGCGACAGGGCAAACTCACTGTTGCGCCCGCCCCGGCCCTTGTGACGCAGCGTGACCGTCGTCTCTCCGCCCGAAAGCAAAACCAGCGGCGCGGGATGGGGAAAGCTGCTCTGTGCCGCTTGCCGGGCCAAGGCGGCATGCACCAGCGCCACCTCCCGCGCCTCGCCCTCAATCGCGTCAGACAGAACCCAAGCGTTCACGCCCTGCGCGCGGGCGGCTTCGGCAGCGGCGGCAAGGGAAAGGCCCGCAGAGGCAATGATCTGTGTGGTCGTGTTGCTGGGGGCGTCTTGCGCAGGCTGCTGCGCGGCTTCCTTTAGAAACGCCATGCAACGAGGGGGCAGCTCCAGCCCACGCGCCGCAACCTCCTCCAGCACCTCTTCCGCAGACCGCCGTCCCGGCACGGTAGGGCCAGAGGCGACGGCGCCCGGATCATCCCCCGGTACATCCGAAACAATAAGGCTAATCACCTGAGCCGGATACGCCAGTTCCGCCAAACGTCCGCCATTGACCGTGCTGAACTGCTTGCGGATGTCATTCATGACCGAGATTGGCGCGCCAGACGCCAAGAGCGCAGAGTTCAATTCCTGCAAATCTGCCAACGTCAGCCCCTCGGGCGGCGCGGGCAACAGCGATGACCCACCGCCACAGATCAATGCAATCACCTGATCCTCTGGCCCTAAGCCCTGCACCGCATTTTGCAAAGCGCGTGCGGCCTCGACCCCGGCTGGGTCGGGCACGGGATGGGCGGCTTCCAACACCTTGATGCGCTGGCAAGACGCGCCATAGCCATAGCGCGTAACCACGATACCCTCATATGGATGCGACCAAAGTGCCTCGAACGCCTGCGCCAGTTGCGCGGCCCCCTTGCCCGCCCCGATTACCACCGTGCGCCCCTTGGCCGGGGGCGGCAGCATATCGGGCAGGATGCGACGCGGGTCAGCGGCGGCGACGGCAGTGTTAAAAAGGTCCGCGAGAAACTGGCGTTTCGGGTCATCAAGTTGGGTCATTGGGCACTCCGGCTGCTGCGGCGATCATGGCGGCGCGGGGCGTACTGTCAATCCGGCAAGGGTTGATCCCGATGCGCAAACAAAGAGTTCCGCGCCCCCAACAAGCCGAAATCCGGGTCTTGGCAAAGGCCCAGCGGCAGTGCTTTGCGCCATGTGCTATGCCGCCCCCCCGCATTAAATGCCGCCAAAAAGGCATCGTCGAAGATCCACTCATTCTGCTGCGCCACGCCGCCGGTCACAAAAACCCCGCCGCGTGCGCCCATGACCAACCCCAAATCACCCGCGACACCGCCCAGATAGCGCACCATCAACTCCACCGCACGGCAAGCGTTGGCGTCGCTTTTGTCCTTAGCCGCTGCAAAGATCGCCGCGGCTCCCTGTAGTTCTGCCGCCTCGCCCCGTGCCTCTGCGATGGCGCGGTACCAATAGGGCATACCGGTACCGGAAAGGATCGCTTCGGCTTCGACCGCCAACTGGTCGCCCATCCGCACCTCTGGCCATAAGGTGACCAACGCTTTGAAGTAATCAATCTCTTCGGCGCTATGTGGGGTCAGGCGCACATGACCGCCTTCGCCCGGCACCGCCGTAGGTCGACCGCCGTGCCAGACCAAAGCACCAACGCCCAAGCCCGTTCCCGGCCCAATAATTACCCGTGGCCCCGGCTGCGCGTCGGGCCCGCCCTGAAGATAGGTTACTTTCGCCGGGTCGAGCGTGGCCAGCGACCATGCCGCCGCCTCAAAATCGTTCAACATCAACACCTCTGACGGCGGGACCTTACACGCCGCCGCCAGATCATCACGTGAAATACTGCGGTTGGCGTTTGTCATCCGCACCTGCCCGTCGACAACCACCCCCGCCACAGCCACGGCAACCCCTTCCGGCGCACTGCCCATCTTAGCACATAACGCGGCACAGACCTCAGGCAGCGCGGTTAGACCATCGGTGGGATGCGCGCTTCGGGTCTGCAAGCTACCCGCCGCGTCAACCGCTGCCAGCCGCAGATTGGTGCCGCCGATGTCCCCCACGAGATACCACATATGTTCGTCCTGATGCCTTTGATACTGCCGCTAGATGACCTGCGCCCATAGCAAAGGTCAAACAGCAAAAGGCCCGAAAGCAATCTGCTTCCGGGCCATATCCCCATGTGGGGCGCTTATGTCTTAGTCGGGTGCAACAGGCACAGTTGCCGTGTCGTCGCCCTCGATCCCGGTGCCATCGTCGACGATCACTTCGTCTTCGGTGCCGGGGGCCGTCGCGACTTCCTCACCAGTCCAGAATACGATGATCCCGATGCCGAAGATCACAACGATCGCCATGCCGATCAACGGCCATTTGTGACGGCTTTCCTGCTTTTTCAGATTTGTGTCTGGTGGACTCATGATCCGCTCCCTTTCGCTTACCCCGGTCAGTGATGTGCAACGCGCCCAGCGCGGCCCTCATTACAGAGCAAACCCAATGGCCCGTGCCAAAGTTCCCTAAGGCGCGAAGGTTTCACAAGAGCGCCGTCAATTCTGCCATCGCACGGCGGTACCCCGCCTCAATATCATCGCGTTGCCGATGCCGCCCGCCTGATACCGCATGACGCCCCGCTGACCAGACATCAGTGACCACCTGATCCTTGACCGCAAAGACCAGCCCATCAAGAAGTTGATCAGGCCGCAGCGCACAAAGCGCCGGGTCTTGGCTGTTGATCGCTGTCAGGTCGGCCCATGCGCCCACTGCAATCTCGCCCTGCCCCCGGCCAAGCGCCTGCGCCCCGCCACGCGCAGCCCCGGTATAAAGCGCCTCGCCGACCGAGCCTTCGCCCGGCACCATCACGTTGCGCGCCAGATCGCGCAGGCGTTGGGAATACTCCAATGTGCGCAACTCTTCGGTCAAGGAGATCAGCACGTTGGAATCCGACCCAATGCCGAACTGCCCCCCGGCGGCAAGGTAACCCGGCCCGTTGAATGGCCCATCGCCCAAGTTCGCCTCCGTCACCGGACACAACCCCGCGACCGCGCCGGAACGGGCCATAGCATTGGTCTCGGCTTCGGTCATATGGGTCGCATGGATCAGGCACCAATTCTCCTTCACTTCGGCATTTGCCAGCAACCATTCCACCGGACGCACGCCGAGCCAGTCGGATACGTCGGCAACCTCTTTGGGCTGTTCGGCGATGTGAATATGCGTCGGCACATCGGGATGTGCCTGTACCACGTCCGCCAGTTCCGCCGGAGCCGTAGCCCGCAGCGAATGTGGCGCGATGCCCACGCGGCAGTCGTTGGGCAGCTTGCCCACCGCATGCTGCGCCCGCTCAACCAGCGCGTTGAACCGGTCCACTCCGTTACCAAAACGCGCCTGCCCCGCCTGCAATGGCACCTGCCCCGCGCCGCCATAGGTATAGAGCACCGGCAGATGCGTCAGCCCGATCCCGGTTTGCGCCGCCGCTGCTGCGATCCGGGCCGAAAGCTCCCCTAAATCGTCATAGGGCGTGCCGTCGGGCTGGTGGTGGAGGTAATGAAACTCGCCCACACTAGCATAGCCCGCTTCTTGCATCTCAAGGAAAACAAAGGCCGCGATTGCCTCGACGTGCTCGGGCGTGAGATGCGCGGTGAAGCGATACATCAGGTCACGCCACGTCCAGAAACTGTCTTTGCCAGCCATGCGGGCCTCGGTCATCCCAGCCATGGCGCGTTGAAAGCTGTGGCTGTGAAGGTTGGCGAGCGCGGGCAGCAGCGTATCGACGCGAATATCATCGGGGCGCGGCGACAGCGCCGTTTCAACCTGAGAGATCCGCCCCTCGGCAACCGTAATCCGAACGTCACGGGCCCAGCCCTGCGGCAGTTTTGCGTGTTTGGCGAAAATCATTTGACGGCCTTTCGGTTTTTTATGTATAGACATATAGCAATTAAAACCGCGTTAGAAAAGTGAAACCTTAGGAGGAGGCGATAGAGATGACAGAGCATGACCGGGTCTTGATCGACCTCACCGCAGCGACCCTAGATGGCGCGGAACCCTATGGAATGATTGAGGACGCGGCGATTGCGATTGCGGGTAGCAAGATCGCATGGGTCGGCCCGCGCGTTGACCTGCCACGCGCCTACCGCGACCAGCCGACAGAATCACTGGGCCACCGCCTCGTCACCCCCGGTCTGATCGACTGCCACACCCATATCGTCCACGGCGGCGACCGCGCGCGGGAATACGAGATGCGCCTCGAAGGGGCCAGCTACGAAGAAGTCGCCCGCGCCGGGGGCGGCATCGTCTCGACCGTCACCGCCACTCGCGCCGCCAGTGAGGCCGATCTGCTGGCGGATGCCCTGCGCCGCGTCGATGTGCTGATCGCCGAAGGCGTTACGGGGATCGAGATTAAATCCGGCTATGGTTTGGACATCGACACCGAGTTGCGCATGCTCCGCACCGCCCGCGCCATTGGCCAGCAGCGCCCGATCCGGGTGCGGACGACCTTCCTCGGCGCGCACGCCGTGCCAGCCGAATACGCAAGCCGCGCTGACGCCTATATCGACGAGGTCTGCATCCCCGCCCTACGCGCCGCCCATGCCGAGGGACTGGTCGATGCGGTCGATGGATTCTGCGAGGGCATCGCCTTTCAGCCTGCGCAAATCGCCCGCGTCTTTGACGTGGCGCAGGAATTGGGCCTGCCGGTGAAACTCCATGCCGAGCAACTGTCGAACCTTGGCGGCGCGAAACTCGCCGCCTCCTATGGCGCGCTCTCGGCGGATCATATCGAATACCTTGACGGGGACGGCGTGAAAGCGATGGCCAAGGCGGGCACCGTCGCCGTCATCCTGCCCGGTGCTTTCTACACTCTGCGCGAAACCCAAGCGCCCCCGATTGATCTGCTGCGCAAACACGGCGTGCCCATGGCGTTAGCGACGGATATCAACCCCGGGTCGTCGCCGCTGAACTCCCTGCTGCTGACGCTCAACATGGGCTGCACCTTGTTCCGCATGACGCCCGAAGAGGCGCTGCGCGGGGCCACCCAACATGCCGCCCGCGCGCTTGGGCTAGAGTGTTGCGGCATGATCCGCACCGGCCTGCGCGCCGACCTCGCGGTCTGGGACATCAAACACCCCGCCGAGCTTGCCTATCGCATCGGCTTCAACCCGCTTCATTCTCGCATTTTCGGAGGCCAATCGTGACCACCCTGACCCTCACCCCCGGCGCGGCCACCTTGGACGATCTGGCCCGCATCTACCGCGAAGAGGCATCGGTGAGGCTTGACCCCGCCTGCCACCCAGCGATTGAACTGGCCCACGCGCGCATTGCCAAAGCGGTGGCGGGCGAGGATGCCGTCTACGGCGTGAACACCGGTTTCGGCAAGCTCGCCTCGGTCAAGATCGCCTCAGATGACACGGCCACCCTGCAACGCAACCTGATCCTGTCGCATTGCTGCGGCGTCGGCCCGGCGATCCCGCACGGCCATGCGCGGCTCTTGATGGCGCTCAAACTGCTGAGCCTTGGACGAGGCGCCTCAGGCGTGCGGCTTGAGGTCGTCGATCTGATCGAAGCCATGCTGGAGCGTGGCGTGACCCCGGTGATCCCTGCGCAAGGATCGGTTGGCGCCTCGGGCGATCTGGCCCCCTTGGCCCATATGGCCGCTGCGATGATGGGCCACGGCGAGGCGGAATTTGAGGGCCGCGTCATGCCCGGCGGGGAGGCGCTGGCCGCCGCGGGTCTCACCCCGCTGGAGTTCGGCCCGAAAGAAGGGTTGGCGCTGATCAACGGCACGCAGTTTTCGACCGCCTTCGCGCTGGCGGGGCTGTTTGACGCTTGGCGGGCGGCAAACTCGGCGCTGGTGATCTCGGCCCTATCGACCGACGCGATCATGGGCTCCACCGCGCCGCTGCAGCCGGAAATTCACGCCCTGCGCGGCCATCGGGGCCAGATAGAGGCGGGCGAGACCATGCGGGCCCTGCTTAACGGCTCGGATATCCGCGAGAGCCACGTGGCGAATGACGCCCGCGTGCAAGACCCCTATTGCATCCGCTGCCAGCCGCAGGTGACCGGGGCCGCGATGGACGTGCTGCGCATGGCCGCCCGCACGCTGGAGGTTGAGGCCAATGCCGCCACCGACAACCCGCTGGTGCTGGTCGGCGCGGACCTGATCGTTTCAGGCGGGAATTTCCATGCCGAACCGGTGGGTTTTGCCGCCGATATGATCGCATTGGCCGTGGCCGAAATCGGCGCGATTGCCCAACGTCGCGTGGCGTTGATCGTCGACCCGGTGCTCAGCTTCAACCTGCCGCCCTTCCTCACGCCAAACCCCGGCCTCAACAGCGGCTATATGATCGCCGAAGTCACCACCGCCGCCCTGATGAGCGAGAACAAGCACCTCGCCAATCCGTGCGTCACCGACAGCACGCCGACCTCGGCCAACCAAGAGGATCACGTCAGCATGGCCGCCCACGGCGCGCGGCGGCTTGGGCAGATGGTCGACAACCTAAACCGCATCCTCGGGGTCGAACTGCTCTGCGCGGCACAAGGCATCGACTTCCGCGCGCCGTTGGCGACCAGCGAGACATTGCAGCGTGTGGTGAAACGGGTCCGCAAGGATGTCGCGACGCTTGATGAGGACCGCTACCTCGCCCCCGATCTGGAACGCGCGGCACTGATGGTAGCCGAAGGAGAGATCACCCGCGCCGCCGCCATCGAGATGCCGGAGCTTTCCACATGACCCCCGTAGAGATCACCCGCGGCGACAGCCCTATCGTGCTCGGCCTGCCCCATACCGGCACCGACCTGCCCGACACGGTGCGCCGCGCTCTGAACCCGCGTGGGCGCGAACTGGCGGACACCGACTGGCATATTCACCGACTTTACCAAGGGTTACTGCCCGGCGCGACCACCGTGCGCGCGACCTTCCACCGCTATGTGATCGACGCCAACCGCGACCCTTCGGGCGCATCGCTCTACCCCGGCCAAAACACCACCGGGCTGGTGCCGCTGACCGATTTCGCCGGGCAGGACATTTGGACAACCCCGCCCGACGAAGCCGAGATCGAGACCCGCCGCGCGGGCTATCACGCGCCCTATCATGCGGCGCTTGAGGCGGAATTGGCCCGTGTGCGCGAGTTGCATGGCGTTGCGATCCTCTATGACTGCCACTCAATCCGCTCGTTGATCCCTTTCCTGTTCGACGGCCCCTTGCCCGATTTCAACATCGGCACGAACCTTGGCACCACCTGCGCACCTGAGATCGAAGCCGCCGTCGCGGACATCTGCGCCGCCGCACCCGGCTACACCTCCGTCACTAACGGACGTTTCAAAGGCGGCTGGACCACGCGCCACTATGGCCGCCCCGCCGAAGGGTTTCACGCGATCCAGATGGAACTGACGCAAAGCACCTACCTCAGCGACGAGACCCCGCCTTGGCCCTATGACCCCGAAAAATCTGCGCGCCTGCGCACCCACTTGACCAATATCCTGACAACACTGGCCGAGATGGCCCCGACCCTGAAAGGCACCGCATGAGCGATCCGCGCAAGAACACCCGTGACGTCTATCCCGCCACCGGCACCGAGCTTTCGGTGAAAAGCTGGCTCACCGAAGCGCCCCTGCGGATGCTGATGAACAACCTGCACCCAGACGTGGCCGAGAACCCGCATGAGCTGGTCGTCTACGGCGGTATCGGTCGCGCGGCGCGGACTTGGAAGGATTACGACATGATCGTCGCCTCGCTGCGCGCGCTCGAAGACGACCAGACGCTGCTGGTGCAATCGGGCAAGCCGGTTGGTGTGTTCCAGACCCACAAGGACGCCCCGCGCGTGCTGATCGCGAACTCAAACCTCGTGCCGCATTGGGCGAATTGGGACCACTTCAACGAGCTCGATAAAAAGGGTCTGGCGATGTATGGCCAGATGACCGCGGGCTCGTGGATCTACATCGGCTCCCAAGGCATCGTGCAGGGCACCTATGAGACCTTCGTCGAGGCAGGGCGCCAGCATTATGGCGGCGATCTGACCGGCAAATGGATCCTCACCGGCGGGCTTGGCGGCATGGGCGGTGCCCAGCCCTTGGCGGCGGTGATGGCAGGCGCTTGTTGCCTCGCGGTGGAGTGCAATCCCGACAGCATCGATTTCCGTCTGCGCACAAAATACGTCGATGAAAAAGCCGAAACGCTCGACGAAGCGCTGGCAATGATCGAGCGTTGGACCGCTGCCGGAGAAGCGAAATCCGTGGCCCTTTTGGGCAATGCCGCCGATGTCTTCCCCGAACTGGTAAAACGCCGCATGCGTCCCGATATCGTCACCGATCAAACCTCGGCCCATGACCCGGTAAACGGCTATCTGCCGCAGGGCTGGAGCATGGCCGAGTGGCGTGAGAAGCGCGAAAGCGCCCCCAAGGCGGTCGAAAAAGCCGCCCGCGCCTCGATGAAGGTGCAGGTGCAGGCGATGGTCGATTTCCACGCCGCGGGCATCCCCACGGTCGACTACGGCAACAACATCCGCCAGATGGCGCTGGAGGAAGGGTTAGAAAACGCCTTTGATTTCCCCGGTTTCGTCCCCGCCTATATCCGCCCGCTGTTCTGCCGTGGCATCGGCCCCTTCCGCTGGGCCGCGCTGTCGGGCGATCCGGAGGATATTTACAAGACCGATGCCAAGGTGAAAGAAATTCTCTCCGAAGACACGCACCTGCACAATTGGCTCGATATGGCCCGCGAGCGTATTTCCTTCCAAGGTCTGCCCGCACGCATCTGCTGGGTGGGTCTGGGCGTGCGCCACAGGCTCGGTCTTGCCTTCAATGAGATGGTCCGCACTGGCGAGCTAAGCGCGCCCATTGTCATCGGGCGCGACCACCTCGACAGTGGCTCTGTCGCCTCGCCCAACCGCGAAACGGAGGCCATGAAGGACGGCTCCGATGCCGTGTCGGATTGGCCGCTGTTGAACGCGCTTTTGAACACCGCCTCGGGGGCCACTTGGGTCTCGCTGCACCACGGCGGCGGGGTTGGCATGGGCTTTTCGCAGCACTCCGGCATGGTGATCTGCTGTGACGGGTCCGAAGACGCCGACCGCCGGATCGGGCGGGTGCTGTGGAACGACCCGGCGACGGGTGTGATGCGCCATGCGGATGCGGGCTATGACGAGGCGCTTGATTGCGCCCGCGAACATGGGCTGGACCTGCCGGGTATCCTGTGATCGCCATGTGCCGTTGCCCTCGGGCGGCGGCGCATCAATAACGGGTCGTCAGACGGTGGCCGGGACGATGGGACAGGCGCACATAGGTCACCGCCTGCCCCTCCCACCAAGTTGACCGCTCGACCGTGAAAACCGGATCGCCCAGGGCGCAGCCGAGATATTCGCTGAGCGGTTGATCGGCGAGGCCCGCCGAGAGGCTGATCTCAACATCCGAAAAGGGTATCGCCGAGATCAGCCATTCGTTCGGCCCCACTTCCGCAAATGCCTCACCCCGTGCCTGAGGCAGACAGGCGAGGTTAATAAAGCGATCCTCATACTGATAGGGATCGCCATCGGCGTAATGCATGCAGATCAGATGCAACACCTCACCACCCGCGTCCAGTTTCAGCCGTGCCCGCAGCCAGTCCGGCGCAGGCTCAACCGCGTGGCTGACCAGCGAATAGCGATAATCAGCGCCCTTCTCTTCGATCTCTGCCCGGACCAGCGGTATGTCGAAGCGCGCCTGCCGCACCGGGGCCATGCGCACCCGCGTCCCGGCCTTGCGGCGGCGTTCGATAAACCCTTCGTCGGCCAATTCGCGCATGGCGCGGTTGACCGTCGCGCGGGCGCAGCCATAGGTCTCGGCCAGATCAACCTCATTCGGCACGAGACTGCCCAATGGCCATTCCCCCTTGGTGATCTTTGACAGAATGTCGGTTTTGACATCCCGGTAGGTGACTTTCATAAGGGCGGCCCTGCTGGGATCATGACTGTATCATCGAACATTACACTAGATCAAAGCGCAGCCCAAGCGCCACGCAGGCGCCGCAAGGGGGAAATCGCCGGGGCGGCGCCATGGCTCTTGCCTCGCCCAGCGTTTGCTGAAAAGTTGCTGGCCACGCAGTCTCCTGATCCCGAAAGGCCACCCATGCGCGCTCAGCCCTCGAACTTCCGCACCGCCGCCCTGTTGCTGGGCCTTGGCCTGCTTGCCGCCTGCGGTGGCAAAAAGACAGAGTTGGTCGCGGTGCCGGGGGACGAGTTCGAATGTATGGCCCGCGCGATGTATTTCGAATCCAACCGATCAAGCCGTGATGGGATGATCGCTGTGGGTAACGTGGTGATGAACCGGGTCCACTCAGAGGCGTTCCCAAACACGGTCTGCGGGGTGGTGGGCCAGCCCAAGCAATTCGCCCCCGGCGTTATGACCAAACCGATGAACGACCGTTCTGCGCCGCTGGCCCGCGCGTCTGCATTGGCGGTCCTTCAGGGCGAACGGCACCCCAAGGTCACCCGCGCCAAATTCTTCCATGCTGCGTGGTACAAAGCGAATTACAACAACATGCATTATGTGGTGACGGCGGGCGGTAACGCCTTTTATGAAAAGCGGCGCCCCGAACTGGTGACCACCCCCAACCCGCTGCCGCCGCTCGAAGGCATCACGCCGCATTGACGCTTACATATAGCCGCCTGCGACCAAGATCAGCACTAGGTAGCGCCCGCCTTTGGCAAACGTGACGATCACCAAAAATCGCCAAAGCGGTTCGCGCAGCATGCCTGCGGCCAAGGTCAGCGGGTCACCGATAATCGGCACCCAACTGGCCAGCAGGCTCCAATAACCCCATCGCTGATACCAATGGGTGGCGCGGGTCATCTGCTTGGCCGAAAACGGAAACCAGCGGTGATCGGCAAAATGGATGAGGTAGCGCCCCAGCAGCCAGTTCAGCAGCGATCCCAAGACATTGCCCAGCGTCGCCACCAGCCACAGCAGCGCGGTCGCATGCGCGCCGGACCACATCAGCCCCAACAGGAACGCTTCGGATTGTGCGGGGATTAACGTCGCCGCCAGCAACGCCGCAAAAAACAAGCTCGACAGCGCCAACATGTCAGCGGTCAAACGGGTGAAAAGAGCGCGGGCCAAGCATGGCGCATTCGTAAAGGCCACATCACGTCAGAGCAAGCAAGCACAGCTTGCCGCGCAGTGCCCTACGCGCCGCCCAAGACGGGCGATCACTTGGTCAGGATCAATTTCCCCGCCCGTGTGATGCGCAGCGTATAGGTCTGACCATCAAGGACAATATTGGCCGTGGTGCCGTTAGGGACCAACGCGCGGGCATCATGAACGGCCGCCTCAAGCGGTTGGCTCGCAGGCGATGGATCGGGCAGCTTTTGCATCAGGCTCATCGTTCTTCTCCGATTTGGTGCGCGCGTTGCAGATCAATAAGGTGCTCAAGTGCGATCCCATCACAGGGGCCGTGGTCAACATTGTTCAGCGCGATATCGCGCCAGCTGTTGCTGGGCGGGGTGCGTAGCCGGGCATGGGCCATTGGCTCGGGCGTGGTCACGAGTGTCCTCACGGGGCGGGCTCCTTTCCATTGACATCCGGGCTGCCGAACAGGCAGTGGCTTGGACGGTTGCGGCGCAAATTGCTTAACTTTCCGGCAAAACAACCGGGCACATATGAACGCTACTTAATCTGATTATTTTAGTCAAGTATAGAAACCACGCCCTTACAACGCTCACACTGAATGCGGCGCCTCAATCTTTTGGATGGATTGAAACCCTTCGAAACGCGGCGATCCCTCATGCAGTTTGCGCGTTTGCCCCGCACGGGAATGCGCCGCACGAAAAGCGTCGCTTGTGGTCCAAGCGCGGAAATGCGCCTCCGTTTCCCAAACGGTGTGTGAGGCATAGAGGATCTTCCCCTCCTCCTCCGGCCCTTTGAGCATGTGGAAAGAGACGAACCCTTCGGTATCTTTCAAACGGCTCTCGCGATTTAGCCAAAGGTCTTCGAAATCGGCAGCGTTTTCCAGCAAGACGGTGAAACGGTTCATGGCAAGATACATGGGATATCCTTTAGCTTTTGGTCAGAGATTTACAGGGGTCTTCCCGCACGACAGGCGGGATGAGATGTGTCTCATCGAACGGCGTGTCGCCTGCTGCTTCGACAAAGCCGATGGCGTGGGTCGTCACCTCGGGCGCGGCTTGGGCGATGAGGGCCGGAATCCCCCAATCGGTGCGCGCGTGACCATTGCCCACGATGACGGCGACGGGTGCGCCGTAGGTCTCTAACGCCTCCAGTGCCGCGCGGGCGAATGTGGCGTCGCGGTAGCGTTGCACGGCAACCATACCCCCCATCATCTCACGCGGCATGGCGTTGCAATGCGCTGCAAACTGCCCCTCGACCCGCGCGGTTTGTTGGTCTTCCGGCAGCGGCTGATCAAGGCCGAAGCGCGCCGCCTCAGGCCCAAAAAGCGCAACTGCCCCATCATCAAAAACGCTGCGCACCGCCTCGCGCGGGGCTGCGGCACCGATGATGCGCGCCGCGCCCAAAGCATCAAAAATTGGTGCATATATTTTGAAGTCTTGCCAGCCGCTCGCGCTCCACGCCAGTGCAATTTGGCTGCGATCGGCATCGGCCTTGGCGCCTTCTTCGGCGGTTAGCATCTCAAACACAACAGCCGTAGGGCGCAACGCCTTCAACGCGGCAGCTTGTTCTAAATGGGCGTGCGGATTGTCATGCACCTCGCCCAAGATCACGATATCGGCGGATGGATCAGCCCCGGCAGACATTGCAAAGCAAAACAGAAAAGCTGTTAGGCGCATGGGCGTCCTCTTTGGCAAAAGCGGAATGCCCGAAAGTTGAGGGCATCCCCGTGGGCAGTCATGCGGAAACATGTAGTGTGCATCCATAGGCACGCTACATGTTCTTAAGAAACATTGCCTTGAGCAGCAGTGCAAAGGGCATGGTTTTCTGCGCTTCACTGTCCGACCAGCTGCCTTCAGCTCAGGATTTCACCTCGTCGGCATCGGTCTTCAAATCAGGATCATTATAGTTGTTCGGATCGAAATCATCGGGGTCAAAGGGATCCTCATGCTCGGCAATACCACTCACATGTGTGGTGCCGCTTTCTTCGTCGAACACCAAACCATAGTTCGCCTTGCCTTCGCTTTTGTAGCGCTGAAACTCGTGAATGCCTGCGTAGACAAAGACCAACGTGATCGGCAACAGAATCAGAAATGCAACAATTTGGGCGTCCATAAACGCGCTCCTTAACTATTTGTCGGGGGCCGTATCACCAGTGGGCGCGTGCATTTGGCACTGCGCGGCCGGTGAACTCGCCTGAGATATAATGTCTGCCGCGCAGCATCGCGCGGCTGGACCAGATGCGGCCCTATCTGAACCGCCTTGTAGGTGAAAGCATTAAACGCGGCATTTTGTTCCGTAGCCCCTTATTTTTCTGGCCATGGCTGGATTCGGGCAGCGTTACGACCGCCGCTTTCACGTACAAAAACCACTCCCAAGTCACGCGGCACCAACTGCTTCAAACCATGCTCTAGACGGCCAATGCGCCCAATAAATGGCGGCAAACGCGCAACCCTGCGCCCCGGTTCCTGAAAAAACCGCGCGTTACAAAAGCTTCGTCAAACTTAAACATTCGTGACATTCGCCACTGCGATAGCTCGCCCCGCAAACCCCGGGGGACTTATGCTCGTCATTTCTGAACTGACAAAAACATTCGGCGCGAACACAGCGGTGGCCCGCGCCAATCTGCAGGTCGACAAACCGCAGATGATCGGAATCATCGGACGCTCTGGCGCGGGGAAATCCACCCTACTGCGGATGCTGAACCGGCTGACCGATTCCTCTTCGGGGCAAATCCTGTTTCAAGGGCGCGATGTGACCGCCCTGCGCGGCGCGGCCCGGCGCGGCTGGCAGGCAGAATGCGCGATGATCTTTCAACAGTTCAACCTCGTCCCGCGGATGGATGTGGTGTCGAACGTGCTGCACGGCACGCTCAACCGCCGCTCGACGCTCAGCAGCATCTTCAACCTCTACCCCGATGCCGACATCACCCGCGCGATTGAAATCCTCGACCGTCTGGGCATCGCGCAGCATGCGCCCAAACGGGCCGAGGCACTGTCGGGCGGGCAGCAGCAGCGCGTCGCCATCGCCCGCGCCCTGATGCAAGACCCGCAGATCATTCTGGCCGATGAACCCATCGCCAGCCTCGACCCGATGAATGCGCAGGTGGTGATGCAATCGCTGCGCCGCATTCACGAAGAAGATGGCCGCATGGTCATCGCCAACCTTCACACGCTGGATACCGCGCGCCGTTATTGCGACCGCGTGGTGGGGATGCGCGACGGCAAGATCGTCTTTGACGGCACGCCCGAGCAGCTGACCACCAGTATGGCCCGCGAAATCTACGGTGCAGACAGCAGCTTCTCCGAAGCCGCCACCTCAACCGAGATCGAAACGCTGGACAAGGTGCCAGCCTGACACGACCCGCCCCAAGGGGCATATTTTCAAACTGGAGACGACAAAATGAAGAAGCTCATCGCCGCCGCATTGGCAACCACGGCCCTGACCGGCGCTGCACTGGCTCAATCCGCAGATGTCACCGAATTTCGCATCGGCATCCTTGGCGGGGAAAACGCGCAGGACCGGATGAACTCCTACGAATGTCTGCGCGGCTACACCGAAGAGCGCCTCGGCGTTCCGGCCAAACTCTTTGCCCCTGCCGACTATAACGGCGTGATCCAGGGTCTGCTGGGCGGCACGCTCGACATGGCATGGCTCGGTGCCTCGGCCTATGCCGCCGTTTACCTGCAAGACCCCGAAGCGGTTGAGCCGGTGCTGGTCAAGATCAACCTTGACGGCTCCTACGGCTACCACTCCATCGGCTTCGCGCGCAAAGATGCGGGCATCAACACGCTGGAAGACATGCAAGGCAAGGTCTTTGGCTTTGGCGATCCGAACTCCACCTCCGGCTACCTGATCCCCTCCATCGAAATCCCGCAGACGACCGGTGCCACCATGGAATCCGGCGATTACTTCGGCGAAGTCAAATTCACCGGCGGGCATGAGCAGACCATCGTCGCAGTCAACAACGGTGATGTGGCGGGCGGCGTGACATGGGCCGACGGTCAGGGCAATTGGGAAGACGGCTACAACTCCGGCGCACTGCGCAAGGCCGTGGATGCGGGCCTGATCGACATGAACGATCTGGTAGAAATCTGGCGCTCCAAGCCGATCCCCGAAGGCCCGGTCGTGCTGCGCAAAGACCTGCCCGAAGAGGTCAAAGCAACCATGACCGCACTGGTGGATGAACTGCACGAGATGGACGCCGACTGCGCCTATGGCGTGGCTGCGGGCGAGAGCCTTGGCTTCGATCCGATTGCCCATGACGCCTATGTCTCGATCGTCGAAGCGCGCAAGGCGAAATCCAACTGATCCTAAGGGACAAAAGACATCTGGCAGGTCCCGGCAACGATTGTCGGGGCCTGTCGTCATAGGGGGACGACAGATGCAACAGACCACCACTGCGCCGCAGATCACGGCCGATTACCTTGCCCATGCCCGACAAAAGCGGGTGATGAATATGATCCTGCTGATCGTTTTTGTGGCCCTGCTGATCGGCGGTTTCAGCACCGCCAATGCCCGCAACGCGGGCGGGTTCTGGAACGGGCTGCCCAATGTCTTTGACTTCCCCGCCGATGTGCTGAGCGAGGCATGGGAGCGCGCCCATCTGCTGCCCGGCTATTTCGTAAAATACCTCCCCTCTCTGATTGAGACCGTGAACATCGCCGGGGCCGCCACGCTGATCGGTGCGCTCTTTGCCTTCTTCGCCGCCCTGCTGGCCACACGTGGCCTTGCCCCCGCGCCATGGCTCGTCGCCCCCCTGCGCCGCCTGCTAGACGTGCTGCGCGCCGTGCCTGAAATTGTCGTCGCCCTCGTGTTGATCTTTCTGCTCGGCGGTGGCCCGGTGCCCGCGATGATCGCTATCGCGCTGCATACCGTGGGCGCGCTCGGCAAACTTTTCTCTGAGGTGAACGAAAACGCCTCTCTCAAACCCGTCGACGGGCTTGCCTCTGTCGGGGCGGGCTGGCTGCAACGCATGATTTTGGGCGTCGTGCCGCAGGTCGCGCCCAACTACCTCTCTTACACACTGCTGCGGTTCGAGGTGAACATCCGCGCATCGGCCATCCTCGGCTTCGTTGGCGCAGGCGGCATCGGCTATGACCTGCGCAACACGATGTCTTGGGGCCAAGGCAAATTCGACGAGGCGGCGGCGATTTTTCTGCTGCTCTTCGGCACCATCATCATCGTTGACCAAGTTTCAAGCTATTTCCGCGACCGGCTGAC
This sequence comes from Sulfitobacter sp. DSM 110093, assembly GCF_022788715.1. Classification (NCBI taxonomy): domain Bacteria; kingdom Pseudomonadati; phylum Pseudomonadota; class Alphaproteobacteria; order Rhodobacterales; family Roseobacteraceae; genus Sulfitobacter; species Sulfitobacter sp. DSM 110093. Next base: position 2,338,232 of record NZ_CP085167.1, read on the forward strand.
CCATGGCCGCGCCTATAAGGACAAGGGAGCCATCCTGTGACCGACCTTACCGCTTCCACCCTCCCCGCCCAGCAGACCGCCAGCCGCAGCTTCCGCCGCAAACGCATGGCAAGCCTCGCCGCGCCGGTGCTGATCCTTCTCTATCTCACCTACGTCTTCTTCGCCTTCGACGTGGCGGGGCTGGGCGATCGCATCAACGTGTCGAACATGAAGACACTGGTCGCCGACAGCTACAGCTACAAAACCCATGTCGCCCGCGACAACCGCAACGGCGAGATGGAGATCGCCATCGAAGGCGAGCGCAAGGGCCGCTATGCGCCGGGCACCGCCCCCGATTGGGTCACCTTGGGGGAGACGACGCTTGTCGAGCTTGGCAACGGCCATACCGTCGAACTGGGGCCGGAGGTGCGCTATGACGTGCCGGGCTACGGCCTGATCACCGCCACGCCGGGGCGCAGCGGCGTCAACGCCACCCTGCCCAACGGCCCCCTGCCCGAGTGGATCAACGCCTCGAAGAACCGCCTTGCCGTGACCACGGAGGCAGGCCGCCTGACGATCACCCGCAACAGGGCCGAGGTCTTCCGCTATTTCAACGGCTGGGAGCTGTTCTTCTTCACGCTCGACAGCCCCTATCACGGCATGTCTCCGCTGGAACTGCTGCGCAGCGGTGAATATGGCGCAATCTGGCAGGACTTCTGGACCAACAAAATGTGGCGTCATGGCGACGTGGCATGGGCGCTGGTCGAGACGATTCTCATGGCCTTCCTCGGCACCTTTGGCGCAGCGATGATTGCCCTACCGTTGGGGTTCCTCGCCGCCAAGAACTTCTCCCCCTTAGGCGGTCTGCGCTTTGCCGCGCGGCGGTTGTTCGACTTCCTGCGCGGGGTCGACGGGCTCATTTGGACCATCGTGCTTTCCCGTGCCTTTGGCCCCGGCCCACTGACCGGCTCGCTGGCGATCCTGCTGACCGATACCGGCACCTTCGGCAAAATTTTCTCCGAGGCGCTGGAGAATGTGGATGACAAACAGATCGAGGGCATCGCCTCTACCGGGGCAGCACCCGTGCAGCGCTACCGCTTTGGCGTGATCCCCCAGATCACCCCGGTCCTGCTGAGCCAAGTGCTCTACTATCTGGAGTCCAACACCCGCTCTGCCACAATCATCGGTGCGATCACCGGTGGCGGCATTGGCCTGCTGCTGACCCAAGCGATCATCACCCAGAAAGATTGGGAGGAAGTGAGCTATTACATCGTGCTCATCATCCTGATGGTTATCGCGATGGACAGCTTCTCGGGCTGGCTGCGCCGCAAGCTGATCGCGGGTAATGAGGCGGGCCATTGATGGCGCGTCTCAAACTCGATGCGTCCTTCCTCCACCCGGACTGTGAAGTGACCGACACGCAGTTCGGGCGCTATGTCGAGATCGGGCGCGCCACCCGCCTCGCCCACTCAGAGATCGGGGATTACTCATACTGCGACCGCTGGTGCGACATCGCCAACACCCAAGTCGGTAAGTTCAGCAATATCGCCGCCAGCGTGCGCATCGGTGCCACGGATCACCCGATGGACAAGGCCAGCCTGCACCATTTCCACTACCGCGCCGGAGACTACTTTGACGGGGTCGAGGATGACGCCGATTGGTTTGCCCTGCGCCGTAGCCGCCGCACGGTGATCGGCCATGACACATGGCTGGGCCACGGCGCGCAGGTCCGGCCCGAAGTGACCATCGGGCACGGCGCGGTGGTGGCGGGCGGGGCCATCGTCACCCGCGATGTCGCCCCCTATATGATCGTCGCCGGCATTCCGGCCAAACCGCTGCGCCGCCGCTTTTCCGAAAGCATCGCCGCGCGGATGGAGGAATTGGCGTGGTGGGATTGGCCCCATGACCGGCTGCAAGCATCGCTCAAGGATTTCCAGACCCTGCCCGCCGAAGCGTTTTTGGACAAATACGGCTAGTCGCCGGGGTTCAGCGTCAGCGTCACGCGGTCCCCGGCGAACCATGTCACCCCATATTCCACCGACACCCCCTCCGGGTCCACGTTGATCCCGGCAGAGCGCAAGATCGGCGCGCCTTCGGTCAGCCGCAGATGCAGCGCCTGCGTCGCATTGGCCAGTTTCGCCGTCAGTCGGGTTGAGGCGCGGGTGTAATCCGCCACCCCGCCCTGCGCCAAGGCCGTGGTGACCGAACGGCTGGCCTCAAGCGCCGCCAACAGGTTAGGAAACCGCGCTGCGGGAAAGATGCTGCGAAAGATCGCGATGGGCTGCTCATCGGCCAGCGACAGCCCTTCATAGACATGCACCAGTGCCTCGCCTTCCAGCCCCAACTGCGCGGCCTCATGGGCCGAAGCCGCGCGGGTCTCTAACGTCAAAATCTCCTTGGCCGGCACCCGCCCCGCCGCCGCGAGGTTCTGGTGAAAGCGCACCCGCTTGCCGATCGGATAATCCGTGGGCCGCTGCGCCACAAAGACCCCGGCGCCCCGGCGGCTATAGGTCAGCCCGCTCTCATTCATGTCGCTGATCGCGCGGCGCACCGTGTGGCGGTTCACCCCAAACCGCGCCGCCAATTGCGCCTCGGTCGGGAGCCGATCACCGGGGGCGTATTTCCCCGTGGCGATGTCATGGGTGAGCGTGGCGGTGATGGTTTTCCAGATCGCAGTTCGGGCCATGTCGCAGAAGTTTCACATATCCAAGCTTGCGCCAGCGGGAGGCCAGCGGCTAATACTTGTCTAGTTGTATAGTAAATTAGACAAATGCACAAGGTGTCTAGATGACGGTTGAAACCAAAGAGAAGACCAGCGATCGGCAGGCCTGGATGGGCCTGCTCGCGCGGGCCGAGGCCGCTGATCTGGCGAAGCTCTGGGCGCGCTACGGCGCGGTCCCCGCCCATGACCTGCTCCGCGCACCAGAGATCGGCGGCGTCATGCTGCGCGGTCGCATGGGGGCTGTGGGCGATGCCTTTAACATGGGTGAGATGTCGGTCACGCGCTGTTCGGTGCGGCTGGCGAATGGCCCCGACGGCCACGCCTATGTGCAGGGCCGCAGCCGCGACAAGGCGCTGCAAGCGGCCCTTACGGACGCGCTGATGCAAAGCGATGCGGCAGATGAGGTCCGCGCCAAACTACTCGACCCGCTGGCCGAGATCGAGGGCCAGCGCCGCGCCAGCCGTGCCGCCAAGGCCGCCGCCACCAAGGTCGACTTTTTCACCCTGGTCAGAGGAGAAGACTGATGCAGACCCTATCGCTGACAGGCGGGTTTCGCGACACGCCCAAAGACGCCGCTTTTGCCTTTCGCGCGGTGATGAACGCCATGGCCAAACCGGGTGAGATCAACAGCGTGACCGGGGCCGAACCGCCTGCGGGCCTCTCCACTGCCGCCGGGGTCGTCCTGCTGACACTCTGCGACCCCGAAACGCCGCTCTACCTCGCCCCCAGCCTCGACCGGCCCGAGCTGCGCGACTGGATCACCTTCCACACCGGCGCGCCCTTCGCCCCGGCCAGCGCCGCGCAATTCGCCTTGGGCACTTGGGCAGAACTGCCGCAGGGCGACTTCCCGCTCGGCAGCGCCGCCTACCCTGACCGCTCCACCACCCTGATCGTCGAGGTGGATGACCTACGCGCCGAGGGCGCAACCCTCTCCGGCCCCGGCATCAAAGAAAGTGCTGCGCTGTCGCTGCCCGACCGCACGGCCTTCCAGCAAAATGCGACGCTCTTCCCGCGCGGATTGGATTTCATTTTCACCTGCGGCGACCGTCTGGCGGCGCTGCCCCGAAGCACAAAGGTGTCCTGATGTATGTAGCGGTAAAAGGCGGCGAGCGGGCGATTGATAACGCCCACGCATGGCTCGCCGAAGAGCGGCGCGGCGACACAAACGTGCCGGAACTCAGCGTCGCGCAAATTCGCGAGCAGATGGCGCTGGCGGTGAACCGGGTGATGGCCGAAGGTTCGCTTTATGATCCCGACCTTGCTGCGTTGGCAATCAAACAGGCGCGGGGCGATCTGATCGAAGCGGTCTTCCTGATCCGCGCCTATCGCACCACCCTGCCGCGTTTCGGGGCCTCGCGCCCGATGGACACTGGCACCATGGCCTGCGACCGCCGCGTCTCGGCCACCTTTAAGGATGCGCCGGGCGGGCAGGTCTTGGGGCCGACCTTCGACTACACGCACCGCCTGCTGGATTTCAAACTGGCCGCCGATGGCGAGGTGCCCCCCGCCCCCGAAGCGCCAGAGGCCGAAGCGCCTACGGACACGCCGCACATCATGGAATTCCTCGACCGCGAAGGGCTGATGCAGCGCGACACGGACAGTCAGACTCTGCCGCACGATCTAACCCGCGAGCCGCTGGAACTGCCCGCCACCCGCGACCTGCGCCTGCAAGCGCTGACCCGCGGCGACGAAGGTTTCGTGCTCGGCATGGCCTACTCCACCCAGCGCGGCTATGCGCGCAACCACGCTTTCGTCGCGGAACTGCGCATCGGCAAAGTGGCGGTCGAGATGGACATCCCCGAACTGGGTTTCGCCATTGAAATCGGCGAGGTCGAGCTCACCGAATGCGAAACGGTCAACCAATTCACAGGCTCCAAAACCGAGCCGCCGCAGTTCACCCGTGGCTATGGGCTGGTCTTCGGCATGTCCGAGCGCAAGGCGATCTCCATGGCGCTGGTGGACCGGGCACTGCGTTGGGAGGAGTTGGGCGAAGACAACCTCGGCGCGCCTGCGCAGGACGCGGAATTCGTGCTCTATCACGCCGACAACATCCAAGCGACCGGGTTCTTGGAGCACATCAAACTGCCCCATTACGTCGATTTCCAATCCGAACTTGAACTGATCCGCAAGCTGCGCCGCGAGGCGACGGCGGCCCAAGACGCACCACGGGAGGCCGCGGAATGAGCCCCGCCATGACACAGAGCGATCAAGACAAGAATGAGGATAGCGGCATGAACGACTACAACTTTGCCTATCTGGATGAGCAGACCAAACGGATGATCCGCCGCGCGATCCTGAAAGGGCTGGCGATCCCCGGCTATCAGGTGCCCTTCGCCAGCCGCGAAATGCCGATGCCCTACGGCTGGGGCACGGGCGGGGTGCAGGTGTCTGCCGCCGTGCTGACGCCCGAGGATACGTTCAAGGTGATCGACCAAGGAGCGGACGACACGACCAACGCCGTCTCGATCCGCCGTTTTTTTCAGAAGACGGCTGGCGTTGCGGTGACCGAAGCCACGACCGAGGCCAGCGTCATCCAAACCCGCCACCGCATCCCCGAAGCGGCGCTGCGCGAAGATCAGGTACTGGTCTATCAGGTGCCGATCCCCGAACCGCTGCGTTTTCTTGAACCTTCGGAGGTCGAGACCCGCAAAATGCACGAGCTGGAGGAATATGGGCTGATGCATGTGAAACTCTACGAGGACATCGCCCAACACGGCGCGATTGCCACGGCCTATGCCTATCCGGTCAAGGTCGAGGGGCGCTATGTGATGGACCCGTCGCCGATCCCCAAATTCGACAATCCGAAACTGGAAATGGCCGCGATTCAACTCTTTGGCGCAGGGCGCGAGCAGCGGATCTATGCGCTGCCGCCCTATACGCAGGTCGTGTCGCTGGATTTCGAGGATTACCCCTTTGAGGCGAGCAAAGCGGATCATCCTTGCGGGCTTTGCGGGGCCGAGGACAGCTATCTGGATGAGTTGATCGTCGATGACGCGGGCGGGCGTTTGTTCATGTGCTCCGACACCGATTATTGCGCGGCCCGTCAGGCTGCCGGGCATCGCGGCGCGGATGCGGCCCCTATGTTGGAGGGCGTAGCATGACCCCCTTGCTGCAAGTTGAAAACATCGCGAAATTCTATGGCGCGCGGATCGGCTGTACCGATGTCAGCTTTGATCTCTACCCCGGTGAGGTGATGGGCATCGTCGGCGAAAGCGGCTCCGGCAAATCCACGCTGCTGAACACGCTGGCCGGACATTTGACGCCGGATCGCGGGGCCGTGCGTTTCGACACCCGCACCGATGGACTGCGCGACACGGTAACGATGAGCGAGCCGGAACGCCGGATGCTGTCGCGCACCGATTGGGCCTTTGTGCACCAACACGCCCGCGACGGGCTGCGCATGAACGTCAGCGCAGGCGGCAATGTGGGCGAGCGGCTGATGGCCGTGGGCGCGCGACATTACGGCGACATCCGCGCCAGCGCCACCGATTGGCTGGGCCGGGTGGAGATCAACAAAGACCGGATCGACGACCGGCCTTCGGCCTTCTCAGGCGGGATGCAGCAGCGTTTGCAGATTGCCCGCAACCTCGTGACCGGACCACGGCTGGTGTTTATGGACGAACCCACCGGCGGGCTGGACGTAAGCGTGCAAGCACGGCTGTTGGACCTGCTGCGCGGCCTGGTGCGTGAGATGGGGCTGAGCGCCATTATCGTGACCCATGATCTGGCGGTGGTGCGGCTGCTGGCGGACCGGCTGATGGTGATGAAGGACGGCCATGTGGTGGAAACCGGGCTGACCGATCAGGTGTTGGACGACCCGCAGCATGGCTATACCCAGCTTTTGGTCTCTAGCGTGCTACAGGTTTGACGGTGCAGGGAAATGTTTCGCACGCGAAACAAATTACAAACGTTAACAATAGGTTAAACAAGGCTGATCCCATGATACGCGTGAAAAATGTGAGCAAATCCTTCACCCTGCACAACCAAGGTGCGGCGGTGATCCCAGTGATGCGTGGCGGTGAATTGACCGTGGCACGCGGCGAATGCGTGGCGCTGACCGGGGCCTCGGGGGCCGGGAAATCAACGCTGATGCGGATGATCTATGGCAATTACCTGACCGCTTCGGGCCGGGTCATGGTGGGCGATCTAGATGTCGCCCAAGCCGCCCCGCGCGAGATACTGGAGTTGCGCCGCCATGTGCTGGGCTATGTCAGCCAGTTCCTGCGGGTGGTGCCTCGGGTGGCAACGCTCGACGTGGTGGCCGAACCGCTGCGCGCGGTGGGCAGCAGCGAAGCCGACGCACGGGCGCGGGCCGGAGAGTTGTTGGCGCAGCTCAACATCCCGCAGCGGCTTTGGCAGCTCAGCCCCACGACCTTCTCGGGCGGAGAGCAGCAGCGGGTGAACATCGCGCGCGGCTTTGCGCATCCCTACCCGGTCTTGCTGCTGGATGAACCAACGGCGAGCCTTGACGCCACCAACCGCGCCACGGTGCTGACATTGATTGAAGAGGCCAAGGCGCGCGGCACGGCGATCTTGGGCATCTTCCATGACGAAGCCGCCCGCGATCAAATCTGTGACCGCGAAGTGGATGTGACTAGCTTTACCCCCGGATTGGCCGCATGACCGGGCGTTTTATCGCGGTCGTCGGCCCCTCCGGCGTGGGCAAAGACAGTGTAATGGAAGGACTGGCCGAAACCCTGCCCGATCTCTTCCTCGCCCGCCGCGCCATTACACGGTCCGGCGCGGCGGGAGGCGAAGACTTTGACGGGATCAGCGAGGAGGAGTTTCTGCGGCTCGAAGCGGATGGCGCCTTTGCCCTGAGTTGGGCCGCGCATGGGCTGCATTATGGCATTCCCATCGCGGTTGAAATGGCGCTGGCAGAGGGGCGCGATGTGCTCGCCAACCTCTCACGCGGGGTGCTGACCGAGGCCAAACTGCGGTTTGCGCGGTTCGAGGTGCTGTCGCTCACCGCTTCGCCCGACGTGTTGGCCGCACGGCTGCGGGGCCGTGGGCGCGAGACGGAGGACGAGATCACCGCCCGGTTGGCACGGGCCGAACACGCCCTGCCCGGCCATATCGCAGCACATGAGGTCGACAACTCCGGCCCGCTGAAGCAAACCGTGGCGCAGGCGGTGGCCGCGCTCTATCCCGAGAGGGCGGCGCGGTGAACTTCGTGGAACATACCGTCTTCGGCTTGCCCTACCAGCGTCAGGCTGCTCAGCACAAAGGGCTGCGGCAGATGCGTCGTGATATAGGGCGCAAGCGCCGCGGTGACCTGCGGCAGGTCGGCTTTGGGCAGCTTGCTGGTGAGGGTAATGTGGAAGCGGAAAGCGTCCAAGACGTATGGATAGCCCCATTTGTTGAGGTTCGCCTCTTGTGCAAGCGTCAGGTTGGCTTGGCGGCGGCGGGCCAGATCGGCTTCGGAAGGGGGCGCGCGGAACGCGTCGAGGCCGCGCACCACTTCGGCGGCCATAGCGTTCAGCGCGGCGGTGTCCCCTTTGGGCGTCAGTGCCAGAAAGCGGCCCAGCGGGGTCAGGCTGAGACCGTCCAGCGTTACGGGGGCAAGCTGCGCACAAAGCGCCTCAAACTCGGCCAGCAACCCGTCAGCCGATGTGCCCTCGGCCAGTACAAAGGGCGGCTTGATCGTCGCATGCAGCCCGTATTTGCGCGGTGTTTCGGTCAGGGAGGCCACGTCCAGCGCGGCCACTTCGGGATGCGCCACGGCCTGCCCGTGCGCCACATCCCAGCCCAGCCAAGCGGCTCCGGCTTCGGCCAGACTGCCTTGCGGCGTGTAATAGATCGCGTAGCGGTCAAATTTCATTCATCTTCTCCTTGCATCCATGGATGCGCAACAAGCGTGACGTTCACATGACAAAAGAAACCATTCTCGCCAATGCGAAATTGATCCTGCCCGATGCGGTGATGACAGGCAGCGTGGTGCTGCGCGACGGGGTGATCGCGGATATCGCCGAAGGCGCCGCCGTGCCACAGGGGGCGATCGATTGCGAAGGCCGCTACCTCGCCCCCGGTCTGGTGGAACTGCATACCGACAACCTTGAACGCCACATGAAGCCGCGCCCCAAGGTCGACTGGCCGCACCGCGCGGCGATCATCGCCCATGACCGCGAGTTGGCGGGCACCGGGATCACCACGGTGTTCGACGCGATCCGGGTGGGGTCGATCGTGTCGGACGACGGGCGCAAACGCTATGGCAAATACGCCCGCGGAATGGCCGATGAAATCCTGATGATGCGCGAAAGTGGCGCGCTGGCGATCAGCCACCATATCCACCTGCGGGCCGAGATCTGTTCGGAAACGCTGGTAGAGGAACTGGCTGAATTTGGCCCCGAGGATAAGGTCGGCATCGTCAGCTTGATGGACCACACCCCCGGCCAGCGGCAATTCCGCGATGTGCAAAAATTCGAGGATTACGTCTGCGGCAAGAACGGTCTGCCGCGTGAGGATTTTGGCGATTACGTCACCTTTCTGCACGGGCTGCAAGAACGGCTGGGCGCGAAACATGAGGCGGCAGCGGTAGCAGCAGCCGCGCATTACGGCGCGGCACTAGCGAGCCATGATGACACCACGGCAGAACAGGTGGCCACCAGCCACGGCCACGGCGTGCGACTGGCCGAATTCCCCACCACCCGCGAAGCGGCAGAGGCCTGCCATGCCCAAGACATCGCCACGATCATGGGTGCGCCCAACCTCGTGCGCGGCGGATCGCATTCGGGCAATGTGGCGGCAAAGGAATTGGCCGAGTGGGATCTGCTGGACATCCTATCATCGGATTACGTGCCTGCCGCGCTGCTATTGGGTGCGGTGCAACTGGGTGAGCTTTGGGGTGATATGGCACGGGGACTGGCGACCGTCACCCGCACGCCCGCACATCACGTGGGGCTGACCGACCGGGGAGAGATTGCCCTTGGGATGCGGGCCGATCTGATCGATTTTGAGGTGATGAAAGACGCGCCGATCCTCCGTTCGGTCTATGCGATGGGCAATCGGGTGGCCTAAGCAGTGCGGAGTTTCTACGCAACGTGCATCCGCCGATTTTGGCGGGTGCCGTCAGGCCGTTCGGTATCAGCGCCGCCCAACGCTGCCCCGCGCAGAAGTGGTTTGACATCATGGTCAGCGACATTGTTGTGCAGCAGGTCAGGCAGTTGGAACTAGAGATCGCGATCATCATCACCTCAGGCGCCACTCCGCAAGAATACGCCGAAGGTGACGCAGACGTGACGCGCTTTGTCAGCTTGATGAAACCTAATGATAAGCAATCTGGTACAGGCGTGCCCGCACGATGTGGGGAAAGCGCGGCATAAGGCGGCTAGGATCAGGCCGGTTTTCGATCTATGACAGACAAAAATCAAAGAGAGGCAGATCATGCGCAGGATCACATTCGCTACCGTTTCCACCCTTACGTTCGTCGCAGGCTGTGCGGGCATCGCCGCCGATCAGGTCATGGTGCACCGCACCGGGCCGGATGAGCTTTTGAAACTGCGCAGCGGCCCCGGGCTCGACTTTGGGGTCATCATGGGGCTGCCTGATGGCACCATCCTAAACCGCCGCGATTGCGTGACCGAGATTGGCCAGCTTTGGTGCCGTGTGTCCTTGGCCGATGCGCCAGAGGTACGGGGCTATGTCTCGGCTGATTATATCTCGGATATCTGAGGCGAAAACCGGAGCGGGGCGGCGCGCGCCCCCCCTCCCTTTCAAATGGCCCTGCGGCGCTGCTGTCTGACGCTAGGCTAGATTTACCGGCACTTCACTCTATCTGAGGGCTTCACACCATTTGTGAAAGTCAGTGAAACCTCTCTAGAGTAAGGACAAATATGTGCCGCTTCCTCGCCTATATCGGACCCGAACTACCAATCGAGTCGCTGCTCCTTGCTCCTGAAAACTCTCTGCTGAACCAAAGCCTTGATCCGGAACTTCACCCAAGTCTGCAACTGGCAGGATGGGGTTTTGCCGCATGGAGCGAACATCTGCTGAAACCCGATGCGCCGCTGCTGTACCATCGGCCCAAGGCGGCCTTTCACGACGACAACGCCAAGACCCTAATCCCCAGCCTGCAGGCGCATACGATGCTCTCGCATATCCGCGCGGCGTCTTATGATGCCAGCGTCGTACAGGCCGATGAGAATTGTCATCCGTTTTCCTTTGAACATACGCCGTGGATCATTGCCCAGAACGGCGCCCTGCCCCATTGGCGGCAGTTGCAGCGCGAGCTTCTGCAGCATTGCAAGGATCGATACCTCACCCAGATGCGCGGCACGACGGATACGGAATTTCTCTATGTGTTGCTGCTTTCATTGCTGGAGGGCGACAGCGATGACGATGTGCAGCGCGGGTTTGAGAAACTGCTCAAGGTGATCTGCGAAGCGGCGCGAAAACTTGATCTCGCGTCGCTGACCAAGCTCAAGATCTCGTTGGTCAGTTCGGATCGGATCATTGGCGTGAACTATGGCTGCGGCCATCAAGGCGAGACGGATGTGAACGGCGATTGGAAGAAGTTGCGCGACGAAGACTTGCATCTGTCTATGCTGCTTGAGCCGGTCTATGTGCTAACAGGGACGAACTTTCAGGATTACGCCAATTCCTACAAGGTAGACGCCTGCCCCGAAGGCGAAGCCACATCGGCGATCTTTGCCTCTGAGCCGCTGACCGAGGACGGGGACGCGTGGCAAAGCATCAATTTCGGAGAGATCGTGTTTCTTGAGCGTAAAGACGGGCGCATTGCCAAAAAGGTGCGCAAGCTCGACGTTTGATCGCCTTCCCCAGCCGATAGGAGCCATTTGATGACGGATCGTTTCCAGAACTATGCCGACCTCTCTGCCGAAATGGCGCGCGATGATGATTACCAGATACGCGCGGAGGATCGGCAAAGCGCGGTGATCATTCTAGCACCTCACGGCGGCACGATTGAGCCTGAGACTTCGCTGATCGCTGAGGCAATCGCGGGGGGCGACTATTCCTACTATCTGTTCGAGGCGCTGAAGGCCGGGGCGCATGGGGATTTCCACATCACCTCGCACCGCTTTGACGAGCCGCAGGCGTTGGAGCTTGTGGCGGAGGCGACGGTGGCCGTGGCGATCCATGGGCGCAGGGATGATGGCACCGAAACGGTCTGGCTTGGTGGGCGTGCCGAGGCGCTACGTGATGCCATCGGCGTGGCTTTGCGCGACGCGGGGTTTGACGCGGCGCCCAACACCACCCTGCCCGGCTTGCATGAGACGAACATCTGCAACCGAACCCGCACAGGCGAAGGCGTTCAGCTAGAACTGCCGCGGTCGCTGCGGCGCACGCTTGCCGAAGACCCCGACCTATTAGAGAGCTTCAGTCGAGCGGTAAGGCAGACGCTGTGACCAGAGAGCGGCAGGCCCAGCGCGGGCCTGCCCTATTATCATCCGCGTTTTTGAAACAGGATCAGCATCAGCGCCAAAAGGGATGAGCCCAGCATCAACAACAGCGACACGGCGTTCAGCAACGGGGTTGAGCCTTCTTTCAACCGATCGAACATGGCGATGGTCAGCGGCGCGTCAGAGCCCACGAGCATCAGCGTTGTGTTGAAGTTCTCAAAGCTCATGAGAAACGCCACAACGACCGCCCCAATCATCGCGGGTGCAAGGAACGGCAGGGTGATCGTGCGCACCGCCGTCAAACGATCCGCGCCAAGGTTCAGCGCCGCCTCTTCCAACGTGCGGTCAAACTTTTGCAAGCGAGCCGAGATGACGAGCGTGGCGATGGTGGTGATAAAGCTGAACTGCCCCAAGATCACCAAAAGCAGACCGGGGCGCAGCGCCTGAATGTCGATCTGCGCCATGTCCCAGACGCCGTTGGCCAGCGTGGATGAGAACACCAGCACCGAGATGCCCAGCACGATGCCGGGGATCACTAGCGGCAGCAGCATCAGCACATAGAGAAACCCCTTGCCGCGAAACTCATAGCGGTTGAACAGAAAGGCGTTCGTCGTGCCAACGCAAACCGACATGACCGCCACGCAAAGCGCCACGAATGCCGATGTGCCCACCGACCGCAGGATGCCGCGTTCATGAAAGACGCCGATCTGCGGACGCTCCGCGCCAAAGAACCAATTCCACGTGAACCCCTCCCACGGGAGGGAGGGGAACTGGCTGTCGTTGAAGGCGAATACCGCCACCACGGTCAACGGCAAAGCCAGATAGAGAAAGAACAGCGCCACATAGCCACCATAGAGGATGCGAAAGCTGCGCGATTGCGGGATTGTCGGGATCATTGGATCACCCCATCGTTTCCTTGAGGGTCCGGCCCGTCAGCCAGAGCATGCCCCAGACGATCACCGAGGACAGCACCAAAAGCATAAAGCCAAAGGCGGCGCCAAGCTCCCAATTGGAGCGTACGATGAACTGATTATAGATCATTTCGGTGAACCACAGGCTGTCCTTGCCGCCCAGCATTGTCGGCGTCAGGTAGTTGCCCAAGCTCAGCATAAAGACCACGATGCAGCCCGAAACGATGCCGGGCATGGCGTGGGGGATGATGATCTCACGCAGGACGGAAAGCCCGCTGCCGCCCAGATCATAGCCCGCCTCAATCACACTGTCGTCGAGGCTTTCCAGCGTGGTGACAAGCGGCACCACCATGAAGAGCATGGAGGTATAGACCAGCCCCACCATCATCGTGGCATCAGTATAAAGCATCTCAACCGGGCGATCCACCAGACCCATCCATTGCAGCAGGTTCGAGACGAGACCGGTCTCGCGCAGCAGGATCATCCAGCCGAAGGTGCGCACCAGTTCAGAGACGTAGAACGGGATCAGGCAGAGCAGGAAAAGCACCTGCTGCAAGCGCCCCTTCGCCATCTTGGCGATGTAATAAGACACCGGGAAGGCGATCAGCAGCGTCAGCGCGGTTGCCAGCACCGACATCACCGCCGTGCGCCAAAACGTGCGCAGATAGAGCGGTTCGGTCAGCGCCTTTTCATATTGTGCCAGACTGGTTTCATAGACGCCAAAACTGATCCGTTCGCGCAGCGAGATCAGCAGCATGTCGATATGCGGGATGATGATCAAAAGCCCCAGCCACAGCACCAAAGGCGTCAGCAGCAGGTAGAATGTAATGCGGGATTGGCTGCGCATCAGGCGGCCCCAAAGCAGGTCGCCTGCCCCGCGCCCCAGCCGATATGCACCGCATCGCCACGTTTCAGACTTGAGAATTCACCTGATTGCGGCAGCGTGACTTCGAGCGTCTCACCAACATCGTCCTGTACCAACACGCGCGAAGCTGCGCCGTTGAACAGCAGGCTCGTCACCGTGCCCGTCAGTTGATTGTCAAAGCCTGCAAGCGCATCGGCGCTGGCGGCAAGCCGAATGGATTCGGGCCGCACGAAAATCTCGGCCCGCGCGCCTTGGGCAATACCCGCGCCGGTGGCCCGCATCGCGAGCCCACTGTCGGTGCGCAGTTGCAGCGCATCGCCCTCCACCCGCTCAATCTTGCCCTTCCAGCGGTTCGACTCTCCGATGAAACCGGCGACGAATGGCGTCTGGGGGCGGTAGTAGAGGTCTTGCCCCTTACCGACCTGCTCAAACTGGCCATTGCTCATCACGGCGATCTGGTCAGACATCACCAGCGCTTCTGATTGGTCGTGGGTGATATAGACGAATGTCGTGTCAAAGGCGGCTTGCAGGGCCTTCAACTCAACCTTCATATGTTCGCGCAGCTTGAGGTCCAGCGCGCCCAGCGGCTCATCCAGCAGCAGCACGTCAGGCTCCAACACCATGCAGCGCGCGATGGCGACCCGCTGTTTCTGACCGCCCGAAAGCTCATCCGTCTTGCGCGCGCCGATCCCCGGCAGGCCGATCCGGTCGAGCGCCTCATCGACTTTGTGCGCGATCTCGGCCTTGGGCATGCCGCGGCGGCGCAGCCCGTAGCCGATATTCTCGGCAATCGTCATCATCGGGAAAAGCGCCAGATGCTGGAACACCATATTCACGGGCCGTTTGTTCGGCGGCGTATCGAGCACCGATCCGCCCTTGATCCGAATGTCACCAGAGGTGGGGTCGAGAAACCCCGCGATCATCCGCATGATCGTCGTCTTGCCGCAGCCCGAAGGCCCGAGGATGGAAAAGAAACTGCCGGGCGGCACCGTGAAGGAGACGTTATTAACAGCGGTGGTATCGCCGAACCGCTTAACGAGGTCGACGCATTCCAGATCTGGGGTCATGTGAATTCCGTATAAAGATGCGACACCCCCGAAATGAGGGTGCCGCTCGTAGGGTCAGTTATCAGTTGGCAGCTTGGACGCGGTCCAGCACTTCGCCTTCGATTGTTTCCAGACCGGCAGGCACTGGCGGATACCATTTGATGTTGTCGATCGCCTCTTGCGGGAAGCTGGCCTGATACTTGGCTTTCAGGCTGTCTTCGGCGAACTCATCTGCGCCTGCGGAGGCGGTGAAGTTGCCCGCCGCTGCGGTGATCATCGCCGCGACTTCGGGCTGCATGACAAAGTTGATCCACTCATAGGCCACATCGTCGGCCTGCCCTTTGGCGGGCAGAACGAAGGTGTCGATCCAGCCCAAAGCGCCCGAGGTCGGGGCCACGAAGGTCAGGTCAGCGTTGTCGTCGTTCAGCTTCCAGCCGCCGGTGTCCCATGCCATCGACGCGGTCACCTCGCCCGAGCGCAGCAGGTTCATCAGCTCATCACCGCCACCCCAATAGGTTTTGACGTTCTCTTTGCACTCGATCAGCTTGGCTTCGACCTTGCCCATGATCTCGGCATATTTGGCTTCGTCGCCATAGGCGGCAAAGGGGTCTTCGCCCATGGCGAAGGCGAAACCGATCAGGGTGGGACGCTTGAGGCGGTAAGAAACCTTACCCGCCACTTCCGGCGCGCAGAGGTCGGTGTAATCCTTGACCGTGTCACCCGCTTCGGCGGTGTTCATCACCAGACCGGAGGTGCCCCAGACATGCGGCACGCCATAGACGTCGCCGTTCACGGTGGTGTTGCCCATCGTCGCATCAAGCATGGAGGGGATGAAAAGCTCTTTGTTCAGCTTGGAGACGTCAATCGGCTTGTAGATGCCAAATTCCATCTGCGGGCCCATGATGCGGTCTTGCGAAGGCTGAGCGAGGTCAAAACCACCGCCGCCCGTGGCGCGCAGCTTGGCGATCATCTCTTCATTGTTGGATTTCGTGACTTCGACGGTATGGCCGGTCTCTTCTTCAAATTTCGCGACCACGTCCTCAGGTGCGTAGCCGCCCCATGTCAAAAGACGCAGCGTGTCGGCTTGGGCCACGGAGGCAAGCCCCGCCAGCATGGTGCCGGCCAGCAGAATGGTTCGTGTCATGGGAAATCCTCTTTCTAGTGTACTCATTGTCGGCAGAATGCGCGCGTTAGACCAGTTGGTCAATTTATACTTCGGCGCAGCATGCCTCCTTGTCGCCTGAGAATGCAAAACTTTTGTGACAATACTGGCAATTGCCTTTTGTTTTGGCAGGGTTGGCATCAGCGCGACTTAGAAATTGGCAGATCAATCGGCATGCGCAGCGCCGTGCGATAGGATCACGCTGGGCGGACTTGTCTTTGCAGTTTTAGCACGCCAAACCGCCAGTGCGGCAGGCTGACAATGCGTATTTGTCCTATGGCGCGTCGCATGGCGAAACTACTTGCCTTGCTATGTTTTTTCCTGTGAAGGTCGCCGCATCACGACTTAAGGCCCCGCCTTGGTTGGGCATGAAATAGAACGGAAGGAACCGGAATGACCGACAGCAAACCGCTTTGGCAATGGAGCGCCAGCGAAATCTCAGCGGCCACCCGGGCAGGCACAATCTCGGCCAGTGACGCCACCGAGGCGGCGATCGCACGTATGAATGAGGTCAATCCAGACCTGAACGCGGTTGTCGAAGACCTTGCTGACGAAGCACGGGCAGCGGCCAGCGCTTTGGACGCCAGCAGCGCGCCCAAAGGAGCGCTCCACGGCGTTCCGGTCACCATCAAAATTAACGTTGACCAAAAGGGCCATGCCACCAGCAACGGTGTTCCAGCGTTCAAAGACCTAATTGCGCCCGAGGATGCGCCGCTGGTTCGCAACCTGAAAGACGCAGGCGCGATCATCATCGGGCGCACCAACACGCCTGAATTTTCCTTCCGTGCGGACACGGACAACCCACTTTATGGGCGCACCTACAACCCATGGGGCCGGCATCTGTCGGCGGGCGGCTCTTCGGGCGGTGCCGGATCGGCCGTGATGGCCGGGATCGGCGCACTTGCCCATGGCAACGACATTGGCGGTTCGCTACGCTTTCCGGCTTCGGCAAATGGCGCGGTCACAGTGAAACCCGGATTGGGACGGGTGCCTGCGTGGAACCCCAGCCAAAAGGCAGAGCGGGGATTTTTGGCACAATCCATGTCGGTTCAAGGGCTTATCGCAAGAACTGCATCTGACCTGCACCTCTCGATGCCCTCCCTGATCACGCCAGACGCGCGCGACCCGTTCCATGTGCCGCTGCCTTGGCGTGGCGCACCGATAGACGGCCCGATCCGTGTCGCCGTCACCCGCGAAGATTTCGGGTTTGGCCTGCACGGTGATGTGGCCACGGCGCTTGATAATGCGGCATCCGCCCTGTCAAATGCAGGCTACGCCGTCGAAGAGGTCGACCCGCCCCTTGCGAGCGAGACCGGCGAAGTTGGATACCGCGCGTTATTGGGCGAAGTTCAAGCCCTCATGGGCCCGGATATTCGCGCCCACGGATCTGACGAAGTGAATGCGATCTTCGATGCCTACTATGCGGAATTCCCGCCTTTCGAGGGGACACAGCAACTGGAAATGATTGCCAAACGCACGCATTATGCCCGCGAATGGTCGCTGTTTCTTGAGGATTACCCCTTGATCCTGACCCCATTCCTGCTGGCGCCGTTCTTTACGGCTGGCCGCGATACGGAGGGTCCAGAAGGTGTGCGTGAGGTATTGGGCAAGGCGCATTGGTCGTTCATCATGAACTTTACTGGGCTGCCTGCTGGCAACATTCCAACGCATATCGCGCGGCTGGCCAGCGGCCCCCAGCCCATCGGGGTGCAAATCGCCGGCCGTCGCTGGCGCGAGGATCTGATCGTCGACGCGATGCAGGCGATCGAGAAGGAGATTCCGCCAGTTTGCGGGGCTTTGTGGGATAGGTAAGAGTTCTAAGATAAGATAAGCGTGCGAGCGTGTAGCGGCGGTCGCACGCTTTGAATCGACCATGCACAGACCAGAGACATGCTCCTGCCGAAGGCCGAAGCCGCCGTTCGCGGGCTCGGCGGCCAATTGGCATGAACGGCCCTTACCGGACGTTGTATTTGCCTGTCGACGCAGCATCGCAGCCTATTACAAACCAGCTATTTGTTGGTTTTTCCATAGGGTTTATGGAGCAATAGGGGCTCGAAACTGTGGCTTGCAAATCTACTCGCGAAGGGAATGTGCTATCGCAGCGTGGCGATGCGTATATTGTTTGTGCTACCGATCTGGCCGAAAGGGACACCGGACAAGACCACCATTTTCTCGTTTGCCGACGGAGACAACAGGCGGCGACATTCCGACTTGGCGGTTTCTACCATGCTGTCATAATCGATTGCCGAGGTTTCCAACACAGATCGCGCCCCCCAGACCAAGGCCATACGGCGTGCCACGCTAAGATCACGGGTCATCACAACGAGGGGGAGCTTTGGGCGGCGGGCCGATACGCGCAGACCCGTCAGTCCAGACATAGAGTAGGCCGTGATACAGGCGGCGTTCAAAGCACAGGCCAGCGTTGCACCTGTGTCGGCAATCGCGTCGGCGTCGCTCAGACACGCTTCGCGAGAGGCCGCCATCGCCGCTTCGTAGAACGTGTGCCCCTCGGTCGAGCGAATGATGCGGGCCATCACCTCAACAGCTTCCTTGGGGAAATCACCTGTCGCACTTTCCGCAGATAACATGACCGCATCAGCGCCGTCGTAGATCGCGGTCGCGACGTCGGATGCCTCTGCGCGGGTCGGAGTTGGCGATGTGACCATAGATTCCAACATCTGCGTCGCGACAATCACCGGACGGCAGGTGCGCCGGCATAAAGCGATAATTTCTTTTTGGCGGGCGGGCACGTCCTCTGGCGGGATTTCGACACCGAGATCACCCCGTGCAATCATGATCGCGTCGGATTTATCAACGATCCCTTCGATATCCTCAAGCGCGGAGGGTTTCTCGATTTTCGAGATCAAGCCAGCACGGCCGTCGATGATCGCCGTGATTTCATCGAGGTCTGTGGCTTTCTGCACAAACGACAGCGCGACCCAATCGACCCCATGTGCCAACCCAAACTCAAGATCTGTTCGGTCCTTTTCGGTTAGAACCGGCAAATCAAGTACGCAATCCGGTAGGTTAACACCCTTGCGATCACTAACCTTACCGCCTTCAAGAACTTCGGCCTCGATCTGACCGGCTTTCTTGCCCGTCACTTTCAGGCGGACCCTACCATCATCGATGAACAGTCGATGGCCCGGCTCAATGGCGTCGAAGATTTCAGGATGCGGCAGCGGCAGGCATGTTTCGTCCTCGACCGTTTCTGAGGGTAGGAAGCAAACTTTCTCATGACGATCCAGATTGCGCGAACCGCCTTTTATACGCCCGAGCCTGATCTTCGGACCCTGTAAGTCTTGCAAAATCCCAATCGGCGCACCGACGTCTTGCTCAAGTTTGCGGATGGCCGAAATTGTCATTGCATGAATGTCATGTTCGCCGTGGCTGAAGTTCAAGCGGA
Source organism: Sulfitobacter sp. DSM 110093 (assembly GCF_022788715.1). Classification (NCBI taxonomy): domain Bacteria; kingdom Pseudomonadati; phylum Pseudomonadota; class Alphaproteobacteria; order Rhodobacterales; family Roseobacteraceae; genus Sulfitobacter; species Sulfitobacter sp. DSM 110093. Next base: position 2,357,682 of record NZ_CP085167.1, read on the forward strand.
ACGTATCGACACCTGCGTTAAACAGGTTTCGCAACATAAATGGTGAGGCACTTGCAGGGCCGACTGTGGCAACAATCTTGGCGCGTCTATTTCGGATCATCTGATATCCTTTGGATTGGCTCGCGCGGGAGCGTTAGTAAATAAGCACAGCGCGAAAATCATTTACATTTGTCAGCGTCGGTCCCGTTCGGATCAGGTCGCCCGTAGCATCGAACAGGGTGTAGCTGTCGTGGTTGGCAAGATGCGCCTTGGGGTTTGCGCCAGCGCTCTCGGCGCGCGCCAGAATATCCGGCCCGATTAAGGCGCCAGCCGCGTCTTCTGTGCCGTCAATTCCGTCAGTGTCTGCGGCGATGGCATGAATATTGGGGTGCCCGTTCAGTGCGACCGCAAGGCTAAGCAAAAACTCGGTATTACGTCCTCCGCGCCCGGGCTTTGTGTTCCCGATCGAAACCGTTGTTTCGCCGCCCGAAAGTAAAACCGTTGGGGTCGATGACGAGGTCAGATGACGCGCGGCCCACTTGGAAATACCAGACATCACAATCCCCAGTTCGCGCGCTTCGCCCTCAAGGGCGTCACCGAGTATCGTCGGAGTGACACCTGCATCACGTGCAACCGTTGCCGCCGCTTCAAGTGATAACTCGGGCGTGGCGATAAGGCGGTAATCGACGTCAAATTCAGTCTGTTCAAGGCAAGGGGCCATTAGAATATCACGCGCCGCAGTGGGCAGATCAGGGCCAAGGCGATCTACGAGATGGCTAAGGTTTTCGCCAGCCGTTGGATCTGGAACGGTCGGGCCCGATGCGATTGCGGCCGGATCGTCGCCCGGTACATCAGAGATGGCCAAAGTCACCAATTTGGCCGGATGGACTGCGCGGGCAAGCCCGCCGCCCTTTATTACAGACAATCTGCGTCTGACTTTATTCATGTCCTCAATCGTCAGGCCGGACGACAGCAGGAGTTTGTTGACGATTATCTTTTCATCCAACGTCAGCGGTTCAACCGGCAAAGGCAGCAGCGATGATCCCCCACCCGATATCAGTGCGAGCACAAGATCATCTTCGCCCGCTAAGGCCGCCGTTTCCATGATCTCACGAGCGGCGGCAAGCCCTGCCGCGTCGGGCACCGGATGGGAAGCCTCCCGAACTTGTATCCGCGAGGTCGGAACCGCATGGCCATAGCGCGTGACGACAACGCCAGACAGTTCCACATCAGGCCATGCTGTTTCCAGCGCCACGGCCATCGCAGCCGCAGACTTTCCGGCCCCGACGACAATGCAGCGGCCCGCTGGCTTCTTAGGGAGGTGAGAAGCCAGAACAGTCGCCGGATCAGCTGCCTCGATGGCAGCCGTCATCATTCGGCGCAAAAGCGCCGCTGCATCGTCGTCGGTCATGTGTCTACCTTTAGATGTTTTCGCCGCGGATCGCTTCGCAGACCGCATCGGTGACGTCTTGCGTTGTTGCGGTGCCACCGACATCGGGGGTCATGATGCCATCGGCGCAAACCTTTTCCACCGCGCGCATCATACGCTCTGCAGCAGCGCTTTCGCCTAGGTGTTCCAACATCTGGCTAGCGGTCCAAAAGGTTGCGACCGGATTTGCGATGCCTTTGCCGGTGATATCAAACGCAGACCCGTGAATCGGTTCAAACATCGACGGGAAGCGGCGCTCGGGGTCGATGTTGGCCGTTGGTGCAACGCCAAGCGAACCGGCCAGCGCCCCTGCAAGGTCCGACAGAATGTCAGCGTGCAAGTTGGTGGCAACAATCGTATCCAGCGATTTCGGGTCTTTAACCATGCGCATGGTCATCGCGTCGACCAGCATCTTGTCCCATTCTACATCTGGGAAATCCTTGGACACTTCCAGCGCAATTTCGTCCCACATGACCATACCGTGGCGCTGCGCGTTAGACTTGGTCACAACAGTCAGGAACTTGCGGGGACGGGACTGCGCAAGCTTGAAGGCATACCGCATGATCCGCTCCACCCCGACACGGGTGAAGATCGAAACCTCTGTGGCGACTTCTTCGGGCATGCCTTTATGTGCGCGCCCACCGATACCCGAATATTCACCCTCGGAATTTTCACGAACAATCACCCAGTCTAGATCACCGGGGCCCACATCTTTTAGAGGCGCTGAAATGCCGGGAAGAATTCGGGTGGGGCGAACGTTCGCATATTGGTCAAAACCTTGGCAGATTGGCAATCTCAGCCCCCAAAGTGTCAGGTGATCCGGCACATCCGGGGCGCCAACAGCACCGAAAAAGATTGCATCAAAGTTCTTAAGCTGCTCGGTTCCGTCCTCGGGCATCAACGAGCCTGTGCGTTTATAACGCTCTGAACTCCAATCAAATTCAGTGACATCAAATTCAAAACCACCGTCCCGGCGCGCCAAGGCTTCAAGCGCCTGATGGCCCGCTGCGATAACTTCCGGTCCAATACCATCAGCAGGAATGGAGGCGATTTTGTAGGTTTTCATAGTGTCTTTCCGATCTACTAAATTCTGCGCGACATTAGATTGACGATGAGAAAAGAAGGACACACGATGTGCGTTGCCTTCGTCCTCTGTATGTCCATCCGGCACCTGTCGTGAAGCTACCTCTGATAAATCGTTGCGCTCAATCGGTAGAAGATTATATACTAAATTGAAATAGTCTATGGGGAGGGTGACCTTGGACATCACGCAGATCAAAAGCTTCCTTGCCGTGGCTGAAACCCTTCATTTCGGCAGAGCGGCTCAGTCACTGGATATGCTTCCTGCGTCTTTGGGGCGTCAAATTCGCCTGCTTGAGGATAAGCTTGAGACCCGGCTTTTTGTGCGTACGACCCGTTCGGTTTCCCTGACAGAAGCCGGAAACAGCATTTTAGAGGACGCCAAAGCTTTGGTCGCGCAAGCCAATCGCCTTCAGACCAAAATCCGAGATGTCAGAAAATCCGAAACGCCAGTTCTACGGGTCGGCGCAATCGACAGTGCCGCAGCGGGGCTGATGCCGCAATTGCTTATGATGATACGCAAGGACCTACCCGATCTTGAGGTCCAGTTGTTCGAGCAGAAGACAATCCACCTTCTGCCCAAGCTTCTGAGTGGTTCTATTGATATCGCATTCTGTCGCCCCCCTGACGTGCGCGATCAGCGGCTCAACTTTCGTACGCTGTTTTTTGAGACGGCCGTCGTTGCACTGCCCAAAGCGCATCCTTTGGCAGGCAAAAGCTCTATCGCGATTTCAGATTTAGCAGATGAGCCGCTCATCGTACCGGACCGCCGCTCACGACCGCATTCCCATGACCTTACGATCAAGCTGTTCGTTGATGTCGGACTAACCGCAAGGGTCGCACAGGTCGCCGAAGAAAAGCAGACCATCGTAAATCTTGTCGCCGCAGGCACAGGCCTTGCAATCGTCCCACGGTGGACATCGCGGTTTCAGGTGCCCGGTGTGGCCTTTGTTCCGTTATCAATCCCGCAAGGCACAACGCGTTCGAAACTGATCCTGGCGGCAGCATGGACTCGGGGAACCCGCGACGTAAGACGGGATGCGTTCTTATCGGTTCTTGAGCGAAACCTACCGGATTTGGAGCGCACAGCTTGATTATATCAGTTTAGAATATAAATTCTGGTGCGTAGCGATATGACGTGGTTGTTCCCATCATGGTATTAGATGCCTTCCGTTTCCGGAGGCGCATTGGAGGACATACCTTGGAGGAGGAACACCCATGAAATTCGCAACGTTCACAGCAGCAGCCCTTTGCGCCGCTATCGCGCTGCCTGTAGCAGCACAAGACCGAGACGGCTGGCCTAACAGTATTACGATTGGCACGGGCAGTCAGGGCGGCACATATTTCACCTACGGCAGTGGCTTTGGCGCGATGATCAGCGAAGCGCTTGACCTGAACGCTGGCGTTGAAATCACCGGCGGTCCAGTTCAGAACGTTACGCTTGTCGAAACAGGTGAGCACCAGATGGGCTTTGTCACGCTTGGCCCAGCTGATGAAGCGCGGCGTGGTGAAAGCCCGCTGATGCCAGGTGTGCCACATGAAAATGTGCGTGCGCTGTTCCCAATGTATCAGACACCGCTTCAGGCGGCTGTTCTGGCCAGCTCTGACATCATGAGCTTTCAAGACATGGCAGGACAGCGCGTGGGCGTCGGCCCCGCAGGCGGCACATCTGCGACTTACTGGACGCGTTTCTTTGAGAATGCCGAGGGCTATGACGGCGTGAAAATCTCCAACGCTGGCGGGGCCGATACTGCCGGTCAGCTGAAAGACGGCTTGATTGATGCTTTCGTTTACGCTGCGGGCCTTCCAACGGGTGCCTATGCACAGCTGGCCGTTGAAAACGATGTTCGCTTCATCAACATGGATGAGGAAACACTTGGTCAGATGATGGAAATTGTACCAGCAATGGCACCTTTTACCATTCCAGCGGACACCTATGAGGATCAGCCAGAAGATATCCAGACCGTGTCTTTGTGGAACTTTGCAATCGCGCATCAGGATATGTCCGAAAGCTTGGCGTATGAAATCACAGCGCTGGCAATGGGCAACCACGATCGCATGGTTCAGAACCACGCAGCCGCCCGTGAGACGTTGGCAGAGAACGTCGTGAAGAACGCCGTCATTCCATTCCACCTGGGTGCTGTGCGCTGGTTCGAAGAGAACGGCTATGAGATTTCAGAAGATCTAAAATAATCGGATCTTCATCTCTTTTGGCACGGGCGGTTGAAGTTTTTCCCGCCCGTGTTTTTCTTCCACCCCTTTCTCGGGCAGCCTACAATGAAAAATGACCAAGACACCGCCAACCCTACACGCGTTGACCCCACCCTCTCGGTTATCGAGCAGGAGACCGCTAAGGCAAATGTCGACGAGGATGCGCTGACAGGCAATCAACGGCTTTTCGACGGCTCGCGGAACATGGTTGTCGCGGCGCTATGCGTGGCCTATTCGGTCTTTCATCTGTTGGTAATGAACGTGTTCCCGCTTGAGACTTGGGCCTATCGCCTTAGCCACGTGGGCGGCGGGTTGTTTCTGGGCTTTCTGCTGTTCGGCGCAACGCCGCTGTCTGGTTCCGCGAATGGCAAGGTCCGCAATCCCGTGTCTCTCGGCCTTTTGGCTTTGTCAGCTGCGGGTGTTCTCTATGGTGCCGTCGCAGTTGGTTCGATTTGGATCAATGGGTACGCCATGGGCAACGCCCTTCCGCCTGCTTGGGCGATGTCGACGTTCGGGATTCCATTGGTATTAGGGTCTGTACTGGCAATCCTGCATGGCTGGTTCTTCCCCCAGCGTGACCGGCGCCAGTTCGCCACCGCTGACATCCTTCTGGCGGTCGCCGCCGTTGTCGCGACGGCCTACCTTATTTTCTTTGCCCGCCAGCTACAGCTGCGCGCCGGTATGCCAATGGCGCTACCGGGCGATATGTGGGCAGCTGTGACAGGCGTCATTCTGATCATCGAGCTAACGCGCCGACTGGCCGGTATGGCACTGGTGATCATCGCTGGCATCTTCGTCGCGTATGCGTTCCTGGGCCCTTGGTTGCCGGGCATCTTTGAACATCGTGGCTACGACGCCAAACGGTTCTTTTCCTATATCTACACCGACAATGGGATTTTGGGGGCGCCGATTGCGATCTCCTCAACCTACATCATTCTGTTCGTGATCTTCGCAGCATTCCTGCAAACGACGCGCGTCGGTGAATACTTCGTCAATCTTGCCTTTGCGGCTGCGGGCCATAAACGCGGAGGTCCAGCCAAGGTCGCAATTTTCGCTTCTGGCCTGATGGGCATGATTAACGGGACATCTGCAGGTAATGTCGTGGCCACTGGCTCCCTGACCATCCCGATGATGAAAAAGGTGGGCTATAAGCCACAAACAGCCGCATCCGTAGAAGCCGCAGCTTCGACCGGTGGGCAAATCATGCCGCCAATTATGGGTGCGGGTGCCTTCATTATGGCCGAGATCACCGGTATTTCGTATATGCAGATCGTCTCTGCCGCGATCATCCCCGCTGCGCTCTATTTCATCTCTGTCTACTTCATGATTGATCTGGCCGCGCAAAAGGCAAACCTGAAAGGTCTTCCGCGCGATCAGTTGCCCAAGTTCGGAATATTGATCCGCCAGATCTATCTACTGACGCCGATCATTGTTCTCATCGCAGCGCTTTTTGCCGGGTATTCGGTTATCCGCTGCGGCACGCTCGCAATGGTTTCGGCCGCGGTGGTGTCTTGGCTGACGCCACACAGGATGGGACCAAAACAGCTGTTTAATGCCCTTAACAATGGTGCGCGTATGGTCCTGCAACTGGTCGCTGTCTGTGCGACGGCGGGCATTATCGTAGGCGTCATCGCCCTGACAGGAATCGGCTCACGGTTCTCTACCGTATTGCTAACCCTCGCCGATCAAAGCCAACTTTTGGCGCTGTTCTTTGCGATGGTGGTTTCCATCGTGCTGGGGATGGGGATGCCAACAACCGCGGCCTACGCCGTTGCCGCCAGCGTCATTGCGCCCGGTGTTGTTAACCTTGGCGTCGAGCCTTTGATCGCACACCTCTTCATCTTTTACTTTGCGGTCATGTCAGCCATCACGCCACCTGTCGCTTTGGCGGCATATGCGGGATCGGCACTGGCGGGGTCGGACCCTGTCAAAACAAGCGTCGAAAGCTTCAAGATCGGCCTCGCTGCCTTCGTGGTGCCTTATATGTTCTTTTACTCGCCCGCGATGTTGCTGCAGGGAAGCTGGTTTGAGATCATCCATATCGCGGTAGCAGCTGTGATCGGTGTCTATTTGCTGTCATGTGCCGTGCAAGGTTGGCTCATAAAACGCGCGGATTCCATTGTGCGCGTGGTCTTGCTGGCAGCTGGCCTCTCCATGATCGCAGGTGGATGGATGACAGATGCAATTGGCTTGTGCCTCGCCGGGCTGCTTGTCACCTACCAAAAGCGTGGCGCATCTGTCAGCGCTTAAGGCTCGCTATGAAAGACAACGAAGGCAGCCTTCCTAGAGTTAGGCTGTCTCCGGTCGTAAAAGGTCTACAATGGTGTGATTTATATGTGCAATTCTGGCCGATGCTGCACGTGTTCACGCTGCCCCGTCATGCGCTAAGAGGATGAGGGCAATCTAGATATAATCGACTGTCGGCTCATACTCTGGAGGCACGTCGCCTTTTTCAATTACGGCATCAATCGCGGCTAGCGTGGTTTGGATATTTGCCACAACTGCCAAGCGATCATCGCTATACGCGCCAAGCTGAAAATACTTCTGCCACGCTGTTTTACGAGTTCAGCGCGCAATTCTATTAGCTCATCGATAACTGTCATGGGATGTTCCTTGGGTTGATAGCCCAAACGTCACCCCGAGCGCAAAACGACGAAAGCCCCCGAAGGGGCTAGCTCGTAAATATCTGAGATGTTTAAGGAAATTGGCTCCGGCGGTAGGGTGCGCAACCCGCGATCAATACCACTGAAAGTAAACGATTTTCGCTCCGGTTGTCTCCATCGACTCCGGATGTGTAAGAGTCTGTGCCACGCATTGTGACCATGGTCAACGGCCAGCATCCTCTCGGCGCATCACCATCGGAAAGAACGGATCGAACGGAATAGCATACCGAATTCCATGCCGAACTTGCGGGATGATCAGACGCTCTGCAGCATAAACCGCCCTTGATTACCCAGGAGGTTGGAGTGTCCAAGAATGGCAGGGATGAATACGGTCGAAATAATACGAGCCTCGAAACGCGCCGCCGCAGAGAACAGATGTCAGTAGTCACCCCCGGTTCAACCCGTGGGTGACTACTAATTCAGGCAGTCTGGGCGAAGACTGATCGTTCGCTGCTCCAAGCCTCGGGGTCAGCGATGCGAAGAAGGAGCCCTGCTACAATTGATTGTAATCTACCTGGACATAGTCACCCTCGACTGGCCGGGGCGAGAAAGACCTTGACCGAAATGAGGACGTAGCTACTGCCGCGTAGCATGAGGAACCCTGTCCAGCTCGAACATACACATACTTCCAGGTTGAAGTTTCCGCCAATTCCGGTTCAATACGCCTATGGGATCTTATGCAGAATTATACGTGGGCCGGCTACTTGCGGCTTCCTCAAAGAACGACATTATGCCCGACATTGTCGGCCTCTTCCAGAGAGATGAGTTTCATTCTGTCGAACCTGGATCCCCCCAGGTGCCATCTCCGCTCAAAGCCCACTACCTCGAGGCGCCCGACTATCCTGAGGCTGAAGAAAGCTACGTTTCACAAATTCATTACTACGCAACAAATTTATCGGAGATCAGGGAGCGTTTGGAATACCTCGGATACTCAAGCGAGAATGTGCGGAAGGCTTTCTACGCGTGGCGGGATCGGAACGTCGCATGGAAGCGAGAGATGGTTGAAAAATATCAACACCGAGACACTAAAGCTTTCGGCAAAGAGCTACAGCGAGAAGCAAATGAACTGTCTCAAATATCTTTGGAGGATTGGGTAGAGGCAACAAAAGAACTAATTTCCTCCGGAAGCCGTAAGTGTCTTTCAGTCAAAGCGGGAAAAGTGCTGGACCTCGTTGGTGGGGATTATGACCTCGATTATGGCCCAAACTACGACTATCTTATTTCACTTAGGGTTATATGCGATTTCGCACACCCGAACGAAGTTATCTGCTATGATATAACCGATTTGGTTCATGCTGAGTATTTAGCAGTAGGAGAAGACCCCACTGGAATATTGAGAGAGCATGAATTCGACAGCGCAGCTGACATCTTCAGAAACTCGAAGACGATCGTATTGGTCGAGGGAAAAAGCGACATACGTCTACTTAAGACCGCAATGACAAAAATCTTTCCACGGCTTGCTGATAGGTTCGTTTTCTTCGACTATGAGGAGTTTGGAATTCCTGGAGGTGCAGGCAATCTCGTGAATCTTGTGAAGTCATTTATTGCGGCGGGTGTGGCCAACCGAATTGTAGCCTTATTCGACAATGATACGGGGGCCGAGGAAGCTCTTCTATCAATTCAATCAATAGAACTTCCAAGAAACCTTAAAATAATTAAGCTGCCCGATATCGATTTACTCCACGAGTATCCGACCATCGGGCCTGGAGGTCACTATAGATTGAATATTTCAGGGTTAGCGGCTGGAATCGAGCTATATTTTGGCTCTGACATTCTTACGCGAAGTGACGGGTCGCTACGCGAAATTCGATGGACCGGTTATTCGAAAAAGGCGGGAGAATACCAAGGCGAATTGGTCGAAAAGGCTGAAGTTCAAAATCAATTCTTAAAAAAACTTGCGAATTGTTCGTCGTCTGCGCTGCGTGAAGATAACGAGATGCGGCACTTCAATGACATTCTTTGGAGTATAATCACTGCATTTAGTCAGGAGCTGGGGGATGATATTGTTCAGCATGCGGAATCCGCTCTTTAAGCGCACTACCCCGATTGTTATTTTCAAGTCACCGCCAGTCTTCTTATGACAACTGAAACCCCATTACCAATGATCTTTGACCCAATCAATTGGGAAAAACCGACCCCCAAGGGAATGCTCGATTTCATGGATCGGCCAAAGACGCCTGGCAGGCCTGAAGGCAGCATGCTTGTCTTCCGAAAACAGCTTTCGCCGTTGTCAGTATACAAATACCTCGTTGCCCGCTTCGGTCCACCTTATGGCTTTCAGACGATGGCTAAGAAGGCTGGGGACAGCGACAACCTTTTTCACTGGGACTACCTCCTTAAAGCTGGCGAATGCTGGATTTGCATCCAGGGAGGCAACCGCGACGTCCATGTCGGGATATTTGGTAAGAAAATGTCGTCAAAAGACTGGGTAAGATTTACCAAAACGCTCAAAGGCGATTTCAGACGCTGCGGTTCCGACATGGCGGCAGTCGGTTCAACGCTCGAGAAGTGGAACATCGTCTCAAACAGATTCGCGATGATCGCAGATACTTGTGCTGGATTCCACGATGTCTTGACGGACGAGCAAGAAACGCCTGACTTCGCCCCGGGAAAGCGTAGCTCAGCAGCAGGGATCAAGCGTTATCACAGAAAGGTGGAGCAAATCGGCAAGCGAGCTGACAGGGTATTCAGTGCATCCCTTTCGCTTGACCTGGTTACGCCAGTTTTGGCGGAGGCTTTCGTCAACCTCGTAATATTCATGGCACGAAAGGATGAATTGAAGCGAAATGCAAGGCAGTATGACCATTATATCCGGCAACCAATTGATACGCGGGTCTTCGATCTGCACTTAAAATGCGATCACTTCACGGCGGGAGTTGATCCCGGAAGCACTGAGTATAGAGCGTTCAAGCGTGTCATGGATCGCCGGAATCATAATTTGCACGGGAATGTTGATCCTGGAAAAGACGCCATTGAGACAGTCTACTTCGACAAATTTACGCCACTTTACGAAGCGGGCGCCGATCCGATTCTCGAGTTATTTAAGAAAAAGGAAGCTGTGTTTGACATTGGCGGAGTTCTGGCGCGCTACCATGACGTCCACACCTTCTTTTTCTATGTCCTTGGCTTGCTTAAAGAGAAATCCAGATCGGAAATCGAGATGATGATGGAGCAGTCGACATTTGGGTATGACGTTTCGCGCGACCGACCTGGCGTTTTGTTTCCCTCGCATGAAGTTATGATGCTTCTGCCGCTTAAATACGACGACGAGCTAAAGGTTGAATGGCGGTAACCTGAACCGCCACTTTTCAGTAGCAGACAGACAAACCCGCAGTGGGCCAGCCTTGACGCGCCGGTGACACAAGGTAGATCAGACTGGATCAACAATCACGGGGGCGACAGCGTTTGTAGATGTGCTTGAATGCAATAGATTTCCGCCGCGGAAATGCAAGCCCAGCATTGGTTTTGCTCGGGGCGTGCCCAGGAAAAGACGAATGGGCTGCCAACCCACAACGCCCTTTTGCGGGGCGATCCGGGGCAAACCTCGGTATCCTATTAGAGATTCTCCGGCTGCGAGCCGATAGAGAGGAGTATGGCTTGCGACATGGCGACTTCCGATCAAATCTTCTCGACGACTATACTCTCATGAATTCTCACGCTGTCCCAAAATGGACAGCGAAGGACAAACGCTCAACGCCAAGGATGCCCGAAATCGAATCTCAAGACAATCTTGCTCGATTGGCCAACCAACTGCGAGCGGTTCAAGCAAGAGTCGTTGTTGGCTTAGGCCGTTCAATTTACGAAGGAAATTTGGATCGGAGAGACAAAGACAGTGGTCCTATGAGAGCGATCCGAATGCTGGCACCTAACCACCAAGGGATCGTATTTTTAGTTACTGGGCACCCGTCACCACGCGCGATAAACCGCTTTGGAGGGGGCGATCGCCGACTTTGGTTTGAGTCGAAATTGCTGAGGTTCCCGCGTGAATGACTGCTATTCTATCTCGAATCCAAAGCCATCGAGTATCAGACGGACAGTGTCCATACGGTCGCCAACGTCCGGTTCTGCGGAAATTTTGATCTAAATATTATTGAGCGCAAAGGGCAAGAGAGGGCCGAAATTCGGCCTCGTGCCCGCCGTGGAGAGCAATTTTACCGAAATTAGGGCGCAAGTAATGCCATTCCCAAAGCTATGACGACCGGAATAGCTCTCGTCCGAGGCTGTTCGGCTAAACGGCAAGCCAGAGCTTTCGCAGCTCGCCGCGATAGTGTCCTTTACGGATTGTGATCAAAGCCCATCCGTAGCGGAATCGCTCGTCGTCAAGGCATGCTTCGAGTTTTCAAATTCACATGACGAGTAAATATCTGAACACGGTTAACCAAAACTTTTTCTATCGCGTCACTGCCTGAAAACGAACTCACGATGGAACGCCAGATACGGTAGCTGTTCGGCCCGGAAGGGTCCGTAATTCCCCTCAGGCTCGATCCCCCATCGGATCATGGTGTCGGCATCAGACTCTTTTGACACCACCAGCGACCCGTCATCGGTAAAGGTGATGAAGCCTTGATCAAATAAGTGATCGATATGCGGGCTCAACAGCAGCCCATTATTGCCATCAAGCTTTTCGTAGGTCGTCGAAGCGCGCCATGGTTTGATGTGACTGGCGCGAAGATGGCGCAGGTTGGCCACCCGCGTTATTCGACAGGCATTCTCGAAGCCCACCAGATTCTTCCGATAGACCCCCTGCCCCCGCCGCGATTTAACGAGTTGCAGCTTCTCGGTCTCGTCAAGATCGGTTCGGTTGCGCAGCTCTTGCTCGACCGCGTCCTCAGACGCCTCGAATGCCTCGGCCTGGTAAGTCGGCTTGCTGATTGCGCCAAAGTCGATTTCGGCCCAACGCGTTCCCAAAAGATCGATAACCGCGTCGGCCATCGCGATTGGCACGGCAGCCAGGTAGGCGCCTTGGTTACCGTTTCCATTAGGTTGAATCGGAGAGTATTTATCAGGAAGGGTCGGCTGCAAAACTTCCATATGTTCTTTAGGCCGAAAAGGTCGCCGCAACCGAGTAAATTCTACTGGAAGCCGCCATCCTTCGTTGCTCCAGGCATCACCAGTCGCGCCGAACTCTCTGGGCTTCGGCGCGAGGATTGCAGGAGCCGCGCAGACGCCAACGGCCTTGATCTCCCCCCCAGCGAAAGCGAACACAACATCGCCAGGGCGCACGCGCTTCATATTCTCATAGAATTCGTTGCGCGCCCCATCGGTTCGCACAGTAGGAGACCATAGATAGTTGCCCCCAATCTCGTGGCTGTGAGTTTGCTTGTTGTTGACCCACCAATAGGCAAAACCTTTCGGTGAAATGTTGCCAGGCTCGGCAGCAGCGGGAGGGATCGCAGTCACCTGAACCTCGAAACCGAGAGTGCGAAGGTTCTCGGCGACAGTTGCCTCACCGCCATTAAATTGCGTTGCCGGAAGCGGCCCCCAGTCGCCCTCCAAATACCCATGCGCGACCCCAATGATCGCTTTCGAGTCGTAAAGCTTATCGTCAAAGCGAAGGAAATACGCGCGCGAGCGCCCAAACCCGTGCTGCTGCAAGAACGCATCCCGGCCACGCCGGTCAAACTCTTCTATGGCGCTAATAACCGCTGCCCGATTGATGTCCGAAAGCGCCATGCAAACCTCCTTACAACCACAATCCCTTGCACTGGTTTTCAAGGAAACCGATTTCTACGTTTTTTCAAACGATTACCGTTGAGTATTTGACGATATGGAATGCGGGGTCAAGTGATCGCCCGGGCCCCGTTCCGCTTGTCTTGAGGAGAGCGCAACCGATGCGCACACAACAGCTCCCCGGCCTGTCGGGCACGCCGGTGCAGTAGAACAGGCGTGCGAACAAAGGCGCAAGACGAGAGATACTCGTTCGCTGCCGAGGCCGGCCAAAGTTAATTTCCTCCCAAATTTTCTGAAAAGTAGAGTTGGCCCCACCTCCCGTTAGTCAAACGCATTAGACTAACGGAGAACCACTAATGAGCGCCAAAATTCTCGACATCGATCCCGCAAATGAACGGCTGATCCACCCAGAGAGGGCCAAGAAGCGTCAGTTCAGTGAGGCCCACTTGAAGCTTTCCGGCAATACTCTCACCCTCGAGGTGAAAGAAGTCGAAGCCGCTGACGCGGAAGAACGTAAAAAGGACAAGCAACGTGAAGGTAACAGGAGGCGCCAGAACACCTTTGTGGAAGGGAAAGAAAAAGCTGGATTTAGAAAGACGTGGATTCACAAAAGCGTAGAGCGTCTGGGAGCGGAATTGAATGGGCAAGAGAATATCGCTACCGAAATAAAGTGGCTCCGGGCTCGTGCAGAAGCGGCTGAAATGGTGGCCGCAGCGGAAAGAAAAAGGGCTGATGCGGCGGAAGCTGAGGTTCTCCGCTTGAGTGCGCGATCATGGTGGCGATTTTGGCGGTGATAGGCTGCGCCTTGGGCTAATCTCCCAGGGCCCAATCGCCACCACGTTTCTGCCGCTGCGGGCGAGCGCCCTTGTATCCGTCATCATCGACTTTGCCACGTTTGCGCAGAGAAATCCCGCGCCTCGCTGCGGCCTCGATCAAGGCGACTTCGATGTCAGTCAGAAGACTGTGAAACTCCACCGGCGTCATGCCTCGCCCCTGCAAAGTTGTAAGATCAGCTGGTGCATATCTTCGACCTTCCACCTCAATCGGCAAGTCCCATGGTTCCTGGTAGAAGAACGGTCGGAGTTGAAGGGAATAGTATGCCAGGCGATCTCGCCATTTGACAAAATGGACAAGGTGCTCCGGGACCTCCAAGTCGCCATAGTCCCGATCTTCCAGTTCCTTCATCAATTTCTTCGTGACGTTCATCTTTCCTCCTGACTTTCAAATGCTGCGTCCAAAATGCGGTTAAGGGAACGAGATACCCCCTGCCCACTCAGGATGCGCACGTTGCGCACCGTTTTCGCATCGCGCCTGACCACGGCTTCTCTCTGATCCAAAACCAATGAGCGCTTCGTTGAAGCCTCCTCGTAGGCTGATCGTTCTGCCGCCAGCTGTTCCTGCGCGGATTTGAGGGCCGCTTCCTTCCTGGCAATTAGCCGCGCCTTCGCCTCGTTCTCCGCCGCCTGGCCTTTGATATGCTGCTGTGCCACACGGTCCGCATTCACAAGCCTCCGAGAGGTTTCATGCAGCTTTTGGCGGTCCTCCCTAAGCCCGAACACTTCCGGTTCTACACGATCTTTCGTGGTCGATTTCTTGCGTTCGGGTGGCATGACGCCATGGAGCTGCATGTTGTCTCTCAAATGCTCAAAGAAGGCATCTTGGAGGGCCGAGCCCTGCGAACGGCGGTCATCGCGTCCAAATCGCTGCTTAGCATGCGCTTTCGAAAACTTGCTGACGCTCGCCTTTTTCACCCTGCGGCCGTCCTTGTAATGAAAGTCGTAGCGGGGGAGGAGAAAGGCATCGACGGTGTGCCTGCCTCTTTCGTCTCGATCGAGGCGCGCGGCAAAGACCGCATCGCCCCCATGGTAGTGGTTTAAGAATTTAACGGCGTGGTGGAGCATAGCGCGCTGATGTTCCTCGTCAGAGCCATCCAGGAGGCCCGTAGGAAACTGCACAAGCGCATGAATGCAAGCAGACCGCCCCGATTGCTTAACCCCCTCCATGTGCTCCCTACGCGCCTTAGAAAGCTCCAAAGTACCTAAAACGAGAGGCTCGACATTTCGTATACGCCTTTGTTGCCCGCTCTCATCTTCCCGCTTACCGTGACGTTCCATGTTCGCCAGGTCAGGGAAGCCGATTGCCCTCTGCCGAACAGCGCCCACACAACCGATCTTTTTAGAACTTATTTCCATTTCACAGAGGTAGGGAATTTTTACCCCTTTCAAAAAGGGTTAACCCGCTAACCCTTTTTCTTACAGAAAAAGGCGGGCCAGCCGTGGGCCTAAGCTGCGCTTTCGCCGTCTGCCTCGATCAACAACGGTCCGACAGTCCACATCACGGCAGTTGCGGGGCGTTTGATGAAACGACCTTTCGGCCATGTTGTGTCCGCATGCTGCATCCGGATCACTATGTCCGTGTAGCCGGGGCGCGATCCTTCCTGAACGAGCATCACTGCAAATGTAATGCCTGTGGCGTTTGCCCAAATTTGCAGTGACGGGCGAAGTCGCCGTTCGACTTGGCGTGGAGTAATCTTCGTCGGGACATAGCCTGTAGGGCATTCATAGCCCTGGTTCGGGCCTATCAGTCTAAATTCTGGCAGGCGTTTCCGGCGATGTAACGGGATTTGCGCCAGGAGGGCACCATCAAAATTTCGCTGACACAAAGCAATCTCGCGCACCTCGATCAGCCCATAGACATCCATGTCTGCCATGGCATAGAAGAAGTCTTCAGCAAAACGCCATGTCAAATAGCGGCCGTTTGACGAGATCTCGAGCTGATCAAACACTCCCGGAAAACATGCAAGTTCTTCCACAGGTTTGCGCAGAAATCGGCTCGATTTCGTCTTGGCTGGGAAGCCCAGCTCCCGAAGCTGAGCGACGAAACAGAAGTGATCTTGCGGGGTGTGAGGCTCGACAAGAATGGTCGGCCATGCTTCTTCTGTCTGCTCCTGAAAATAGATAAGGGCAAAAAGTAGCCTGGCCGCCGGGACGGAAAAGTTCGCCATCTTGATGACCTCGGCTACGAAAGCGGAAATCCGAAACTTGTTGTTATCTGTATTCATTTTTGTATCCTTTCCTAATGGTCAGGAAGTGTGTGCGTCCCACTAAATACAAAAAAAATTTGGCACTTTTCCTGCACCCTTTTATTTCAACCTGCTTATTTTTCCTGAGCACCCGCTACAGAAGGATCTTTTACCGTCGGATGGCGTGCGCTGCGTACTTTCAGAGGTCATATAGGACCATAAGTATCTGAATAAATTATGGAAAAGATTTCAGAAATCTTGAACTCTTGAAATCCCGAAATCCTGAAAAGGCGGACGTAGGGTCTATTTTTGAGCGAACACTGCCCCCCCTGGCTCGCATACGACCACGTCCGATCGTGCCTTCTACGGAAGTGGCCTGCATGCGGCGAGAAAGTTAGTTTTCCTTCCCAGAAACACGAGCGGCTTAAACTGCTCGAAGCCGATTCTGCGCAGCTTGAAAGTCAGAGACCTTCGTCTTCTTGCCAGCTGCAAACGGGCTTTGGATCATCGAAACGTCGATCTCTACGCGCTGAATGACCTCCTGAAGATACGCCAAATCGTGACCATCGCCGCCGTAGTGTTTTAGGTTCACAGTTTCCATCTCGTGACCCATCAAGATGTGCCGTAATTCGCTGTCAGTGCGAGCCTTGATAAGCTCTACGTTGAACTGCGTGCGGAAGCTGTGGAAGTCGATCCGCTTGTCGTAGACCTTGTGCGTTTTGCGGTAGCGGGTGAAGTCCTTGGTGAAGTTCTCAGACAGCGTCTTCCGGTTTTTGCCGCGGGTCAGATGGGGGAACAAGCGATCCTCTCCTTCACGGCGCCGCATAGCAACGAAGTCCAGGAAACCGAGCGCAATAAGGTTCGCGTGGATGGGGATGCGACGCGTTGCCGCCTTCGACTTTAGCCGCTGCCAAGGGGCGCCGACTTTGATGTCAAAGTAATAGATACCGTTTTCACATCCAACGTCATCAGGCCGCAGTTGCAACGTCTCCTCTTCCCGCAACGAATGGTGAACTGAAATGAGCGGGGCCCAGAACATCGGGTCACCGATGTCCGTGGTCTCGCCTTGGAAGACAGGCGTCCGGAACAGTTTAGGCAGCTCATCGCCCCAAATTTTTCGGCTGTTGTCTTCTTGAAGGATCTCGAGGCGTTCGAGCTCACTTTTAGGCCAGATCACGCCCTTCATGAAATTTTGCGTCAAGTAGCCATGGGCAATCAGATACCGGAGAACGCGCTGTGTGTCCTGCATATGCCGATAGACAGTGTTAACGCGGAGCCGCGCAATGCTCTCCTGATGCTCCGCAGCCTCAATGTTGCCCAGGCTTGCGCCAACCTTTTTCAGCTTAGCATGGACGCGAGCTATGTTCTTCTCCTCCAGCAGGTCGATTTCTACCACGATTTCGCGGATTGAGCGGGTCTCGGTCGAAGATTTTCCGTGATTTGCAGGCACTCTTTGGAGGATTGAAAATGCCTCGGTGAAGTCTGCCTTCTTTAGTTCTGAAACCGGCTTGTCGCCGATGATAGCGACAAGCAGTTTGGCGGTGGATTGCAAGTTCGCAAATGAGTTGCGCTTGTAGGAGTCGCCTTTGATCGGGACCGCTGTTTCATCGACATCTTTACCAGCTTTGCCCTGCGACCGGGTCTCCCCATATCGATTGAAGGCCTCAGAAAGCGTAATGGCCGCCTGTTTTTCGGCTTTCGGAGTGGGCGGTTCATCGTCGGCTACTGCAGCAGGCTGAATTACTGAGGGCGTTGGACCCTCCGATGCGGCTATGGCCGTCGTGGTCGGTGCCGGGGTCACCGGCATGGTAGGGGCAATCGGCAGGGTATGCTGCGCCACGGGTGCGGGCGTGGTTTCACCCGCCATGGCGGCCTGAAAGAACGGGCTGGGTGTGGAATAGAAACCTTGGTCACGGCGGGCGCGCTCCATGCTGATATCCAGCAAGACGCGCGTGGCCTCATAGGCCAGAACCATCCAGTCGTTGGAGCCCTCTGCGACCTGGACCCCAAGGCGCTCCGCAGCCGCGCGCAGAGGAGCGCGCGCAACCTCACGATTGCCCAGGAACAGCGCATCGCGCAGAGTCTCCTGCAAAGCCTGCTCACGCTGAACGGCCAATTGCGCCTCTACGCGGGTTCGTTCCGGCGCGATAGCACGCGCATGACCAGAGGCCGCGATCTCAAACCGCACCACTTCAGACAGCAAACGTTGCATCAACCCAGTTTCCATGTTCGTCGCACCCTTCGCGTAGTCGAAGGCGCAGGTGCTGAGCCACGTTAAACGATGGGCCAGCACCTCGGCCTCGCGAAGCACGTGAGTCCGGAGAGAGAAAGTCAGGAACGGGTTTGATTGGTGCTCAGAAATAATCTGGGGGAGGCGACGCCGCCAGTAAAACGACGCAGGACGCCGCTCCAGATGCAGGCATGTTATTGGTTTTCTCAATGCTCCGACTCCCGCGAGGGTTTGTGTAATCGGATGTGACAGAGAATGTGCCCAGAACGACAAAAGCGCCCCGAGTGGAGCGCTTTATCGTTTATTTCCAACCTCTTGGGTGGAAATTGGCTCCGGCGGTAGGGATCGAACCTACGACCAATTGATTAACAGTCAAGTTTTTGCACCTATCCGGGGCTAACGATGCAAAACGTTCATTCCTGAAAAACATGTGGAATCACTTGTATATAGGGCGTTTTCGTCTAACACTCGATAACGCCGGGTAACGCCTCAAATCGGGGGAAATGTTACCCCGGGTAACGCTCGGGGTAACGCCTGAGTCTCGCTCAAGAGGTTGTAGACGACATGGCGAAAGCACTCACCGCAACGGCGATCAACGCCGCCAAGCCCGGCCCGAACCGCCGCGAAATCAGCGACGGCGGGCAAGAGGGCCTCTTCCTGATCGTGCAGCCATCAGGCTCGAAGTCTTGGGCACTGCGCTATCGCTCAGTGGGAAAGCCGGTGAAGCTGACGCTCGGCGCATGGCCCGCCATGTCGCTCGCCAAGGCGAGAGCGGCGGCGGCCGAGGCGCTCGAAGCGGCGAAGTCTGGCGACGATCCCGCCGCAAAAAAGCGCGCCGAGAAGGCCGCCCGGCTCGAAGTTGATCTCTCCGAGCGCGACAAGGTGAAGACGCTAATCGGGCAATACGATAATCTGCGCCTCAAGGGTCTTCGCAGCCGGGCGACGGTGCGCCGGGAGCTCGATCGCTTCGTCGTCGCCGCGTGGGGCGAGCGCGACATTCACACGATCGCCAAGCGCGACGTGATCGACCTTCTCGACGGGATCGCCGAGAGCGGGCGGGCCGTGACGGCGAACCGGGTGCGGGCCTACCTCAACACCTTCATGAATTGGTGCGTCGAGCGCGATATCCTCGCCATGAGCCCGGCGACGGGCGTGAAGCGCGTCGTCAAGGAAGCGAGCCGCGAGCGCGTGCTCTCCGACGACGAAATCCGGTGGCTCTGGCGGGCTTGCGACGAACTCGACCTATGGGGGCCGTTCACGAAGACGCTCTTGCTCACGGGGCAGAGGCTTGGCGAGGTGGCGGGTATGCGCGAGGCCGAGATCACCAGCGCGACATGGCACCTCGACGCCAAGCGCACGAAGAACGGCCGGGCGCACGACGTGCCACTCTCCGAAGCTGCGCTCGATGTTCTGGCGAGCACCATGAAGATCAAGGGCGCGGGCTACCTCTTCACGACGACGGGTGCCTCGGCGCTCTCTAACTTCCATCGGGGGCGGGAAGCCGTCGCCGCGAAGATGGTCGAGATCGCCGCCAAGGAACGCGGCGAGCCCGTCGAGATTCCGCATTGGACCTTCCACGACCTTCGCCGCACGGCGGCAACCGGCATGGCCCGGCTCGGCATCCCCGTTCGCGTCACCGAGGCCGTGCTCAATCACGTCTCGGGCACGGGTGGCGGGATCGTCGCCGTCTATCAGCGCCACGACTACGCCGACGAGAAGCGCGCCGCGCTCGACGCATGGACGCGCTACGTCGTCTCGATCGTCGAAGGCAGGGCCGAGAACGTGATCCAGATTCGGGCGTAAGCGAGTCACACGCGGCGTGAGATATTCCCACCATGTGGCGAACGTGCACCGAACCTTGTGACGCCGTGTGACGAGATGTGACGAGAGTGAACTCGCGAAAATGGACGTGCGAGCACGCGGTATCTCACGCTATCACGGCCGATCGCTCTCGTGCATGATCCTTCTACGGCCGGGCACACCGGCCAAGAGCAAGAAGGATAACGGCTATGGACCGCCCCGAATACGTTCCCGCACCTGTCGCCCGCCGCGAGATTCTCGGCGTCTCTGAAATGACTGTATGGCGTTGGCGGCAAGACCCGTCGCTCGGATTCCCGAGCCCCGTGCGCATTCGCGGTCGCCTTTACTACCGCACCGACGAGCTGCGGGGGTGGATGGAGCGCAATCGGCAATTCGCCGCATAAATGCAAACCTCGCCGGGCTTTAGCGAAACTCGACGCGGCGAAGAAGCAGACCCGAGGCAACCGGGCAAACCAAAATTACCACACGCGGCACAAAGATCGCGAATGAAAAAGAAGCAGCAAATGCAACAGTCCGAAGCCAAAAGTCCGCGCGAAGCGGCACTGGCCTACGCCGCCGCCGGATTCTCCGTGCATCCAGTGCGCGGCAAGCTTCCTCTCACCAAATGGAAGGACGCCGCTACAACTGACCTGACGACAATCAAAGCTTGGTTCGAACGCTGGCCCGAGGCTGGCGTTGCCCTCGTCACCGGCGAGCGATCCGGGCTTTTCGTTGTTGATCTCGACGTGAACAAAGAATCCGGTGAGTGCACGGGTGAAGCGGAGGCCGAGCGCCTCGGGCTGGCCGAGTATTTCAAGGGTGCTCCTATTGCGCGCACTCAATCCGGTGGACGGCATATCTTCTTTCGGGCTGGTGACGATCTCGACAACTCGGCAGGCACGCTCGGCTCGGCTATCGACACGCGCGGCAGGGGTGGCTTTGTCGTGGCAGCCGGATCACCCGGTTATGAGTGGCTTGGGCCGTCGATCGTCGATCTGGCACCGCCGCCGGTGCCTGAAAAGCTCCGCTCAATGATAAAGGCAGCGAAAGCGCGACCCGAGCACGAGACTCCGGCGGTCAACATCGGGCCAATGGCCGCGCTTGCACGGCAACTCACCGCGACGCCGACAAAGGAAGGCGGCCACGCATGGGCCGAGCAAGCCATGCTCGCCGAGATCGGCCGCGTCATGGCGGCGGCACCGGGCACGCGCAATCACACGCTCAACCGGGCCGCCTTCTCGCTCAGTCAAATCGTGGCGGGCGGTAGCCTCGATCGAAGTCGCGTCACCGATGCTCTGGAACGCGCCGCAAGGGCCGCCGGGCTCGACGAGCACGAGATCGCGGCGACGATCGCCTCGGGCCTTGAGGGCGGCATGGCCGCGCCGCGAACCGCGCCCGAGCGGCCGCAAGAGCGAGTCCAGGTATCGCCCTTTGCCGAGCCCGCGCCCGAAGTTCTGGCAAGCCGGAAGGCCGTTCTCGCCTCTAAGATCGTACGCGCGAACGCGGTGCGGCCGCTTCTCTCGTCACCTTACCTCGTCAAAGGCTGGCTCGATCGTGGCGCTATGTCCGTCGTCTACGGCGAGAGCAACGTCGGCAAGAGCTTCTTCGCCCTCTCGATCGCTCACCATGTCGCCAAGGGCGAGAGGTGGGCCGGGTGCCGTGTCGTGGGCGGGCCGGTGTTCTACATTGCGAGCGAGGGCGGTCGATCCTTCGTGAACCGCGTCGCCGCGCTAGACGCGCCTTCCGAGCGCCTCGTCGTGATCCCTGTCTCGATCGACCTTTGCGGCTCGGCCCTTGACGCAGAGGCGGTGGCGGCGCTGATCCGCGACGAGGCCGAGGTGCACGGCGAGCCCGCGTTACTGGTGATCGACACACTTGCGCGCAGCATGGGGCAAGGCGACGAGAACACCGCGCCCGATATGGGCGCTTTCGTGCGCAACGTGGACGTGATCCGCGAGAAAACTTCGGCGCATGTCATGGTGATTCACCACTCGGGCAAGGATCGGGCCAAGGGCGCGCGCGGGCACTCGTCGCTTCGGGCGGCAACCGACACCGAGATCGAGTTGACCGGCGAGTCCGAGATCGTCGTCGCCGAAGCGAAGAAGCAACGCGATATGGCGAACGGGCGGCGCTTCGCCTACCGGCTCGCCGAAGTCGATCTCGGCGAGGATCAAGACGGCGACGCGGTGACGACGTGTCGCGTCGAGCCTTGCGACGTGCCCGAAAAGAGCGCCTCGACGCTGATCTCGCCAGAACAAAGGCGGGTGCTCGACGCCCTCAATATCTTCCTTGTCGAGCGGGGCGTGCCAAATCCGGGCGGCGAAGGTTGGCCCGAGATCGGTGTGCGCAAGGTAGTCGATCTGGCCGAGTTCAAACGATTTGCCGCCGCACGCGAGCCCGACGCCGACGAACCGAAGAAGGCGTCGCGCCGGGTGCGCGACATGCTGGCCAAGCTGATCGCGAAGGGCGTCGTTTGTTGCAATGACGAAAGGCTTTGGATCGTCGCAAAGCACGGGAACGCGGGAACGTGAGGGAACGCGCGTGCCCGTGCGTTCCCTCACGTGCCCTTGCCGTGACGGGAACGCGACGCGACGCGCCCCCTATAAGGGGGCGTCGCGCGTTCCCTGCGAGCAGTCAGTGCGGCGCGGTGTGTCTTGGTGTGGTGATCTTTTTACAGAATTGCCGATAGAGGCGCTTGCCGCTCTCATGGCTGGCGGGATCAACAGAAAGGAACCTGACCATGACTCGAGCCGACAAACTGCACGCCGCCGAACGACTGCGCGAGATCGCCGCCGACTTCGAGCGGAAAGCGGCCGAGCTTGAAGCCGAGGCACTCGAAGGGAGCGAGGTGGCGATCGAGGGCCGTGACTGACAACGCGAGGGGCGTGGGCACGCCGTGCCCCTCGACCAATCAACAACAAGAGCACGAAAGGTGCCGACACATGAAGACGAACTCACCCTAACTCACCCTACTCGGGGCACGCTCTGCCTCGCCTCTTGGCCTCTAGCGGATCGCCCGAGCGCAACCTCTGGCTTGCCGTCGTGGCACTCGCCGTCCAGAACGACGAGCCCGATCGCCTCGTGCGATGGTTACGCTCGGCCGAAGGGCGCGAGATTTGCGCCCTCGCTGGCCTCTCGCCCGAGTGGGTTGAGCGGCGGTTCGAGCAAGGCGAGGGCCTCGTGCAACGCGGGCTCGCCGCGTGATACGCGAGAAAATCTCTCGGGGCTAAGGGGGCGTGACCGCATGGGATAGTCGAAATTGTGTCTGGTAGAAATTCTTGATTGCTCTAATCTTTCGCATCGGGCTCGCTAGCGAAGTTTATCTTCAAGGCACCTAAGCGTATTTCTTTCCCCCCATCCAAGTAAGCTCTGACTTTGATGAAGCCGGTATTGGCCATGGGCAAGGGAGACCAATGACAGGGAAAGGTCATTGAAATCAATCTTTCCTCGGGCTCGCCTTCTTGAGAACCACCAACAATATCTTCAATCTTCTCTTCTTCAGCCTCCACCTCGGCCGCCAGGATTTCCGACACTTCGTCACCCTCCTCTTTTAACACTCTGAGTTTCAGAGATTTAAAGGGCAGCGCGGTTGGGATGCGTATATTTACGAGAGCCGCAAAAGATGGCAGAAGCCCCGGCGGGGGGCCGTTAAAGTTCATTTCACTTGAGTAGCAACCTACAAGCGTAAGTTTGCCATTTATTTCGTGACGAATATCGTCGCAGAAGATAGTTGTTCCATACGGCTCGACAGTCACGAAGCAATTCTCTCCAGATTGAACTTTTGATTAGGGCTGATCGTACCCTTCGGGGCTGACCTAGCGCACTCCACCTGAACGTTAATTAATTTTTCTTTCGATATGGTCCAATTAGTCTTTTCTGAAACCTTTTTATCAAGAAATTCTATTGATACGTCCTTATCCAAAGCATACGCGAATTCAGCGATTGAACGTGCGGTGAGATTGGCGCTTCCCTTTAGACGGCGGTTTACAACTGATCTATCAACACCGAGAACTTCAGCGACCTCTTGCTGTGTCTTTCCAGACTCAATTAGCGCCTTCTGAATTACTTTCTGCAGACGTGAAATGAATCGGGCCGACTTCCGAGATTTCGGGTCAATCTTTAGTTGATATGACATCTGTGTAGCTCCCGCTCGTTATGCACTTAGGCTCGTCAAGTTGCATCTGATTTCGCGCAAATGCCGTTTGCGCAATATATCTGCCATAGCTGGCCTGAACCTCAATCTGATCTTTGCTGTCACCGTGACAACAGATAAAGGCATCTTTTTGTGGCACCCAGCCAAAAACTCTGACTTCGTCCGTCTTAAACTCCCAAACATGATGGTCTGGGGTCCAAGTTAGCTTCTTAAACCGTTTATCCGTGGAGAAGTAATCACCCGCCACGTATTCGGCAAACACCGCAAAGATTTGTTCCAGCGGTGACAGGTCCGCGTAGAGCGCATTGTGGCCCAACGCTGGAAGATCGTCCTCAAGCCATCTGAGGAAATCCATTGTTCCATATAGTGCCCTCCACGGGAGTTCTTCTGGTTCCAGAGGGTCGATGCGGTCAAGGACGCCCGACTCACATAACTCTATCAGCGTTGCCATATATATCAACAAATGCTTTCTGCAAGGTAAATACTAAGGAAACCTAGCTGCGGATAACTGCTTCGGCAACGTTAGAGTGGTAATGAGTGCGCGAGCATCCGGCATAGTTGTGGGCGAGTTGCACGCCGCCGTCTATGAATAGCTCTAACCAAAAACTAACAAAAACGGATTAACCGGGACAGGACCCTACAAAATGACGGCACATGCCCTCGCCAAACGGCTTCGTATAAATTTCGGCCTTGGAATAAACGCAAGCTATCGAGCTGCACTCGTTGTCGCGCACGATCACGGTCTCATCGATTCGTCAGGGCGACGCAGCTCCTACGAGCTTAACGTAATTGCAAAGGCTGAAACGATTTTGTGCGCTTGCGTAGCTGGTGGTGGGCTCACCAAAGACCTAAATACCTTTCTGGCGGGTGCCCGTGCGTCTGGTGTCGCGGCACGGCTCGGAGAGCTTCTTGATAAGCCCGAACGCCTAGCGGCATCGCAATTCCACTTCGACGCGCAAGGCCGTGCGATACGCATCTTTGCCGACTTCGAAAAAGCGGTACTAGCCTTAGAGGTCTTCGCCGGTGGCCCCCCGGACGGCGGCGCGCGCATCCTCAATGGCGCGAAACTTGTCGAGGTGCTAGCCGAATAAACGAATAGGCGGGGATATGGCCGGACCGCCGTGGGTCCGCAAACTCCGAGGGTGCCTCGCACTTCCCCCCTCCACCATCGGAGTGGCACGGAAAACCCCAACGAAAAGAGTGCACTAAGCGCCAAAAGGACCCCCAAGCATGCAAAAACTTCGCGAACTCCGCGCCGCTCTCAAGGCCAAGACTGACGAAGCGCGGGAACAAATTAACGACGCTGAGAAGTTCGCCGCCGTTGATCTCGAAATCCGCGCCATTGGCGATCAGATCGAACGGGCCGAGCGCCTCGAAGAGATCGAGCGAAATGTCGAAGGCCGTTCGCTCTCCGAGCCCGGCACCGAAGGCGCAACGGAATGGCGTTCGATCGCCCGTGGCGAGACTCGCGCCATGACCGTTGCCTCGGACGGCGGCGCAATCGTGCCCGAACAACTGGCGAGCCAAATTCAGAACCGGGTGCGCGATATCAGCCCGATCCGCTCGATCGCGAACGTCGTAAACGTGTCGAGCGCCGACTTCACGATTCCGGTGAACGTGCGCGGCTCCGTCTCCCGCTGGTCTGGCGAGAGCGGCGATCGCAACCCGGAAACCGCGACGCCGACGATCCGCGCCGTCAAGCCGACCTTTGGCGAGGTGAACGCCTTTCCGGTGGTGAGCAATCACCTGATCGACGACTCGGCCTATGACGTGGGCGGCTTCATTGTGAACAATGCTGCGAGCGACTTCGCCGAAGCCGAGGGTGCGGCCTTCATCGGCGGCAACGGCACCGACAAACCGACGGGCTTCCTCGCCGTCGTGCCCGAGGCCGCCGACGACGCAACCCGCACGGCTGGTGCTCTGCAATTCGTCGAGACGGCGGCCGTCTCCCTCGTGACCGCCGACGATCTTGTCGATCTCGTCTACAAGGCACGCGTGGGCTATCGAGCGAACGGTGTCTTCGTGATGAACTCGAAGACGGCTTCGATCGTGCACAAGCTCAAGGACGCCGACGGCCGCTTCCTGTGGTCTGACAGCCTCGCCGCCGGGCAACCGCCGCGCCTTCTCGGCTATGCCGTCGTGATCGCCGAAGATATGCCCGACGTGGCAACGGGTGCCTTCCCGATCGCGTTCGGCGACTTCAAGGCGGGCTATACGATCGCCGATCGCACCGGCGTTCGCTTGATCCGCGACGAGGTGACTCGCAAGGGTTTCACCGGCTTCTACCTTTCGAAGCGCGTGGGTGGCATCGTCACCGACGACGCCGCGATCAAGCTGATGAAGGTGAAGTAACATGCGGGGGCACGCTGACATTGAGCGGCGTGCCCTCGAACTCCGCGCCGTTGAAGGCGGCCGGATCGAGGGTTACGCCGCCGTCTTCAATTCGCCAAGCCATGACCTCGGCGGCTTCGTCGAGACGATCGCACCCGGTGCCTTTGCCGCCTCGCTCAAGCGGGCCGACGACGTTCTCGCGCTTTATCACCACGACACTCGGGCCGTGCTCGGCCGATCGACGGCGGGCACGCTGCGCCTCAAAGAAGACCCGAACGGACTTTTCTTTGCGCTCGACGTGGCGAACACCTCGGCCGGGCGTGACGTTCTGGAATCTGTGGGGCGTGGCGATATCACCGGCGCGAGCTTCGGCTTTCGTGCGATCCGTGATCGCTGGTCGCACAAGGGCAAGCCCGCCAAACGCGAGCTTCTCGAAGTCGAGTTGCTCGACGTAACGATCACCCCTTCGCCCGCCTATCCCGCGACCGTCGTTTCCCGGCGCTCGCTTGACGCAATCACCGAGGCCGAACGCCGTGCCCGGTATCTGGACCATATCGGGGGCTATTACCGTGGGAATCACTGACCTCTTCCGCCGTCACCAAGTCGAGACGCGCTCGAACGAGACGCTCGCCGCCCTTGGCGCGCATTGGCTAGGCACGCCGAGCACCAAGTTCCCGGCCGAGCAACTCGCCGTCACCGCCGCTTGCGTCGCCGTGATCTCGGGCCAATTGGCGGGCTTGCCGGTGCGCGTCTATCACTTCGAGGGGGATACCCGCCACGAGGCACCGTCGCACCCTCTGGCGCGGCTTGTGCGGCGCGGGCCGAACCTCTGGCAGTCGTGGCCCGACTTCGTGGAATGGATGGCGGCAAGCGCGCTTCTTCATGGCAACGCGCTCGCCGAGATCGTCGCCGATCGGGCGGGCCGTGTCGTCGAGCTTCGGCCGATCCGGTGGGGGCTCGTGCGCGTCGAACTCGTCAATCCCGGGCGCGTGATCTATCATGTTACGGGCGACGATCTTTCGGCTCCGATGGGCACGACGCGGCGCTTACTCGCGTCCGAAGTGCTGCACCTTAAAGCCCGCACCGACGACGGCGTGATCGGCGTCGCACCGCTTCGCCGGGCTATGGCGGCCGCTGCGCACGCCGTGGAAACCGACGCGCATAGCAAAGCGATGTGGCGCAACTCCGATCGGCCCTCGGGTGTGCTCATGCACGAGAAGAACCTCTCGGAAGGCGCTGCGAAGCGGCTCAAGGAATCCTTCGTCGCCCGTTACGGTGGCGAGAACCGGGGCGCACCGGCCGTGCTCGAAGAGGGGCTCAAGTTCGAGAGCTTCCCGACGATCTCACCGGAAGACGCCGAAATTCTTGCCGCCCGCCGGTTCTCGACGGAAGAGATCGCCCGCGCCTTCGGCGTGCCCGCGCCGCTTGTCGGCATCCTCGATCATGCGAGCTTCACGAACTCTGAGACGCTCTTGCGGCACTTCGCGCAAAGCACCTTGGCGCATTGGGCGCGCAAGCTGGAAACCGAGCTTTCCCGCTCGACCCTGACCGAAGCCGAGCGCGAGACTTACGAGATCGACGTTGACCTCTCGGGACTCCTGCGCGGCGATCATGCCGCGCGGTGGGCGGCGCACAAGATCGCGATCGACGCGGGCGTGCTCACGATCGACGAGGTGCGCGAGGTAGAGGGCTGGTCGCCGCGCGGTGAGCCCACCACGGGCGAGGGCATGGCATGAGTGCCTATACGAAGATCGCCGAGCATCTCTCTATTGAAGAGGCGCTCGTGAGGGCGGTGGCGTGGGAATTGCGCGCCGCCGGGCTTGCCAGTGGACACCGACGCCGCGTCCCGCCCGAAATCGTGCGGCGAATCCGCGAGCTTGCGGCCGTCGGCCTAAACGCTCGGCAGATTGGCGAAGTCGTCGGCTACTCGCGGGCGTGTTGCGACTCGATCATGCGAGGGGCGACGCACAAGCGCGTTGCGTGAGCGTGCAACCTCGAAGAACACGAGCCCGTCGGGAAACCGGCGGGCTTTTCAATGCGAAAATGCGTTACCCCAAACGTTACCCCGAGCCCAAAACGACGAAAGCCCCCGAAGGGGCTTGTTCGCAAATCACTGATTTAACAGGAAGATTTGGCTCCGGCGGTAGGGATCGAACCTACGACCAATTGATTAACAGTCAACTGCTCTACCGCTGAGCTACGCCGGAATGCCTATGTCTGTCTGGTGAGCAACGCTACCGGACAGCCGCTCTTTAACTTGGGCGGTCCGGGGTGTGCAAGGGGAATTGGGCACGAATATCGAATTTTTTCGTAAATTTCTCCGCCACAGCGAAAATGCTCAGTTTGACGAATGGCGACAGACATCTGCAATCACAGATGTGTGACAATCCCCCCTTCCCCGCGCTTCAGGCTGGACGGGTTACGCCAACTGCGATTGATACTCGCTCATCTTTCGCAAATCCTAGCACTACAAAGGAAAAATCATGACCTTCCTCACCCCCTACCGGCCGCAAATCCTGTCGCTACTCCGCATCATGTCCGGGCTTTTGGTGCTGCAGCATGGCACAACGAAGATCCTCGGCTTTCCAGCCAGCCAGATGAGCGGCGTTTCGATCACGTCGATGGGCGGCATCGCGGGCGTTATTGAGCTGATCTTTGGCGTTTTGCTGGTGGTCGGCCTTTTCTCAAGATTGTCGGCTTTCATCCTCAGCGGCTTAACCGCAGCCGCCTATTTCATCGCGCATATGCCGCAGGGGTTCTATCCGATGCTGAACGGCGGAGAACTGGTGGCGCTTTACAGCTTTGCTTTCCTCTATCTCGCGGCCGCAGGTCCAGGTCCTTGGTCGGTCGACGCGATGCGCGACAAGGGCTGAGGCCGGATATGAAAAAGGCATGGCCCGTCTGGGGCCATGCCTAACACTGCTACAGGTTTGAGTGCGTTTAGAACCCCGCAGCCTGCCCATCTTTGCGCGGATCGGAACCGGCGGAATAGCCCCCTTCGGGCAAGCGCTGCACCAATTGCGCGCCGCCAAAACCAAAAGCGTTATCGGGCGCTTCGACATGGATTACATGGCCCAGATCACGCAACCCTTGCAGCAATTCTGGCTTCATCGCCGGTTCGCAGGCGACCTCTAGCCCAGACAGCATTCGCCAGCGCGGCGCGTCGGCTGCAACCTGCACGTCTTGGCCCCAAAGCTGGGTGCGCAGCAGCAGTTGCATATGCCCTTGGGCCTGAATCGGGCCGCCCATCATGCCATAAGCCATCAGCGGCTGACCGTTCGTCATGGCAAAACCGGGGATGATCGTATGGAAGGGGCGCTTGCCGCCTGCCACGATGTTCTGGTGCCCGGCCTCGGTGGTGAACCCAAAGCCCCGGTTTTGCATCGAGACGCCCGTTCCCGGCACCACTACGCCTGATCCAAAGCCCGCGTAGTTTGACTGGATAAAGCTGACCATCATGCCAGAAGCATCGGCCGTGCTCATCAAGACTGTACCGCCCTGTTTCGGCGCCCCTGCCCCGAAATCCTGCGCTTGTGTGGCCGAGATTAGTGCCGCACGGGATTTCAAGTACGCGGGGTCGAGCAGCGCCTTTTCATCCACCTCGGTCATCGCCGGACGATCGGCGACATAGGCATGCAGGTCACTGTAGGCGAGCTTGCACGCCTC
Source organism: Sulfitobacter sp. DSM 110093 (assembly GCF_022788715.1). Lineage (NCBI taxonomy): Bacteria > Pseudomonadati > Pseudomonadota > Alphaproteobacteria > Rhodobacterales > Roseobacteraceae > Sulfitobacter > Sulfitobacter sp. DSM 110093. The sequence goes on from NZ_CP085167.1 coordinate 2,387,916, forward strand.
GATCTGAAGGTGGACCGACATGAGATCGTCGGGACCGTGGTCGCGAATTTCACTATGCTCTAGAATGCCCAAAGCCATAAGCGCGGCGATCCCCTGCCCGTTTGGCGGGATTTCATGCAGTTCCACGTCGTCGAAGCTCTGGCTGATTGTCCCACACCATTCGGGCGCATTGGCGGCCAAGTCCTCCATGGTCATCGCACCGCCATTGGCCTTGGCATGGGCGACGATCTCTTCGGCGATTTCCCCTTCGTAGAAGGCGCGGCCGTTCGTTTCGGCAATCAAGCGCAGGGTACGCGCAGCACCGGGGTTACGGAACCGCTCACCCGCACGCGGGGCGCGACCTTCTGGCAGGAACGTCTCAGCAAAGCCCGGCTGTTTGCCCAGAACCTCAGCCCCGCGCGCCCAGAGCGTGGCAATCGTGGGCGAAACGAGAAAACCTTCCTCGGCGTAGCGGATCGCCGGGGCCAACACCGTCGCCAGATCAAGCTTGCCGAATTTCTCCATCAGTTCGACCCAAGCGCTGACCGCGCCGGGAACGGTAACACTGTCCCAACCATGCTCAGTCATACCATTGGGGAAACGCTCAGGCGACCAAGCCGCGGGCGCGCGACCCGAAGCGTTCAGTCCGTGCAGCTTTTCCCCGTCCCACAAAATGCAAAAAGCGTCAGAGCCTAGCCCGTTGCCTGTCGGCTCCACCACCGTCAGCGCCGCGGCGGTGGCAATCGCGGCATCCACCGCATTCCCCCCCTGCTGCATCATCAAAAGCCCGGCCTGCGTGGCCAAGGGTTGTGAGGTCGCGACAACATTGTCTGCAACCACGGGGGAACGGTGGGACGGGTAGATTGGATCGTGACGAAGCATAGCTGTCCTTTGCTAAGGTAAGGCCAGCGGCACGGTTATTCCGGCCGCCTGCGGCGTTGCCGGCAGACTGAACCCGAATGCATCTGCATGCAACTGCTCTGCAGCGCTAATTCCAAGCAGTTGGCAATTTGATTTCTGTGAACGAGATGATGTGCCGCTCTAGCCGGGCTTCCCGCCGTGATTGCGCATTTTCAGACGTAACAAGGTTCGATGATGGCGAAAGCTATGCTCACAATGAGAGGGGGTGAAAACCATCACCCAGATAGCCCAGAGGCGGCTTTCCCCTCGGTACTGCCATGCCCTTGCACAAAGCGACTGATCGGCATCCGAAAAGATGCAATTATGAAGGATACGAGACCAATCTCTAACGTTAACCAACATTCAGAACCTCTCTTTCGCATGGCATCAGGGCATTTACATGCCCTACTGCCAGAATCTGGTCCCCCGGGTAGGTTAATGCTCATCAAAAATTCTGCCGAGAATAAGGCGGAGGGTGGCTAAAACCATGCCGCGCCTTTGTGTAAGCTTTGCGATAGGAGCGTACGCTGGGTAAACTGCCTCGGGTATCTGGCAGTTTCTTCATGGCAAACACTGGTAAGTTTATCGCCAAGGCAAGAGTGTGACAGTTGGCTGAGACCAAACAACGCTACGCTATCTGGACAGCGTTAGACGATGATGCCAAGATACCAGAGTTATTTTCACCCCCACATTTTAGATCATCAGGCTTTTTAAAGCCCGCACTTTCACGACCCTATTATTACGACCAAGGATAAAAACAGCCTATGCCAGAGAACCTGCTTATTTATGCACCGGTTCCCCTCTACGCCTCTGCCGAAGGTTTTCTGCAGGAAGATCAAGCCTGCAACGGCCTGCGATTATGGGCGGAAAATTTTGAGACCGTATCGGTCATGATGCCCGTGCTAACCGGGGTGGCACCCCCCAGTTGGCGCCCCATAAGCGCGGTTGGTCCTAATTTAGAGCGTATTAACGTTATTCCCCTTCCCACCGCCTATCGACCCGATAAGTTTTTCCAGCATCTTCCATCCACGTCCCGCCTTATCCAAAAGCAGATCAAAAAGGCAGATTATCTTTCCCTCTCCATCGGTGGGCTGTTCGGCGATTGGGGGTCGGTATCATGCCACCTCGCCCATAAGATGGGCAAGCCATATGCTATCTGGACGGACCGGGTGGAATCGGAAGTGGTCCGCCGCACTGCTCATGTTGGAAACTGGCGCCAGCGGTTGCGTGCGCGCGCGACCCACCGTCCGATGTTCGCCTTGGAAAAGCATCTTATTCGGCGATCTTCGTTGGGGCTGTTCCATGGCAAAGAGACCTATGACACCTACGCCCCCTATTGCCACAACCCGCAGATTGTTCACGACATTCATATACCCAAATCTGATCACATTGATGCCCAAGGTTTAGATGAAAAGCTGGACTCGATAGTGAAAGACCCTCTCAAGATCGCTTATGTCGGCCGGGCTGATGCCATGAAAGGGTCGATGGACTGGATCACAGTCATAAAGAACCTCGCCGCTGCGGGCGTGGATTTTCAGGCAAGCTGGCTTGGTGATGGCCCCGATCTGGCAGCGATGCGTGCTCAGGTCACCGAAGCGGGCTTGCAGGACCGCGTCAAACTGCCCGGCTTCACAGACGATCGTTCCGAAGTGCTGAAATGCTTGCGCGATGCTCATATCGCTATGTTCTGCCACAAAACGCCTGAATCACCCCGCTGCTTGATCGAGGCGCTGGCCTCAGCCGCACCAATTGTTGGTTATGAGGGGGCTTTTGCGCGCGATCTCATTTCAGCCAAAGGCGGCGGCGTATTGTCTGGTTTGGGGGATACAGCGGAGTTAACTAGAAACATAATGACCCTCAATGATGATCGACAGAAACTATCCCAGTTGGCCAGAGAAGCGGCTGTGGCTGGGTTAACCTATGACGATGAAACGGTCTTTGAGCACCGCAGTGAGCTTATTCGTCGGTATCTATGAGTTGTGGAAGAACCGCGGAAGGATGGGAAAGCAGCAAGACGCTGGGGGGGGCACGTTCATCTGTAGACATAGGCGCTGCGGCAAAGCGCATATGGATCAATGGCCGGACTTTTTCAACTCGTGGCTACCACCCCACGTTATCGTGGATTGCAATGCGTATCCACGTCAAGCGCAATGACATCCCTGATGTTAAGGGAATGACCTAGGACGCGTGAAGGACCAACAGGGGAATAATGATGGCGGTTTAAAGCCCAGTGGCGGAGACGAAGGGATTCGAACCCTCGAGACCCTTCCGGGCCTACTCCCTTAGCAGGGGAGCGCCTTCGACCACTCGGCCACATCTCCGTCGACCCGTTTAGAGAGGTCGCGCCCGAGTGACAAGGCGAAATTGGCCATAAAATCTGCATTTTCTGCATCTAATTTCGTCTGGCCAGAGAGTCGCGGCTTGCGAACGCCTATCCCTAAAAAATCGAGCGTTGCACCACAGGAGTAACGCAATCGTCTCTCCATCAACTCGCCGTTTCTTTCCTTCTATGCACCCTCTGTAGCATGCCACACGGGAGCGTGAATGACTTGTGAAAGCATGAGAGCCTGAAAACAAGGCGTTGTGAATAAACAATAAATTCAACACCGCCTGACGTTCCCTCCCCATAATTCCCCTCGGATGGGAGCAAACTTGCCGCAGTGCCGAAACTTTCTCGCTCCGGGCGCCGTTACTTCACCACAAACGATGACATCGCAATGACGCGATCTTAGAGAAACCTGAAGGAACACATTATGAAACTTATCCTAACAACAGCCGCCGCCGCTTTGATCTCCACCGCAGCCGTTGCAGATAACTCCACTCGCTACAACGACATCTTCTTGGATACCTCCAATGATGCGGGCGAAGTGTATGGCAACAGCGACCGCATGCAAGATGCAGACGAGTCGACCAAAGCCAACGACATCATGCTGAACACCGCCGACAACGCGAAAAACGATGACACTGTTATGAGCAGCCGTAATGCAATGAGCAGCCCCGGCGAAGGTTACCCCTATGGCGGGTTCGGTCCGGGCAACGACAGCAAATAAGCTGAAGACGTTCCAATTGAAAAACCCGGCAGCGCAAGCTGTCGGGCTTTTTGTTTTCCAGTCAACTGAACGGCGCGATCAAGCCACGCCGCAGATCACCTATTAGGTGTTGAAAAGGAAGTGCAGCACGTCGCCATCCTTGACGATATAGCTCTTACCTTCAGCACGCATCTTGCCAGCCTCCTTGGCCGGGCCTTCGCCGCCAAGGCTTACAAAATCATCATAGGCGATGGTTTCGGCCCGGATGAATCCCTTTTCGAAATCTCCGTGAATCACACCGGCGGCCTTCGGAGCAGAAGTGCCGGATTTGATCGTCCAAGCGCGCGCTTCCTTGGGGCCGACGGTGAAGTAGGTCTCGAGATGCAGCAGTTCATAGCCCGCACGGATCAAACGATCGAGACCGGCCTCTTTCAGCCCCATCTCTTCGAGGAACATATCGGCCTCTTCGGCCTCTAGCTGGCTGATCTCTTCTTCGATTTGGGCCGAAATTACGACATGTGAATTGCCCTGCGCTGCGGCCATTTCGGCAACTTTCGCAGAATGCGCGTTGCCTTCTGCGGCTTCCGCCTCGCCTACGTTGCAGACGTAAAGTACCGGTTTCGTGGTCAACAGTTGCAGCATCCGCCATGCTTTGGTGTCATCTTCGTCCACCTCAACCACGCGCGCGGGGTTGCCCGCTTCAAGCGCTTCGAGCGCCATACGCATCAGGCGTTCTTGCTGCACCGCCTCCTTGTCACCGCCACGCACCTTGCGCACGATGTTCTGGAGGCGTTTCTCGATGCTCTCAATATCCGCCAGCATCAACTCGGTGTCGATGGTTTCGGCATCTGCCACCGGGTCTACGCGGCCTTCGACGTGAGTTACATCTCCGTCTTCAAAGCAGCGCAGCACATGGGCGATGGCATCAACTTCGCGAATATTGGCAAGGAACTGGTTCCCCAATCCCTCCCCTTTCGAGGCGCCTTTGACCAAACCGGCGATATCAACAAAGGTCATGCGCGTGGGAATGATGCTTTTTGATGCCGCGATCTCGGCCAACTTGTCGAGCCGCGCGTCGGGCACGGCCACCTCGCCGACATTGGGCTCGATGGTACAGAACGGAAAATTCGCCGCTTGCGCCGCTGCGGTGCGGGTCAGCGCGTTGAAAAGGGTCGATTTGCCGACGTTCGGCAGACCGACGATGCCCATTTTGAAACCCATGACGATACCCCTATAAAAGCTGCGCGTGTGTTAGGGGTAAGGACCGCAAAGCGCAAGGCTCAGCGCGCGCGTCGGTCCTGATGCGCCTGATAGATCAAGATCCAAGCCAGCAGGATAAACATCGGATGTGTCAGCCCGCCAGAAAAGATGATCGCGGGCAGCCAGATCAGGAACACGACGATAGATAGTATCGGCCGTCCGATCAGCAGGATCGACAGCGGCGGCAGAAAGAGGGCGAGCACATAATTCATGGGATATGAGATAGGCGCAGCTTTGCCAAATGGAAGGGTGAAAGACGCAGCCTAAGCATGAATAGGCGAAATTTGCCATGTCCCACCCTCTCTACGGATTGATTTTCACCGCCACATTCGGCATTGCCGAGGAAAGCACCAACAAAGGCCAGAAGCATGACCCGTATCGACGCCAAATTCGAAGACCTCCGCGCCCGCGGCAAAAAGGCGTTTGTGTCCTATGTGATGGCCGGCGACCCGGATTTCGACCGCTCCCTTGAGATCGTGCGCGGCCTGCCTGCCGCCGGGGTGGATATCATCGAACTTGGCCTGCCTTTCACCGATCCAATGGCCGACGGCCCCACGATCCAGCTTGCCGGTCAACGCGCCCTCGAAGCGGGGATGACCCTGAACCGCACGCTGGAAATGGTCCGCGCCTTCCGCAAGAATGACGACACGACGCCGATCGTGCTGATGGGCTATTACAACCCGATCTATTCCATGGGTGTTGAGAAATTCCTAACCGAAGCCAAAGACGCCGGGATCGACGGGTTGATCGTGGTTGACCTGCCGCCCGAGGAAGACATCGAACTGTGCCTGCCCGCACAGGATGCTGGCCTGAACTTCATCCGCCTTGCCACGCCTACAACCGATGACAAACGCCTGCCCCGCGTGGTGCAAAACACCTCTGGCTTTGTCTACTACGTCTCGATCACCGGCATCACCGGCTCGGCCGAGGCGAATGCCGCCGATGTTTCGCCCGAAGTGTCGCGCATCCAAAAGGCCAGTGGACTGCCCGTGATCGTGGGTTTTGGCGTGAACACCCCCGAAAAAGCCCGCGCCATCGCGGAGGTGGCCGACGGTGTGGTGATCGGCTCGGCCATCGTGAACCGCATTGCTAACAGTGACAGCCCTGAGGATGTTTTGGCCTTCGTCAAAACCCTCGCCGACGGGGCGCATTCAGCATAAGAACCTGACGCCAAAGACAGCATCCAAAGCCCGCGCCGCCTGATTGGCCGCGCGGGCATTGTTGTTATGCCGTTCACAATTGCCAAGTCCCCCGCCAGTTGCTACCAAAAGTTAACTCATTCAGCAAAGGTGGCCCATGCCCGTCATCACCAGCATCGACGATCTGAAACGTATATACAAACGGCGCGTGCCGCAGATGTTCTATGATTACGCGGAATCGGGCAGCTGGACAGAGCAGACCTTCCGCGAGAACAGCAGCGACTTTGACCAAATCCGCCTGCGTCAACGCGTGGCGGTTGATATGTCGGGCCGCAGCACAGCAACGCAGATGGTCGGCGAAGATGTCGCCATGCCCGTGGCGCTCGCCCCCGTGGGTCTAACGGGCATGCAATGCGCGGATGGGGAGATCAAGGCCGCCCGCGCGGCAGAGGCCTTTGGCGTGCCTTTTACCCTGTCGACCATGTCAATCAACTCCATCGAAGACGTGGCCGAAGCGACGACAAAACCCTTTTGGTTTCAACTCTATACCATGCGCGATCAGGATTATGTCAGCCGTCTGATCCAGCGCGCTAAGGATGCGAAATGCTCGGCCTTGGTCATCACGCTTGATCTGCAAATCCTTGGCCAGCGGCATAAAGACCTGAAAAACGGCCTGTCGGCCCCGCCCAAACTAACGGCTAAGACTATCGCCAACCTTGCCACCAAATGGGGCTGGGGAATTGAGATGCTTAGCGCCAAGCGGCGGCATTTTGGCAATATCGTAGGCCACGTCCACGGTGTAACCGACAACGCCGATCTGGGCGCATGGACGGCAGAGCAGTTTGACCCCGCCCTTGATTGGGACAAGATCGCCAAGATAAAAGAGAAATGGGGCGGCAAAGTGATCCTCAAAGGCATCTTGGATGCGGAGGACGCGCGGATGGCGCTGAAGGTCGGAGCGGATGCGATTATCGTCTCCAACCACGGCGGGCGACAGTTGGATGGTGCGCTAAGTTCGATCCGCATGCTGCCCGAAATCCTCGACGCGGTGGGCGATCAGATCGAAGTGCACCTCGATGGCGGGATCCGGTCGGGTCAGGACGTGCTCAAAGCCATGGCGATGGGCGCAAAAGGCACCTACATCGGACGCGCGTTCATCTATGGGCTGGGCGCGATGGGGCAACCGGGTGTCACACGGGCGCTTGAGGTGATCCACCGCGAGTTGGACCTAACCATGGCGCTATGCGGTGAGACACAGGTCGCCAACCTTGGACGCCATAACCTGTTGATCCCACGGAACTTTGGCGGCGATTGGCAGGAATGGCCGCGTGATCCGGCCAAATGCTGATCTTTCTCAGCCGCGAACTGACCTTTCTCGCCACACCGAAAACCGGGACCACCGCCGTGGAAATGGCGTTAAAACCGGCAGCGGAAATTGTTTTTTCGCGCAATCGTAAACACTTGACTGCGCAGCGCTACAGAAAGCGCGTGCTGCCGTTTTTGCAAGATACCTTCTCGGCCTCGCCCGAACCGCTGGCGGTGATGCGCAATCCGGTTGCGCAAATCCGCAGTTGGTATCGCTATCGCAGCCAGCCGCGCCTTGATGGTACAAAGCTCAGCACCAAGGGGCTCACGTTTGAGCAATTCGTGCTTGAGGTAATTTCTGACGCGCCACCGCCGCGCGCGCAGATCGGCAGCCAGTTTTCCTTTCTGACCTCCGGCCAGGGTGCGCTGCTGGTGCACCATCTCTTTGCCTATGAAAGCCAACCCGCCTTTCGCGATTTTCTAAAAAATCGCTTGGAGCGTGAAATAGCATTCAAATCCAAAAACGTCTCTCCCGATCTGCCCGCACCGCTTTCCGCTGCTGTCGAAGCACAACTGCGCGCCGCCCGGTCGCAGGAATTTGCGCTCTATGATCGGCTCCTGGCCGCTGATGGTTATCTGCTAACGCCGCAGTAATAGCAGGGCCCCCTGCCCTTTTGCCCTTTCCAGCCAAGCAAAACCGGTCTATACGCGCGGCTTCACGCGGGAATACAGCCTTGGAGGATTCCCGCCCTAATCAATTGGAGACTAAAATGGCCGGAGAGATTCCTGATCTTGAAGCCCAGGTACGTACGGGGACAGGCAAGGGCGCCGCTCGTCAAGCACGTCGTGACGGCATGGTTCCTGGTATCGTATTTGGTGGCGACAACGACCCGCTGCCGATCAATATCCCTTTCAACAAGCTGCTGACCAAGCTGCGCGCAGGCCGCTTTAAAGCGACCCTGTTCAACCTTAAGGTTGAAGGCCACGACGACGTTCGTGTGATCTGCCGCGACGTTCAGCGCCACGTTGTCAAAGACCTGCCCACGCACATCGACCTGATGCGCCTGAAGCGGACAACCAAGATCAACCTGTTCATCAACGTCGAAGTCAAAGGCGAAGAAGAATGCCCCGGCCTGAAAAAGGGTGGCGTGCTCACTCTGGTTCGTCCGGAAGTTGAACTGGTCGTTACAGCGGCAGACATCCCCGAGTATGTGACCGTGGACATCACCGGTCTCGAAATCGGCGACAGCGCAACCATCAGCCGTGTTGACCTGCCCGAAGGCGCCAAGCCCACAATCGATCGCGACTTTGTTGTCGCCACGATTTCGGCTCCTGCCGGTCTGTCCGCGTCGGATGACGACGAGGACGAAACTGCGGCAGACGAAGTGCCAACAACCGAAATGGGTCCGCCCGACGGTGAAGAATAAGCATCAGCCGCTAGGCAATGCTGGAACGGGGTCGCATCACGCGGCCCCGTTTTGCGTTTAAGGGGTGATTTTTTTCAAAAGAAATCACCGCGGAATTTTCGAAAAAGCCCGGCACACAGCAGGCCATTCCATCCCCCTGCCCCGCTTGTTAAACTGCCGCGAAACCACAGGAGACCCCGCCCATGAAACTGATCGTCGGCCTCGGCAATCCGGGTGCGAAATACGCCCGCAACCGCCACAATATCGGCTTCATGGCGCTGGACCGTATCGCGGATGTCCACGGCTTTGCCGCATGGAAAGGCAAGTTTCAGGGCAGTGTCAGCGAGGGGCGCTTTGGCTCTGACCGGGCGGCGCTGCTTAAGCCCGAGACCTTTATGAACAACTCCGGCCAATCGGTGCAGGCAGCGATGAAGTTCTACAAAATCGATGCGGGCGATGTGATTGTTTTCCATGACGAATTGGACCTCGCCCCCGGCAAAGTTAAATGCAAAACTAGCGGTGGCCATGCGGGCCACAACGGCCTGCGCTCTATCCATGCGCATATCGGCGCGGACTATGACCGCGTACGCATGGGCATCGGCCACCCCGGCCATAAGGATGCGGTGGCGGGCTATGTCCTGCGCGACTTCCCCAAAGCAGACGAGGGTTGGCTTGATGATGTGCTGCGGGGGATTTCAGACGGCGCTGCTGATCTGGTTCGGGGTGACACGGGGCGCTTTATGAATGCCGTGGCCCTGCGCGTGGCCCCGCCGCGCTCAGGCACCGGCAGCAAGGGTCCGCAAAAACCTGCCGAGGCAAAGCCTCAAGCCGCTTCCGCCAAACCTGCAACACCCGAACCAGAGGCAGAGGCCCAATCGCCGCTGCAAAAGCTGATGGACCGCTTTCGCTGAGCGGCCCAGCCTGACGCCCAGCCTGACGCAATGTCGGGCTGGCCCCCGCCCCTGCGCCGTGGTTCACTGAAACTGAACAGGGGGGACATCATGCGTACATTCGGAAAATGGCTTGGCCGGGTCTTGCTCGCGCTTTTGGTTGCGGCAGTGGTCATCGGACTTTGGAAGCGCGAAGAGATTGAACGGCTTCTGGCGGTGAACTCTCTCTTCTCCGAAGAGAAGATCGTGCACAACTTCAGCCATATGGACGGCGCGTTTCTTTCTGCCCCGATTTCGCGCGGGGACGGGCTGACCAGCGAACTTGCCTACGGCCCTGAGACCGAACTGCCCGATGCCGTCGACGACTGGATCGCAGCCCGCGACGTGACCGCACTTGTGGTGCTAAAAGACGGCGCGATCGCCTATGAGAACTACTTCAAAGGCACCGGCCCCGAAGACCGCCGGATCAGCTGGTCAGTGGCGAAAAGCTATCTCTCGGCTCTGGTGGGCGTCTTGCTGGAGGAGGGACAGATTGCATCCCTTGATGATCCGGTCACGAAATACGCGCCCAATCTCAAGGGCAGCGCCTATGACGGGGCGAGCCTGCGCAACGTGCTGCATATGGCCAGCGGCGTGACCTTCGACGAAGACTATCTCGACTACGATTCAGACATCAACCGCATGGGCCGGGTCGTGGCCTTGGGCGGCAGGCTGGATGACTTCACTGCCCAACTGACCGAGACTTTCGCCCAGCCGGGCAGCCAGTGGCAGTATGTCTCGATCGACACCCATGTCATCGGCATGGTGGTGCGCGGAGCCACCGGACGCAGCGTGCCGGAGTTGTTGAGCGAAAAGGTCATCGCGCCCTTGGGCCTGGAACATGCGCCCTATTACATCGTTGATGGCTCAGGCACCGCTTTTGTGCTGGGGGGCTTGAACATGACCACACGCGACTATGCCCGCTTTGGCCTGATGTTTGCCCAAGGTGGTGAATGGAATGGCACACAGGTCGTGCCCGAAGATTGGGTAACAGCATCAACCAGCCCCACCGCCCCCACCGCAGACGGACAGATCGGATATGGCTACCAATGGTGGATCCCCGTGGGCGCGGCAGAGGGCGAATATATGGCGCGCGGCATCTATGGGCAGTACATCTATGTCGACACTGCCCGTAATGTGGTCATCGCCACCAACGCCGCCGACCGTAAATTCCGCGAGGCCGGGGTTGCAGACAAGAATGTCGAGATTTTCCGCGAGATCGCGGTCTCAGTCTCGGACGGCACATAGGCCGAGTAAGGAAAACCATGATACCTGACAGCAGAATCAACGTTCTGAACCAGCCGCTTGTGATCTGCGGAACCGACCCGGTGACGGGTTTCTTCCGCGATGGGCATTGCAACACCTGCGAACAGGACCAAGGCAGCCACACGGTCTGCGCAGTGATGACGGCAGAGTTTCTGGCCTATTCCAAATACGTCGGCAATGACCTCAGCACCTCGCGCCCCGAATTTGGCTTTGCCGGGTTGAAGCCCGGCGATCCTTGGTGCCTTTGTGCTGCGCGTTTTTTGCAGGCCGCTGATGAGGGCTGCGCGCCGCAGGTCCACTTGGCCGCCACACATCTACGCGCGCTCGATATCGTGCCGCTGGAGGTACTGCGCGACCATGCCATCGACCAGAGCGAGGGGTAAACATGCGCCTGTGCCTCCTGCCCCTCCTGCTGCTGTTGCCTGTCTCAGCATGGGCGGAAACCACGCTCCGCCCCGCCGATAGCGCCCGGCTGGACAATTTCGACGCCGCCTTTGGCGATGCCGTGATGCAGGGCTTGGCGGGGGGCGAAGCGGGGGACGTGGCGACCCTGACACGCGCGCTCTCCGGGCAACCACAGGTCGCCTTTTCCGCCGATTTGCAGGGGGAATGGTCCTGCCGCACGATCAAGCTTGGCGGGATCAGCCCACTTGTTGCCTATTCCCCGTTCAAATGCCGATTTACGGCGACCGACCGCGGTTTCGCCTTTGAAAAGCTGACGGGATCGCAGCTGACCCGCGGGGAGATTACCCTACGCGATGGCCGCGCAGTTTATGCTGGCGTGGGCTATGTGAATGGTGAAACAGCGCCCGACTATGCCGACCTGCCCGAAGATTTCACATCGGATGGTAAGGTGCAAAGCGATGTCGCGGTGTTCCAGCGGATCAGCCCGACACGGGCCCGGCTGATGTTTCCATCACCAGCGGTGGAAAGCGATTTCGATATTCTGGAATTGACGCGCTAAAGGCGCCACGCCGCTGTCAGGCCGCGTGGCAAAGCTGTAGCTTGGACTTGGGCCGGGGCATCAGAGAATCGTCCATCAGGTCTTCGATGAAAGTGCTCAAAAGTTGGGTTCGCCCGGTGACCCCTGCCTTGCGGTAGATCGCATTGGTCTGCGCTTTTACGGTGCCTTCAGAGGTGCCGCGCATCTCTGCAATATCACGTGTATTCAGACCCTTGGTCAGAAAGATCGCCACATCCCGCTCGGCTGGGGTAAGGTGCCATTCGCGAAAATGTTCTTCGAGCACATCGGCGAATTCCACCGCACAATGGCGCAGGGCCGTTTCCGCCCGCTCGGCACGCTGAAGGCTCATGCGCAGCGCCATCCACCCCAGCACAACGCCAAGGATCAGTCCCAAAACCTGAACGCCTTTGTTGGGGCCAATATCAGCAAGCGGTATGCCAAAAAGCGTGACGCCCCGACCTTCCAGCGCAAAAACCAGCACGAAATAGACGGTCGCGTTAAACTGCAAAGCGGCGATGACCCACAGAGCGATCTTTTTCTTATTATTCATGGTGAAGCCTTGCCTTGGTATCCGCCGTATTTAACCGCGGCCCACCGAAGTGCAAGGGATGGCGGCCATGCGCCGTGATCAACCCTTAGTGATTTGGCACCCGCCCCGAAGGGCAGGTGCAGGGTCTCAAAGCCAGCTCTGGGGCCAGTTCTCTGGCCGAAAGAGTGTTGTAGCGCAGTGCCTTATCAGGCAGCAGGCCACGTTCAATGTGGGAAGCGGTCCACGGAAGCGTCGCTCTGAGCGGTTGGGAAGACGGTGATTGTCACATCAGACAGGTCTTCAGCGCGCAGGTTGCCGCTTTCGAAATTGTCCAGTTTGGACGCATCTACGGCTTCGCTCCGGCTGGAGTAGGAAACGCCGTCATTGGTTTGATCATTGTAGCCGATACGCTGACCTTCCATGCCCTGAGCGGAAGCGGCAGAGCCTGCTGTAGCAAGGATAAGGGCGGTTGTTGCGAGTGTCTTTTTCATGTCGTGTCCTTTTGGGGAAGTAAGTGAATGGTGCCCGCAATTAGCGCGGGAAACGGTTCACGGAAGCGTCGCTCTGAGCGGTTGGGAAGACGGTGATTGTCACATCAGACAAGTCTTCGGCGCGCAGGTTGCCGCTTTTGAAATTTTCGAGTTTGCTCTCATCCACGGCTTCGCTGCGGCTGGAGTAGGAAACGCCATCGTTGGCCTGATCGTTGTAGCCAATACGCTGGCCTTCCATGCCCTGAGCGAAAGCAGCGGTGCCTGTTGTGGCTAGGATAAGGGCGGCGGTTGCGAATGCGGTTTTCATATCGTGTTCCTTTTCATTCCCGGGGTGGGTTGTGAGCCGGTCATCAGTGACGCGGCGTCGTTGGGATGACAGGGAAAAGGGCATTCGAGGGGGGATTGGCTATCTGCCTCGGGTTTAAATCACCCAATTTAAACCCCTGTAAGAGCGCCATAAACTTTGGTTTACGGAGCCATGACAGAGCGAAAAACGAGGGGAAGATGCCTTAGCGTCAAGCCTGCATGGGCGAAACCGAGTTTCGCGAGCAGGCGTGGGGGCTGTAGGCGAAGGCTAGCGGGTCTTTCCTCTATGTGAAAGTTTTTTCGCTCCTTTTAGGCAAAGAACTTCACCCCCTGCGCAAAGTTTATGCGAAAATTGCGCGATTGGCTTCGACCCACGAAAAACGGGCCCGCGTTTTCACGCAGGCCCGTCAAATTCCACTAAGATTCGCATCGGGTTTAGGCGAATTCACCCATGTCGAAATCCAACGCGCGGGCGACGGTAAAGATATCTTTGTCGCCCCGGCCACACATGTTCATCACCAGCAGGTGGTCTTTCGGCAGTTCCGGCGCGATCTTCATCACATGGGCCAGCGCGTGGCTGGGCTCCAACGCCGGGATAATGCCTTCGAGGGAACAGCACAGCTGGAACGCCTCCAGCGCCTCACGGTCGGTGATCGAGACGTATTTGGCGCGACCAATGTCGTGCAGCCATGAATGCTCTGGCCCGATGCCCGGATAGTCCAGCCCCGCTGAGATTGAGAAGCCTTCGAGGATCTGCCCATCGTCGTCCTGCAACAGATAGGTTCGGTTGCCATGCAGCACGCCGGGGCGGCCCCCGGTGAGGGAGGCGCAATGCTCCATCTTGTCGTTCACGCCCTTCCCGCCTGCTTCGACGCCGATGATGTTCACCGACTTATCGTCAAGGAAGGGGTAGAAAAGGCCCATCGCGTTCGACCCACCACCGATCGCGGCGATCAGCGTGTCGGGCAGACGGCCCTCGGCCTCTTCCATTTGCGTGCGGACTTCCTTGCCGATGATGCTTTGGAAATCGCGCACCATCGCCGGATAGGGGTGCGGCCCGGCCACGGTGCCGATGCAATAGAAGGTGTCGCGCACATTGGTTACCCAGTCACGCAGCGCGTCGTTCATCGCGTCTTTCAGCGTGCCACGGCCCGACGTCACTGGCACCACTTCGGCCCCGAGCAGGCGCATACGGAAGACGTTCGGCGCTTGCCGTTCAACATCATGCGCGCCCATGTAGACCACACATTTCAGACCGAACTTGGCACAGACCGTCGCCGTTGCCACGCCGTGCTGGCCCGCACCAGTTTCCGCGATGATGCGCTTCTTGCCCATGCGCCGCGCCAGAATGATCTGGCCCAGCACGTTGTTGATCTTATGCGCGCCGGTGTGGTTCAGCTCGTCGCGCTTCATATAGACCTTGGCGCCGCCCAGATGTTCGGTCAGCCGTTCGGCGTGATAAAGTGGGCTGGGGCGACCGACGTAGTGGGTCCACAGATCATGCATCTCGGCCCAGAAACTATCGTCGGTCTTGGCCTTCTCATATTGCTCTTCCAACTCGAGAATGAGCGGCATCAGCGTTTCCGAGACAAAGCGCCCGCCGAAATCGCCGAAACGACCCTGTTCGTCGGGGCCGGTCATGAAGCTGTTGAAAAGATCGTTGGCCATTGCGCCTCTCCTAGAATGTCGCGCCAGCCTTACCGCAGCCCGCCCGTCTGCGCCACCATGAGTTTCGCAAGTGGCACAGAGCGGGGCAGCTTTGTGCTAGTCAAAGAGTTTGAACAATTCGCGCCTGACGGCGTTCTCCAACTCATCCTTGACGATATCTTCGGTCGAGCGGCTGTCATCCGGTGAGATATTCAACTCTTCCTGTATCTTTTCGCGCACTTTATCTTCGGCCTGCCGCTTCTCTTCGGCAAAGTTCAGGTCTATCGCGGCACGCAGGTCGGGCTTGATCTGCGGATCGGCCCATGGCCCCGTGATCCGCACCGGCACCGCCAGCCCGCCGCGCGACGCATTGACGCGCAGCGCCTTGGGCGTGACCGTATAATCAAGAGTGCGGGCGCCCAGATTAACCTGCCCTGCCCCGGTCGCGTTAAAGTTTGGCAGCAGCATCAGCAGGTCATCATTGCGCAGAACCCCTTGGGCGATGTCGAATGTCGCTTCCATGGAATCGAACACCGTGCTGCCGCCCTCGGCGTCGACCGACCCCAAGAGTGCGTCCAGATCGATCCCCGCAATCGTGCCGCGCCCCATGGTCAGGGTGCCCGCGCCGCTGAGCGAGCGCATGATCGCATCAACCGATTGCCCAGAGCCGAGGAAAGACAGTTCCGCATTGCCGTCCCCACTAAACCGCGTGACCCCGGCGGCATCTTCCAGAAGATTGCGCATCTGCACGCCTTGAGCTTGCAGCTTACCGCCCACTGACAGGCCACTGCGGTTGTTCATCACAAACTCACCGGCGACCTTCCCGCCATAGGCGCTCATGTCCTGTAGGTCGAACACCATCCGCGCACGGTCATTGCGCAGCACGGCCCGTGTAGGGCCGAGGTCGAGTTGCCCCAGATCGATGCTTTCCGCGCTCAGCGCGATATCGCCGTCAAAAGCGGCAAGCCAGTCCGCGTTGATTTCCTGTCGGGACCAACCCACCGACGCGTCGCCCTGCGTTTGGCTGCTGGTGCCGTTCGTTTCGGCCCCGCCTTCCGACAGTGCGGATAGGTCCAGCGCCCCGGTGCGCAGATTTGCGGTGATGCGCGGCGTGCCGTTAAGTGCCAGATCGGCCTGCCCGGTCAGGCTGTTGCCACCTAAATCCAGCGCGATATTGCGCAGCGCAAGACGCCGATCCGCCGTCAACGTCAGCCCACTGCGCAGGTCAACCGACTGTCCCAAGCCCTGCGGCAGCGTAACACCGCCCGCACCAAAGGACGCCAAAAACCGCGCCGTATCCGCGCTGTCGACCCGCAGTTCCCCAGCCAGCGCACCGTCGAGCGACCCGCGCCCATCAAACCCGATCTCGCCACCGCGCGTGGTGACATCGGCCCGCAGCGGCTGCACGCCGCCGTTCAGAAAATCCGCGAACTCTTCGATTCGCGCGGTCAGGTCGACCTCCGCGCCCGCTGGGGCCATGCTGGCGGTAATCTCTGCCGCACCGTCTTGTTCGGGCCAATCAAGCTCCAGATCGACGCCTTCATAACGCAGCACATCGGCCCCTTCCGCATCATAGATCAGCGTGGCATCGGTCACTGTCAGTTTTTGGATGCTCAGGGGCCGCCTATTGGCGGTCGGCTCGCTCTCAGTCTCGATCTGAGCGCCGCTGGCGCTGTCGGTGAATCGCCAACTGGCACGTCCATCAAGGCGTTGCTCCAACCGGATCACCGGACTTTGCGCCGCGATATTGGTAATGCGTATCTCACCGCGCAGCAGCGCGCCCGCATCCACCCCAATCGCCGCATTCGCCGCCGTCAGCATCGCGCCCTTGTCGGTCCAATCGGCATTGCCGACCTCAAGCCCGCCTGCTGTGACCCCCAGCACCGGCCAGAGCGTTACACCCACATCGCCAGTGATCGACACCTCGCGCCCGGTCAGCCGGCTGAGTTGGTCACTGGCGATCCGCGCGATCCGTTCGCCTGGCAGCAAGAACAGCGCACCCAGCATAATCACAACAATCAGCAACAGCGCGCCGATACCGCGTATAATCCATCTCATGGCTCTCTCCTCCTGCCCGGCGGCTCTTTCCCCGCTCACTTGCATGCCTTATAGCGCAATGCATGAGCACAAACCCACCCAATCTGCGCCCCGACCTCGCCCCGCAGGCGAAGATCAGCAACCCCGCCCGCCCCGGCCAGCCCACAATCGGCATGGTCAGCCTTGGCTGCCCCAAGGCGCTGGTGGATTCTGAACGCATTCTGACGCGGTTGCGCGCCGAGGGCTATGGCGTCTCGCCTGATTACGCCGGGGCCGATGCGGTGATCGTGAACACCTGCGGGTTCTTGGACAGCGCAAAGGCCGAGAGCCTCGACGCCATTGGCGAAGCGCTGACCGAGAACGGTAAGGTGATCGTCACCGGCTGTCTGGGGGCCGAACCGGATTACATCCGCGAACACCACCCCAAGATCCTCGCCGTGACCGGCCCGCATCAATACGAACAGGTGCTTGACGCGGTGCATGGCGCGGTGCCGCCCAGCCCCGATCCCTTCATCGATCTGCTGCCCGCGCAACAGGTCTCGCTCACCCCGCGGCACTATAGCTACCTCAAGATCTCCGAGGGCTGTAACCACAAGTGCAAGTTCTGCATCATCCCCGACATGCGCGGCCGCCTTCAGTCGCGCCCCGCCCATGCGGTGATGCGCGAGGCCGAGCGGCTCGTCGACAATGGCGTGAAGGAACTGCTGGTCATCAGCCAAGACACATCGGCCTACGGGGTCGACATCAAACACGCCGAAGATCGCAGCCACCGGGCGCATATCACCGATCTGGCGCGCGATCTTGGCAGCTTGGGCGCATGGGTGCGGCTGCACTACGTCTACCCCTACCCCCATGTGCGCAAACTGATCCCACTCATGGCCGAAGGTCTGGTGCTGCCCTACCTCGACATCCCCTTCCAACACGCCCACCCGGACGTGCTGAAACGCATGGCCCGGCCCGCGGCGGCGTCCAAGACGCTGGATGAGATCGCCGCATGGCGCGACACCTGCCCCGACATCACCCTGCGCTCGACCTTCATCGTCGGCTATCCGGGGGAGACTGAGGCCGAGTTCCAGACCCTGCTCGATTGGCTGGACGAGGCACAGCTCGACCGTGTCGGCTGCTTTCAATACGAAAACGTTGAAGGCGCGCGATCAAACACCCTGCCCGACCATGTCGCGCCAGAGGTCAAGCAAGACCGCTGGGACCGCTTCATGGAAAAGGCGCAGGCCATTTCCGAGGCCAAGCTCGCCGCCAAGGTCGGCAAGCGCATGGATGTGATCGTCGACGAGATCGACGCAGACGCCGCCACCTGCCGCACCAAGGCCGACGCACCTGAGATCGACGGCAACCTTTTTATCGACGAGGATTTCCAGAACCTCAAAGTCGGCGATATCGTCACCGTCGAAGTCGAAGAGGCCGACGAATACGATCTTTGGGGACGTCAGATCACCTAACGCCCCCAAGGGCTGCCTTAGACGTAAGCGCCCGCCGAATAGGTCAGCTCATAGCTGTGGCTGTAAAGCTCGAACACGATGCCAAAGGGGTCTTCGACATAGACCATGCGGTATGGTTTCTCGCCCGGGAAATATTCCCGCACCGGCATCCGCTGCTTGCCGCCCGCTGCGACGATCCGCTCCAACAACCCTTCGACATCCGGGTCTTGGATGGCGAAATGGAAGGTGCCGTGGCGCTTGTGCTCTAGCTTCTCCTCGGGGGCGTAATTGCCGGGGAATTCAAAGATTTCGATCCCGATGCCGTCCGCAGTCGCCAAATGAGCGATGCGCAACGAACCCCAGCCGGGGCCGAAGACATCGGTGCACATCACGCCGATGGCTGTATCTTCTTCTACCGCTTCAGTGGGCTGCATCACGACGTAAAAGCCCAGAACTTCCGAGTAAAACTTCACGGCAGCGTCGAGGTCCGGCACGGATAGGCCGATGTGGGAAAAGGTACGGGGGGTGGTCATATGCGTTCTCCTGTTTGCGTTGAGGTTGAGATAGACAGGCGCACCCCATATATGAAATTATCAAATTTCATATAAATCATAATGAAACGTTTCCCATGCTAAACGCCACGTGGCTTGAGACCTTCACTACCCTCTGCGAAACGGGTCATTTCACCCGCACAGCGGAGCGGCTGAACATGACCCAGCCCGGCGTGTCGCAACATCTGCGCAAGCTTGAGGATCAACTGGACCAACCGCTGATCGCACGGGAGGGAAAAAGTTTTACCCTGACCCCGGCGGGCGAAGCGCTGTTCGAAACCGGCCTTGCCCGCCGCCGCGAAGAGCAACTTCTGCGCGAACGGATTGCCACAGACCTGCCTGATCGCGGTGCGGTGCATATCGCTTGTTCCGGCAGTTTCGCCATGCTGCTCCAGCCGCTGCTGCTGGATTGGATGACCCAAGCGCCGGACCTTACCCTGCATCTCGAGGCCGCACCGCAGGCCACGATCCGCACCGGGCTGCTGGATGGACGGTTCGATCTCGGTGTGCTGGCCGATGATCCCGCCCACGCGCGGCTGGAAGCGCAGCACTTGGGGCGGGAGGAACTTTGCCTCATCCTGCCGGTTAATGCATTGGAAGATATAGAGAGTTTCACTGACCTCGAAGCGCGCGGTTTCATCGCGCACCCCGATGGCTTTGCCTATGCCGATGACCTGTTGCAGTTGAATTTCCCCGACAGTTATCCGGGGGCCGACCGTATACGCCTGCGGGGGTACGTGAACCAGATCGGCCAAATCCCGGCAGCGGTCGCGCGGGGGTTGGGCTATACTCTCTTACCCCGCAGCGGGGTCGAGACTTTTGCCGCGAAAGACCAGCTTCGGCTGCTGCCGCTGCCCAAGCGGCGCTGGCATGACCTTTGGCTCGCTTCGCGTCGCAGACGCCCCTTGCCCGCCCGAATGCGCAGGGCAGCAGACCTCATCGCCGAGGCCGCCACAAGGTTGCACTAGGCTAAGAAATTCGCCGATATTGTGGAACAAAAACACCCTAACACTAGATATACCTTCAAGAAAGGGCGAAAATACGGAGAGACTTGAAAGTGTTCCCTTTCCGTTCTATATGTAGAACGCAGTAGCAGAGGAATGACCACATGTCTTTTCAACCTCAGTTTCCCGGCATCTTCGACCCTGACCAACAGGGTCGCCCGCCGCGCGGCAGCGACAGTGCACAGCCCAAACAGGCCGACCGCCGCATGCCCGCGACCGAAAAACAGATGCAATACGCCCGCTCCCTTGCCAAAAGAACCGGGGATGACCTTCCCGATGGGATCGAAGCAGACCGCGCAGCGGTTTCGGAATGGATCGACGCCCATAGGCCGCAGGCGCTGGAGGGGCCGTTTGCCGCCTACCCCTCGGCCAAACAGGTCGCCTTTGCCGAACGCATCGCGCGCTTGAAACGCCGTGACGTGCCGCAGGAATGTTTTCGCGACAAGACCCTGATGTCGCGTTGGATCGACGGCAACAAACCGCGCTGACTTGCCGTGTCGGCGCAGTTTACGCTTCGTCACCTATGGCAGCGAAGCGCTTCGCTGCTAGCTTTCCATTATGAGCTATCCGACCTCCATCGCTGAAACTTTAGCTGACGGCACCGTGCATGTGCTCAGCCTCGGATTCGCCATTCCCGCCAGCATCCTGCTGATGATCCATGCCGCCGGACAAGAGGGGCAGTTGACCGCCACGGCGATCTACGCCGCCTGCATCCTCGCCTCTTTCACCGCCTCTGCCGTCTATCACCTGCTGCCCTTCGACCGCAGCCGCGCATTTTTAGGCCGTGTCGATCATGCGGCGATCTATTTCAAGATTGCGGGCACCTATACGCCGCTGGTCATGGTGATCGGATCGGGCTTTGCTTACGGCATACTCGGCGTGGTCTGGGCGTTGGCTGTGATCGGCGCAGTGGCCAAGCTCTGGTTCTGGCGCATTGATGCACGTGGATCACTGGCGCTCTACCTCGGGATGGGCTGGCTTTCCGTCCTGCTGATCTATCCGATGTGGCACAATCTGCCCGGGGCCGCACTGTCGCTGGTGGCGGTCGGCGGCCTTACTTATTCGGCGGGTACGCTGATCTATGCCCACCCTGGCATGCGCTATCAAAACGCGGTTTGGCATGTCTTTGTGTTGATCGCCACGGCCTGTTTCTTTGCCGCGATAGCGCTGAGCCTTTAGGCCGCGAGTTCACCCAGATAGGCCCGCACGCAGGTCTGGACATGACGAAAACGGTCGCCGCCAAGGTGTTTCCCGCCATACCAGCGCGTCACCACGATCAGATGATCCTCCAGCCCTTCGCGCTCCAGCATCCGCACGATCACCATTCCGGCACCGGACTCGCCATCATCACCCTTCAACGGGCCGCCGTCTGACAGCAGCACCGCCCAAGTGTTATGGGTGGCCTTGGCGTAGGATTTGTCGCGCTTGAGGTCTTTCAGCGCCGCGTCAACCTCGGTCCGGTCGCGCGCGGGGCAGCCCGACACCGCGTATTTCGACCCGCGGTCGTTCAGCACTTGGCCTAGCTTTCGCAAACCGTCACAGCCCCGCCATGGTGCGCCGAACGATGTCGATTCGGGAACTGTTGGGCGGATGCGTGCCAAGGAAACGATCACCCGGATCAGGGATGCGGGTAAAGAACTCGGCCCCGCGCAGCGGGTTGTATCCGGCCCGCGCGGTGATGATCGTGCCAAGGGCGTCGGCCTCTAGCTCAAAGTCTTTCGAATACCGCCGTGCACCGACCTCTGCACCCAACTCCTGCGCCGTGCGCACGGCGGTTGCGTCGCCGCCGCTCAGCGTGGCGATCCCGGCAAAGATCACCGCGCCTGCCATGGCGTTCTGCTGCTGACGGGCAATGTGGCCTGCGATGTGATGCGCGGTCTCATGGCCCAGAACAAAGGCAAGCTCGTCCTCGTTGCGCGCATCTGCGATCAACGCCAAGGTGAAAGCAACGATGGGACGGCCGTTTTCGTCCAGCGTCTGAAAGGCGTTCGCGGGCTGGCCGGGGCGGTCATCGACCACGATATTGAAATCGCAATTCATCCCCGACGTCCGGTTACGGCACTCACGCTCGGCCACCGGTTCAACTGTACGGACCACCTGCACAAAACTGCGTGCGGCAGCGTCGGCAGTCAACTGAGAGCCCGTCGTGCTGGGCGTGCCTGAAGGGATCGGCCCTGTCTGGATAGGTGCCACGCCACAGGCCGAAAGCAGGGCAATGACGCCAAATGCGCCAAGGGCATTCATAAATCTCACGACAGGTCCTCGCTCGGGTTTTCCAAACTTGTACCTATCATGACAGGTCGTCGCTGCCACCCCTGTTCACAGAGCTTTGACGCCCCACCGAACCTGACCTTGCGCTTATCCGCACAAAGTCTGTCTTGCGCGCACGAGCACAAAGCCTGTCTTGCGCTTGGCCGCAAAAGCCTGTCTTGCGCTCGCGAGCACAAAGCCTAATGTGCCCTCATGTTTACCATTGAGCATGAATTCGACGCCACCGTCATCACCCTGATCGACGAATCCAACGCCCCCCTGCGCGAGGACGTGACCGTCTCTGCCTTTGCAGAGGAGATCACGATCGAGCAATGGGACGCGCGCACAGATCGTGTGGCCAAGATCACCCTGTCCCCCGCGCAATTGCGCGATCTGACAGCGGCCTTAAACCTGCCCGAGGGCATATACCGCAGCAATTCCTAAGGATCGTCACATGGCCACCGGCACAGACATCAAAACCTATTTCAACGGCGCATGGCACGACGGCGATTTGCCTACCATCAAGGCAGCGGACCACGGCGCATGGCTGGGCACCACCGTCTTTGACGGGGCGCGGCTGTTTGACGGGCTCGCCCCCGATCTGGAGGCACATTGCGCCCGGATCAACCGCTCTGCTAAGGCGCTGATGATCACCCCAACGGTCGAGACCGAGGACATGATCGAGATGTGCCGCGAGGGGCTGAAAAGCTATTCCCGCGATCAGGCGGTCTATATCCGTCCGATGTATTGGGCGCTGGCTGGCGATGAGCTGGGCATCGTGCCACTGAAAGGCGCCACCGGGTTTGCGATCAGCCTTGAGGCGATCCCCATGGCCCCGCCCGAAGCCGCAACCACCCTCACCCGCACCCGCTTCCGCCGTCCGGTATTGGAGGACAACGTCGTCAACGCCAAGGCGGGCTGCCTGTACCCCAACAACGCCCGCATGATGGTCGAGGCTCGGTCCAAAGGTTTCGGCAACGCGCTGGTGGCCGATGCCATGGGCAATGTCGCCGAAAGCGCCAGCGCCAATGTCTTTATGGTTAAGGATGGCGAGGTCTTTACCCCCATTCCCAATGGCACGTTCCTTGCCGGGATCACCCGTGCGCGGCATATGTCGAACATGCGCGACGCCGGCATGAAGGTGCATGAAACCGTCCTCAGCTTTGACGATTTCCATGCTGCTGATGAGGTCTTCCTGTCGGGCAATATGATGAAGGTCACCCCCGTCAGCGCCTTTGACGACACGCAATATGGCACGGGACCGAACCAAAATAAGGTCACGCGCCAAGTGCGTGAAATGTATTGGGATTGGGCCGCCAGCCAGCGAAGCTAAAGGCCGGGGCGGCAGCGGCACGCGAAAGCAATTGCCAGCGCCGCCCGCTCGCGCCATGATCGTACCGCGCCGAAGCATGGCGCAGAGGGAGGGTTTGATGCGGAAATTCCTAGTGGTGCTGGACGATAGCACTGAATGTCTGAATGCCATGCGCTTTGCCGCGTTGCGCGCGGCCCGCACGGGGGGCGGCGTGGCCGTCCTGTCGGTGATCCCACCCGAGGAGTTCAACCACTGGATCGGCGTCGGCGACCTGATGCGCGAAGAGGCCCGCGAACGGATCGAGGTGCATTTCGAGGTTTTCGCCAAATGGATGCGTGACAAACAGGGTGTTGATCCCGAACTGATCATCCGCGAGGGCGAACCGACGGATGAGATCATTCAACAACTCTCTGACGATCCAGACATTGGTGTTCTGGTGCTGGGCGCCAGTGGCGACCGCAAGAAAGGCCCCGGCCCTTTGGTGACGCAATTGTCGCGTTCCGCGGGCGATCTGCCGGTGCCGATTACCATCGTGCCCGGTGATCTTAGCAAGGAACGGCTCGAAGCGATCACCTAAACGCTCCTGTAGCCCGACTCAGCCGCTTTCAATTTAGAACCGTTCTAAACCTTGACTTGTAGCCCAAGCGGGCGCATATCAGACCCACGCCGAAAGCGAGGTAAATCCCATGTTCATCCAGACCGAATCCACTCCGAACCCCGCAACGCTCAAGTTCCTGCCGGGTCAGACCGTGCTGGAAATGGGCACCGCTGATTTCCCGACCCCCGATGCCGGGGCGACATCGCCGCTGGCCCAACGGCTCTTTGCCGTTGAGGGTGTGACGGGCGTGTTCTTCGGCACCGATTTCGTTACTGTGACCAAACAAGACGCCGTGGAATGGGACCATGTGAAGCCCGCCCTGCTGGGCGCGATCATGGAGCATTTCCAATCCGGTGAGCCGGTCATGGCCTCTGACCACCAGCCCACCTCCGGCCATGCCGCGCATGACGGCGAAGATGGTGAAATCGTCGGCCAGATCAAAGAGTTGCTAGACAGCCGGGTGCGCCCCGCCGTGGCCCAAGATGGCGGCGACATCACCTTCCACGGCTTTGAGCGCGGCGTTGTCTATCTGCACATGCAAGGTGCCTGCGCCGGGTGCCCCTCGTCCACGCTGACGCTGAAAATGGGCATCGAAAACCTGCTGCGCCACTACATCCCCGAGGTGACAGAGGTTCGTCCGGTTGCCTGAGCATAGCGCAAGCGGGCCGCTGATTCTGGCCTTCGACACGTCGGCCGCGCATTGCGCGGCCGCTTTGCTGTCGGGCGACCGGGTGCTGGCGGCGCTCGTCGAGCCGATGACCAAGGGCCAAGCCGAACGGCTACTCGTACTCTGCGAAGAGCTGCTGGATGAGGCCAATGTGGCCTATGCCGATCTCACCGCGCTTGGCGTCGGCATCGGACCGGGCAATTTCACTGGCATCCGCATTGCCGTCTCCGCCGCCCGTGGGCTGGCGCTTGGCCTTGGCATTCCGGCGGTTGGGGTCGATGCCTTTGACGCATTGCGAGCAGGCCATACCGGCCCCTGCGCCTGTGCGGTGGATGCCCGCCGCGATCAGGTTTTCCTCCAAGGCTTTGACAACCCCGACCTTTCTACTCCCGCGCTCTATGACGCCGCCGCCCTTCCAGCCTTCACCGGCCCGCTGATCGGTGAAGGCGGAAAGCCTCCCGCGATGCCGGTGGCCGAAGCCATCGCCCGCATCACGGCCCGCCGCTATGCCAGCGCCCCACCACGCCCCGCGCCGCTTTACCTGCGCCCCGCCGATGCAGCGCCCGCACGCGATGCCGCGCCGGTGCTGCTGCCGTGACAGCGGCAGAGCTTGCCGCCATTCACGCTGCCGCCTTTACCCATGACAGGCCGTGGCAGGAGGCGGAGTTCGCAAGCCTGCTCAATGGCCCCTTCGTGCAGCTTTTCACCCGTCCCGGCGGCTTTGCCCTGACCCGCACCATCGCGGGCGAATCTGAGTTACTGACCCTCGCGGTCGATCCCGGCTGCCAACGCCAAGGCATTGCCCGCGCGTTGCTGCGCGATTGGCTGACCGCCCTGCCCGCAGACTGCGCCAGCGCCTTTCTAGAGGTCGCAGCCGATAACCGCCCTGCCCGCGCCCTCTATGCCGGTGAAAACTTCGCCCACATCGCAACCCGCCGTGCCTATTACGCACGCATTGATGCCCCTGCCGTCGATGCCTGCATTCTGCGGCACGACTTGACCCATGGTCACTGTGGCGATCCCGCAGCGTTGACCGCAAAAAGCGGTTGACCCCACCCCCCGCCTGCGCCCTAAATTGCACCTGATCGAATGATCCACAAACGCCGTGGCGGCAGCATTTGCCAGACCGCCCGGCACCACAACCGGGAGACGATAAATGACCCTCATGACAAAATTCCTCGGCGCAGCCGCAGGCATGGCCCTGACATCGGGCGCCGCGCTGGCCGAACCCGCGCTGATCTTTGACCTTGGCGGCAAATTCGACAAAAGCTTTAACGAAGCGGCCTTCAATGGCGCGACGCGCTGGGCCGAAGAAACCGGCGGCAAATTCGCCGAGATCGAGATGCAGTCGGAAGCACAGCGCGAGCAAGCCCTGCGCCGCTTTGCCGAATCCGGGGCCAACCCGATCATCACCATGGGTTTCGCCATGGCAGATCCGCTCTCGACCGTCGCCCCCGACTACCCCGATACGAAATTCGCCGTGGTTGACGTGAACTGGCTCGACCTCCCCAACGTCCGTCAGGTCAGCTTTGCCGAGCATGAAGGGTCTTACCTCGTCGGCGTGATGGCCGCGATGGCGTCTGAGTCGAACACCGTCGGCTTTGTCGGCGGCATGGACGTGCCGCTGATCCGCCACTTCGGCTGCGGCTATGCCCAAGGTGTCATGGCAACCAACCCCGATGCCAAAGTGATCGCCAACATGACAGGCACCACCCCCGCCGCTTGGAACGACCCGGTAAAAGGTTCCGAGATCACCAAAGCCCAGATCAACCAAGGCGCTGACGTGGTTTACGCCGCAGCAGGCGGCACCGGCGTGGGCGTGCTGCAAACCGCCGCTGACGAAGGCATCCTTTCGATCGGCGTGGACAGCAACCAAAACCACCTGCACCCGGGCAAAGTCCTGACCTCGATGCTGAAACGTGTCGATGTCGCGGTCTATGACGCGATGATGGCGGGCGAAGACCTCGAAGTTGGTGAAGTCGTGACCCTCGGCCTTGCCGAAGAAGGTGTCGGCGTTGCCGTTGACGAGCACAACAAGGACCTTGTCACCGAAGAGATGCAAGCCGCAGTCGACGAAGCGCGCCAAAAGATCATCGACGGTGAGATCAAAGTGGTCTCCTACTACGAGAATGACAGCTGCCCGGCGCTGGACTTCTAAGCCTAAATTTACCAAACTAACCCTTAGGGCCGCGCCGTATCATCGGCGCGGCCCTTTCCGAACCGGAGAACGCCATGCCCCGGAAAGAATTGGGCCAAACCCAGATCAAAACCCGCAATGGCCGCAGGACCTTTTGATATGACCGATACCGCTCCCGCGATTGAACTTAAGGGCATCTCCAAAGCCTTTGGCCCGGTGCAGGCCAACAAAGACATCTCGATCCGCGTGATGCCCGGCACGATCCACGGGATTATCGGCGAAAACGGCGCGGGCAAATCGACGCTGATGTCGATCCTTTATGGGTTCTACAAAGCCGACGCCGGTGAGATTTTCATCAGTGGCAAAAAGACCGACATTCCCGACAGCCAAGCCGCCATCGCGGCGGGCATCGGCATGGTGTTCCAGCACTTCAAACTGGTCGAGAACTTCACCGTTCTGGAAAACATCATTCTGGGGGCCGAAGATGGCCGCTTGTTAAAGCCGTCGCTCTCCAAAGCGCGCAAGTCCCTAATTAGTCTTGCCGAAGACTACGGCCTCAACGTCGACCCCGATGCGCTGATCCAAGATATCGGCGTGGGCATGCAGCAGCGCGTTGAAATCCTCAAAGCGCTTTACCGACAAGCCGATATTTTAATTTTGGACGAGCCGACCGGCGTGTTGACCCCTGCCGAGGCCGACCAGCTTTTCCGCATCCTCGGGCGCCTGCGCTCTGAGGGCAAAACCATCATCCTCATCACCCACAAGCTGCGCGAGATCATGGAGATCACCGACACCGTGTCGGTCATGCGCCGTGGCAAGATGACCGCGACCGTGAAGACTGCCGAGACCTCGCCGCCGGAACTGGCCGAGCTGATGGTCGGGCGTAAAGTCTTGCTGCGCGTCAACAAAGAACCTGCAACGCCCGGCGATGTCATTTTGGATGTCAAAGGGCTGCGGGTCGTCGATGGCAAAGGCGTTGAGCGTCTGCGCGGCATTGATCTGCAAGTCTGCGCCGGTGAGGTGCTGGGCCTTGCGGGCGTCGCAGGCAACGGCCAGTCCGAACTGCTCGAAGTGCTGGGCGGCTATGCCGATGGCACCGGCAGCGTTACGTTGAACGGCACCCCGCTGGACCTATCGGGCAAGAAATCCGACGGCCAATCGCGCCGCGCTCGCGGTGTGGCCCATGTGCCCGAAGACCGCCAGCGCGAGGGTCTGATCATGGATTTTCAGGCTTGGGAGAACAACGTCTTCGGCTACCACCACGACGACCGCTTCAACAGCGGGCTGCTGATGGACCACGCCGCGATCCGCGCCGATGCCGAGGACAAAATGGCCCGCTTTGACGTGCGCCCACCCGATCCGACGCTCGCCGCCAAGAACTTTTCGGGCGGAAACCAGCAGAAGATCGTCCTCGCGCGCGAGATCGAGCGCAACCCAGACCTGTTGCTGATCGGTCAGCCCACCCGCGGCGTCGACATTGGCGCGATTGAATTCATCCACGAACAGATCATCGCCCTGCGCGATCAGGGCAAGGCGATCCTGCTGGTCTCGGTCGAACTCGAAGAAATCCTTGCCCTGTCGGACCGCATCGCGGTGATGTTTGACGGGCAGATCATGGGCGAACGCGCCGCCGATCAGACCGACGAGAAAGAACTGGGGCTTTTGATGGCTGGCATCACCGACACAGAGAACGAACACAGCGTGGCCGAGGTCGAAGCCAATCTCGCCCGCGCCGGCGGCGACGCCAGCAAGGAGGTCTGAGATGGACGTGATGCCGAAATGGGCCGAGGTGATCCTCGTGCCGCTGATCTCTTTGCTATTGGCCGCCCTGCTCTCGGCGCTGGTGATCCTTGCCATCGGCGAAGACCCGATTGCCGCCGTGACGCTGATGGTCAAAGGCGCGCTCGGCTCGACCTATGGCTGGGGTTATACGCTTTATTACGCGACCAACTTCATCTTCACCGGGCTTGCCGTTGCCGTGGCCTTTCACGCGCGGCTGTTCAACATCGGGGGCGAAGGTCAGGCGATGCTGGGCGGTTTGGGCGTCGCCATTGCCGCGCTCTATATCCCATGGCCGCACTGGACGCTGGCGCTGATCGGCGCAGGTGTCATGGCCGGGCTGTTCGGCGCCGTCTGGGCTGCGATCCCCGGCTGGCTGCAAGCCAAACGCGGCAGCCACGTCGTGATCACCACGATCATGTTCAACTTCATCGCCGCGGCGCTGCTTAACTATGTGTTGGTCAACGTCATGCGCCCGCCCGGCAGCATGGACCCAGCCAGCGCCCGCTTCCCCGAAGCGGTGCATCTACCGACGTTGCATGAACTGCTCGCCCCGCTTGGCATCGCCTTCTCGAAATCCGCGCCTGCCAATATCTCGCTGCTCGTCGCTGCTGCGGCCTGTATCGTGGTTTGGCTGCTGATCTGGCGCACGCGCCTTGGCTATGAAATTCGCGCCTATGGCCATTCGCAACCTGCCGCCAAATACGCGGGCATCTCGCCCGTGCGCATCACGATGGTCACGATGATCATCTCTGGCGCACTGGCGGGGCTAATGGCGATCAACAACGTCATGGGCGAAAGCGAGCGTCTGGTGCTGAACGCGACCGAAGGCGCAGGCTTCATCGGTATCGCCGTGGCGCTGATGGGTCGCTCGCATCCCGTGGGCGTCTTCTTCGCTGCCCTGCTCTTCGGTTTCCTTTACCAAGGCGGCGCCGAACTGGCGCTCTGGACCTCAATCCCGCGCGAATTGATCGTCGTGATCCAAGCGCTGGTGATCCTCTTTACCGGCGCGCTCGACAATATGGTGCGGATGCCGCTGGAGCGTCTTTTCCTGATGTTCCGCCGCCCCGGCCCCCCAGCCAATTCCGCTGACAGCGAGCCCAAGCCCGGCCCCCGCAGCGCCCAATCGGAGAGCGCGGAATGAGCCCCTATACCCCCCTGAGAAAGCGGGTCTGACCTATGGACTATATCACGCTCATCCAATTGCTTGACAGCACTGTGCGGCTGGCCACGCCACTGCTTCTGGCCTGTCTTGCCGGTCTTTTCTCTGAACGCGCCGGGGTCTTCGACATCGGGCTTGAAGGCAAGATGCTGGCCGCGGCCTTCTTCTCGGCGGCGCTCGCCTCGATCACCGGCTCGGTCTGGATCGGACTCGCGGCAGGCATCGCCTCCTCGCTGGCGCTCAGCGCCGTGCATGGCCTCGCCTCGATCACCTTTCGCGGCAATCAGCTGATCTCCGGCGTGGCGATCAACTTCCTCGCTGCTGGCATGACCGTGCTGATCGCGCAGGACTGGTTTGCTCAAGGGGGCCGAACCCCGTCGCTCTTCGGCGGTGCCCGGTTCGAGCCGATCACCCTGCCCTTTGCCGAGGCCATGGCCGACGTGCCCTTCATCGGCCCCTTCTACGAAGAGCTGATCTCGGGCCATTCGATCCTTGTCTATGCCGCCTTCCTGGCCGTGCCGCTGACATGGTGGATCCTGTTCCGCACCCGCTTTGGCCTGCGGCTGCGCGCGGTGGGTGAAAACCCTGCTGCGGTGGACACCGCTGGCGTCTCGGTCGTCGGTCTGCGCTACGCTGCCGTCGCCATTGCTGGCCTGTTGTGTGGCGTCGCAGGGGCGTACCTCAGCACTGCGCTTCAGGCGGGCTTTGTCAAAGACATGTCGGCGGGTCGTGGCTTTATCGCGCTGGCTGCGTTGATCTTCGCCAAATGGCGGCCTTGGTACGCACTTTGGGCCACCCTGCTCTTTGGCCTATTCGGCGCGCTGGAAACCCGGCCTGACGTGATCCAATCAGTGATCGGCATCAAAGTTCAGGGCCAGATATTGAGCGCGCTGCCCTATCTGATGACCGTGGTGATCCTCGCGGGCTTCGTCGGCAAGGCGATCCCACCCCGCGCGGGCGGCGAGCCCTATGTAAAAGAACGCTGACACCCCTCTCCGGCCCTTGCACCCGAGGGCCGGAGAGGCGCAACCTAGGCAAAGTAATCGCGCGACAGCGATATGCTCTGTTGAAACGCGCGGCCGTTCGGGGCTAGGAAACATCATGCAAATCTACCTGCCCATCGCCGAGGTATCGGTTAACGCCTTCCTCCTTCTGGGGTTGGGCGGAATTGTGGGCATCCTATCGGGCATGTTTGGCGTCGGCGGTGGATTTTTGATCACGCCGCTGTTGTTCTTTGTCGGCATCCCCCCCGCCGTGGCCGTGGCCACCTCGACCAATCAAATCGTCGCCTCCTCCTTCTCGGCCCTGCTGGCGCACCTCAAACGGCGCACGGTGGATTTCCGAATGGGCTGGGTATTGCTGGCGGGCGGCCTCATCGGCTCCGGCATCGGCATGTTCATCTTTAACTACCTGAAATCGCTAGGTCAGGTCGATCTGCTGGTGACCCTTTGCTACGTGATTTTTCTGGGCATCATCGGCGGGCTGATGTTCTTTGAATCGCTCCGCGCGATCCGCCGCACCCGCAAGGGCGGGCGCGTGCAGCGCAAGAAACACTACTGGGTCCACGGCCTGCCAATTAAAATGCGTTTCCGTGTCTCTGGGCTTTATATTTCGGTGATCCCCCCGGTGCTTGTTGGCGCGGCGGTCGGGATGCTCTCTGCCATCATGGGCGTTGGCGGCGGTTTTATCATGGTGCCCGCGATGATCTATCTGCTCGGCATGCCCACCAAAGTGGTGATCGGCACCTCGCTGTTGCAGATCATTTTCGTGACCGGTTTCACCACCATGCTGCACGCCACCACCAACCAGACGGTCGACATCGTGCTGGCGGTGCTTTTGCTGGTCGGCGGGGTGTTAGGCGCGCAGGTTGGCACGCGGATCGGCGTACGGATGCAGGCCGAACAGTTGCGCATTTTGCTGGCGGTGCTGGTACTGGCGGTCTGCGGTAAGCTGGCGCTTGATCTGCTGCTGGAGCCGTCCGAGCTTTACTCCCTCAGCCCGGTGGCGGCAGAATGATCCGCGCAGTTCTCGCATTCGCTGGCCTGTTGCTCACGGCCGTCACCGCCACGGCGGAAGAAGAGATCGTGCTGGGCCTCAGCCAAGCCGAAGTCTCCATCACCACCAATTTCGACGGGTCCGAGATCCTCGTTTACGGCGCTGTCAAACGTGAAACGCCGATCCCCGAAGGCGCGCCGCTTGAAGTGGTCATGACGGTCTCTGGCCCCTCGACCCCGATCATGGTGCGGCGCAAGGAACGGCGCTTTGGCATTTGGGTGAACGTAGACGCGGTTGAGGTCGACCGCGCGCCGAGTTTCTATGCCGTGGTCACCTCTGGCCCGCTGTCCGAAGTGCTCAAACGCATCGAAGACCTGCGCCACCGCATTTCCATCCCCCGCGCCATCCGCTCTGTCGGTGCCCCGATGGAGATCGCGGACCCGACCCAGTTCACCGATGCGCTGATCCGCGTGCGCAAGGACGCCAACCTCTACCAAGTCATCGAAGATGGTGTGAAGGTTGACGAACAAACCCTCTTCCGCGCCGCCGTGGCCCTGCCTGCCTCGCTCACCGAAGGCGCCTATGACACGCGGATTTTCTTGACCCGTGGCGGCGATGTGGTGGCGCAATATGAGACGGTGATCGACGTGCGCAAAGTCGGGATGGAGCGGTGGCTGTTCAACCTCGCCCATGAGCAGGCGTTTATCTACGGGTTGCTATCGCTCTTTATCGCCATTTCTGCGGGCTGGGGCGCATCTGCCGTCTTCGGGTTGCTGCGCCGCTAAGCCGCGCCATCCTCGGTCGCCTCAAGCGTCAGCGCGGCTGCCGGGGCCGCACGCAGATCGTCCACGCGCAGCGGGCCGGATGGTTTGCTAA
Organism: Sulfitobacter sp. DSM 110093; assembly: GCF_022788715.1. Lineage (NCBI taxonomy): Bacteria > Pseudomonadati > Pseudomonadota > Alphaproteobacteria > Rhodobacterales > Roseobacteraceae > Sulfitobacter > Sulfitobacter sp. DSM 110093. The sequence continues at coordinate 2,420,870 of NZ_CP085167.1, forward strand.
GGCGGTTGCGCACCACCCAGATCAGCCGCTCCTGCGCGCGGGTGATGGCGACATAGGCCAGCCGTTTCCACAGCGGTTGCCCGGCCTCAGAACGCCCCATCCGCGCGGCCGCGTAAAGGTCGGGCGCAAAGACCTGCACGTTCTCCCACTGGCTGCCCTGCGCCTTGTGGATCGTCACCGCCGCGCCATGCAAGAACGTCGCCCCCATCCGCGCGGCGAAGGGGATAAAGGGTTCTTCCTCATCCGGCTTTTCGATTTTAACGATCGAGGCCGCACTTACCTGCGGGTCTTCGGCACCGATGACGTGCAACCGGCTGAACCCCGGCTTGCGCCCCTCGCCCAGATAGACCACCTGCGCGCCTTTGATCAGGCCGCGCGCTTCTAGGTCGAGGCGTTTCTTGCGGTGCTTCAGCGGCAGTTCGATTCCGTCGCAGATCAGCGGCTCACCCGCCAACAGCGCATCTTCGGGGGCGCCATGCACGGCGCGAAAGGCGTTGATCAACCGAATGCGCGTGGCGTTGCGCCAGACCAGCACGGGGCTGCGCGCCATCAGATCAACCTCAACCCGCTGGCCCCAGACCACGCGGTCGTCTTTGCGTGCCGCGTCTTCGATCATCCGCTCAAAGTCATGAAACTCAAGCTGCGGGTCGGCCAGCGCATGGGCCAGATCAAGGATCGGGTTGTCGGCTTGCTGTCGGTGGATCCGGTTAAGGTTCAACACCCGCTTTTCGGGCAACTTTTCAAACACCATCGTGCCCGACTGGCCCACTGGCGCGAGCTGCGCCGGATCGCCGAACAGCAGCAGCGTCGGGAAGATCTCTTTCAGGTCCTCGAACTGCTTGTCGTCCAGCATCGAGCTTTCGTCGACAAAGCCGATATCCAGCGGGTCCTCGCGGCGTTTCCATCCTGTGATGAAATCACTGCCCCGCAAGCCTGCCGCCGCCAGTGCACCGGGGACGGATTTGTTGTTCGCGAAAAACGCCGCTGCCCGGTCAAGCGCGACTTCGCTCAGCCCTTCGATGTCGGGCTTTTCGCCATTCCCGGTCAGCCATTCCGCGATGCGCTCGTATTCGGGGTGGTAAACCGGCGTGTAAAGAATGCGGTGGATCGTCGTCGCAGGCACCCCGCGCAGACGCAAAACGCTCGCCGCCTTATTGGTCGGCGCGAGGATCGCCAACGTGCGTTTCTCGCGCTTCTTGCGCGATTCGTAATCACCCGACACAATGTCGACGCCCGCCGCTTCCAAGGCACGATACAGCTCGGCCAGCAGCAGCGTTTTGCCCGATCCGGCCTTGCCGGTCACCGCCATCACCTGATCCGGCCCGCCCGCAGGCGGCATCAGCAATGAATCGTCCAGATCAATGCCCGCAGAGCGCAGCATCTCGGCCACCTTGTCATGGGCGGCGGCTTGGTCTTCGGAGTAGGTGAGCGCGGTAGATGTCATTGGGCGACCCTAATTGAGCCCCGCGCCGGGGGCCAGATGGCTTTGCCCTGCCCGCTTGAGATTCCGCGCAAATATCTTGGTCAAACCACGATCAATCCCCGGCTGAGCGCCCGCGCGACGGCATGAGTGGTGTTCGATGCGCCCAGTTTGAACCGCGCACTTTCAACATAGGCACGAAGCGTGTGTTCCGAGATCGACAGCCGTTGGGCAACCTGCGCACGGTTATAGCCCACGGCAAGCAACGTCATCGCGTCCACCTCACGCGGCGATAGCGCCTGCACCGCCCCCGGCCTCCGATCGGATGCCAGTGCCAGCGCCTTTTCGTTAAAACAATGCGCCGCCCAGATCAGATCACGGCGATGTCGCGCGGCGAAATCGGCCCAAACCGCGTCCGAACAACTGTGATTTGTGGTAAAGAGCGCGAATTGCCCATGTGGCCCCCGAATGGGCACCGAAAACCCTTGATTGCCCAGCCCATGATCCAACGCATCGCAGCGAAACTTTCGCGCCGCGCTAGAGGACCAATCAAGGTCTTTCCAATCCACTGGCTCAAACCGGCGATAGCAGCCGCTGACCACCGGGTCGATGCGCAGATAATTTCGGTTCTTATAACGTTCTGACCAAAGCGGCCCATAGGTGCCGCAGCCATACTGGCCGCCCGCCGTGTCGATCCAATGATAGACAACGTGCGATATGCCATAGTGGTCGCGCAACGCTTCGCTTACCTGCCCAAGCGCGGCCTGCCCGTCAGCCTGAGCCAACCTTTCCCAAATCTGTTCCAGATGCGGCTTTATCCTCATGCGTCTGGCCTATGGCCCTTTCGCGTTGCACAGACATCTCAGCCAAAGCGATAAGAGCCGTGTCATCCAACTGTTCCGCTGTGCGGGGCAGTTGGTTTGCCATGGCGAAAGCCCTTAAATCGGCCAATACATCCAATATCCAATCATCTCGCATGAGGGTCGCCCAGCTTTGGTTAATAGCAGATTAATACAACCATAGCATGTAAGAAATTCTGCGCCATCCGCACATTTCACCCCCGCTAAAATGGCGGGGTCGTCCTGCGTAAGTCCTTGTTTCATTACGTCCACAACGAAAAACCCCCGCAGCCGGAGCCACGGGGGTCATATCTCAATCAGCGGGTCAGGCTTAGTCGCGGGCCGCCACCGTGTCTTCCAGCGTGCGCAGGCCGGTCGTGGGGGCCTGCACCAAGACGGACATGTTGCCCGGTTTATGCTCATTGCGCATCATCTTCATATGCGCCTCGGGCAAATCGGCCCAGCTAAAGACCTCGGACATGCAGGGATCAAGGCGGCGTTCCATCATCAGTTTGTTGGCCGCGCTCGCCTGTTTCAGGTGGGCAAAGTGGCTGCCCTGCAAACGCTTTTGGTGCATCCACATATAGCGCACGTCGAACGTCAGGTTGAAGCCAGAGGTGCCCGCGCAGATCACGACCATGCCGCCTTTTTTTACCACGAAAGTCGAAACAGGGAAGGTCGCCTCGCCGGGGTGTTCAAACACCATGTCGACGTTCACGCCCTTGCCCGTGATGTCCCAGATCGCCTTGCCGAACTTGCGAGTCTCGGTGAACCATTCCTTATATTCGGGTGTGTTCACCGTCGGCAGCTGGCCCCAGCATTTGAAATCCTTGCGGTTCAATACGCCCTTGGCCCCCAGATCCATTACAAACTGGCGTTTGCTTTCGTCCGAGATGACGCCAATCGCATTGGCCCCCGCCGTATTGATTAACTGGATCGCGTAAGAGCCCAAGCCACCGCTCGCGCCCCAGACCAGAACGTTCTGACCGGGCTTGAGGTCATGCGGCTCATGCCCGAAGAGCATCCGGTAGGCGGTGGCCAGCGTCAGCGTGTAGCAGGCGCTTTCTTCCCATGTCAGATGTTTTGGGCGCGGCATAAGTTGCTGGCTTTGAACGCGGGTGAACTGCGAGAATGACCCATCTGGCGTCTCATAGCCCCAGATCCGTTGGCTGGGGGAATACATCGGGTCGCCGCCGTTGCATTCTTCGTCGTCGCCATCGTCTTGGTTGCAGTGGATCACCACCTCATCGCCGACCTTCCAGCGCGTGACCTTATCGCCCACCGCCCAGACGATGCCCGACGCATCAGAACCTGCGATGTGGTAAGGTTGATTGTGACCGTCAAAAGGGCTGATCGGCACGCCGCGTGCGGCCCAGACACCGTTGTAGTTGATGCCTGCCGCCATCACCAAAACCAGCACGTCTTGGCTATCGAGTTCCGGCACTTCGACGACTTCTTGCAGCATCGCACTGTCCGGATCACCATGACGCTCGCGCCGAATGGCCCAAGCATACATCTGTTTCGGGACATGACCCATGGGGGGCATCTCCCCCACTTCATAGAGGTCCTTTTGCGGGGCGTCGTAATCGGCGTGTTTCGTATCCAGTGCCATTTGGGCCTCCTGCCGGTAGCGGTCTCAACAACGTCTGTGCCGCACTGCAGAATCGCCGCGGCTCTCCTTTGGGATATGATCGGTCGCGCAACATTGCAACCCCAAACGGGTCTAGTTTGTAATTTTATGACCCAGCAGCCGCAGCAATTTCTGCCGCGGACGCAGCATCGGGACGCGCAAAATGTGCAATAGAATTAGCATAGAAAGCCAGAACCGGCTCCTGCCCCGCTACTATTTGCAGGCCATTCTTACTTTCGGAAATGACGCCACGTTTCTTAAGCCGCGCTGTGGCGCGGGCGACCCGATCAGGCAGGACATCAGGCTTTGGAACACGGTTGCGCATTGGCATCTGCTCCAACGTCGCGTTCACTTTCGCCAGCAGATCAGCCTCAGACAGCGGTGCATTTTCTTGCAGCATCACCCGCGCGATCAACGGTACGGTCAGCACCGGCATCGCCTGCGCGATCCGGTCCATCAGCATCTCGGAAAGCTCGGAGACCGGCACCTCCGCACCCGTACGCCGTAACGACAGCGGATCGCCAAAGGTCACCGCAGCGGTTCCGAACCGCGTGTCATGCCCCCGCATTCGCCGCCACATCTTGCGCAGAACAAAGCCCACAACCACCGTGATCCGTGCACCGAAGCGACGGTCGCCACGCTGCCCGGCGGCGATCAGAACCCGGTCTTCCAGCACGCGGTCATAGTTAATCGCGACGGGCACAAAGATGATGTCGCGGTCGCCCTCGGGGTCAAAGCCTTCAACCACATAGGACAGCAACCCCACCTTCGGCGGCTGCAAAGCCCCGGTCAGGCTCAGCCCCCCTTCGGGATAAAACGCCTGCGTTACCCCACCCGCCGTGGCCATCTGCACATAACGCGCCAATACCTTACGATAGAGCGCCCCGCGCGAACGCCGCCGGATAAAATACGCACCCATAGACCGGATCAGCGTGCTCAACGGCCAGACCCGCGCCCATTCCCCCACCGCATAGCTCAGCGCCGAAGACCGCGCAGCGAGGTAGGTCACCAACATGTAATCCATGTTCGAGCGGTGGTTCATGATAAACACAACCGTCGCATCGCGTGGCAGGGCGGCGAATGTCGCCTCGTTGCTGGCAGCCGTTTCGATCCGGTACACCGAATTGGCCAAAAGCCGCGCCAGACGGATGCCAAAGCTGAAATAGGCAAATGTCGAGAAACGGGGTACGATCTCATGTGCGTAACCGCGGGCTTTTTGAAACGCGACGTTTTCAGGTACGCCATTGCTGCGCGCGTAATTAACGATCTCTTGGCTGACTTCGGGGTCATAGATCAGCCGCTGAATCATGTCATGCCGCCGCGCCAGTTTGAACGGCTCAATCGGCCGCGTTAGCCGCTTGTTCAGCCGCGCCACCGCCCGTTCAAGCCGCCGGCGAAAGAACCAGCGCACCGAGGGCAGCAGAAAATGGCTCAGCGCCGTGACGGCTGCGAAAACCACGATGAGGATGAACAGCCAAAGGGGCAATTGCACGGTCTGCGTCATGGGTTAACCCTTACAGCGCGGGGCCGAGAGGACAATATTTATCTGTTTCCACGCGTACTGCCGCGACTCAGGTGATGCCGCAACGCAGCGAATTGACAGAGGCATATTATTTCGCCTATCAACATCCTAACGCAACTTTATTGCCACCAAGATTCAAGAGGCCACGATGACCCAATCGCAGAAAGACCGCCCCTGGCTCATTCGCACCTATGCGGGCCATTCCACCGCCGCCGCCTCCAACGCGCTTTACCGCTCGAACCTAGAGCGCGGCCAGACCGGCCTCTCGGTCGCTTTCGATCTGCCGACTCAGACCGGCTATGACAGCGACCACGTCTTGAGCCGCGGAGAAGTGGGCAAGGTCGGCGTGCCGGTAAACCACCTCGGCGACATGCGCGCGCTGTTCGACGGCATTCCGCTTGAGCAGATGAACACCTCAATGACGATCAACGCAACGGCCCCGTGGCTGCTGGCGCTTTATATCGCCGTGGCCGAGGAGCAGGGCGCGGATGTGACCGCGCTGCAGGGCACGGTGCAAAACGATCTGATCAAGGAATACCTGAGCCGCGGCACCTATATCTGCCCGCCCGCGCCTTCTCTGCGGATGATCGCGGATGTGGCCGAATACTGCTATACCAATGTGCCAAAATGGAACCCGATGAACGTCTGTTCCTACCACCTGCAAGAGGCCGGGGCGACGCCTGAACAGGAATTGGCCTTTGCGCTGGCCACTGCGACAGCCGTGTTGGATGCGCTGAAACCCCGTGTCCCCGCGGAAGATTTCCCGCAATTGGTGGGCCGTATTTCCTTTTTCGTGAACGCAGGCATCCGCTTTGTCACCGAAATGTGCAAAATGCGTGCCTTCGTAGACCTTTGGGATGAAATCTGCCGTGAGCGCTATGGCGTTGAGGACCCGAAATTCCGGCGTTTCCGCTATGGGGTGCAGGTCAATTCACTGGGGCTGACCGAACAACAACCCGAGAATAACGTCTACCGTATTCTCATTGAAATGCTGGCTGTGACCCTGTCGAAAAAAGCCCGTGCCCGCGCTGTGCAATTGCCCGCATGGAACGAAGCGCTCGGCCTACCCCGCCCATGGGACCAACAATGGTCAATGCGGATGCAGCAAATTATGGCCCATGAAACCGACCTTTTGGAATTCGACGATCTTTTCGACGGCAACCCAGCGGTCGACGCCAAAGTCGAATTGCTCAAACAAGGCGCGCGCGCGGAATTGGCGAATTTGGACGGGATGGGCGGTGCTATTTCCGCGATTGATTACATGAAGGGTCGTTTGGTCGAAAGTAACGCCGACCGTCTGCGCCGAATTGAAAGCGGCGAAACCGTGGTTGTCGGAGTAAACAAATGGCAACAAGGCGCGCCCTCTCCGCTGATGACGGGCGCGGGCGATATCATGCAATCCGATCCGGGGGCAGAAGCCGATCAACTTTCCCGGCTTGAAGCATGGCGCGCGGACCGCAATGACGATGCAGTGAAAAAGGCGCTGGCCGATCTGCGCCTCGCGGCTGAGAAGGGTGAAAACATCATGCCCGCCTCAATCGCCGCCGCAAAGGCTGGCGTAACCACCGGTGAATGGGCCGCTCAGATGCGCGCGGTACATGGGGAATATCGTGGCCCCACAGGGGTTTCCGCGGGCCAATCGAACAAGACCGAAGGGTTGGATGATCTGCGTGATGCAGTAGATGCGGTGAGTGACCGTCTGGGCCGCAGGCTCAAGTTCCTCGTCGGCAAACCGGGGCTTGATGGCCACTCTAACGGGGCCGAACAGATCGCCGTTCGCGCCCGCGATTGCGGCATGGACATCAGCTATGAAGGCATCCGCCTGACCCCTGCCGAAATCGTCGAGGCCGCAAAAGCGGAAGACGCCCATGTTGTCGGCCTGTCGATCCTTTCGGGATCTCATGTGCCACTTGTCGAAGAACTTATGAAACGCATGGCAGAGGCCGGGTTGAACCATGTCCCGGTAATTGTCGGCGGTATTATTCCAGAAGCCGACGCAACCCGTCTGCGGGCCGCCGGGGTAGCGCAGGTATATACGCCTAAAGACTTCGAATTGAACGTGATTATGCATGATATCATTACGCTCGCCGACCCTGCTGCCGTAGCCGCCGAGTAGTCTGACACAAAATATATCGTGCAATTAGCGAATTAGCTCTATAATTGCCCTGACCAGCACAATCTGGAAAGGAAAAATCAGATATGGAAAAAGACCTGAAATCCATGAGCCGCAAGGATCTGGAGAAACTTCTGTCGGATGTCAAAAAGGCATTGCAGGCGGCGCAGTCGCGCGAACGCCGCGCTGCGCGCAAAGCGGCCCAAAAGGCTGCGGCGGAATATGGCTTTTCCCTCAATGACTTGGCCGAAGAAGCACCCGCACCCAAAAAGGCTAAGAAACCACGCAAAGCGGCAGCCGGCCCGAAATCAAAACCCCAATTTGCCAATCCGGAAAACCCATCCCAGACTTGGACCGGCAAAGGCCGTCAGCCGAATTGGTTTCGCGCACAGGTAGAAAAAGGCAGCGATCCCGAAACAATGCGGCTTTAATCAACGTCCCGGCGAATTGTAGGGCACCGCGCGAATTGGGTTTCGCCGGTGCCTTTTTTTGTGGCAATAACGCATTTGTGAATTAACTTATTGGTACCCCGGCCCCTCTAGGTGCCGCCTTTACGTCATCCATCACTCCCCTTGTGAACCGCACCGCCCACAGGCAAAATGCGCGAAACATCAGGAGATAAAAATGACCGTCCATATTGGCGCCAAACCCGGCGATATTGCCGAAACCGTATTGATGCCCGGCGATCCTTACCGCGCAAAATGGGCGGCTGAGACTTTTCTCGAGGGGGCCGAATTGGTCAACGAAGTCCGCGGGATGCTGGGTTTCACCGGCACATGGCGCGGCAATCGCGTAACCATCCAAGGCTCTGGCATGGGCATGCCATCCCTGTCGATCTATGCCAATGAGCTGATGACGGAATATGGCGCGCAGACTTTGATCCGCATCGGGTCCTGCGGCGGGATGCAAAGCCATGTTGGCATTCGTGACGTGATCATAGCTATGACCGCCAGCACCATCACCTCGCCGTCTTCGGGCATTTTCCGAGAGATGAATTACGCACCTTGCGCCGATTGGGGGCTATTGCGCGCAGCCGTGAGCGCTGCGGAAAAGCTGGACGCCAAGACCCATGTCGGCGGCATCTATTCCTCGGACGTGTTCTACGCTGAGCGCCCCGATCTGGACGAGCAGATGGTGCGCCACGGTATTTTAGGGGTCGAGATGGAAGCGGCGGAACTCTACACGCTGGCCGCGCGTCACAAGCGCCGGGCGCTGGCTGTGTTGACGGTCAGCGATCATTTGCAGACAGGCGAGGCGCTGCCGTCTGAGGATCGTGAGAAGAGTTTTGGCGATATGGTAGAGATTGCGCTGGAGGCGGCTTTTGCGTGATGCCTGCGCCCGTTGAGAGGGCGGACGGTATTTGAAAAAGGATGAAGGGGAGCGGTGAAAGTCGCGCCCCTTTTTGCTGTTTGGGGGTATCAAAGACGGGGTGTGTCCAGTCCTTTGAGGCAGCGGTCGGGGGGCCCTTCTGCGCGGTAGGCTTCGGCCCCGCAGGCGACACAGTAGTATTTGCGCAAAGCGCCCTTGTCGCCTGCCCGGTCTTCGCGCCAGCGGCAGTCCCGCGTGGGCGCATTGCGGCGGGCAAAGATCAGCACGATCACAAAGACAATAATGATGACAAAGGGTAGGATCATGGGAAAACCAAAGGCCCGGCGCTTGGCCGGGCCTTGTTGTCTTTAGACGGTCCGTTCGACCATCAGCTTCTTGATATTGGCGATCGCCTCTGCGGGGTTCAGCCCCTTGGGGCAGGTCTTGGCGCAGTTCATGATCGTGTGGCAACGGTAGAGCTTGAACGGGTCTTCGAGGTCATCCAGGCGTTCGCCCGTCGCCTCGTCGCGGCTGTCAATGATCCAGCGGTAGGCGTGCAGCAGGGCGGCCGGCCCGAGGTAGCGGTCGCCGTTCCACCAGTAACTGGGGCAGGAAGTCGAGCAGCAGGCGCACATGATGCACTCGTAAAGACCGTCGAGCTTGGCGCGGTCGTCGATCGACTGTTTCCACTCTTTGCGCGGCTCAGGCGTCTCGGTTTCCAGCCAGGGCTGGATCGAGGCGTGCTGGGCGTAGAAGTGGGTCAGATCAGGAATCAGGTCTTTGACCACCGGCATATGCGGCAGCGGGTAGATTTTGACCACGCCGTTGATCTCTTCCATGCCATAGGTACAGGCCAGCGTGTTGATCCCGTCGATGTTCATCGCGCAGGAGCCGCAGATGCCTTCGCGGCAGGAGCGGCGGAAGGTCAGCGTGGGGTCGATCTCGTTCTTGATCTTGATCAGCGCGTCGAGAATCATCGGCCCGCAATCGTCCATGTCGACGAAATAGGTGTCGAGCGCCGGGTTCTTCCCGTCATCGGGGTTCCAGCGATAGACGTGGAACTCGCGCAGGTTGGTGGCACCTGTTGGCTTGGGCCATGTCTTGCCGCTGGTCATGCGGGAGTTTTTGGGAAGCGTCAGTTGAACCATTGTGCGTCTCCTAAAGCGTCATGCCAGCTGCAGGCGCGGCGGCCAGCAGGCAGGTGCGGGTCTCGGGGCGCGACAGGATCGTGCGCACGGTGCCCGTTGTTGTGTCTTCCACGCCGACCACGGTGGCGCGGGCCAATTCGCGCAGTTCCAGCGCGTCGGCATTGTCGATGATGCAGTCGGTGAAGGGGGTGATCAGCTGTTTTGGCACCTGTGGAAAGCGGGTGGCCAGAACTTCGGTCACCACGCCTTTTGAGGTTTGGCGGGCGGTGTCATCCACCGCCTGCTGAACTTCAACACAGCCCGAAAGAGCGAACAGCGTGGCCGCGATGAGTGCTGTGCGAACCATCAATACACCCGTGCCTTGGGGGCGATCTTCTTCATGTCGATGCCGCCTTCGGATTCGTCGGTCAGCGGATCGAGGTGCACGGCGCGGTAGGTGAGTTTCGCGTCATTGCCATCGAACCACGCCAGCGAGTGTTTGCGCCATTCGTCGTCGTTCCGATCCGGGTAGTCCTCATGCGCGTGCGCGCCACGGCTTTCTTTGCGCGCGGCGGCGGCGGTGATCGTGGCGGTGGCGTTGGGCATCAGGTTGGTCAGCTCCAGCGTCTCCATCAAATCAGAGTTCCACACGAGACTGCGGTCGGTGACATGCAGATCGTTCAGCTTGTCGGCCACTTCGATCATTTTCTCACGGCCCTCTTCCAGCGTCTTGTCGGTGCGGAAAACGGCGGCATCGGCCTGCATGGTTTTCTGCATCTCAAGGCGCAGTTCCGAGGTCGGCGTGCCGCCCTTGGCATTGCGCAGACCGTCGAAACGATCAAATGCCTTTTCCACCGATTTGAGGTTCGGCGCGGGCACCGGGCTGTCGGCGTCGACGATCTTGGCCGCGCGGATCGCGGCGGCGCGGCCAAAGACCACGAGGTCGATCAGCGAGTTCGAACCCAGACGGTTCGCACCGTGTACCGAAGCACAGCCCGCCTCGCCCACTGCCATCAGGCCGGGTGCGATGGCGTCGGGGTTGTCGGCGGTCGGGTTCAGCACTTCGCCCCAGTAGTTCGTGGGGATGCCGCCCATGTTGTAGTGCACCGTCGGCAGCACCGGGATCGGCTCTTTCGTGAGATCCACACCGGCAAAGATACGCGCGGATTCCGAGATGCCCGGCAGGCGCAGGTCCAGCGTTTCGGGCGGCAGGTGGTTCAGGTGCAGGTGGATGTGGTCTTTGTTTTCGCCCACACCACGGCCTTCGCGTATTTCCATCGTCATGCAGCGCGAGACAACGTCACGCGAGGCGAGGTCTTTGTACGTCGGCGCGTAGCGTTCCATGAAACGCTCGCCTTCGGAGTTGGTGAGGTACCCGCCCTCGCCGCGCGCGCCTTCGGTGATCAGACAGCCCGCACCGTAGATGCCGGTGGGGTGGAACTGGACGAATTCCATGTCTTGCAACGGCAGACCCGCACGGGCCGCCATGCCGCCACCGTCGCCGGTGCAGGTATGCGCCGAGGTGGCCGAGAAATAGGCCCGGCCATAGCCGCCTGTCGCCAGCACCACCATCTTGGCGCTGAACAGGTGCATGGTGCCGTCGTCGAGCTTCCAGCAGAGCACGCCTTGGCAAACGCCGTCGTCCGACATGATCAGGTCGATGGCGAAATATTCGATGAAGAACTCCGCGCTCTGCTTCAGCGACTGACCGTAAAGCGTGTGCAGGATCGCGTGGCCGGTCCGGTCGGCGGCGGCACAGGTGCGCTGCACGGGCGGGCCTTCGCCGAATTCGGTGGTGTGGCCGCCGAAGGGGCGCTGATAGATCTTGCCCTCTTCGGTGCGCGAGAAGGGCACACCGTAGTGCTCAAGCTCGTAAACCGCCTTGGGCGCTTCGCGGGCGAGGTATTCCATCGCATCCGTGTCGCCCAGCCAGTCAGAGCCTTTGACCGTGTCATACATATGCCACTGCCAGTTGTCGGGGCCCATGTTGCTCAAGGAAGCCGCGATGCCACCCTGCGCCGCTACGGTGTGCGAGCGGGTTGGGAAAACCTTGGAGATACAAGCCGTGCGCAGCCCCTGCTCCGCCATGCCCAATGTCGCGCGCAGACCAGCACCGCCTGCCCCCACCACGACAACGTCATATTCGTGGGTTTCATATTCATATGCTGCCATTTAATCGGTCTCCCGTTTGGGCGTATTGTTTACAGGGCGAGCTTGGCGATGGCGAAAACGCCGACCGCTGCTGCGCCGTAGCTGATGATGGTCATCACGATGAGGGCGATCTTGTTTGCCAGCCCGTGGACATAGTCCTCGATCAGAACCTGCACGCCGTCATTGAAGTGTTTAAAGCCCACGATCAGCGTCAAGGCCGCCACGATGGCCGGGAATGGCCGCGCGTAATAGGCGAGAATTTCTTCATATGTCCCGCCAAGCGCACTGCCGAAGGTAAAGACGAACAGCGGGATCAGCACCAAAAGCGCCAGCGAGGACACTTTCATCGCCCAGAAATGCGCGGTGCCAGTTTTCGCCGAGCCAAGGCCACGGGCGCGTTTGCGATCTGTCATGTATGCCATGGTGTCGCTCCTCAAACGATGATGATGGTCAGGATGGTCAGCACGACCGACCCGATCAGTGCCGCGATGCCCAGCTTTTCAGCAGTCGGCACGTCGAGCATGCGGCCCGTGTCCCAGATCAGGTGACGCACGCCAGCCAGCGTGTGATACCACAGCCCCAAGAGCGACAGGGTGAACACCAGGTCACCGAACCAGCTGGTCATGATCCCGTTCACGGTATCAAAATACTCTGCCGAGGTCGCCGCAGCGAGGAACCACCACACGATCAACAGCGCGGTGATCAACATCGCGTTGCCGGTGATCCGGGTGAGAATCGACGTCATAGAGGTCAATTGTGGGCGGTAGATCGTCAAATGCGGGGAAAGCGGGCGATTACCCCGGTTCACATCGGCCATGGCGCGGTCCTTTGTCCTGTGCTTTGTCCTGTGCTTTGCATCTTGATAGCGGTTTTTACAGGACTGTCACGGGGAACTGCTGGGATTCTGCGAGGTTTGGCCGGTGTTTCGGTGGAAAAATGACAGACTGATGTGGTCATGCCCGCTTTTGTGATCACAGCAGATTATCGTGTGATCACAAATATAGCATCCCCTCGGAACGAAAAAGCGCGCCCCGTGAGGGACGCGCTTTCCAAATGGTATGTTCTGGCGCTTACGCGAGGCTCTCGTCGATGCCTTTGCAGGCTTCGACCAGACCTTTGACCGCGTTGACGGAGTTGTCGAACATCGTCTGTTCGTCTTTGTTCATCGAAATCTCGACCACGCGCTCAATACCACCGGCACCGATCACTGTAGGCACGCCGACGTAAAAGCCGTTGAGGCCATAGGCACCATCGACATGCGCCGCTGCAGGAAGCACGCGCTTTTGGTCTTTCAGATAGCTTTCTGCCATCTCAATAGCCGATGTCGCAGGCGCGTAGAAGGCCGAACCGGTCTTCAGGAGGCCAACGATTTCGGCACCGCCGTCACGGGTACGTTGCACGATCGCGTCAAGTTTGTCCTGTGTGGTCCAGCCCATCTTGACCAGATCGGGCAGCGGGATGCCTGCAACGGTGGAGTAGCGCACCAGTGGCACCATCGTGTCACCGTGGCCGCCCAGAACGAAGGCGGTGACGTCTTTCATCGAGACGTTAAATTCGGATGCAAGGAAGTGACGGAAGCGCGCAGAATCAAGCACACCTGCCATGCCGCAGACTTTCTCATGCGGAAGGCCAGAGAATTCACGCAACGCCCAAACCATCGCATCAAGCGGGTTGGTGATGCAGATCACGAAAGCGTCGGGCGCGTGCTTGGCAATGCCCTCGCCCACAGATTTCATAACCTTGAGGTTGATGCCCAGCAGGTCATCGCGGCTCATGCCCGGCTTGCGTGCAACGCCAGCGGTGACGATGCAAACGTCTGCGCCTGCGATATCCGCATAATCCTGCGTGCCCGACATGGTCGCGTCGAACTTGCCCGATGGGCCAGAGGATGCGATGTCGAGCGCTTTGCCCTCGGGTGTGCCCTCAGCAATGTCAAAAAGGACGACATCGCCCAATTCTTTCAGTGCTGCGAGATGGGCGAGAGTGCCGCCGATTTGCCCCGCGCCAATAAGCGCGATTTTGGGTCTGGCCATGGTCATGTCTCCGACAGAGGTTTCATTTGCGCCGGAGATACCGAAATGCACCGTCCCGTGCAAGTTGCAGCATTACGCAGCGGCTAAACACTGCCCTCACCACGAAAAAGGCCGCCCCAAAGGGCGGCCAATTGCTGAAACTTAGAGCGGAATATTATTCAGCTTCGTATTCGGGTTGCGATTCCAGACGCTCTTCGGTGCTGTCGATGTAGATACGCACATCGTCACCTTCGACGTTTTTCAGAACCTGCAGCTCATCAAATGTCACGGCCACTGGCTTTTCGCCCAGACCAAGGAAACCGCCTACGTTGATGACAACACGGTCAATCTGGCCGTCGTCACCAAGCAGCAGCGAGTCGATTTCGCCTACGGTTTCATCATTGGCACCATATACATAGGAACCTTCAAGGTCTTCGGCAGTCATCTGCTCGATCATGCCCGCTTCGGCGGTTTCATAACCTTCGCGCTCAACTTCTGGGCGCGGCAGCATGTCACGCTCAACGGTTTCGTCACCAGTGATTACGGTGGTGTTGGCGTCAGCTTCGTTGACAGCTTCTTCTGTCTCGGCTTCGGCGTTTTCCATCATGGTGTCGGCTTCTTCCGCCATTTCCTCAGATTCGGCTTCTACTTCATGGGCCATTTCTTCGGTTTCGGCTTCAACGTTCTCGGCCGCGTTCTCAGCGTCCTGCGCCATTTCGTCGGTCTCGGCCTCTACTTCGTTGGCCATTTCCTCGGTTTCGGTTTCGGCGCCGTCGACGACTGTGACGTTGTCGTCAGTCTCAGTCATCGCCTCGCCTTCCATGGCTTCACCTTCCATCTCTTCGCCGTCCACCATGGGGCGTTCGAATTCAGGGGCCTGCTCCAGCATTTCTTTCGAGGTGTTCACAACGAGAAAACGATCACCGTCTTCGTCGTTCAAGATGGTGATCTTATCCATGGAGATGGACACGTCGCGTTCACCCATGCCAAGGAAGCCACCGATGCCAAGAATAACGGCAGTCACGTCACCGTCTTTGGTCACGATGATGTCGTTAATCTCACCGATATCATCCCACTCTTGCTCTGCGTCGGCTGCGACTGGTGTCGCGGCATCGACTTCGGCTTCAGAGTTATAAATCCGCATACCGATCAGGTCGGATGCAAGGAAGTCTGTCTGCTCAACGGCGACGTTGCCAAAGCCTTCGGAATGCGCGTCGGCAAAGGCTGCGCCGGACATGGTCAGTACGATGGCTGTGGTGCTCAAAAAACGTTTCATTGTAGTACTCCTTCCAGTGAGCGAGTGTTGTTCGCTCTTCTGGAACCACAACCCGAATGGCCTCATCCAGTTCCACCGCTGCTTAAATAAATAGCGCCAGCCGCCATGCCCAAAACGCAAAAAAGGCGGCCACTGGCCGCCCGCGCCTTACTTAACCGTCAGACGTATTACGCATCCTCACCCTTGGCTGGTAACGCTTCGGCCAATTCCTCAAACCCCTGCCCCGACGCGACCAGACATGTGATCCCGTTGGTGCCCGTTACCGTGATCGTCCAACTTCCCGTCTGGCTAGAGGCAAAGACTTCGACCACCGCATTATCGCCGCCCAGCCCCATAGACTGCCGCGTTTCACCGAATCCATCGGCCAGCCGCAGCACAACGTGGTCGCGTGGGGCGCAATTGCCGCGCGTCTGCGCTTCTGTCGTGGTGGCAAGCACCAAGGCCGACGCGGCGGTCAGCGCAGCAAGGTGAAAGATCTTCATTAAACGTGTCATGGCATCTACCTCTGCATCAAAAGGCGTGGCCCTTGGGACTGGCGATGCGCTCTATCTCACATCGGCCCGTGGGCGGCCTAGGTTGAAATGACTGCACCTGCTGTGGTGGGATGTTTCGACAGATGCGATGCGGACCAAATTGCGCCCTAGGCCTGAAGGAGTGGTTAACCCGCCGGCCGGAACAGCCGCGCAACAGCGTTCGCTGCGCCGCGGCGTGTTTTGCCTTGAAGTTTTCGCACAAAAATGCCCCTCTGCACGCAACAATGTTAGGTGGCCGATGCGCCGCCCTGCCTAAGGAGCCCTACATGACCGCCACAACCCGCCCGCTGCGTTCCGTTCTCTATATCCCCGGTTCCAAGCCTCGCGCGCTCGACAAAGCACGCGGTTTGGCCTGTGATGCGGTGATTTTTGACCTAGAAGATGCCGTTTCCCCGGATGAGAAGGCCACCGCACGAGAAACTTTGGCTGAGGCGCTTGCTACAGGCGGCTACGGCGCACGGATGCGGGTGGTGCGGATCAACGGGCTGGATACCGAATGGGGGGCGGATGACGCCCGCGCCGCCGCGGCGATGAAGCCCGATGCGATTCTGCTACCCAAAGTCGGCTCCCCTGCCGACCTCGAAGCGCTGACCGAGATCGTCGGCGACATCCCCCTCTGGGCGATGATGGAAACCCCCGGCGCCATGCTCAACGCCGCCGCCATCGCTGGACACCGCCAGTTGCAGGCCATGGTCATGGGCACCAATGATCTGGCGAAAGACCTGCAAACCCGCTTCCGCCCCGACCGCCTGCCGCTGATCACCGGCCTTGGCCTTTGCTTGCTGGCCGCCAAGGCGCATGGTGTGGCGATCATCGACGGGGTGTATAACGCGTTCAAGGATGACGACGGGCTGCGCGCCGAATGCGACCAAGGTCGCGACATGGGCTTTGACGGCAAGACGCTGATCCACCCGGCACAGCTCGACATCGCCAATGCCGCCTTCACCCCATCGGAGGAGGAAGCCGCCCTCGCCCGCCGCCAGATCGACGCATACGAAGAGGCACAGGCGGCAGGCCAAGGCGTCGCCGTGGTCGATGGCAAGATCGTCGAAAATCTCCATGTTGCCACGGCCCGCGAAACACTGGCAAAACTGGATGCAATTGCAGCCATGAGCCCGGAGCCCTCGCCATGACAATCCTTATCATCGGTTTGATCCTTTGGATCGCCGCCCATCTGTTTAAACGCCTGATGCCCGGCCCCCGCGCGCAGATGGGCACTGCTGGCCGTGGCGCGGTGGCGCTGGCGCTTATCGTGGCGCTTGCGCTGATCATCTGGGGCTACCGCAGCGCAGAGTTCATCCCGGTCTGGAATCCGCCTGCATTCCTCACGCACATCAACAACCTGCTGATGGTGCTGGCCTTCTGGGCCTTCGGCTCAAGTGCAGCCAAAGGTGCCAAAGCATGGCCTGCCTATAAAACCCGCCACCCGCAACTGCTGGCCGTGAAAATCTGGGCCACGGCGCACCTGCTGGTTAACGGTGATCTCGCCTCGATCCTGCTGTTCGGCACAATGCTGGGCTGGGCGGTCAGCGAAGTGATCTTGATTAACCGCGCTGACCCCGCTTGGACCGCCCCGCCTCGCGCTGGCCGCCCGACCTATATCCGCCTGATCGTCATCTCTACGATCATGTTCGTCCTCGTCGCCGGCATTCACACATGGCTCGGCGTTATCCCCTTTCCCAATTGATCCGGAGCCTCCCATGAAAGTTTACCGCTTCCTTTCCGAAGAAGACACGTCCGCCTTTTGCCACAAGGTCACTGATGCACTGAACAAAGGCTGGGAGCTTTACGGCTCCCCGACCCAGACATGGGACCACAAAGCCGGGATCATGCGCTGTGGCCAAGCCGTGGTAAAGGACGCGCCCGGCACCTATTCGCCCGACACCAAACTGGGCGAACAGTGATGAGTAAAACCAATCGCGGCCGCTTTTTCGAGGATTACCAACTGGGCGAGGTGCTGCACCACGCAGTGCCCCGCACGGTTGGAGAGGGCGAACGCGCACTCTATCATGCGCTATATCCCGCGCGTCACGCGCTTTATTCGGCGGATAGCTTTGCCCAATCTTGCGGGCTAAAGGCCAGCCCGCTTGACGATATGATCGCCTTTCACATCGTCTTTGGCAAAACCGTGCCCGATGTTTCGCTCAACGCGGTGGCCAACCTTGGCTATGCGCAAGGCCGCTGGCTAACGCCCGTCTGGCCCGGTGACACGCTGCGCGCTGAAAGCGAAGTCATCGGCCTCAAGCAAAACTCCAACGGCAAGACTGGTGTGGTCTGGGTCCGCACCACCGGGCTGAACCAACACAACGAGAAGGTCTTGGAATACGTCCGCTGGGTGATGGTGCGCAAAGGCGATCTGGACGCTGCCGCGCCCCAGACAACCGTGCCTGACCTGCCCGACGCCCTGACCGCGGATCAGCTAAAACTGCCCGAGGGTCTGAACTTTACCGACTACGACTTTGCCCAAGCCGGAGAGCCGCACCGCTGGGGCGACTATGAGGTGGGCGAAAAGGTCGACCACGTGGACGGTGTGACGGTTGAAGAAGCCGAGCACATGATCGCCACGCGCCTATGGCAGAACACCGCGAAAGTGCATTTCGACACATCCGCACGGCCCGATGGGTCGCGGTTGATCTACGGCGGCCATGTTATCTCAATGGCGCGGGCGCTGTCGTTCAACGGATTGGCCAATGCGCAGATGATCGTGGGGCTGAACGGTGGGGCCCATGCGAACCCCTGCCTATCGGGCGACACGATCCGCGCGTGGACCGAAGTCCTCGACAAAGCCGAGACAGCAGCCCCCGGCGTCGGCGCGATCCGACTGCGGCTGGTGGCCACCAAAGGGGGCACCCCTTTTGAGTTACGCGATGAAGCAGGCAAATACCGCTCAGAGGTTCTTCTTGACCTCGATTATTGGGCGCTCATGCCGCGCTGAAATATCGGCCCGACCAGACGGTCGGGCCACCTATCCCCCCTAATACAAGCAAAAATCAGCCGATTCGGACGGGCTGAGCAGATTTGTGATCACACGCATTTGACGTGTGATCACAAATGACATTTTTAGCTGGTCAAACCAGACTTTCTCCGAAAAAACCCTTACAGGAACGAGAGTCACCCCCATACTACGGGGCAACTGGAACAGAAACGGGACCGTTTTTCATGAACATCCACGAATATCAGGCGAAAGCCCTCCTGCGCAGCTATGGCGCCCCTGTCTCCGACGGCCGTGTCGTGCTCAAGGCCGAAGACGCCAAGACCGCCGCTGGTGAGATGGACGGCCCGCTTTGGGTGGTCAAAGCGCAGATCCACGCAGGTGGCCGCGGCAAAGGCAGCTTCAAAGAAGCCGGTGCTGGCGAAAAGGGCGGCGTGCGCCTGACCAAATCCGTGGAAGAAGCGGCAGAAGAAGCCAAAAAGATGCTGGGCAAGACGCTGGTGACACACCAGACCGGCCCCGCAGGCAAACAGGTTAACCGCATCTACATCGAAGACGGCTCCGACATTGAGCGTGAGTTGTACCTTGCCCTGCTGGTCGACCGTCAGACCAGCCGTATCTCCTTTGTCTGCTCCACCGAAGGCGGCATGGACATCGAAGAAGTCGCCGACGCGACACCTGAGAAAATCCTCAGCTTCTCCGTCGATCCGGCCACCGGCTACCAGCCCTACCATGGCCGCCGCGTCGCGTTTTCGCTGGGCCTCGAAGGCACGGCTGTCAAGCAGTGCGTCAAGCTGATGGGTCAGCTTTACCAAGCCTTCCTCGACAAAGACATGGAGATGCTGGAGATCAACCCGTTGATCGTCATGCCCGGCAACGATCTGAAAGTGCTCGACGCGAAAGTCAGCTTTGACGGCAACGCAATGTACCGCCAGCCCGACGTCGCCAACCTGCGCGACGAGACCGAGGAAGACTCCAAGGAACTCGAGGCCTCCAAGTATGACCTGAACTACATCGCGCTCGACGGTGAGATCGGCTGCATGGTCAACGGCGCGGGTCTTGCGATGGCGACCATGGACATCATCAAGCTCTACGGTGCCGAGCCTGCCAACTTCCTCGACGTGGGCGGCGGTGCGACCAAAGAGAAAGTCACCGAAGCCTTTAAAATCATCACCTCCGATGACAACGTCAAGGGCATCCTCGTGAACATCTTCGGCGGCATCATGCGCTGTGACGTCATCGCCGAAGGCGTTGTCGCTGCGGTGAAAGAAGTCGGCCTGAAAGTGCCACTGGTTGTCCGTCTCGAAGGCACCAACGTCGAAGAAGGCAAAGCGATCATCAACAACTCCGGTCTTGATGTCATCGCCGCTGACGACCTGAAAGACGGCGCTCAGAAAATCGTGAAAGCGGTTAAGGGCTAAACCCCTTTTTCCGGCCACTCCCGCTCGGCCCCTGTGCCGATGGGGGTGGCCGTTATTCCCGTTCTTGCCGCCCTGCTGCGGCAAGGGCAAATGCGACGAAGCCACGCCGCGCAAACCCAAGGATGCAACGAGGTCAGCATGGATCAATCCCCTAAATCCTCTCCCGTTCTCGCGGGTATTGCGCTATTGGGGGCCGGGCTTTTGATCCGGCAATGGCATCCTGACGCCTTGCGTCTGCCCGAACCTGAAAACAAGAAACGCCTCGACCGGGGGCTGCCCCGCGCGGCGCGTAAATCGCGTGACGGTTTGGCGATGATCCTACCCTCCAACCTCACCGGCTCTATTGGCCGCAGCTTGATGGTGATGGGTGCTGGTCTGCTGACCCTGCGTGCGCTCGATTTCCTCGCTGATGATAACGAGCGTCTCTACTGATGTCGCTGATGCCATCCCTCCTTCTGACGGGCCTTTTGGCCTCTCCCGCTTTTGGCGGGCCAGAAGAGGTGGCAATCTCAAGCTTTAACGACTGGTGTTTCAAGGCGGGCCAGACCAAGGCGCAGGCCCGCGCCAATACGGACGCCGATACTGCATCATTCACCCTCACCTTCTGGGACGACAGCCTAGAGCCACGCCCCAATGATGCCCCGCGCGGGGTAGAGCGACGCTGCGAAGTGGCTTTTGACGGCGACCATACCGCTGCTGCCATCACTGCGCTGCGCACACAGATGGCGACACCTCCGGTCTTTGGTGATCCGATCCCCCTGCCCGAGACACATAACGCCACCCCCGGCACCGCCCTGATTGAGGGCCGTGAATTGCTGCGTGGTCGCGTGGCCGTCGTCCATGTCGGCACGCGCAATGCGGTCGGTAAGGCGCAGACTTTCATGGCGGTGGACCGGCTCTACGATGGGCTTGGCTTGCCCAAGGCGGTGTCGCAATGACCGCAAACGCACTTCTGCAAAGCGATTGCCTTCGCGGCTGTCCGGCCTGTGATTGCGCCGAAGCCAAGCCGTTGCCGCACTACGCACCCGCGCCTTGGTTGATTGGCACCTGCGAGAATTGCGGGCTGACTTACTTGCGCAACCCGCCAGCCTATGAGGCGCTGCAAGAAGAATTCGCATGGGAAAAGACCTATGTAGCCAAGAAAACGGCCTCGCGCGGGTCCACCGCCTTTAGCCCCTATGCCCGCAAGCTGCGCCAAAAACTGCGAATGTACCGCGACAAAACCAACTCCTTTCGGCACTGGTTCAATGACGGGCATGTGCTGGATATCGGCTGTGGCGGTGGCAGGCGCGTGACCCCGCCAATGACCCCATACGGCATTGAACTTTCTAACGAATTGCACCGGATCGCTGACCAGAACATGCAGGCGGCGGGGGGCTATTGTCTGCATGGAGCGGGGGCCCAGACGATCTGGAAGTTCCCCGAACAGCAGTTCGACGGCATCTTGATGTTCTCTTATCTAGAGCATGAAACCGACGTTATGTCGGTGTTGCGCGGTGCGTTCCGTGCCCTGAAAGACAGCGGTCGCCTGTTCATTCGTGTGCCCAACTTCGGCTCGCTCAACCGCCGGATGATCGGCGCGAAATGGTGTGGCTTCCGCCATCCTGACCACGTCAATTACTTTACTCTCGCCACCTTGCGCGACACGGTTGCGCGTGCCGGGTTCACTGCTCAGCTTGTGAATACTGTTACGCTGCCGGTGGATGATAATATCTCAGTCCTGCTGCGGAAGGAGGGTATATGACACTCGCGTCTCACGCCCGCTTCAGCGGTTGGACCCTTTTGCTGACGCTCGTACTGGCCTTTGCCATGCAGATGTTCACCGTTAACACGCTGCCCGTCGCCACCCAAGATAGCTTGCTGGCCGAAGGTGGCTTTTACGAAAGCCTTTCGGTTGTGGGCTATATCCTATGCATCGCCGTGCTGGTCTGGACTTTGCGCGGCGCGGTGCTGCGGGTCTGGTATCTGCCACTGGTGCTGGCCGTCATGGCCGCGCGTGAACTGGACCTCGACAAGTCGCTCTTTACCCGTGGCCTGTTCAAGGCGCGGCAATATACCGGCGACAATGTACCATTGGGCGGACGGCTGATCGCCGCGCTGATCCTTGCGCTGATCGTCTTTGCGATCCTGCTAATGCTATGGCGCCACGCCCGCCCCTTTATGGCCGACCTCTTTCAGGGCCGCGCTTGGGCTGGGGCGCTACTGCTGGGGATCGGCTTCACCGTCGCTTACAAACTGCTCGACGGCATCGCCCGGAAACTTGCCCCGTTGGGGATCGAGGTTTCCGCCGATGCCGAACGCACTGCCTTTGTCGTCGAGGAGATCGGGGAGCTTGGCATCCCGGTCATGTTCCTCGCCGCTATCCTGCTGTGGCCCGGCACCCCGCCAACCACAGCGCATCCCACCAACCGGGCGCATCGCGTCTGACGCCCCCGGGGCCCGCCCCCGGGATTAAATATCACCGACCAAGGAAGAAATCATGGCCGTACTAGTCAACGAAAACACCAAAGTCATCTGTCAGGGTCTGACCGGCTCGCAGGGGACGTTCCACACCGAACAGGCCATCGCCTATGGCACCAAGATGGTTGGCGGCGTCACGCCCGGCAAAGGCGGTCAGACGCACCTTGACCTGCCCGTGTTCAACTCCGTCCACGAAGCCAAACATGTGACCGAGGCGAATGCTTCGGTGATCTACGTGCCGCCCCCCTTCGCGGCAGATTCGATCCTTGAGGCGATCGACGCCGAGATGGAGCTGATCGTCTGCATCACCGAAGGCATCCCGGTTCTCGACATGGCACGCGTGGCCCGCGCGCTGGAAGGCTCCAAATCCCGCCTGATCGGCCCGAACTGCCCCGGTGTCATCACGCCTGACGCCTGCAAAATCGGCATCATGCCGGGCCACATCCACCGCCGCGGCTCCGTCGGCGTTGTATCGCGCTCGGGCACGCTGACCTATGAAGCGGTCAAGCAGACCACCGACATGGGCCTTGGCCAATCTTCTGCTGTCGGCATCGGCGGCGACCCGATCAAAGGGACCGAGCATATCGACGTGCTGGAAATGTTCCTTGCCGACCCCGAAACACAGTCGATCATCATGATCGGCGAAATCGGCGGCTCCGCCGAAGAGGAAGCGGCACAGTTCCTTGCCGACGAGAAGAAAAAAGGCCGCTGGAAGCCGACCGCTGGTTTCATCGCAGGCCGCACGGCCCCTCCCGGCCGCCGCATGGGCCACGCAGGCGCGATTGTCGCCGGTGGTAAAGGCGACGCGGAGAGCAAAATCGAAGCGATGAAAGCTGCCGGTATCGTTGTGGCAGACAGCCCCGCGACGCTGGGCGAAGCGGTCAAAGAAGCGATCGACAAGGGCTAAAGCCCCTCCGGTCTTGCGGTGCCTCTTGGGGTGCCGCAAGACCCCACGACCCTATGCCTACGGTCCCAACCCACACGAGGTACTCTCATGACCGACCAACCCGCCAACGAACAATTCCGCGCCTCCTCCTTCATGGAAGGCGAAAACGCAGAGTATCTTGAGGCCATGTACGCCCGCTATGCCAACGACCCCAATGCGGTCGACGACGCTTGGCAGGAATTTTTCGCGGCGATGGGCGATGACGCCGAGACCGCACAGGCAGAGGCCGCTGGCCCCTCTTGGGCGCGGCCCGATTGGCCCCCCGCCCCCGCAGGCGAAGTCATGGGCGCGCTGACCGGTGTTTGGCCCCAACCCGAAGAGGCGAAATCCGCTGGCGACAAGATCAAAGCCAAGGCCGCTGAGAAGGGTGTCGAAGTTTCCACCGATCAAATCCGCGGCGCCGTACTGGACAGTATCCGCGCGTTGATGTTGATCCGCGCCTACCGCATCCGGGGCCATCTGGCTGCCTCGCTTGACCCGCTTGGCATGCGCGACATGGGCAACCAACCCGAGCTTGACCCTAAATCCTACGGCTTCACTGATGCCGACATGGATCGTCCGATCTTTATCGACAATGTGCTGGGCCTCGAAGTGGCCACGATGAAGCAGATCGTCGACATCGTGCGCTCGACCTACTGTGGCACCTTCGCGCTGCAATACATGCATATCTCGGACCCAGAGCAGGCCGGTTGGCTGAAAGAGCGGATCGAGGGCTACGGCAAGGAAATCCAATTTACCAAGGAAGGCCGCAAGGCGATCCTGAGCAAGCTGGTCGAAGCCGAAGGTTTCGAGAAGTTCCTGCACGTCAAATACATGGGCACCAAGCGTTTCGGTCTTGATGGCGGCGAAAGCCTTGTCCCGGCGATGGAGCAGATCATCAAACGCGGCGGCCAGTTGGGCGTCAAAGACATCGTGATCGGCATGCCCCACCGGGGCCGCTTGTCGGTGCTCGCCAATGTGATGCAAAAACCCTACCGGGCGATCTTTAACGAATTTCAGGGCGGCAGCTTCAAACCCGAAGATGTCGACGGCTCTGGCGATGTGAAATACCACCTCGGCGCGTCTTCTGACCGCGAGTTCGACGGCAATTCCGTCCACCTGTCGCTGACCGCCAACCCCAGCCACCTCGAAGCAGTGAACCCCGTCGTACTGGGCAAGGTCCGCGCCAAGCAGGACCAACTGAACGACGAAGACCGGACCGCCGTGATGCCGATCCTGCTGCACGGCGACGCGGCCTTCGCGGGTCAAGGTGTTGTGGCCGAATGTTTCGCACTTTCGGGCCTCAAGGGTCACAAGACCGGCGGTACCATGCATATCGTGGTGAACAACCAGATCGGTTTCACCACCGCGCCGCATTTCTCGCGCTCCTCGCCCTACCCAACTGACAACGCGCTGGTGGTCGAGGCACCGATCTTCCACGTTAACGGCGATGATCCCGAAGCGGTCGTTCACGCCGCACGCGTGGCCACCGAATTCCGCCAGAAGTTCCACAAGGACGTGGTCATCGATATCTTCTGCTACCGCCGCTTTGGTCATAACGAAGGCGACGAGCCGATGTTCACCAACCCGGTGATGTACAAGAGCATCAAGAAGCAAAAGACCACGCTCAGCCTTTATACCGAACGTTTGGTCAAAGATGGTCTGATCCCTGAGGGCGAGATCGAGGACATGAAATCCGCGTTCCAGAAACAACTGGGCGAAGAGTTTGAGGCCGGTAAAGAATACCGCCCTAACAAGGCCGATTGGCTGGACGGCAAATGGTCCGGCATGGACAAAAAGAAAAAGTCCTACCAACGCGGCAAGACGGCCATCGCGCCCGAAACGATGGAACAGGTTGGCAAGGCGCTGACCACTGCGCCTGATGGGTTCCCGCTGCACAAGACGATCGGTCGTCTGATGGAAGCCAAAAAGCAGATGTTCGACAGCGGCGAAGGGTTTGACTGGGCCACGGCCGAAGCTTTGGCCTTCGGCTCGCTCCAAACCGAAGGCTACAAAGTGCGCCTGTCAGGCCAAGACAGCACGCGCGGCACCTTCAGCCAGCGGCACTCGGCCTTTATCAATCAAGACAACGAAGACCGCTACTACCCGCTGAACCATATCCGCGAAGGTCAGGCCGAGTATGAGGTCATCGACTCCATGCTCAGCGAATATGCGGTGCTGGGGTTTGAGTATGGCTACAGCCTCGCCGAACCCAATGCGCTGACGCTCTGGGAAGCGCAGTTTGGTGACTTCGCCAACGGTGCGCAGATCATGTTCGACCAGTTTATCTCAAGCGGTGAAAGCAAATGGCTGCGTATGTCCGGCCTCGTTTGCCTGATGCCGCATGGCTATGAGGGTCAGGGGCCAGAGCACTCCTCCGCCCGTCTGGAACGTTTCCTCACCATGTGTGGTGGCGACAACTGGATCGTGGCGAACTGCACCACGCCCGCCAACTACTTCCACATCCTGCGCCGCCAGCTGCACCGCAGCTACCGCAAGCCGCTGATGTTGATGACACCCAAATCCTTGCTGCGCCACAAACTTGCGGTCAGCAAGGCCGAGGAATTCACCACCGGCTCCAGCTTCCACCGGGTGTTGTGGGATGACGCGCAGCACGGCAACTCCGACACCAAACTGGTCGCGGATGACAAGATCAAGCGCGTGGTGATGTGTTCAGGCAAGGTCTATTACGACCTGCTGGAAGAGCGTGACGCCCGCGGCATCGACGATGTCTACATCCTGCGGTTCGAACAGTTCTACCCCTTCCCCGCGCAATCCGCGGTCAGAGAGTTGGAGCGTTTCAAAGGGGCCGAGATGATCTGGTGCCAAGAAGAACCTAAAAACCAAGGTGCCTGGTCCTTTATCGAGCCCAACATCGAATGGGTTCTGGGCCGCATCGACGCCAAACATGGCCGCGCCTCCTATGTGGGCCGCGCCACCGCCGCCTCGCCCGCCACGGGTCTGGCCAGCCAGCACAAAGCACAACAAGCCGCCCTCGTCGACGAGGCGCTGACCATCAAAGGAAACTAAGACCATGACAAGCGAAGTACGCGTACCCACGCTGGGCGAATCCGTCACCGAAGCCACCGTTGCCACATGGTTCAAGAAACCCGGCGATACAGTCGCGGTAGATGAAATGCTCTGCGAACTGGAAACCGACAAGGTCACCGTCGAAGTGCCCAGCCCCGTAGCTGGCACCCTGAGCGAGATTGTTGCTCAAGAGGGTGACACCGTCGGCGTCGACGCCCTGCTGGCCAATGTCAGCGAAGGTGACAGCGGCAGCGATGCGGCCCCCAAAGCCAAAGAAGCCACCAAAGATGACGAGGCTGCCTCTCAATCCGACCGTGGCGGCGATGCGCCCAAGTCGATCGACGCAGGCTCTGCCGATGTGGCCGCCCGCGAGGGCGAAACCACCGAGGTCAAAGTGCCAACACTGGGCGAGTCGGTCACCGAAGCGACCGTTAGCACTTGGTTCAAGAAAGTCGGCGACAAGGTCGAAGCCGACGAGATGCTCTGCGAGTTGGAAACCGACAAAGTCAGCGTCGAAGTGCCCTCGCCCGCCGCTGGCGTATTGGCCGAGATCCTCGCCGAAGAAGGTAGCACAGTTGAAGCCTCTGCTACGCTGGCCGTTCTGACCTCCGGTTCCGGTGCTGCCGCCCCGAAAGGCGAAGACGCCAAATCCGGCGCCGGTGCCGCGCCTGAGACCAAAGCCGCAGATGGCAAAGACGTCGAAGACGCGCCTTCCGCCAAGAAAGCCATGGCCGAAGCGGGCATCAGCCGCGATCAGGTGACAGGCTCGGGCCGCGATGGCCGCGTGATGAAGGAAGACGTGGCCAAGGCCGTCGCCGCCGGCACCTCCGCCGCGCCGAAAGCCGAAGCGAAGCCCGCCGCACCGCGCGCCGCTTCTGCCCCTGACGACGCGTCCCGCGAAGAGCGGGTCAAGATGACCCGTCTCAAGCAGACCATGGCGCGCCGCCTCAAGGAAGCGCAGAACACCGCCGCGATCCTGACCACCTTCAACGAAGTCGACATGACCGAGGTCATGGAGCTGCGGAACACCTACAAGGCTGATTTCGAAAAGAAACACGGCGTCCGCATGGGCTTCATGTCCTTCTTCACCAAAGCCTGCTGCCACGCGCTGAAAGAAATCCCCGAGGTCAACGCCGAGATCGACGGCACCGACATCATCTACAAGAACTACGTCCACATGGGTGTCGCCGCAGGCACGCCCACGGGCCTTGTGGTGCCGGTGATCAAAGACGCCGACGCGATGTCCTTCGCCGAGATCGAAAAGGCCGTGAACGCCATGGGCAAAAAGGCCCGTGACGGCAAGCTGACCATGGGCGACATGACCGGCGGCACCTTCACCATCTCCAACGGTGGCGTCTACGGCTCGCTGATGACCGCACCCATCCTGAACCCGCCACAGTCCGGTATCCTCGGCATGGCGAAAATTCAGGACCGCCCGATGGCGATCAACGGCGAGGTCGTCATCCGTCCGATGATGTATATCTCGCTCAGCTACGACCACCGGATCATCGACGGCAAAGGCGCTGTAACCTTCCTCGTCCGCGTCAAAGAGATGCTCGAAGATCCGCGCCGCCTGTTGATGGATCTGTGATATGGTGGGCGGGGGGCAACCCCCGCCCTATCTACCTGTTGAACGATGGGGCGTTTCCCCGAAGTGAAAGGGCCAGATCATGACCGAAACCACCCTCCTCGCCGCCTATGGCCTTCTGGTCATGCTGACGATCCTGTTGCAAGTGCTGGGCGCGACCCGGCAGCTCTCGATGGGCTACCTGATGTCCTCCCGCGACGAGACGCGGACCACGACCGGCATGACCGCCCGTCTAGGCCGCGCGGTCGATAACTCCGTCGTCGCCATGGCGCTTTTTGCACCCGCCGTGCTGCTGGTCGAGATGCTGGGCCGCAACAACAGCGCCACGCTGCTGGCCGCGCAGGTTTTCCTGCTCGCACGCATCATCTACGTCATCGTCTACGCCCTTGGCGTGCCAACGATCCGGACGCTGGCATGGCTTGCGGGCTATGCCGCCACCGCCGTTCTCTATTTCCACGCGCTTTGAAAGGCATTCCCATGCAGATGATCTGCCACTTCGACGTCACCGATTACACCGCTTGGAAAGACGCCTTTGACGCCGATGCCGAGGCGCGGCGCAATGCAGGGCTTTCGGTCCTACAAATCTGGGAACACGCCGATAGCAGCACCAAGGCTTCCGTCCTGCTTGATGTGAACGACCGCAAGAAGGCCAACGACTGGCTCGCCCGCTCCAACGCGCTCAGCAGCGACGACAAGGGCACCGTGACCGGCTCCACCGCCTATTTCGTGAAATCCGCATGAGCATTGAGCTGACCGTTCTGGCCTTGGCGGCCCTGCTGCAAGGGCTGCAATTCGTTCTCTACGCCGTACCCGCCAACCGCGAGATAGGCCCCGGCTACACCATGTCGGCCCGTGACCGCGAGCCGAGCCGCAAGCTTTCAGACCGCACTGCCCGGCTGGGCCGCGCATTGGACAACCATTTCGAGGGGCTGATCCTTTTCGGCATTGCCGTGGGCGTTGTGCAGATGTCAGCGCAGAACACCGCCTTTACTGCCGCCTGCGCTTGGGTCTATCTGATCGCGCGCGTGCTCTACGTTCCCGCCTATGCCATGGGCCTGCGCCCGCATCGGTCCATTATCTGGGTTGTGGGCTTTGCCGCGACCATGCTGATGCTGCTGGCGGCCCTCATTTAACCCTATCCCCCAACACCCGCAGGCAGCGGCGCTTGCACCTGAACCCCGCGCCTCCT
The DNA here is from genome assembly GCF_022788715.1 of Sulfitobacter sp. DSM 110093. Taxonomy (NCBI): domain Bacteria; kingdom Pseudomonadati; phylum Pseudomonadota; class Alphaproteobacteria; order Rhodobacterales; family Roseobacteraceae; genus Sulfitobacter; species Sulfitobacter sp. DSM 110093. The sequence goes on from NZ_CP085167.1 coordinate 2,450,346, forward strand.
ACCTTGCCTGTAACACCCGACTGCTAAGGAGACCCCCCATGTCGAGCTATGATGTCATCGTGATCGGCTCCGGCCCCGGCGGCTATGTCGCCGCCATCCGTTGTGCGCAACTGGGCCTGAAAACGGCCTGTGTAGAGGGCCGCGAAACCCTTGGCGGCACCTGCCTCAACGTAGGCTGCATCCCCTCCAAGGCGCTGCTGCATGCCACGCATATGCTGCATGAGGCCGAGCATAATTTTGATGAGATGGGCCTTAAAGGCAAAGCACCTTCCGTCGATTGGAAGCAGATGCTGACCTACAAAGACAAGACAATCGAGACCAACACCAAGGGCATCGAATTCCTGTTCAAAAAGAACAAGATCGACTGGCTCAAGGGTTGGGGATCGGTGCCCGAGGCGGGGAAGGTCAAGGTCGGTGATGAGGTCCATGAGGCCAAGAACATCATCATCGCTTCCGGCTCCGAGGCGGCCTCCCTGCCCGGCGTCGAAGTCGACGAGAAAACCGTTGTGACCTCCACCGGCGCGCTGGAACTGGGCAAAATCCCCAAGAAGATGGTCGTGATCGGCGCGGGCGTGATCGGGCTGGAATTGGGCAGCGTTTACGCGCGTCTGGGGACCGAGATTACCGTCGTTGAATTCCTTGATGCGATCACTCCGGGCATGGACCCCGAGGTGCAAAAGACTTTCCAGCGGATGTTGAAAAAACAAGGCATCAACTTCGTCATGGGCGCCGCCGTGCAAAAGACCGAAGTCGCCAAGGGCAAAGCCAAGGTCAGCTACAAGCTGCGCAAGGACGACAGCGAACATGAGATCGAGGCCGACACCGTGCTCGTCGCCACGGGCCGCAAGCCCGTTATCAAAGGCATGGGGCTGGACGATCTCGGCATCAAGATGACCGAGCGTGGTCAGATCGCCGTGAACGAGCATTGGGAAACGTCTGTCAAAGGCGTGTACGCCATCGGTGACGTGGTCGAAGGCCCGATGCTGGCCCACAAGGCCGAGGACGAGGGCATGGCCGCCGCCGAGGTGATCGCGGGCAAACATGGCCACGTGAACTACGGCGTGATCCCCGGCGTGATCTACACCCATCCGGAGGTCGCCAGCGTCGGCGAAACCGAGGCAACGCTCAAGGAAGCGGGCCGGGCCTATAAGGTCGGCAAGTTCTCCTTTATGGGCAACGCGCGGGCCAAGGCGGTCTTTGCCGGTGACGGTTTCGTCAAGCTGATCGCGGACAAGGAAACCGACCGCATCCTCGGCTGCCACATCATCGGCCCCGGCGCGGGCGATCTGATCCACGAGGTCTGCGTGGCAATGGAATTCGGCGCCTCGGCGCAGGATTTGGCGATGACCTGCCACGCACACCCGACCTATTCCGAAGCCGTGCGCGAAGCCGCACTGGCCTGCGGCGATGGCGCGATCCACATGTAAAACAACGGGGGCGGGCCATGGGTCCGCCCCTTTTCGTTGCGCAGGGCGCGCACGATGGGGCAACTGGCTGTTTATGGCCCTGCCCTACAACTCTCCCCGTCGCGACAGTTACGGAAGATAAGGCCCCTCGGGGTCATGCTCCTACGTAGAGTACATGCAGGGTAACGCCTGTCTTTTCCACCTCCCCACGGCGGCGCCGCCACTTTAAACGGCTTCCCAGTATAAAATAACGATAGCCCGCGAAGCATTGGCTTTGGCGGTGGTTCTACCTGTGCTGGTAGATAACAAAGGGCAGCGGCTTAGAAGGCGCAGATTAGGCAGAAAGCATTAAGCCGTGACCGCAGGCCGCCACCCAGCTTCATGCAGCAAGGCGTTAGAGCGGCTTTCAACTTCTTCCTCCAACCGCGCCATAAAGCTGCGCTTATCCAGCCCCGGCTCAATCGGTTCAAGAAATTCGACCACAGCCAAACCCGGTTTGCGGTACAGCCCCCGGCGTGGCCAGAAGTGGCCCGCGTTGGTCGCCACCGGCACACAGACTTGCCCCATCTGGTCATAAAGCACTGCCGTACCAACCTTGTAAGGTGCGCTGAGGCCCGGTGCCACGCGGGTGCCTTGGGAATAGATCACCAACTGCCCCGGCTCGACCCGACCGGCGTTCACGTCGGCCATCATCTTGGTAATCGCCTGCCCGCGCTTGCCACGGTTGACGGCTATCATGCCCATTCGTTTGGCATATTGGCCAATCACCGGGGTCCAAAGCACTTCGCGTTTCATAATGAACTTCGCACGCGGCAGAGCGTGAAAGATCATCAGGATGTCCAGAAACGATTGGTGTTTCGCAGCCACCAGAACCTCACCATCCGGCACCGTGCCACGCACCTCGCAGCGCAGGCCGATCAGCCAGCGGGCCGACCACATGGCCCAAGCGGCATAGGTCTTGCAGGCCCGATAGGCCCCGCGTTTCGAGAACATCGCCCAAGGCGCGAAGGCCAACCCGAGCACCGGCATCGCCACGGTCACCTGCACGATATAGAGGATCGACCGGACCCATTGCAGCAGCTTCATGTCAGTTCCCTCAATGTACGCCGCGCGGCTGCCCCGGTTGCGGCAAAGGCCACCGCCCCGACCAAGATCGGCACCATAAGCGGCACCACCCAATGCCAACCGCGAAAGCCCAAGCCGGTCAGGAAACCGCCCGCTTCGCCTGCATCAGGCAACAAGACGACAGCCAGCATGCCCAGTACCGTGCCCGCCGCCGCACCCAAAAGCGCGCGCAGGGTGAAACGGCGGATGAAGGCCCGCGCGATATAGTCATCGGTCGCCCCCACCAGCCGCAGCACCGCGATCACCTGCGCATTGGCGGCCAATGCCGCCTGCGCGGCCAGCGTCACCATGGCCGCCACCGCAGCCCCGATTAGCAGGGTCGAGATCCAGCCCAAGAGGCGCAGGCGGCTGGCGGCGGCAACCAAGGGCGCGCGCCAGCGGCTGTGGTCATCCAGCACGGCTCCGGGCACTTCGGCAGACAGGCGCAGGCGCAGACCCACCGGGTCTAACCCTTCACCTTCCTCAACCACTTCGATCAAACGCGGCACCGGCAGGCTCTCCATCGCCAGTTCCGGGCCGAACCACGGGGCAAGCAGCTCTTCCTGCTCCGCATCCGTCAGCGCGCGGGCCGAGGCGACGCCCTTGGTCGTCTGCAACACTTTTAACGCGGCCTCAGTCTGGGCGGCGCGTTGATCCAGCGGTGCCACGATGCGCACCGTCGCCGACTGCGCCAACTCCTGCCCCCAGACCTGCGCCAAGCGGCCAGAAGCGAGCGAGAGCGCCAAAGCAAAGACCGCCAAAAACGCCATTGCGCCCGCCGCAAACAAGGTCAGCTGCGCCGTGAACCCCGAGGGCGGCACCACGCGGTCTGCCTGCCTGTCTCCTTTGAAAATCGCGCGCAGGGCGCCGATGTCGAACCGCTTCACAAATCCGCCCCCGCCAGTTGAATGCGCCGATTGGCGATCCGCAACACCCGGGCTTGCACATGCGCTTTGGTGGCGCGGATCAGGCCCAGATCATGGGTGGCGATCAACACGGTCTTGCCCATGCGGTTCAACTCGATCAACAGGCGAAGCAACCGCTGCGACATCTCCCAATCGATGTTCCCCGTCGGCTCATCCGCCAAGATCACATCCGGCGACATAATCACCGCGCGCGCCAAGGCGGCGCGCTGCCGCTCCCCGCCCGACAGCTCAGGCGGCAGGGCGTCGGCGCGGTTGGTGAGCCCGACCCAAGACATCAGTTCTTCCAGATCGGTGCCCTCTGTCTCGGCATGGCGGCCAGAGACATTTAGCGGCAGGGCGATATTCTCGGTCAACGGCAGGTGGTCGAGGAATTTCACGTCTTGATGCACCACGCCAACCCGGCGGCGCATCAGCGCGATGTCATCTCGGCCCAGCCCGCGCACATCGGTCCCGAAAATTCGCAGATGCCCGGCGGTGGGCAGCAAGGCCCCGTAGCAGAGCTTCATCAAGGTAGTCTTGCCCGCGCCCGAGGGGCCGGTGAGGAAATGAAACGATCCGGGGGCGAGTTTCAGCGTGATGTCGGACAGCAATTCGCCCCCGCCATAGCTGTAGGCCACATTTTCGAGCTCTATCACGCAACCACCTTAAAACACTTCGACCTGTTGTGCCTCAGCACCGGAAAGGATTCAATCACTCAGAACCCCAGCACCCTGTCCAGATATCACTTTTCCTACGTTATTCTAGGACATATGCTGTCCGTTACGATCCGAGAGCACCGAACGAACCCAGGAATGACCATGCGGCTGATCTGCCCCAACTGCGACGCGCAATACGAAGTCCCCGATGAGGTGATGCCGTTGGCAGGGCGTGACGTGCAATGTTCCAACTGCGGGCAGACGTGGTTTCAGCACCATCCCGACAACGCGCCGGAAGAAAATGACGCCGATTTCGGTGATCCAGATCTTGATGACGTGATGCATATGAAGCAAAGCGCGGCAGACGTAGATGACACGGACCGAGAGGCAGAGACGGCTGAGACCGCGCCGGATCTCCAGCCTTTTGGCGCTGAGGATTACCAGAACGACGGTTTCGATGAAGATGACTTCGAAGACGACAGTTTTGAAGAAGACAACTTTGAAGACCGCGATGATTTCAATCCGGTAACGCCAGAGGAGCGTCCCGCGTCCGTTGCCGCTGCTGCTGCCACCGCCGCACCTGTCCGACGCCCACTTGATCCCGCCATCGCCGAAATCCTCAGGCAGGAAGCCGCGGCAGAGCAGGAAGCCCGCCGCAAGCGTCAGTCAGACCCGCTGGAAAGCCAACCAGACCTTGGCTTGGATGATGCGCCCCGCGCAGAACCCAAGAAAGAGCCCTATCCCGACACCGGCGAAGACGATCATATGCCCGAGGATGAGGACGCCCGCCGCGCCCATGAGGCCCGTCTGCGCATGGCCAAAATGCGTGGAGAGCCTGTTCCCGAAAGCGAGACCGACGCCTATGGCAGCGCCTCGCGCCGGGATCTGCTGCCCGATATCGAAGAGATCAATTCAACCCTGCGCCATGACCGGACGCAGGGTCAGCAGGCCGGGCCAACGCCCACTGCCGCGCTCGACAGCCCTGATAAGCCGCGCAAATCGGGCGGGTTCATGCGGGGCTTTACCATTATGATCGTCTTGGCGGCCATTTTGGCGGCAGTCTATGTCTATGCGCCGCAGATCGCGCAATCTTTGCCGCAGGCCGATCCTTACCTGTCGTCCTATGTCGCATGGATGGACGATGCGCGAATTTGGCTCGATGGGCAGTTGCAGGACCTGCTGGTCTGGCTTGACACCGTGGCGACCCAATCGCAGGGCTGACCCCGCTTAAAACCGATCCAACAGTCTGTTGAGGTAATCACGCTCGACCTCAGGCCGCTCCGCCTCGCCCGAGCGGCGGCGGATTTCGTCAAGCAGACGCCGTGCGCGGCCCTGATCGTCCGGCCCCTGTGCCAGCGGCGCGTCTGAGCTATTCGCCCCATTGCCCCCCTGCTCGCGCCCCAGCGGATCGCGCGCCTCGGCCCGGCGGTCGCCATCGGCGGTGCCTTGACCGGGCTGGCCCTCACCCTGTTCTTGCTCCATCGCATCGCCAAGCGACCGCATCCCTTCGCGCAGCGTTTCCATGGCCTGTGCTTGGTTGTCGATGGCCTCGGCCAACTCATCGCGGCGCAGGGCCTCTCCGGCGCGGTCCATCGCCTCTCCGGCGCGGTCCAGCGCGTCCCGCGCGGCATCCCCTTCGCGCGTGCCTTGCCCCGGCAGACGGCCTTCTTGACGGCGCAGCTCGTCGCGCAGCGCTTGCTGACGCCCAGCCAGCCCTTCTTCGGCTCCGTCTTCGCCGGATTGGCCGCCCTGCCCCTGCTGGCCCTCATGGCTCTGACCGCGGCCCTGCCCGCCATTGCGGCCTTCGTTGCCTTCATTCTCGCCCGCCCCGGTGCCGGGGTTGAACTGCTCTTGCAGGTCGCGGAAGGCCTGATCGCTCAGCCCCTGCTGCTCGCGCAGGGTTTCCGAGAGCCCCTCCATCGCCTGCTCACCCGGTGAATTGCCGCCCTCGCCGGGCTGGCCTTGGGTGACGCGCATGTTCTCCATCATTTCTTGCAACTGACGCAGCGCCTCTGCGGCCTCGGCCATGCGCCCTTGCTGCATCAACTCCTGAATGCGGTCCATCATGCGTTGCAGATCGTCTTGGGTCATCTGCATGGACTCGCCTTGGGGCTGCTGGCCTTCGCCATCGCCCTCCTGCGCCTGTTGGCGCTGGAGTTGCTCCAGATACTCTTCGGTGGCGCGGCGGAGCTCTTCCATCAGCTCGGTAATCTCTGCCGATGAGGCGCCGTTCTTCATCGCCTCATTCAGCCGATCCTGCGCCCGGCGCATCCGCGCCAGCGCATCGGCCAACACGCCTTCCTCCAGCTCGATCGCCAACGCCCAGAGGTCTTCGGCCATCTCGGTCTGAACCTCTTCGTCCAGCCCATAACGTGCCCGGATTTCCAGACGGCGGGTCATTTGCTTGAGGCGCAGAACCGTCACATCCGAGCGCAGGTCCTCCCCCGGCGCATAGGTCACGGCCCGCAGCACCTGTGCGATGCGCGGCGCATTGGAGCGCGACCACAAAAGATCGCGGCGCATCTCGATGACTGCTGCCGCCGCGGGATCGAAAAAGCGCCGCCCCGGTAGGGTCAACTGGCTCACCCCCGTCGCGGCTTGCTGTTCGGCAGCGTCAAGCACGGAAAGCTCTAGAGATACCGGCAGATTGGCCCAAGGGTGCTTCGAGAAATTCTCGATCAAGCTCTCTTCAAACTCGCGCCGGTCACCGGTGATCGGCATGGGCAACGGCACAACGATCTCGGGCCTTGTGTCAGGGTCGATGGTCAGCCCATAGCGGCGGTCGACGGAGGCCAGATCAAGGCTGATCCGCGCCTCGCCCGCCTCGACGCCGTAATCATCCCGCGCGGCAAACGGCAGGCTCATCTCGCCCAAGGCCGCTACTTCGGGCGGGCCTTGCCGCTCGATCTGGGGGGCGGCGTCGGGGAGCATTGTAATCTGCCATGCCCGCGCGCCCGGACCCTCGATGCTGATCTCGCCGCTTTGGCGCAGGGTGAAATCCTGCGCGGGCTCAGAGGTCGCGCCCCCCTCGCGGCCCGATACGGTTTCTTGTACCGTCAACGCGCCCAACTCGCCGTAAAGCCGCAGAGTGATCAACGTGCCCGCAGGCAGCGACAGGGCCCCCGCCTCAAGGTCATTCAAATAAAGCGTCGGCTTGCCCGTATGGCGCGGCGGTTCGGCCCACCCCTCCCAAACCGGGCCAGAGGCCAGCGCGCCGCCCGCCCCGCCGGGGGTCAGTTGCGTGACTTCACCCAACCGCCACACTGAACCAAAGACCAATGCAACGACGAAGGCCAGCAGCGCCACATAGCGCAGCGCATAGGGATCGGCCTGCGCGACCCGCAGATCACCCTTGACCGGCTGCGCCTGCGCGGCCCGCGCGGCCATACGTTTCTGATGGGCCTGCCAGACCGCCGCCGAAGCCGCATCGCCCGCGCCAATCGCCTGATCGTCCAAAAGTGCCCGAATGGGCCGTCCCGGCAGGCTGGCATCCAGTCGCCCCAAGGCCTCGGCCTGTGACGGAATCCGAAAGCGCCGCAGCGCGAAAACCAATGTGCCGAGGAACCCAAGGCCCACAGCGGCCAGCACACCCCAAAGCAGATCACCGCCCAGACTGTCCTGCACCCCCATCATCAGCAGCGCCAGCACCGCCAGCAGCAGCGTCAACATCGGCCAAAGCGCCTGCACCAGCGCTTCGGCCCACATCCCCGCCCAAGTCAGCCGCAAGGGCCGCCGCAATGCGCGCAGCCCGTCTGTCTTGTCAGTGGATGTTTCCATGCGTCACGCTCCGGTGGCCCGGCGGCGGGATGCCGTCAGAGCCATTCAGGGATGGTATCGCGGTTTATCATTTCGTCAAAGCTTGGCCGTGGGCGGATAACCGCGAATTGATCGCCGTTAACCAAAACCTCGGGGATCAGGGGGCGCGAATTATACTCGCTGCTCATCACCGCGCCGTAGGCCCCGGCAGAGCGGAAGGCCACCAGATCACCGGACCCCAGCACGGGCATCATGCGTTGTTTGGCAAAAGTATCGCCGGATTCGCAAACCGGGCCGACGATATCCACCGGGCGCGGCTCGGCCCCCGGAGCGGGTTCATTCAGTGGCACGATGTCATGCCAAGCGTCATACATCGCGGGACGGATCAGATCGTTCATCGCGGCATCAAGGATGAGGAAATCGCGGCCCTCGCCGGATTTCAAATAGATCACTTCGCTGACCAAGACGCCCGCGTTGCCCGCGATCAGACGGCCCGGTTCAATCTCAATCTCGCAATCCAAATGCCCCAGCGTGCGCTGCACCATGGCGCCGTAATCCGTTGGCAGTGGCGGGGCTGAGTTGGAGCGTTCATAGGGAATGCCCAGACCGCCGCCAAGGTCCAGACGCCGGATGTTATGACCATCGGCGCGCAGCACTTCGGTCAGTTCCGCCACCTTGCCATAGGCCTGCTCAAAGGGGGCGAGATCGGTGAGCTGGCTGCCGATATGCACGTCGATGCCGATGATCTCCAACCCCGGCAACTTGGCCGCCATGGCATAAACATCGCGGGCGCGGGCGATGGGGATGCCGAACTTGTTCTCGCTCTTGCCGGTGGCGATCTTGGCGTGGGTTTTCGCGTCAACGTCCGGATTCACGCGGATGGTGATCGGGGCAACCTTCCCCAATTCACGCGCCACGATATCAAGCAGGATCATCTCCGGCTCGCTCTCTACGTTGAACTGGCGAATACCGCCCGTCAGGGCCAATTCAATCTCCTCGCGGGTTTTCCCGACGCCGGAAAAGACGATCCTGTCCCCCGGCACGCCCGCCGCTTTCGCCCGGCGGTATTCCCCGCCCGAGACCACATCCATCCCCGCGCCCGCCTGCGCCAGCGTGCGCAGAACGGCTTGGTTGGAATTGGCCTTCATCGCGTAGCAAACCAAGTGATCCATGCCCGAGAGTGCGTCGTCAAAGAGGTGGAAATGGCGCAGCAGCGTCGCGGTGGAATAGACATAGACCGGCGTGCCGACGGCGGCAGCGATCTCGGCCAAGCTTACGTCCTCGGCGTGCAACACACCGTCTTTATAGAGAAAATGATCCATCTGCGCTTGGCCCCATGTCGTCGCCGCTTATCTGATGGGCGCTGTCCGCAGGAAAAGATAGAGCGGCAGGCCACAGCTCACCCCAATACAGAACGTGGCGGGAATGGCAATCAGGCTGAGGAAATTGCGCCGCACGGCGACCTCGGCGATGATCCAGATGGTCAAAGTCACGGCAGCGATGGTCAGGTCCCAGACCAACCCGCTGGCGGCGGCATTGGCGTGCCATGCGTCGACCATGGCGCTCAGGCTCCAGCCTTCGGCGTTGAACCATGTGACGAAGTAATACATCGGATGGATCGTGCCCCAAACCGCAAGGGCAAGGTAGAGCATACGCAGCGGCGACATCTTAGAAACTCTTGACCACGCCGACGGTGGCGTAGCCCGACAGGCTGATTCCCGTTTCAGCAGATGGCGGCGGCGTGTCTTGTCGTGCGGAAGAAGATGTACGCGGCGGAGTGCAACCGGCCAAGGCAAGCGCCCCAGCCAGCAATGCGACAGCGAAAAGCGGCCTCATGACCCCATACCAAGAGCCAGCGAGACCGGCCCGCGCCGCAGACCGACAGCGGTGCCGACCGAGACGCCCGAAGACGACATGGTAACGCTGCTGCTGGCCGTGGGCCGCACCGGTTCACCATCCGCGCCGCAGGCGGCAAGGCTCAGGAGGGACAGGATCGCAAGGCTGCGTTTCACTTCAGGATTTCCTTCCAACGCTCGACTTGGGCACGCACCTGCGCAGGGGCGGTGCCGCCATAGGACATGCGCGAGTTTACCGAGTTTTCGACGCCAAGCACATCGAAAACGTCCTGCGTGATCTCGGCGTGCACCGATTGCATCTGTTCCAGCGTGAGGTCCGGCAGATCGCAACCCTGCGCCTCGGCCATTGCGACCAGCGTGCCGGTCACATGGTGCGCGTCGCGGAACGGCAGGTTCGGCACCCGCACCAGCCAATCGGCCAGATCGGTGGCGGTGGAGAAGCCCGAGCCTGCGGCAGCGGCGAGGTTCTCGCGCTCCGCAGTCATGTCGCCCACCATCCCGGTCATCGCGGCCAGCGCCAGCATCAGGTTGTCGGCGGCGTCAAAGACCTGCTCTTTGTCTTCTTGCATGTCCTTGGAATAGGCCAGCGGCAGCCCCTTCATCACGATCATCAGCGCGGTGTTCGCGCCAAAGATACGGCCCACTTTGGCACGGATCAGCTCGGCGGCGTCGGGGTTTTTCTTTTGCGGCATGATGCTGGAGCCGGTCGAGAAACGGTCCGACAGCGCCACGAAGCGGAACTGCGCCGACGACCAGATCACCAGCTCTTCAGCAAAGCGTGACAGGTGCATCGCACAGATGCTGGCCGCACCCATGAATTCCAGCGCGAAGTCGCGGTCGCTGACGGCGTCGAGGCTGTTGGCGGCGGGGCGGTCAAAGCCGAGTGCTTCGGCTGTCATGTCCCGGTCAATCGGGAAGGAGGTGCCAGCAAGGGCTGCGGCTCCCAGCGGGCATTCGTTCATACGGCAACGCGCATCGCGGAAGCGCGACAGATCACGGCCAAACATCTCGACATAGGCCATCATGTGATGCCCCCATGTGACGGGCTGCGCGGTTTGCAAATGGGTGAAACCGGGCATGACCCAATCAGCGCCCGCTTCGGCCTGAGACAAAAGCGCGCGGATCAGCGCTTGCAGACCCTCATCGGCGGCGTCCAACTGATCGCGGACCCAGAGTTTGAAATCGGTGGCAACTTGGTCGTTCCGGCTGCGCCCCGTGTGCAAGCGGCCTGCGGGCTCACCGATCAGGTCTTTCAGCCGCGCTTCGACGTTCATGTGGATGTCTTCGAGCGCGGCTGAGAATTCAAAACGGCCCTCTTCGATCTCTGACAAGATCGTGAGAAGCCCTTCCCGTATCGCGTCAGCGTCGTTATCAGTCAGGATGCCCGTGGCTGCCAGCATGGCGGCATGGGCACGCGACCCGGCGATGTCTTGTGCGGCCATCCGTTTGTCGAACCCGATCGAGGCGTTGATCGCCTCCATGATCGCGTCCGGTCCGGCGGCGAAACGGCCACCCCACATTTTGTTCGAGGTCGTGTCGGTCATGTTGAATACCCTTGGAGGGACGTATGAAAAATCTGGTGCTTGGCTTCGTTTATACGCTGCTTGTCGCAGGTGCAAACCCCGCCCTTGCCGGAACGGCTGACATCGCGGGGCTGCGCGAAGGGGACATGAAGAAACTCGTGATCCATGACGCGCCGCAGGCGACCTCTGAAGTGACCTTTGAGCGTGAGGACGATGGCGAGGCAATGTCGCTGGCGGATTACGAAGGCAAAATCGTGTTGGTGAATTTCTGGGCCACATGGTGCGCGCCCTGCCGCAAGGAAATGCCGCAGTTGAACGCGCTGCAAAAGGAATTCGGCGGCGATGATTTTCAGGTGCTGACCATCGCCACAGGCCGCAATTCAGAGGAAGGGATCAAGCGTTTCTTTGAAGAAGCCGGCGTAGATAGCCTGCCCCGCCACCAAGACCCGAAACAGAAGCTCGCCAGCCAAATGGGCGTTTTCGGCCTGCCGATCAGCGTGCTTCTCGACCGTGAAGGGCGTGAGATCGCCCGGTTGCAGGGCGATGCGGAATGGGACTCTGAGAGCGCGCGGGCGATTATCGCGGCGCTGATCAAAGAAGACGCCGAGGGTTAAACCCTGAACTTGAGGTCGGGCGTCAACGCCCGGCCCCTATGCCACATGCCGCAGGATCGCCGCCTCTGACGTGCTGAGATTGCGCCGCGCGAAGCTGCCGTAACTGTGCGGATCAGCCTCCAACAGCGGATGCGCCGCGAGCAGACGCGCCCGATCCTGCGCGCCAAGACTGGTGTGCGGGGCGGCGGCGGGATGAAAGCTCTCGGTTTCGACCCCATTGGCCCACATCACCTGATGCTCGGCCAGCAGCACATGGATATAGGTCACTTCGCGCAGGGACATATCGCTGGCCACGCTGCGCCCGTTAATCAGGTCTTTGGCCGCGACCAGCACCTCGTCACAATTGAACAGATCACGGGCCTGCGGGCCTTGCAGCACGATCCGGTGGTCGGGCGAGACCAGCAGCGGGGCTTCGGGCTGCGCGATCCCCAAAGCGCCGGGGCGGAACCGCACGGGCCGCAGATGCGGAATGGCATGCAGACGCGCGCCGCTCATCCGGCGGCTGCCGATCCATTCCAGCCGTTGCGGGCCGTTGTCCTTGGTCTGGATCAAATCGCCTTCGCGTAGTTCTTCGATCAGGGTGCTGCCCATGGGGGTGCGGATACGGGTGCCGGGGGTAAAGCAAATCACACCGCCGCTGTCGGCTTCTGAAAGCTCATCGCGCTGCGGCTTGAGCGTGCTGTGCATCACCCAAAGTTCACAGTCACGCGGCGGCAATTCATCGACAAACATCAACAGCGGTGTGCGACCTTGGCCTGCATCAATCAACGTGACCGTGTAGGTCCGCGCGCCGTTGGTCACCATGAAACTGTTGTCGAGTGGTTCGGCGGTATGGTCTTTACGTTGGGCTTTGGCCGGCATCACGCCGCCCTCCGCCAGCGCCGCGCCGATCAGGCGCTGCACCTTGCGGGCCGCGCGTTTGCGCAGCTGCTCTGCCCCGTCCGCCATATCCAACCGCAACACATCGTTCGGCCCATCCACACGGAGAGTATCCCCGCGCCACGACCAAGCCGAGCCCAGTTCGAGCGACTGCACCGGCGCGGCCTCAAGACCGTCGATCTCTGTTTGCGACCAGCTGATGACAAACGTGCCTCGAAAGCCCGTTTTCATTGCTGCCCTGCCTGCCTCACGTATTTTTATTAACGCCAGCCTAACAAAGCCGCTGCCCTCGCGGAAGATGGCATGAATGTGGCAGTGTAACCTGTTGCAATTTGATCTTCCCACCGCAGCACAGGCCGGAACGCTTGTAACTCGTCAGCGTCTTGGTAACGTTATCCGGATAAAACAGCCGGAGGCACCGCATGTCGGAAGAAGTACCCCCCACCCCGTCACGCCGGATCGTCTCTTCGCGGCATTTGGCCGAGGGCGACGGCTGGGAAGCCTCCGAGCTCGAATACGGGATGATCATCGCCTACAACGCTTTCACCCGCTGGATGTCGCGTTGTATGGCGGCGGCGGGCAATGGGGATCTGACGCCGCTGGAAATCCTCGTGCTGCACAACGCCAACCACCGGGGCCGGGAAAAGCGGCTCACGGATATCTGTTTTCTGCTGAACATCGAAGACACGCATACGGTGAACTATGCGCTGCGCAAATTGGTAAAGGCTGAACTGCTGACTGCCGAAAAGCGCGGGAAGGAGGTGTTTTATCGCACGTCCCCCGCGGGGTCCGATCTTTGCGAAGCCTATCGCGCGATCCGTCAGGCCTGCTTTCTCGATGGATTGCCGCGCACCGATATCTCGGGCGAGGAATTGCGCCAGATCGCGGCGCAGCTTCGAGCAATGTCGGGGCAGTATGACCAAGCGAGCCGGGCTGCGGCGTCGCTGTAAAGTGGAACGCGGGAGAGGTTCCCCCGCGTTCCATAGAGTTTAGATCAACGCGGCAATCGCACGCGCGGTGTCGTTCATGCGGTTCGAGAAACCCCATTCATTGTCGTACCAGCTGACCACGCGGATCATGCCGCCATCGGTGACCCGCGTCTGATCGGGGGCAAGGGTCGAGGAATGCGGATCGTGGTTGAAATCAGCCGAAACCAACGGCGCGGGTTCATAGGCCAACACGCCCTTCAGCGCACCGTTGGCCGCCTCTTGCATCGCCGCGTTCACGGCCTCTGCCGTGGCAGATTTCTTGGGCATGATGCACAGATCAACGAGCGAGACATTGGCCGTCGGCACCCGCACGGCAGAGCCTTCGAGCACGCCTTTCAGATGCGGGATTACCTCGGAAATCGCGGCAGCGGCACCGGTCGAGGTCGGCACCATCGACAGGGCAGCGGCGCGGCCACGATAGGGGTCGCGGTGTGGGCTGTCGTGGGTCGGCTGGTCGCCGGTATAGGCGTGGATCGTGGTCATATAGCCAGTCTCGATCCCAAAGGTGTCGTCGAGCACCTTAGCCACCGGAGCGAGGCAATTGGTGGTGCAGGAGGCGTTGGAGACGATCACGTCTTCGGCGGTCAGCTCTTGGTGGTTGACGCCGTAGACCACGGTGCGGTCAACGCCCTTGCCGGGGGCCGAGATCAGCACCCGCTTGCTGCCGTTTTCCAGATGTTTCGCCGCCGCATCGCGCGTGGTGAAGAACCCGGTGCATTCATAGACAACATCAACGTCGCCCCACGGAAGCTTCGCCGGGTCACGTTCCGCCGTCATGCGGATGGTCTGGCCTGCGACATGCAGGCTGCCGTCTTTCAATTCCGCGTCCGCGGTCAGGCGGCCATGGACGGAGTCGTATTTCAGCAGGTGCAACAGGTTTTCGGCATCGGTCAGATCGTTAATGGCAACGACTTCGATCCCGTCAAAGCCGTTTTCGATCAGCGCGCGTAGCACGCAGCGTCCGATGCGGCCAAAGCCGTTGATGGCGATTTTTGTGGTCATGGTAAATCCTCCGGTGGCCCGGTTTCGGGCGGATTGGCGCGGTTAGCGCTAACATAGCATTGGGTGCAGCGGAGTTCAATTGGCCTTAGAAGCGAAATCGGCCCCCCGGTGAAAGGGGCCGATCAAAAGGCAGCTAGAGCGGGGTGTTACGAATGTGCGCTGTGGCGGCGGCGCACGCTGTCTGGCCGCCCCGGCAGGCTGAGCCGCGCGTCATTGCGCGACTGGCGTGAGATCACCCGCCCCTTGGCAACAACGCAAAGCCGGTCGGGCCGCAGCCGCAGCGCTTCGATCGGGTTGCCCGCGTCCAGCACCAGCAGCGAGGCCGTAGCGCCAACCTTGAGGCCGTAATCCTGCAAGCCCAGAATCCGCGCATTCACATTCGTCACCATGTCGAAACAGCGGTGCATCTCTTCGGGCGATGTCATTTGCGCCACATGCAGCCCCATGAAGGCCACGTCGAGCATGTCGCCGGTGCCCATGGAATACCACGGGTCCATCACGCAATCCTGCCCCCAGCCGACGTCGATGCCCATGGCCTGCATCTCTTTCACGCGGGTCAGACCACGGCGTTTGGGATAGGTGTCGTGGCGGCCCTGCAGGGTGATGTTGATGAGCGGATTGGGGATCGCGGCGACTTGGGCCTCGGCCATCAGCGGCAGCAGTTTCGAGACATAGTAGTTGTCCATCGAATGCATCGAGGTCAGATGCGAGCCAGCCACCCTGCCCTGCAGGCCTAGGCGTTGAGTTTCATAGGCCAGCGTCTCGATATGGCGCGAATGGGGGTCGTCGGTCTCGTCGCAATGCAGGTCGACCATAAGGCCGCGTTCGGCGGCAAGTTCGCAAAGCGCGGTGACAGAGCGCGCGCCGTCGGCCATGGTGCGTTCGAAATGCGGGATGCCACCGACCACGTCGACGCCCATGTCGAGCGCGCGGATGGTGTTTTCATGCGCGGTTGGGTCGCGGTAGAGGCCGTCTTGGGGGAAGGCGACGAGTTGCAGGTCGATGTAGTCTTTGACCGTTTCGCGCACGTCGAGCAGGGCTTCGACGCCCAAGAGGCGGTCATCGCAGGTGTCGACATGGCTGCGGATGGCCAGCAGGCCCAATGAGGCGGCCCAGTCGCAATACTCCAGTGCGCGGGCTTTGACCTCGTCTTGCGTCATCACCTCTTTGAGTTCGCCCCAGAGGCCGATGCCTTCGAGCAGCGTGCCCGAAGCGTTGATCCGCGGGGTACCGTAGCTGAGCGTGGCGTCCATATGGAAATGCGGGTCGACGAAGGGCGGGCTGACGAGATCTCCGGTGGCGTCGATGGTGTCGCGCGTTTCGGCGGTCGACAGATCTTCGATGGCGGTGATTTTGTCGGCCTTGATACCGATATCGGAGGTGCGGCCGTCGGGAAGTGTGCCGCCTTTGATGATGAGGTCGAACATGGGGTTACTCGTGTGATTGATTTGGCCCGGCTAAAGGCGTGATGGGAAGTGCCAACTCAGCGCTCCCCCTTGTTGAACGGCACCATCAGCGCCGCTGGCACCTGCGCGCGGCGTGACATCACAACCAACGCGAGGATCGACAGGATATAAGGCGCCATCAGGAAGATTTGGTAGGGAATGTCAGCCCCGAGCGGCGTTTGTTGCACGCGAATTTGCAAAGCGTCGAAAGCCGCAAACAGCACCGCGCCCAAGAGCGTCTTGCCCGGTTTCCATGAGCCGAAGACCACCAGCGCGATGCAGATCCACCCGCGTCCGTTGACCATCTCAAAGAAGAACGAATTGAACGCGCTCATCGTCAGGAAGGCCCCGCCCACGGCCATAAACCCGCTGCCGACCATCACCGCGCCGATGCGGATGGCGGAAACGCTTAGGCCCTGCGCCTCAACCGCTGCAGGGTTCTCCCCCGCTGCGCGTAGGGCGAGGCCCATGGGCGTGCGATAGAGCACCAGCGTCACGACTACGACCAGCACAAAAGCGAGATAGGTCAGCGGGGTCTGGTTAAACAGCGCGGGGCCGATCACGGGGATGTCGGACAGGATCGGGATTTCCAGCGGCTGGAAGGCTTCGATCTTCGGCGGCGACGTGACCTCGGGCAGTGCCAGACGGTAGCAGTAGTAGGTGAGCGACGTGGCCAGCAGCGTGATGCCAAGGCCGACGACATGCTGGCTGAGGCCAAAGGGCACGGTCAGTACCCCATGCACCAAGCCAAAGGCCATGCCCGAGAGCATCGCCACCGCCACACCGAACCACAGCCCGCCGCCCAAGTAGACGGTGAGCCAGCCCGCGAATGCACCAACGACCATGATGCCTTCGATGCCGAGGTTCAGCACCCCTGCCCGCTCGCAGATCAACTCGCCCAAGGCGGCAAAGATCAGCGGCGAGGCGATGCGGATCGCGGCGGTCCAGAAGCTCGCCTGAAGGAGAATGTCGAGAATATCCATCAGTCGCGCCTCACCCGGAATTTGGTCAGCATGATCGCCAGCACCATCGCCAGAAGCGCTAGCGCCAGCATGATGTCGGCGAGGTAGGTCGGCACGCCCGCCGCGCGGCTCATGCTGTCGGCGCCGACGAAGATGCCCGCGACGAAGAGGGCTGCGACCACCACGCCAAGCGGGTTCAGCAGCGCCAGCATGGCGACGATGATGCCGGTGTAGCCAAAGCCGGGCGAGATATCCAAGGTAAGGTTGCCCTTGAGCCCCGCCACCTCAGAAAAGCCCGCCAGTGCAGCAAGACCGCCCGACAAGAGCGCCGTCTTGATGAGTGTGGCGTTGACCGGAATGCCCGCGAACCGCGCCGCCGCAGGGTTCAGCCCCACCGCGCGCATCTCGTATCCCAGCGTACTGCGGCGCTGGATCACCCAGACGACCAGCGCCGAGATCAGCGCGAGGCCGAAGCCCCAGTGCAGCCGCAGTCCCTCGGCGATGCGCGGCAGTCGTGCCTCGCCGATCAGCCGCGCGGATTTGGGCCAGCCGAGGCCCATCGGATCTTTCAGCGACCCTTCGAGCAGCATGGACACCCAGAGCAGGACGACAAAATTCAGCAGCAGCGTGGTGACAACTTCATCGACGCCAAAGCGGGTTTTGAGGAAAGTCGGCACCAAGAGCACCACGGCCCCCGCCAGCATGGCGGCCAGCGCGACGGTCGGCAGCAGCGCAAAGCTGGGCCAGGCCAGTGCGCCGGTGCCCAGCACCACGGTGACTACCGCGCCCATATAAAGCTGCGCTTCGGCCCCGATGTTCCACAGTTTGGCGCGGAAGGCGACGGCGACGGCTAGCCCGGTAAAGATCAGTGGCGTGGCGCGGTTCAGCGTTTCCAACGTGGCGAATTTAGAGCCGAAGGCACCTTTGACGATCAACCCAAGCACCGAAAACGGTTGCGCACCAGCGACCATCGCGAGCAGAGAGGCAACGACGACCGTGCCAAAAAGCGCCAGCGCGGGCAGGCCCAGTGAGCGGGTCCATGTTGGGTTGGCGATGGGTTCAAGCCGCATGAGGTGCCTCCTCAAAACCGTCTCCGGCCATCCAGACGCCAAGCTCGGCGGGCGTCAGTGCGCCGCGGGCGAAGGGGGGCGAGAGGCGCCCTTCGGAGATCACGTGGATCACATCCGACAGCGCGGTCACCTCGTCGAGGTCTTCGGAGATCAGCAGTACCGCAGCGCCCCGATCCCGCGCGGCGAGCAATTGTTCGTGGACGTAGGTCAACGCTCCGATATCCAGCCCGCGCACGGGCTGGTTGGCGAGCACCACCGAAGGCGCGGTTTCCAGCACGCGGCCCAAGATCAGCTTTTGCATGTTGCCGCCAGACAGCAGGCGAATACGGGTGTCTGGGCCGGGGCAGCGTACATCGTAGCCTTTGATGATCTTGGCCGCGAAATCACGCGCAGCACGCCAATTCATCCAGCCATGGCGGGAGAAACCGGGGCGCAAATAGAGTTCGAGCACCGCGTTTTCGGTGAGATCGAAGTCGGCAATGGTGCCAGTCTTGTGGCGGTCTTCGGGGATGCGGGCGATGCCTGCGCTGATGGCGGCATGGGGCGACCAACCGCGCGGCGCGTCGCCTTTCACGTGAAACGTGCCTGACGCGGGGCGGATCAACCCGCCGATCAGGTCGGCGAGCGCGGTTTGGCCATTGCCGGAGACCCCGGCAAGGCCGGTGATTTGCCCCGCACGCAGTTCAAGATCGACGTTCTTTAACCCCGGCGCAGAGCCAATGTCAGGCGAAGAGACGCCTGCCAACGTGACCAGTGCGGTACCCGGATCAGCACGGCGCACAACAGGGGCGGCGACCTCGGAGCCCACCATCATCTGCGCCATCGCGGCGCGGTCGGTCTCGGTGGTCTTGGCTTCGGCTACCAACTTGCCATGTCGCAGCACCACGACGCGCGACGAGATCGCCATGACCTCATGCAGTTTATGGGAGATGAAGATGACCGAGAGGCCAAGCGCCACGGCCTTGCGCATAGTGGCAAATAGGTCATCGGTTTCTTGCGGGGTGAGAACGGCGGTCGGCTCGTCCAAAATCAGGATACGTGCCTCGCGGTAAAGGGCTTTGAGGATCTCAACCCGCTGTCGTTCGCCCACGCTGAGGCTGCCGACCTGAGCGTCAGGGTCCACCCGCAGCCCGTAGTCGTCCATCAGCGTAACAATCCGCTGCCGCGCCTGTGCCCGGCCAAAACCGGGGCGCCAGATCGAACGGGTGCCGAGCACGATGTTTTCCAGCACGGTCATATTGTCGGCCAGCGTGAAATGCTGGTGCACCATGCCGACGCCCGCGGCCAGCGCTGCACGCGGATTGCCCGCTGGCAAGCGCTCGCCGGAAACCTCAACATGGCCTTCGTCGGGGGTGTAATGGCCAAACAGGATATTCATCAGCGTGGTCTTGCCCGCACCGTTTTCGCCCAGCAGGGCAATGACTTCGCCCTGCCGCAGATCAAAGCTGATCGCGTCATTGGCGGTGAGCTTGCCAAATCGTTTGGTAATATTATCGAGGCGCAGGACAACCTGCGCCTCGGGTCTTGGATCGGTCATTAAGAGGACTTCGGTTCTTCGTCGTTGATGTCGACGGTGAAGGAGCCGTCCTTGATCGCCTGCTCGCGCTCCTTGACCATATCCAGCGCCTCTTGCGGGACTTTGCCCTCAAAGGTGCCCAGAGGCGCAAGCGAGGAGCCGCCCTCGGACATGAAGGAGTAGCGGCCATAGTCGTCGGCCATGAACTCGCCTGCTTTGACAGCGGCGATGGCGGCATCAAGCGTCGGCTCGAAATGCCACAGGGCGGAAGCGACGACCGTCTCGGGGTATTCCGCTTGGGTGTCGATCACGTTGCCGATGGCCAGAATGCCTTTCTCCTGTGCCGCGTCCGACACGCCAAAACGCTCGGCATAGAGCACGTCGGCCCCCTGCTCGACCATGGCGAAGGCGGTCTCCTTGGCTTTGGGCGGATCGAACCAAGAGCCGATGAAGCTCACTTGGAACTTGATATCGGGGTTCATTTCCGCGGCACCCGCCATGAAGGCATGCATCAGGCGGTTGACCTCAGGGATGGGAAAGCCGCCGACCATGCCGATGTTGCCGCTCTCGGTCATGGCACCGGCGATGATGCCCGACAGATACGCCGCGTCTTGGATGTAGTTGTCGAAGACCGCAAAATTGGGCAGCGCTTCGTCCTGCTTGAAGCTGGAGCCCATGAGGAAAGCAACATCGGGGTAATCGGCGGCAACTTCGCGCGCCTCGGCTTCGGCACCAAAGACTTCGCCGACGATCAACTGGTTCCCGGCCTCGGCATATTCGCGCAGCACGCGGGCGTAGTCGGTGTTGGAGACGTTTTCGGTGAAGGTATATTCGATATCGCCGCGTGTCTGTGCGGCTTCGGCCGCTTTGTGGATGCGGCTGACCCATTGCTGTTCGACCGGCACGGTATAGACGCCAGCGACTTTAAGCGGCTCGGCGGCCAAGGCACCCTGTGGCAGCAGAGTGGCCCCGGCCAGCATGGCGGCTGTGCCCAATAAAAAGCGGCGAGTGAAATTGCGTTGTGTCATGTTGTGACCCCCAGTTGCAGTATTATGCTATTTACCGTTTGGTAAAATTTTTGACCTGTCAAGCTTCACCTGACCTTAGGTCACCCCCTGCCCTGCCGATCATCAGCGACATGCTGATTAAACTGGCAGTCAGCGCGCAGCGCGGTAAATAGGGTCGACCCCAAGGATCGGATTCTTCGATGAGCCATGTATTGCACCGTAACCTGCGCGCCACGCAACCAGTGATTGTCAGCGGAGAGGGAAATTTCCTTATTGATGACAGTGGGAAGCGCTATCTGGATGCCTGTGGCGGCGCGGCAGTATCTAGCCTTGGGCATGATAACACGGCGGTTCGCCGCGCGATTGCCACGCAGATGGATCAGCTTGCCTTTGCCCATACGGGCCTGTTCACCAACCCACCCGCAGAAGCATTGGCCGACCATTTGATTGCCCGCGCGCCCAAGGGCACGGGTGAAGGCCGGATCATGTATTTGGGCAGCGGATCAGAAGCGATGGAAGCGGCGCTAAAACTCGCACGGCAGTACCATCTGGAGCGTGGCGATAAGGCGCGGGCCAAGATCATCGCGCGCAAGCCGAGCTATCACGGCAATACTCTCGGCGCGTTGGCGGTGGGCGGCCATGCCGGACGCCGCGCACCCTTTGCCTCTATGCTGATGGATGTCGAACATATCGACGCGGCTTATGCCTACCGGCTTCAACTTGAAGGAGAAAGCGAAGCGGATTTTGCGCAACGCTTGGCCAATCAGTTGGAGATGCGAATTGTGGATCTGGGGCCAGAGACTGTTGCTGCCTTTGTGGCCGAACCGGTGGTCGGTGCATCGCTTGGTTCGCAACCCGCGCCAGAGGGGTACTTCAAACGCGTGCGCGAGATTTGCGACCGCTACGGCGTGCTGCTCATCGCCGACGAGGTCATGTGCGGCATGGGCCGGACGGGGAGCCTTTTTGCGTTGGAGCAGGAAGGGATTTGCGCCGATATCACCACAATGGCAAAGGGTCTCGGGGGGGGCTATCAGCCCATCGCGGCGGTGATGGCACGGGAAAGCGTGATTGACGCGATCATGGCGGGCAGCGGCAACCTGTGGAACGGGCATACTTATATGTCGCATGCCGTCGCCACGGCTGGCGCGTTGGCGGTGCTGCAAGAGGTCGAGAGCCGCGATCTGCTGGGGGCCGTGCGGGCGCGTGGGGCGCAGTTGGAAACGGCGTTGCACCAGCGATTTAGCCAACACGCCCATGTCGGTGACATTCGCGGGCGCGGGCTGTTCTGGTCTATCGAACTGGTGGCCGAGCGTGGCAGCAAGGCGCCCTTTGACGTCAGCCGCAACCTTGCGGGCAAAATTCAACGCGCGGCGCTGGACGCGGGAATGATCTGCTATCCGTCGCAGGGCTGTGCCGATGGCACTGCGGGGGATCATGTGTTGCTGGCCCCGGCTTTCACCTCCCCGCCCGAGGAAATCGACCTGATTGTCGATATGCTCGGCGCGGCGGTGGATCAGGTAATCGCGAAGGGCTGAGCCCTTCGCCCGCTCATCGGCCTTTGATCTGGATCGAGAAGTTGCGCTGCGCCCCGGCGGGCGGGCGCGGGAAAGGTGCGGCCTGTCGAATGATGCCAAGCGCCGCTTGATCCAGAGCCGCCGACCCTGAACTGCGCGCCACCCGTGCGCCTGCCAATTGCCCGCCATTGCCCACCGAGAAGGCAATCACAGCGGTCCCGCGTGAGCGGACGCGCGGCTTGCCGACGCGGGCGATGCGGCTCATGACTTTGCCGGGGTAGTTGCTGACCGCTGCGTTGCCCGAAGGCGCTGCCGCCTGTTTGCGCGTACCTGCCTGAGAGGCATTGCCCGTGCGGCTGGTGGTCTGCGCGCCTTTGGTGTTGTCGCGCTTGGCATTGCCACGGGCGGTCTGCTTTGGCTTGGGTTTCGGCTGGGGCTTGGGCTTTGCCTTTTTGGCGGCTTCGGCGGCGCGCTCTGGGTCGCGGCGTTGCGGGCGCTGCGACAGGCGCGGCGCTTCTTCGTCAGGGGCTTCGGCGGTGACGGTTTCCGTCGGTGGCACCGGGCCCGTAGGTGTGAGGGTCGGAACGGCCTCTGTGGTTTCGGGCGGCGTTTCAACCGGGGTCAACGATGGCAAGACAGGCGTCTCAGCCGCGAGCGCTGCGGGTGGGGCAACGGGCATCGGCTCTGTCACTTGTGCCGTTTCCACAGGCTCGGCCGGGGGGGGCGCGGCTGCGGCTGTTGGGGCGGGCGGCGTCGGCGTGGGAGTGAGCGCCTCCGCGGTTTCGGGCGGCTCCGGCGTTGGGGTTGGAGTGAGATCTTCGGCGGGCTCCGCGTCGAGCGTGCCAACGGCCATATCCTCAAACCGGGTGCCAAGCTGCGCTGACGCGGGCGCGCCGCCACCTGCGATCTTGGCGCTGTTGTCAGTCTGGGTTAGTTGCGACACGCCAACCACAAGCCCAGCGGCAAAGCCGATGGACAACCCTTTGATAAGACCGGAACGGGGGATCATTACAGTGCCCTTTCGGTGACAAGCAGCACACGCTCTGCCCCGGCGGCGCGTAGCTCGCGGGTCAGTTCAACAAGACGGCGGGCAGGCAAAGCGCGGTCGGGCAAAAGGCGCACGGTATCGCGTTCTTCTTCGGGCAGCGCATCAATGAACTCTGTCACGCTGGCGCGGTCTTGGCCTGCGAAGGTCATGCGGCCATCGGCATGGACCACCAGCGCATTGGGCGGGGCGCGGCCCTCAAGTTCGCGGGTTTCCACGAGGTTGAGGTCCGAATCCAGCGGCTGCGACAGGGTGCCCGCGACCATGAAGAAGACGAGCATCAGAAAGACGATGTTGATCAGCGCGATGGTCGGTTCGCGTTGCGGTTTGGCTTTGGCGATGGGACGCATGTTTACCCCTCCAGAACCGACACGCTGAGACCCGGCAGGGCACGCAACGCAATAAGCAGATCGGCCAGCGCCTGCGCCTCTACCGCCTCCCCAAGAGAGACGAGAAGCGGCGTGCCCTTCTCAGCCTCGGCCAAAGGGCTGGCGGTTAGCGCATCAAGGGCCAGCATATCGCCATTCAAGCGCAGCCCTTCGGTGGTGAGCTGCAAAAAGAAGGGCTTCGCCCCCGTCTCGGCCCCGGCGCCGGATGTCGCTGCGGCCAATTCGATCTCGGCAAATTTTGAGAAGGTCGAGGTCAGCATGAAAAACAACAACAACAAAAAGATCACGTCGATCAGGGAGGTCATGGAAAGGCGGTTGCGCCTCCGGCGTGGCCTAGCCATGGGCTGGCCGGGGGGCGGCAACACCAAAGGGTGCGGCGGCCTGCGGTGTGGCGGGTGCAGCATTATGGCCGGGGTGCAGCACAGTCAAAATCGCCTTGTCAGCGATGACACGCTCGGTTTCCATCCGCTGTTCCAGCCAGCTAAGCACCAGCGCGGTCGGCATTGCGACGACGAGGCCCACGGCAGTGGTCAGAAGCGCGACCCAGATACCACCCGCGAGGATTGAGGGATCGACCTGCGACCCTGCGTCCTGCAAGGCACGGAAGGCTTCGATCATGCCTAGAACCGTGCCGAAAAGACCCAAGAGCGGAGCAAGCTGCGCCACGGAATCCAGCAGGCGGAAGCCGCGCTCCAACTTGGCAAAGCGCAACTCGGCCTCGGCCTGAAGCCGCGACGCGCCCGCATCTGGAGAGGTCATGGCCAGCTCAATCACCGGGGCAAGGTAGCTTTTCGAGCGGCCAAGCGCGCTGCGCGCCGCCGTGGCATCGCCGCGTTCCCAGGCTTCCACCGCTTCAGAAAGTGCGCGGTGACGCCCCACAGCGGCGGCGCGAAATTGCCATGTTTTATACAAGGCGACGGCGAGGGTCAGCACAGCGACGCCCATCAAGATCACCACCACCGGGCCACCTGTTTCGGCAATGCCCCGCAGCGGGGTCAGCAGATCGTTCAGTTGCTCCATCAGCCCAGCACCTCGATGTCGGTGCGGGTTGCCGGGGCCAATGCGCGTTCACAGGTGCCTGCCTCAATCCCCTCGCCCGCGCAGCTTTGCGCACCGTTGAACAGAATGCGGCCCAAGTTTTCGCAAGTCGTCTGCGGCACGACGAATTGGCGCACGCGGGGGCGGCCTACGGGCAATGCGCCGAAATCGAATAGGGTCAAACGATCCACGGTGCCTTCGCGGTCAAAAAGCACAGTCTCATACACGGCTTTGTCAAGCGGTGTGGAAAGACCGTTGGTGATGAGGAACGTCAGCTTGCAGTTTGCATCCGTCGTATCGGCGGCGTTCAGCTCGACCTTTAGGTACGGTTCGGCGCTGGCCGGGATCACGTCAGGTGTTTCAGCAATGGCGCTGTGAGCAAAAGAGAGGGTCAGGGCCGCGAGGAACGCGGAACGAAAATGCGGCATGGGGTGGCTCCCAAAGGGGTTGTCGTTAATCACGGCGCGTTCGGGTGGCCTCTGCCGAGGGGCAGAATCGTCATGCCACCTGTCGCGCCAAGCGGAATTTCTGGTTGCTGCCTAACAAAACCGCGCGGCGGTGACAATCCTGACTTTATTACTCGGATAAGTATGCCGCTACACGCCGCCCCTCTGGAGCAGAGGAACAGTTGAGCCAGATTGGTGTTGGGCCGCTGAAATAACCGCGCCTGCCATACAGGCATTCGCGCAGAGAAGGAGGCCAGAATGACCGACGATACCCAAAAGATCGCAACCATCGACCCCAGCCATGATGTGGCGCTGTTCCTGCCGGACGCCAAGGCGCTGGAACAGGCAGCCTCGGCAGGTATGAGAACAGTGGTGAACTTTCGCGCCGCGCACGAAAAAGGCGGGTTGTCCCCCGATGCAGAGGGTTTGGTTGCTGAAAAACTGGGTTTGAATTACCTGCACCACCCGATCGCGCCGGAAGACCTGAGCCCTGAAACGGTGGACGGGTTCCGCCGCGCATTGAATGACCTGCCACAGCCGGCGTTTTTGCACTGCGCCTCGGGCAAGCGTGCGGGGGCGATGACATTGATGGCGCTTGCAGCGGATAAGGGCTGGGACGGTGATACGGCGCTGCAAGAAGGCAAGGCCCGCGGCATTGATTTAACCGAAGATGGAATTGGCCAGTTCGTCAAATCCTACGCTGATAGCAAAGCCTGAATGATGCGCCCGGCCCCACCGGGACATTCTAATCCCTAGCGCAGTAGAGGCCGTGCAGCGTTTCCAGAACCGCCCCGGCCTCCTGCCCCTTCACCCTGTAAAAGATCGTTTGCCCAGCGCGACGGCTGTCGACCAGCCCGGCGTCTTTCAACTTTTTAAGTTGCTGTGACATGGTGGATTGCGACAGCCCGCAGGCGTCGGCCAGATCACCGACGGACCGCTCCCCTTCCAGCAGACGGCATAGGATTTGCAGGCGCGCCTCAGACGCAAGCATCGTCATAAGGGCCGCGGCGCTGGCAATATCGCCGTCCAAAAAGTCGTCTGCGTTTTTCATATTAGCATCATTGAATATTACGAAGTGCTAATATATACTGAACCGCAGTTTGCTACAAGCTAGCCACCACGGTCAGCGCTTAGGAAGTTGAGGCATGGAAACTGAATTCACATTTTGGTTGTCACTCGGTGGCGGCGCGATGATCGGCGCGTCGGCGGTGCTGTTGATGGCGACGAACGGGCGTATCGCAGGCATCAGCGGGCTGACCTCGCGGCTATTCGCGCGCAGCAGTGACGGCGAAGCACGCGGCGTTTCGTTCTTTTTCGTGCTGGGGCTTTTGCTGGCAGCACCGCTTTGGTTGATCGTCTCAGGCGGCTGGCCGCAGCAGTGGGTGCCTTCGAACCCACTGTTGATGGCCGTGGCTGGGCTGCTAGTCGGCTTTGGCGCGACCTATGGCAATGGCTGCACCTCGGGCCATGGGGTTTGCGGGATCAGCCGAGGATCGGCGCGGTCGATCGTGGCGACCGTAACGTTCATGGCGACTGCATTCGTGACCGTGTTTGTCATGCGGCATGTGTTGGGGGCGTGAGATGAAACAGGTATTCGCCCTCCTCTCCGGCCTTGTCTTTGGCATCGGCCTTATCGTCTCCGGCATGGCGGACCCTGCCAAAGTGCTGAATTTTCTCGATGTCTTTGGCACATGGGATCCCAGCCTTGCCTTTGTCATGGGCGGCGCCATCGCCGTGACAGCGCCGGGGTTCGCGTGGCTGTTCCGCAGCCGTCAGACCCCCTATTTCGACACCACATTCCGCGTCCCCACCCGCAATGATCTTGAGCCGAAACTGCTGACCGGCGCTGCGATCTTCGGCGTAGGCTGGGGCTTGGGCGGCTTCTGCCCCGGCCCAGCGTTGACCGCCCTGCCCTTGGCGGCCAGCGGTACGTTGATCTTTGTGCCCTTCATGCTGGGCGGCATGTGGATCGCTCGCCACACCCCTGATTTGATGTCTAAAACTAAGGAAGGACCTGCCTGATGAGCGACCCTCTGAACTCCCCCGTCGTGCGCCACTCCCCCTCGACCGGTGCGGGCAGCCCCGATGTCTGGGGCATTTATGAGCCTGACACAGGCTCGATCCAATACATCTGCGCCGACCCGGCGACCAAGAAGGCCGCGCTGATCGATGTGGTCTGGAACTTTGATCCGAAGAGTTACAAGTTCACGACCGAGAGCATAGATCAGGTTTTGGACCTTGTGAAAGAGCATGGCCTGAGCGTGGAATGGGTGCTTGATACGCATCCCCATGCGGATCACGTCATGGCCTCGGCCCAGTTGAAAGAACGAACCGGTGCGCCCAATGCGATCGGTGCGCTGGTGCCTGAGATCGCCAAAATTTGGGCGGACCTCTACAACCTGCCGAACGCCTTTGACCCGGACCGCGACTTTGACCATCTGTTCGAAGAAGGCGAGACGTTTAAGATTGGTGAATTGGACGCCAAAGTGATGCTGTCGCCCGGTCACACACTGGGGTCAATCACCTACGTCTGCGGCGATGCGGCCTTTGTGCATGACACATTGATGCAGCCTGATGCTGGCACATCGCGGTCAGACTTCCCCGGCGGCGATACCGCAGAGCTATGGCAATCTATCCAAGACATCCTCGCCCTGCCCGGCGATACGCGGCTGTATATCGGCCATGACTATGGCACGAAAGAACGCCGAGAACCGCGATGGGAGGCCACGGTAGATGAGCACAAGGCGAACAATTTCCACGTCAAAGATGGCACCGGGCGTCAAGAATACATCGAGCGCCGCCAGACGCGCGATGCAACTCTATCGATGCCTACTCGCATCCTTGCGGCCTTGCAGATCAACCTGCACGGCGGGCGCCTGCCCCCGGTGGAGGATGACGGCAACCACTATCTGAAAATGCCGGTGAACCGTTTCGATTAAGCAAAATCGGGTGACCCCTTGGGGGCTGCCCCTCCCCCTGACGGATTGCCTGACATGACCCTCCCCCCACTTCGCCAATATCTGCCGATCCTCGACTGGGGGCGGCGCTATGACCGCGGCCAATTCACCGGAGATATGGTGGCGGCGGTGATTGTCACCATCATGTTGATCCCGCAATCGCTGGCCTATGCGCTGCTGGCGGGGATGCCGCCTGAGGCTGGCATCTACGCCTCCATCGCGCCAATTGTGCTTTATGCGATCTTCGGCACCAGCCGGGCGTTGGCCGTGGGGCCGGTGGCGGTGGTGTCGCTCATGACAGCAGCGGCGGTGGGCAATATCGCCGAGGCTGGCACGGCGGGCTATGTCACAGCGGCGCTGACACTGGCGTTTTTATCGGGCGCGATGCTGCTGGCGCTCGGGCTGTTCCGGCTGGGGTTTTTGGCGAATTTTCTGTCACACCCGGTGATTGCGGGGTTCATCACGGCTTCCGGCATTCTGATCGCCGCCAGCCAGTTGCGGCATATTCTGGGGATCGAAGGCACAGGGCATACGCTGGTCGAAATCCTCGGCAGCCTCTGGGCGCATCTGGGGGAGGTGAACCCGATCACCCTGCTGCTGGGCGTGACCGCAACGGCGTTTCTGTTCTGGGTGCGCGGCGGGTTAAAGCCCTTGCTTTTGCGTATCGGGCTGGCGCCACGCATGGCCGATATCGGGGCAAAGTCGGGGCCGGTGCTGGCAATCCTCGGAACCACATTGACGGTCTGGGCCTTTGATCTGGGCAGTCGCGGCGTGGCCATCGTGGGCGAAGTGCCGCAAAGCCTGCCGCCGCTCACGCTGCCTTCCTTCTCGCCCGATCTGCTGTCGCAACTCTTCATCCCCGCGCTGCTGATTTCGATCATCGGCTTTGTAGAGAGCATCAGCGTGGCCCAGACATTGGCCGCCAAGAAGCGCCAGCGCATCGACCCGGATCAGGAACTGATCGGTCTGGGCAGCGCAAACCTCGGGGCAGCGTTCACCGGGGGTTTTCCAGTAACGGGCGGATTTTCACGCTCTGTAGTAAACTTTGACGCGGGGGCCGAAACGCCCGCCGCAGGCGCTTTCACCGCCGTCGGGCTGGCCCTTGCGGCGCTGTTTCTGACCCCGCTGATCTACTTCCTGCCCAAAGCCACGCTGGCCGCCACGATCATCGTCGCGGTGCTGAGCCTTGTTGATTTCTCGATCCTCAAACGCGCTTGGGCCTTCAGCCACGCCGATTTCGCCGCTGTGAGCGTGACGATCCTGCTGACGCTGGTCTTCGGCGTGGAAGCGGGGGTGAGCGCCGGGGTCATCACCTCAATCCTTGTGCATCTTTATAAGACCTCGCGCCCGCATATGGCCGTGGTGGGCCGCGTGCCGGGGACCGAGCATTTCCGCAACGTGCTGCGCCATAAGGTCGAGACCCAGCCGCATGTGCTGTCGCTGCGGGTGGATGAGAGCCTTTATTTTCCCAATGCGCGATACCTCGAAGACCAACTGGCGTTTCATGCCGCCGAGAAACCTGAGTTGACCGATGTGGTGCTGATGTTCCCAGCGGTGAATGAGATCGACCTCTCGGCATTGGAGTCGCTTGAGGCGATCAACACACGGCTGCGGGATGCCGATATACGCCTGCACCTGAGTGAGGTGAAAGGCCCGGTGATGGACAGGCTGAAGCGCAGCCACTTCTTGGACGATCTCACCGGCGAGGTGTTTCTAAGCCAGCACGAAGCCGTTTGCGCCTTGGCAGAGCGGCGGTAGAGACTGTCGAAATTCGGCGACCTCGCGGGAACCGCCCTGCCCGTCGCGCGTTTGCCTGCCATGAACACTATATTCGCGCGCGCCGCCGCCCTTTCCGCCTGCCTTTTCGCTACTGCTGCTTCCGCCGAACAGGTGGGGAATGTCGATGTGGACTGGCTGGGCAATGACATCATCGTCGAAGCCGTGGCCGACCCCAAGGTAAAGGGTGTGACCTGCCATCTGGCCTATTTCGAGCGCGGCTTGATCGACCGGCTGCAAAAGGGCAACTGGTTCGAAGACCCGTCGAACTCCTCCATCTCTTGCCGTCAGACCGGCCCGATTGAGATCGGCGATATCGAGCGGGACGATGAAGGCGAGAATGTATTCAGTGAGCGGCGTTCGATCATCTTTAAGACGCTGCGGGTAAAGCGGATTTTCGACGAGGAGAACAACACGCTGATCTACATCAGCCACAGCCAGCAGGTGCAGGACGGGTCGGCCAAGATGTCGATGTCGACCGTGCCCCTGTTCCAGCCCGGACAATAAGCCCAAGGGTCAATTTTTCCTCGGCGAAGGCTTGCCATCTTGGCGATCCCGCCTTGTCGGGCGACCTGCCTGCGATATGCTGCGCAAAACGCAACAATGCAGCGACAGGCAGGTTTTATGAGACATTCACGCAGAACATTCGCATTCGGCCTCGCCGCTCTGGGGCTGACCTCGGCCTGCTCTACAGGGGGCGGTGCACTTGGGCCCGCAGCGTCAGCGGCTGTAGCCGACGATCTGCGCCCGGTGCCCAACGCGGGATATGACGCTTGGGTCGCGGCATTTAAGGGCCGTGCCTCGGCACAAGGGATTTCCGCTAGCACCTTGGCTCAAGGGTTTCGCGGCGCGGGCTATCTGCCCGGCGTCGTGAAACGGGATCGCAACCAAACAGAATTCAGCCGCAGCTTGGAAGATTACCTCGCTATCGCTGCCTCGGACGAGCGGGTCTCGAAAGGGCGCGCCGCTTTTGCGCGGCACCGCGGCACGCTGAGCGCGATTGAGAACCGCTATGGCGTGGCGGCAGAGGTCGTCGCGGCGGTTTGGGGGCTGGAAAGTTATTTCGGGGAGCGGCGCGGCAATGTGCCCGTCGTTTCGGCCACTTCGACGTTGGCCTATGATGGGCGGCGCGGGGCGTTCTTTGAGAAGCAACTGATTGCGGCGCTGAAAATTCTGCAAAACGGCGATATCAGCGCGGACCGCATGACCGGATCTTGGGCCGGAGCCATGGGGCATACGCAGTTTATTCCCACCTCCTATCAGGCCTTTGCCGTGGATTTCACCGGCGACGGGCGGCGCGACATCTGGTCGGAAGACCCCAGCGATGCACTGGCCTCGACCGCCGCGTATCTGTCGCGCAACGGCTGGACACGCGGCGTGAAATGGGGCGGCGAAGTGGGCAGTATCCCCGCCAGCGCCGGGTCGGTGATACAGCCGCAGGCCGGTGGGCCGCAGTTTGTCGTGACCAGCAATTTCCGGGCGCTGAAGCGCTACAACAACTCTGACAGCTACGCCATCGGCGTGGGCCACCTGGCCGACCGCATCGCCGGGGGCGGGCCGCTGCGCGGCAGCTTCCCCCCCGACGCCAATGGGTTGACCAAGGACGACAGGATGGCGCTGCAACAGCGGCTGACCGCGCGGGGGTTTGATACCGATGGCACCGACGGGGTGATCGGGCCAAACAGCCGCAAGGCGATCAGCGCCTATCAGGCCAGCGTGGGCCTGCCCGCGACCGGCGAGCCTTCGGTCGAGCTGCTGCGCCGCTTGCAATAGGCGGTATCAGCCGGGGCTGATCCCGGCACGGTCGAGCATCCCTGCCACCTCCGCAAATGAGGACTGCGGCGGGGTGTGCTCGGCTTTGCGCTGGCTAAGGAACGTCTCGCACGGCCCAGCGAATGCAATCGCGCGGTCCAGTTCGGGATTGCTGCCGCTGCGGTAGGCGCCGATGCGGATCAATTCTTCCATATCGGCATGGGCCGCGAGCGCCTTATGGGCGGCGGTGAGCAACGTATACTCCACATCACTGTGGCAATCCGGCAACGTCCGCGAGACCGATGCCAACAGGTCAATCGCCGGATAGCGCCCCTTTTCAGCAATCTTGCGGTCCAGCACGATATGGCCATCCGTGATCCCGCGCACGGCGTCGGCGATGGGGTCATTCATATCGTCGCCGTCCACCAAAACGGTGAAGATCGCGGTGATATCACCCTTGCCCACCGGCCCTGGCCCGGCGCGCTCCAACATCTGCGGAAGCTCCGAGAAAACCGTCGGCGGGTAGCCCTTGGCGGTGGGCGGTTCGCGCGAGGCGAGTCCGATTTCGCGCTGTGCCATGGCAAAGCGGGTGACACTGTCCATCAACAGCAGCACATGCTGGCCCTGATCGCGGAAATGTTCGGCCACGGCCATGGCGGTCCAAGCGGCTTGGCGGCGGGTGAGCGGCGGCTCGTCCCCTGTGGCGACGACGAGAACGGCTTTCTCCATCCCTTCGGGGCCAAGGTCGGTCGAGATGAAATCCTGCACCTCGCGGCCCCGTTCGCCGACCAGCGCCATGACCACCACATCACAGTCCGTATAGCGTGCCAGCATGGCCATCAGCGTCGATTTACCCACACCAGACCCCGCAAAAATGCCCAAGCGCTGGCCTTGGCAAAGCGGGGTAAAGACATCGAGCGCGCGCACATGGGTCGCCAATTTCGGGCCAATGCGTTTGCGGTCGAACGCACCCGGCGGGGCGGCGCGCAGCGGGCGGGGTTGGTTGCCTTCGGGCAGATGCCCCTTCCCGTCGAGCGGTGCGGCAGAGGCACTGATCACCCGCCCCTTCCAGCTTTCATCCGGGCGGATCACATCGCGGCCAACGGCGACCTCAACCCGGTCACCCGCCGCGACCCCGCGCCACGACCCAAAGGGGAGCAACTCGGTGCCATGGGTGCCCAGCCCCACGACCTCTGCATGGACCGGCCCGTCAGAGCCATGCACGATGCAGCGCTCGCCGATGCCCAGCACCCGCTCCAGCCCTACGGCAGTCAGCGTAATGCCGGTGATCGCGCGCACTTCGCCGGTGATCTCGGCCTCGCCCGCCTCGCGGGCAAAGCTGGTCAGCTCGGAAAAGAGTGTCTGCATGGATAAATTTCCTCTAGGAGAGCAAGCTAATATTTACTATACAAGGATTAAACAGGCTAT
The DNA here is from genome assembly GCF_022788715.1 of Sulfitobacter sp. DSM 110093. Taxonomy (NCBI): domain Bacteria; kingdom Pseudomonadati; phylum Pseudomonadota; class Alphaproteobacteria; order Rhodobacterales; family Roseobacteraceae; genus Sulfitobacter; species Sulfitobacter sp. DSM 110093. The sequence goes on from NZ_CP085167.1 coordinate 2,483,381, forward strand.
AGGCAAAAAAATGAACTTGTCTAATCTTTCTATTCTTGGACTCGCTTCGGACCGGATGCAGTGGCTTTCGGCCCGGCAAAAGGTCGTGTCGGAAAACGTGGCCAATGCCGCGACGCCGAACTTCAAAGCGCGTGATGTGTCTTCCTTCGCCTCAATGCTGAGCGGAGAGCTTTCGCGCGATGATGGGCTGGTGACAACCCATGACAAACACTTCACTGGCGTCGCCCAAGGTACGCCCGGTGTGCGTGAGGTGACGGATCGCAGCGCCATCGGTACAACGCTGGACGGCAACACCGTCAACCTAGAAGAACAGGCCGTGAAGGCCGCCGAGATCGGCGATCACTACAGGCTGGCCGCACAGCTTTACCGCAAGAGCTATGACATGCTCACCATGGCCGTCACTGGAAACAGGTAAGGAAAACGCATGGATCCGCTTCAGTCTATCGCCAAAATCGCCGCCAGCGGGATGACCGCGCAGACCGCGCGTTTGCGGGTGATCTCGGAAAACGTGGCCAACGCCGATTCAACGGGCACCACGCCGGGCGCCGACCCGTTTCGCCGTAAGACCATCAGCTTTTCCGAGTTGATTGACCGTAACGGCGGCGGATCACTGGTTGAAGTTGACCGTATTGGGCGTGATCAATCGCCCTTCCGGCGCGACTATGATCCGGCGCATCCGGCAGCGGATGACACCGGCTATGTCAATCGGCCCAATGTCGATCCCATCATTGAGATGGCCAACATGCGAGAGGCCTCGCGCAACTACGAGGCCAATATGAACATGTTCGAGTCGGGCCGCCGGATGCGCGGCCAGATGCTCGACCTGCTGAAGTGAGATGACCTGAGATGAGCGATCCCGCCTCCTTGATCTCGACCGCCGCCGTCCGGGGCGCGTACCGCACTTCGCAATCGCTGACGGGGCAAAAGGGCGAAGCCATCGCCGAAGAGGCAGGCGCCAGCGCCAATAGCTTCACCAATATGGTGCAACAAGCCTCGGAAAACGCGCTGGAAACGGTGCGTGAGGGCGAGGCTGTTGCCCAAGCTGGGCTGCACGGTGAGGCGGATACACAGCAGGTGGTCGAAGCGATGCTGGCGATGGAAAGCACAGTCAAAGTCGCCGTGTCGGTGCGCGACCGCTTTGTCGAAGCCTATCAGGAAATTCTGCGGATGCAGATCTAGACCATGACCGAAACCCAGACCTATGACATCATCTCTGCTACCGTCTGGGCCGTGCTTTTGGCCTCGGGTCCGGTGTTGGGGGTGGCGCTGGCAATTGGACTGGTGATCGCGTTTTTCCAAGCACTGACGCAAATTCAGGAAATGACGCTGACCTTCGTGCCCAAGATCGTGATGATCTTTGTCACCCTGCTGGTCGCGACGCCGTTTATGTATGCCACGCTCAAGAACCTGTCGGACACCATCTTTGACCTCGTTCAGAACGGTGGGCTGTGAGAGCGCTTTGGCATATGGCCCGCGCGGCGCTGGTCGGGGCTGTGCTTGCCACCCCTGCCCTCGCCCAAGGCTGGGGGTCGTTCTATGAGCCGACGCGCAAGGACAAAGTGACCGCGACCGCACAGACGCTGGCCGCCAAAGGCGGGCCGGAGGGCGTCTGCATCCGCGAAATCCTCGCGGCGCAAACGCGGCATGGCATCCCTGACAACCTGCTGCTGGCCATCGGCCTGCAAGAGGCAGGCACCCGGCGCAATGGGCATTTCACGGTCTGGCCCTATGCGGTCAACGCGGCGGGCGAGGGGCGGCTGTTTGACAGCCGCAATGCCGCGCTGGATTGGATCGCCGAGCGGCAGGCAAGCGGCATCCGCTCCATTGACGTCGGCTGCATGCAGATCAACATGCGCTGGCACCCGGATGCGTTTGACAGCCCCGCCCAAGGGTTCGATCCGCGAGTAAACGTCGACTACGCCGCGCGTTTCCTTAAGCGGTTGCATCGCCGCACGGGCAGTTGGATGCAGGCCGCCGGGTCGTACCATTCCTTTGAGCCTGAGTTCCGCGACACCTACCTTGACCGTTTGCAAAAGAATATCTCAGCCGCCAATGCGCGGCTGCCGGAGTTTCAGGCGCTGGCCAGTGCCAGCCCCGCCGCACCGCGCCCAAGCAAAAAGGCGCGCAGCACGTCGAGCAGCTATGACCGGACAGCGGCCAAGGCCACATGGGGCGCACAGATTGGCGGGGCCGAAAACGCGCGTCGGTCGCTTTATTCCGCGCATGAGATGCAACCCGTCCTGCCACAGTTCACCACCGTGCGGGCGGAGGATGCCGGATGAGCACGAAACCGAATTCCATGATGCCGCAATGGAGCAACTTCGGCGCCAATAAGGACGTCAGCTTTGCCGTCGGCATGTCGCTGGTACTGGCTGTTTTGTTCCTGCCGCTGCCGCCGATCTTGTTGGATTTCGGGTTGGCGCTATCGCTGTCGCTCAGCGTGCTGATCTTTATGGTCGCGCTCTGGATCCCTTCGCCGTTGCAGTTCAACTCTTTTCCGACGCTGTTGTTGGTCACCACCATGTTGCGCCTCTCGCTCAACGTGGCCTCAACCCGGCTGATCCTCAGCGAAGGGCACGCGGGTATGCACGCCGCGGGCGATGTGATCCAAGGTTTCTCCAAGTTCATCGTGGCGGGCAACTTCGTCATCGGCGTGGTGATCTTTGCCATCCTCGTCATCATCAACTTCGTCGTGATTACAAAGGGTTCGACCCGTATCGCCGAAGTCGCCGCCCGCTTCTCGCTGGATGCAATGCCGGGCAAGCAGATGGCGATCGATGCTGACATGGGTGCAGGTCTGATCGACGAAGACGAGGCCCGCCGCCGCCGCAAGGAATTGGAAGACGAAAGCGCGTTCTTCGGGGCGATGGACGGTGCGTCGAAGTTCGTGCGCGGCGATGCGGTGGCGGGGCTGATCATCACTCTGATCAACGTCATCGGTGGCATTCTGATCGGCGTCGTTCAGCGCGGCATGGGTGTGGGCGATGCCTTTAACGTCTTCACCTCGCTAACCATCGGGGACGGGCTGGTCAGCCAAATCCCGGCGCTGGTGGTGTCGCTGGCTGCTGGCCTGATCGTGACCAAGGGCGGCACCCGGGGTGCGGCGAACGAGGCAGTCTTCGATCAACTTTCGAACTTCCCCAAGGCGCTTTATATGGCGGCGATCCTGTTGTTCGGGATCGGTCTTCTGCCGGGCTTTCCGCTTTTGGTCTTTGCCCTTTTGGCTGCTGCAATGGTCGGCTTGGGCGTTGTGATCCAGCGTGGCGCGGCAGAGGCGGCAGAGGCCAAGGTGCAAGCCGATGCGGAGGCGCAGAAGAACCAGGACATGCCGGAGGTCGACAGCAACCCCATGCACCTCGACGAGTTGCGGCTGGTGCTGGGCGAAGGGCTGGTGGCGCTGGCCAACCGACCTGACGCAGTGCTGCCGAGCAAGATCAAATCCCTGCGCAAGCATTTCGCCGAAGAGTTCGGCTTTCCCATGCCGTCGGTCCGGATCAAGGATGACGTGAGCCTGCCGATCAACAGCTATTCCTTTCAAATCCACGGCGTTGATGTAGCCAAGGGCGACATCCGCGCCAATCAGATGATGGTGATCAACCCCGACGGCGCGCCGCTGCAACTGCCGGGTGAGGCCACGCGGGAACCGACGTTCGGGCTCGACGCGCTTTGGGTCGACAGCAAGGTTGCCGATCAGGCCGAGGCGCAGGGCTATACGGTGGTGGACCCCGAAAGCGTCATCACCACGCATCTGACCGAAGTGGTCAAGGAAAACATGTCCGAGCTGCTCACCTACGGTTCGGCGAAAGAAGCGATTGAGGGGCTGGACCGGAACTATCAAAAGCTGGTCAACGACCTGCCCGTCCCCTCCCCCGCCATTCTGGTGCAGCAGGTCTTGCAGGAATTGCTGTTGGAGCGTGTATCAATCCGCAACCTGCCGCTGATCGTGGAGGCCATGGCCGAGGCGACGCGCCAGACCTCCAAGCCCGCGCTGGTGCTGGAAAACGTGCGCCGCCGCCTGTCGAGCCAGATTTGCCAAGGCCTGTCCGATGGTCAGGGTTTCGTGCCCGTTATCACCCTGTCGCCCTCTTGGGAGGCCGAGTTCATCGAGGCGGTCAAGATCGTCGGCGAGGATCGCACATTCGTCATGTCGCCCAAACGGGTGCAGGAATTCGTGCTGCAAGCCCGCCAGCAAATCCAGCGCTTCGCCTCTGAAGACAGCTGGCCCGCGCTGATGGTGAACCCCGAGGCGCGGTCCTATGTGCGCTCCATGCTGGAGCGGGTCAGCCCGATGACGCCGGTGATCTCGAACGCCGAAATTCATCGCAAGGTATCCCTGCGGACCGTCGCCACCATCGGGGGCTAGGGATGGATCTCTCCGCCCTTTTGACCGACGCGCTGATGGGATACTTCGTCGTCTTCGCCCGCATCGGCAGCGCGCTTTTGTTCATGCCGGGCTTTGCTGAAACCTCGGTACCCACGCGGCATCGGTTGTTCTTTGGTCTGATCCTGAGTGCCGCGCTTTATCCGGTCACGGGCCTTGGCCCGGTGGCCGAGGATCGCCCCGGTGCACTGCTGTTGATCTTCGGGACCGAGATCACCGTGGGGCTGTGGATCGGGCTGGTGGCGCGCACGCTGCTCTCGGCGCTGCAATTCGCGGGCTATCAGATGGCGTTGATGTCGGGGCTGGCCAATGCCTTGGCCCCAAACATTGGCGCATTCGAGGGGGCGACCTCCATGGCGGCGATGCTGCTCATTGGAGCGACGGCGCTGATCTTTGTCACCGACCTGCACCACCTGATTATTGAATCGCTTCTGATGTCTTATCAGGTCTTCATCCCCGGCACGTTCATGCTGGCCGATCTGACCGATCAGTTTGCCCGCGCGACGCAGGTCAGCCTCTACCTTGGCCTGTCGATCGCCGCGCCTTTCTATGTGGCGGGTCTGGTGCTGAACGTCGGCATGGGGCTCGCCAACCGCATGATGGCAAGCCTGCAGGTCTTCTTTATTGCCCAGCCGTTGCTGATCGCCGCCGGGCTGGCCTTGATGGTGCTGGCGGTTCCGACCATGATGCGCGGGTTTCTTGAGCCTTTCGCGAATTGGCTCACCACCTACGGATTCTAGGCCATGTCGGACGAGGACAAGAGCAGTAAGACCGAAGAGCCGACGGAGAAAAAGCTCCGCGACGCGCGCAAGAAAGGCGACGTGCCCCAATCGCGTGAGACGGGCACCGCGATGCTGGTATTCGCGCTGCTGATAATCCTTATCTTTGTGTTGCCAAGCTCGATCGGCGGCATCGTCGACGCGCTGCAACGCCCGCTTATGGGCGCAGGAGTGACCGCGATCGGCACCGGCGGCACCGGTTTGGTTGAAGCCGGCGGCGTCCTTAAATCGCTGGGGTTTACGGTAGGGCTGGCGATGATGCCCGTTGTCGGAATTATGGTGTTGGCAGCGCTTTTTGGAGTGCTGATCCAAGGCGAGACTGTGGTTTCAGCCGAGCGGATCAAACCGAAGATATCGAAACTAAACCCCCTTTCGGGCTTCAAGCGCCTGTTCTCCGCCGATGCCTTTGTCGAATTCGCCAAGAACACGGCCAAGGTGTTGGTGATCGGCTTTATCACCGTCTGGGCCGTGCGGGATATTGCGCAGTCTCTGGGTCAGACGCAGGCCTTTGTGCCTGAGACTTTACTCGATGCCACTTTGCAAAAGGTGCGCTGGATTTTCCTTGTGACGACCACCTTCCTTGTCCCAATTGCCATTGCCGACATCATCTGGAAGCGCGCCCAGTGGAAGAAGAAACAGATGATGAGCCTCAAGGAAATCCGCGACGAGCATAAAGACAACGAGGGTGATCCGCAGATCAAAGGCCGCCGGGCCGAATTGCGCCGCGCTCGCGCGCGCCAGCGCATCGCGCAGGCGATCCCGGGCGCCAGCGTGGTCCTGACAAACCCGACCCATTACGCCGTGGCGCTAAAATATGAACAGGGCGTGGATGACGTGCCGATCTGCGTGGCCAAAGGTGCCGATGTCATGGCGCATCGCATCCGCGAACTGGCCAAAGAGCACGACATTCCGATGATCGAAAACCGCCCGCTGGCCCGCGCGCTTCACGCGGCGGTGGAGGTCGACGACCGCATCCCAATGGAACATTGGCAGGCGGTAGCCGAGATCATTGGCTTTGTCATGGACCTGCGCCGCAACGTCCGTCGTAAACCGCCTGCGGGATCGTCAATCCGCGACGAGTAACTTCGGCTCCGCTTAGCGCATGCGCAGCCCTTCGAGGTTGCGGTCGGCGGGGAGTTTGGATTGCTCTAGCAAAATCTTGGTGATCAAACGGGCACGCACAAGGCTGAAAGACCCCATGATCTGGGCGGCATCCCGTTCGGGCATGGCACCGATCACCTGCACGGCAGTTTCCACGTCGATTTCATCCATGATGCCAGCCGCGACTTGTGGCTTCATGTTGCGGTAAAGTTCGACCAGTTTGGTCATGTCTTGCTTGTTGGCATCTTCTATCACCTTAAGCTGCGCGCCAATTTCATCGCGCAGGCTGGCCAGACGTGTTTGCTCGGCCTTAAGGCTCTGCTCGGCCAGCGCCAGTTTTGCTTCGCGGTCGGCGATTGTTTCGCGCTGCCCTTTCAACAGCGCGCGTTCCTCGGCGATGGCTTCGGCGATCAGATGGCTCGGCTCGCACATGCCGCTTTCGCCCGGCGCGCTGGCGTCATAGCTGGGCGGCGCGGGTGCGGCCGCCAGTTCAATCGGGACCGGAGGCGTGTCGCTGGGCGTTTCGGCGATGGCCATCATCGGCATGAACTCAACCGTAAGCTTGAGCACACCAGCGACGCCGAGGCCAAACAGCGCGATCTTTGGTAGGGAGATACGGCTCATTCCTTACGCTCCTTGGTGATGTCGAAAAAGGTGCGGACCAGTTCGGATTTGCCCTGCACCGCCGCCTGCCCGCGCACTTGGGAACGCCCTTTAAGGCGTGCGGCGCGCATCTGTGCCGGGCTTTGACCGTTGGGCGCGGGATCTGCAACTGCGGGGCGTGACTGCGGTGCTTCGCGGTGAACTGGCGGCTCGGGGCGCTGAACCTTGGTGCTGAGATCGCGCAGGTCTTCGACCGATTTGGTGGATTGATCGACCGCGCTGGAAAAGGCCCCGACCATCGGCTCCATTTCCTTGAGGGTCGCTATCAAGGCGCGTACTCGGCGATCAAGGATAAAGGCGTAAACCAGCGTACCGATAAGCAGCACGATAATGATGATATCAATCAAGGCCGGCATCATCGTCGTTCTCCTCCTCAGTCTCTGTGGGCAGCAAGGATTGGATCACCCGCAGGGCCAAGGCGCCGTTGCTGCGCTGGCCAAAGGCGGCTTGAAACATCGGTTGGGCATTCACCATGCCAACCACGGGCGTATCGACCGTCATGCCCAGATCAATCACCTGACCGGGCTTCCATTCCAGCACCTCATGCAGCGGGATCGTCACCTCTTGCAAGACACCGGTGATGGTCACCGTTGTGCTAGAGATTTGGCTGTTCATATCCTTGCGCGCGTTGCTGTCGGTGGGAGAGCGCCCGCCAAGGAAGGGCTGCGCCAACTGTGCGCTGACCTCATCCAACGTGCCGTATGGCAACACCAGTGACATATGGCCGCTGCGGTCTTCGAATTGCAGATGCATCCGGACCAAGACCGTCGCGGTGCGCGGGGCGGCCAGCATGACCGACCGGGGATTGGACTCCAACGATTGGATGTCGAATTGCACCGGGCTGACATCATGCAAACACTGCGCCAGCCCTTTGAGCGACAGCTCCGCCAGCCTGCGGCCCAGTTTCTGCTCAATCGCGGTCAATCCACGCGGCTTCCATTCTTGGCTCGTGGCCCGACGCCCGCCCAGCATAATCTCTAGCACCGAAAATAGCAGATCCGGCTCGACCACGCAGGCGACCTGACTGCCCCAGCTTTCCGCATTGGCGATGGCGATGAGAGAGGGCGACTGGATGCTCTCCATCGCGTCCTCATAGGGCATATATTCCAGCGAGGTGAGCTCGATCTCGGGTGCGACGGTGCAGTAGGATTTGAGGTCGGGCACCAGCGCCAACAGCAGACGGTCGATGATGATCTCAAGCGTGGGCAGGCGCTGAAAGCTTTCGCGCGCCTGACGGATCATCGTCTCTTCGAGGCTCAGCGCATCGGAGGAACCCGCTGTCGTCATTGCACCACCATATCGGCAATCAGTATTTCATGCGGCGCGTCGGTGTGGCCCACTGCCCGCGCCCGGCGCAGCAGTTCGGTTTTCAGCATCGCCAGCCCATAGCTGCCAGTCAGGTCGCTGACATGCAACTGGCGCAGGAAATCTTGGAAACTGTCGCGCAGGTAGATTTCGCGCGCGATTAAACGGTCCGCCCCTTCGACACTTTCATCATAGACCATCAGCATGTTCAGCTTGAGAAATCGGCTGGTCTGCCCGCCTTGCGGCCCGGTGTCGGTGACGTTCACGATGATCTCGGGGAACGGCATGACCGGCATCTTCACTTCGGTCTTTGGCTTGCCGCCGTGACCATCGTCAGCCGCCTCTTCGGCATGGCCATTGTCAGCGAGCTCTTCTACGGTCTCATCCCCTCCCAGTCCGGCCATTCTCAAAAGACCAGAAGGGCCAATGGCCAGCGTCACCCCACCCACACCAGCAAGAAGGCAGAGCAAAACAACGGCAAGGATAGCAAGAGGCTTTTTCATTCTTCCACTCTTAATCGGATCCCGCGCGACGCGCCATATGCAAGAACAAATACATCCTTAATCAAGCTTTATTGCAACAGAAACCTGTTTATTTTTCGGATAGGGCAAGTATAAATCGATATATGCTTGCATAGTGACAACCGAGCGGGGAATGCTCGACCTATCCAACCGAGTGAGGGCCCGTGAATCAGATCGTTGAAAACCTTAAGGATTTAGGTCCAAAGCGGCTGGCACTTCTGGGCGGCATCGGCTTGGCGATCACCGCAGCTATCTTTATCGGCGCGCGGACCATCCTCGCCCCTACCTATGTCCCAGTTTACAGCCAGCTTAGCCCCGGCACCGCGTCGCAGATGATGCAGACGCTGGAACAGGCGGGGCTGACGGTCGATCTGTCGCGCAACGGCGATACGATTTCGGTTGCAGAGAATGACATCGCCCGCGCCCGTATGGCGCTGGCAGACGCTGGGCTGCCGGGCGAAGGCGTGCCGGGTTGGGAGATTTTCGACAATATGTCCGGCATGGGGATGAACTCTTTCATGCAAAAGGTGAACCGGCTGCGCGCGCTGGAAGGCGAGCTGGCCCGGTCGATCCAAACCATCAGCGGCATCAAGGCCGCCCGCGTGCATTTGGTGCTCCCAGAACGCGCCGCGTTTTCGCGCAGCCGCGCCGAGGCCAGTGGCTCGGTCATCGTACGCTCGCAAGCCAACGCCAGCATGACCCGCAGCCAAGCGCAGGCGATCCAAGCACTGGTGGCCTCAGCCGTGGCGGATTTAGAAGCGCAGAACGTGACCGTCCTGTCGGCCTCGGGTGAGACGATCTTGGCCAAGGACGAAGGCGGCAGCTCTGACTTCTCACTCCAAGGTCAGCGCAGCATGATCGAAGAGCAACTGGCCCAGAAAGTTGAATCCATTCTCAACGCCCGCGTCGGGCCGGGCAATGCCCGCGTGCGCGTCAGCGTTGATCTGACGACCGAGCGTGAAGTGCGCGTTTCGCGTACCTTTGACCCTGCCCAGCAGGTCGCCCGATCCATCGAAACCCGCGTGCGCAACTCCAATGAGACCGATCCGGCGGCGGCCACCGTGGATGTGGCCAATAACATCCCCGACGAGCTGCGCGACGATGCGGGCGGCGGCGCGGGCCAATCCACCCGTTCCGAGAACGACGAGATCATTAACTACGAGATCGGTTCGGTTCAAAGCGAGATGGTGCGCGAGCCGGGCGATATCGAGCGTATCTCGGTCGCGGTGCTGGTGAACGGCAGCTATGGCACCCTGCCCGACGGCTCCGAAGGCTATATCGAGCGCAGCGAAGAAGAGATGCAACGTCTGAGCCAATTGGTCAGCACCGCCATCGGCTTTGACCAGAACCGTGGCGATCAGGTGCAGGTCGAGAGCCTGCAATTCCTTGATTTTGATTCCGAGTTCAGCAGCCCCGCAGGCCGTGGCTTGGGCGCCGTGCTGGCGGATAACGCTATGACCATCCTGCGCTCGCTTTTTGCTCTGGCCCTGGTGGCGATCATCATGGTGTTGGGCGCGCGCCCGCTGCGCATGGTGCTGGATGCCACCCTGCCCCAGCCCGCGCTGGCTGGCGCTGGCGCAGATGCGGCCCTGCTGGATGGCCCTGAAGAGGATACCACCCCCAAAGCGCTGACCGGCGGCACACAGAAAGAGACCCCGCAGAACCGCCTGCCCACCCCGGCGGGGGCGCAGACTGGCGCGGTGCTTGGCCCGATGGATGAAATGCCCCGCGATATGGTGCATCTGGCCTCGGTCGAGGGGGCAATCCACCATAGCCAACTTCGCGCCGTGGCTGAATTGGCCGAAGACAACACCGATGACGCCCTGCGGGTTCTTGGACAATGGCTGTCGGAAGGGGATGATCTGTGATCACGACCCTCAAGCTTCAGAATTTCGACGAAGACGGCAAAAGCAAGCCGCAAGACCCCGCGCTGCCCACGCCCGAAGAGATCGACGCGAAGATCAAGAAGGCCCACAAGCAAGGCCATATCGAAGGCTATCTGGCCGGGGCCGACGCGGGCCGGGCTGAGATGCACCAGACAATGCAGGCCGAACATGCCGTCATGGCCGAAAAGCTGGCGCAGGAACTGGCGCGGCTCTCGCAGGCTATGCAGGCCCATCAGGAAGCGCTGGTGGCGCAGATCGTAGGATTTACCCTGCAAACCTGCGAGATCGTCCTCCCCGAAGTAATCGAACGCCTATCCACCGCGCGGGTGAAAAAGACCGTGATCCAATCGCTCAAGATGGCCATCGGATCGAGCCACATCAAAGTGCGCCTGTCGCCCGCCACGCTGGAACAGATCGGCCCCGAACTGCGCCAACGCGCGGTCTATTACAAATGCGACGGCGTGCTGGACGTGCGCGCCGATGCCGACCTGCCCGACGGTGATGCCCGGATGGAATGGGACCACGGGAGTCTCGACTACGGCTTCAAAAAGATTTGCGACCGCCTGCTCGCCGAGCTGCGCGACACCCATGAGCGGTCACTGAAAGCACAAAAGGAGAAGGACGAAAATGGATAAGCCTGACCTGCAATCGCCCAAGAACAACGCAGCCGACAAAGGGGGCAACGCGACACCCGAGGCCAGCCAGACGGATCAGCCGCTTGCCGATGCATTTGGCAACACCGCCAGTGCGGGCAGCGATGACGCGGGGGTCTTCCCGCAACTCGACACAGAGGATTCGCGCAACGCTCTTGCTCCCCGCCCCGAGGCCGGTGGTGCGGGCATCAACGCGATGCTGAACGTCGGCCTTGATGTGCAGATTGTATTGGGCCAAGCGCGGATGCCGATTTCGCGTCTGCTGGAACTGACCCGCGGCTCTATCGTGGAACTGAACCGCAAAATCGGTGCGCCCGTCGATCTGATGGTCTCTGACCGTCTGGTCGCACGCGGTGACCTTGTGAAAGTCGGCGAAGACCGGCTGGGCGTTTCGCTTACCCAGATCGTCAAGGATTATGTCCCTGACTGACCTCCCCTCCCCGCGCGCCTATGCGTCGGGCCGTTTGGGCCTTGCCCTGCTGGTGCTTCTCGCCAGCAGCGGCATGGCTATGGCCCAAGACGGGGGCTTTTTGGGTACGCTGTCAGATGTGATCGGGGATTCCGCGCCGGGAAGTGATGAGAACGCCAATCTTTCGGGCCGGATCGTTCAGTTTATCGCGCTGATGACCGTGCTCAGCATCGCGCCGGGGCTTTTGGTCGTCATGACCAGCTTCACGCGCTTTGTAATCGTTCTGTCGATGCTGCGCTCGGCCCTCGGCCTGAACCAGACCCCGCCCAACATCGTGCTGACCTCACTGGCGCTGTTCATGACCTTCTTCGTCATGCAGCCCGTGTTCGAGGACGCCTATGAGGCCGGAGTGCAACCGCTTTTAGAAAACGCCATTGCCGAAGAGCAGGCGCTGGAGCGGATCGCGGCCCCGTTCAAGAGTTTCATGTACGTCAACACCCGCCCCGAGGACTACGCGCTGTTTTTGCGCATCGCCCCAGCAAACGAAGAGGCCGAAGAGACCCCCATGCCCGAGACGGCTGAGGAAGCCACGTTCCGCCATCTTGTCCCTGCCTTCATGATCTCGGAACTGCGCCGCGCCTTTACCATCGGCTTTCTGATCTACCTGCCCTTTGTCGCCATTGACCTTATCATCGCCTCGGTCTTGATGAGCGCAGGTATGATGATGCTGCCGCCCGTCCTGATCTCGTTGCCGTTCAAAGTGATTTTCTTTGTGCTGATCGACGGGTGGTACATGCTGGCCGGATCGCTGATCGAAAGCTATGTGCCGCTTGCCGGTGGCTGACCTGCACTGAAAGGATTTATCCATGTCGACCAATGCCCTTTCCAAAACCCGCAGAAAGCCCATCACGGTGGAGGATCTGAACGGTCCCACCAAGGCCGCCATCACCTTTCTGTGCCTCGGAGAGCAGACCGGTTCGGAACTCATGCAAAAGCTCGGCACCGCCGAGATTGAGCGCATCACCAGCGCCATGAGCCGCCTTGGTCCGATCCCGGCAGAGGTGGTGGAACATGTGCTTAGAGAGTTCACCCAAAAGGTCGTCAGCGGCACCGGGTCGGTCGTGGGGTCACTGTCGACGGCAGAATCCATGCTGCGCAAATTCATGCCCGAAGAGCAGGTGACCAGCATCATGGCCGGGCTCAAGAACAGCGAGCGCGAAAGCGCCATGTGGCGCGGCTTTGGCGCATTGGATGAGACGGTGATCGCCAATTATCTCAAGGGCGAGCATGATCAGACCGCAGCGGCGATCCTGAACAACGTCGACACCAGCGTGGCCGCCAAAGTGCTGCCGCTGCTCGGCCCTGAGCGGATGCAAGACATCGCCGAGCGTATGATCGCGATGGAGGCCGTGCCATTGCATATGATGCAGCAGATCGAGGAGACCTTGAAGCAAGACATCCTGTCGAACGCGATGCACACCAACTCAGTCGAGACCCATCAACGTATGGCGGACCTGTTCAACCAATTGGATGTGCAGGCCTTCGAAGAACTCTCTGGTGCGCTGGATTCGCGTATCCCCGACGCCTTCCAAGCCATCAAACAGCGCATGTTCGTCTTTGACGACCTGTTCAAACTGCCGATGCAAGATCTGGCGCAGGTGATGCGCGGGCTGGACGGGGCGACCCTGCCGATGGCGATGCGCGGGGCCAAGAAAGAGCAGCGCGATCACCTGATGGAATGCCTACCGCAACGCTCGCGTCAGATGCTGAAGGACGAAATGGCCGCCACCGGCCCTGTCCGGGGCCGCGATGTGCGCGCCGCACAGGCCGCTATGGTGGAATATGCCAAGAGCCTTGCTGATGAAGGCGTGATCGAACTGCCCTCGGCAGCCGATGACGACGAATTCATCGAATAGGGCGGATCAGCGGTAGGCGTTATAGGCGCTATAGCTGCCGCCGCCGGTTATCGTGGGGATGTCGATGGTGATGGCGGTAAAGGTGCTGCCCTGCCCAATGGACACGGCGCCCTCCATCAGAGTCAACACCGTGCTCGACAAGGACGAAACACCCTCAACAGCATCATAAATCGCCGAGAACCGCGAGACGAGCTTGTCGACCTCTGCCGGGTCTTGCAGCTTTTCAATGTCGAATTTCTGCTCGAAGAGCGCGATCTGGCGGTCGAGATCAACTTGGATCAGCTCATCCGGCAGACCAAGTGCGCGGCGCATGAATGTGCCAAGGTCTTCGTCCTTTAGCACGTCGAGCCATGTATCGATCTCGGAAGCTTTGGATTTGAATTCCAGCGCGATCCGTGCGCCTTCATTGTCTTCGCCCGCAGTGTTCAGCACGAACCGCTCTTTGAACCGGTCAACCATTTCAGACTGCCAGTCAACCTTATCAAGGTTCGCGCTTGGGCCGCCCTCTGGGGCAAAACCCAAAGTTTCATACATCTCGCGAATTTTGGGGTCGCTCAGGCGGTTCACCAGTGCATCACTGTCGCTGATGTCGCTTTCCAGCGCTTTGCGGATCAGCGCTTTGCCGAAAATCTGGTCTTCAAGGTCAAAGGCTCGCATCACGAAAGTATAGACTTCGGTATCGGCAATCAGTTCCTGAGGGGAAGAGATGCTGCCGATACGCTCTTCAAAGGCTTCGATCTGCCGGGCGTTCAGGGCATTGCTGGCGGCAAGGTCGAGCTGTTTGTCGCGCGTTGCGTCAAACAGTTTGACCGCCACCTGCGTGCTCATGCCGCCCAGCGAGATCATGCGTGCGCGGCCTCATGGCTTGATGTCGGGGCCACGGGGCGCAGCTGCATCAGCTCGGTCTCATATTTCAGGACCGCGCGCAGTTCGCTCATGGCTTTGTAGAAATCGGCCATCGAGACGAAGTTCGCCGCTTCCATGATCCGGCTGCGCATTTCTGCGCCAAAGCAACAGGCCAGATCGGCCAAGCCCTGTTGGATCATCGGCATAATCTGATCGCGGGTGTCGGGACGGATCAGCGCCGTTTGCACCAAGAAATAGACCTTGGAGACGGGCGTGGATTCCGCATCCGGCTTCAGCAGATCAGATTCACGCACGATGTCAGCGCGGTTCTCGACCGTCAGCGCCTGACGGCGGTCGCCGTTGCGGATGACGCAGCCGTTCACGACCACACGTTCACGGGGGCGAAGAGTGAGTTTCAGCATCTTACACCTCCTGCATCTGCGGCGCGGCCTGCCCGGCCAAACCTGCGGCAATGTTGCCATTGATCTCAACAAGACCCGCCAGACGCCCCTCGCCTGCCATCAGCGCGGTGCTGTGACGGTCCACCCAAAGCGCGATGGAAATGAGCGACGCTTTCAGCCCGTCGGGCATCTTGTTTTCCGGCTCCGCTAGGTCAAAGCGCAGGGCCGACCAAAACCGTTGGTTTTCGTAAATTGCGTCGCGCAGACCGGAGGCGAGGATGTTCAACCGCTCACTCTTGCTCTCGGTCGCATCAAAGCCTTGGCCCTTATCGGCAAGGTCATGTGTGACGCGGCTTAGAATGCGGCGCTCGATCTGCCGCGGGGTTTCGCTTTGGCGAATTGTTCGTTTGTATGCTGCCAGCCCCATAGGAATTCTTCCTTGTTTTTATAGTTTGCTGCCTGCCAACCGCAAATTCTGAGGCGGTTGGACCGGGGCCAAGGCACTAAGCTTTGGCCCCGAAAACCCTATTCCTTACTGGAACAGGCTCAGGATGTTCTGCGGTGCCTGGTTGGCGATCGACAGGGACTGCGATGCCAGCTGCTGCTGAACCTGAAGCGCCTGAAGACGGGCGGCTTCTTCTTCCATATTGGCGTCAACCATGGCGCCAACGCCGGAGTCGAGGTTATCGGAGAGCTTGGTTAGGAACTCCTGCTGGGTTTCGAGTGATTTTTCTGCAAGACCCAGATCTGTCGCTGCGGTCGTAGCCCGAACCACGCCTGCTTCAGCAGAAGCCAATGCACCTTTAAGGTAGGCTTCTCCGGTGCCCGCAGACGCGTTGGTATTAAAACTGGTCGCGATAGCGGTAAAGTCAGCCAATGCGGCAGAGAGGTCAACGGTGTCGATCGTCATAGTTGTCGCTGCGAATGCAGCACCCGCGCGTGAAACACCAGTTACAACGTTGCGCGTCTCTGTAGTTGCTGGTGTTGCGGTCACAACGCCGGTAGCACCATCAATCGCTGAGGCGGTCACGCCTGTAGTGGCTGTGCCTGCACCGACCATGTCGTCACCGTTAAAAGTCGCTTGAGACACCGTCGCAGTCATCTGCTTAACCAGCTCTCCTAGTTCCTTTTCGACCTCCTCGTAACCGCCTTTCGCGCCCTGCGCAAAAGCGACTCGTTCTTGGAAAGTCTGTGCAAGTTCCTGGAAGCTTTCGGCACCGACACGGGCTGTAGCAACCGAGTTCTTAGTAAGAGTCAATCCTTCGTTAATTGACTTATTCATGCTGCTGTCGCCCTTCATGGTCTCGGAAATCGCGAAGTAAGCTGCGTTATCCTTTCCGGAAGATACTTTAAGACCGGTCGAGATACGGTCCTGCGTTTGGTTCAGGTTCGAGTTCACATTCCGCAGAGTTGCGAGAGCGTTCATTGCGGATGTGTTTGTGTTGATCGAAGACATATTCTTATTCCAGACTATTCTAGTTCGTTATGTCGTCTTTCTGACAACTGCGGGGCGAACCCGCTTGATTACGTTTTTACGCGAAAAACTGGCAACATTGAGGCAATTCAGAAACTTTTGTCCACGGTTGCCATCAGTGTTGCGCGGTTGTCACGTTTAGCACCGCTTCGGCCGTAAATGCCTGCAATGCTGTGCTTTTCCCGGATTTGGGAAACCTCTTTGATCATGTCTGACGTGGCTTGGCGGGCCAATTGCAGGTGGTGATGATCGCGCGCAATCAGAACTTTTAGATCGCGCAGTTTATCTTTGCTGACCGCCTCGGGATCGTGGCTGAGTTGCTCTTCCAGCACGGCGGTGAGTCGGGCCTTTTCGCTGGCGAATTCGACCAATTGATTGAACGCCCCGCCCTCGACTGCGGCGATTTCGCGGCGCAGCAGATTGCCCAATGCGTCAACGGCGGCGAGTGCTTTGCGCGGATCGCTCATCGGTCTGCCCCCGTTTGATAGCGCTGCATCGCCGTCTCGATACTGCGGGCGATTCCGGTGCTGTTCTGCTCGGCGATGCTTTCGCCAATCGCGTTGGACAGAAAGCTGCGCCAAGTCTCTTCGGCATGGCCACCGCCGAAGCTTCCGATGTCCACGGTCGAGAGCATTTCATCGACCATCTGGCCGAGGAACATGGCCTCGAACTCCTGCGCTTTTTCGGCGGTGACGGCATCGGCCTGTGTCACTGCAGGCTTCGCTGCCGGGGTCGGGACGGGGATTGGGAAAGATGCGAATTCCATGACCTGCCCCTAGATGATCTCAAGGTCGGCATGCAGAGCGCCCGCCGCCTTGATGGCTTGAAGGATTGAAATCGTCTCGGTCGCGCCGACGCCGATGGCGTTCAGCCCGTCGACGAGCCGTTGCAGGCTGACCGACCCGTCGATGACGGCGAATTTCGCGTCTTTCTCTTCGACGCCGACCGAAGAATTTGGCACCACCACGGTGGTCCCGCCAATCGACAGCGATTCAGGTTGGCTGACATTGAAATCATCGCGGACGGTGACGGTCAGGCCACCTTGGCTGACCGCGACGCGGTCGATGCGGACATTCGCGCCGATGACGATGGTGCCAGAGCGCGCGTCGATCACCACTTTGGCGACTTGATCGGGCTGCACTTGCAGCGGCTCGATCAGGGCCATCGTCTCCATCAACGATCCTTTGCCATAGGCGGATACGGTGATGGTACGCGAATCGATGGCGGTGGCGACCGGGCCCATGGCTTGGTTGATGGCCGCCTCGACCCGTTGCGCGGTGACGAAATCTGCGTTGCGCAGCGCGAGTTTGATGCTGGTCATCTCGCTGAAATCAAAGTCGACCTCACGCTCGACGATGGCGCCGTTGTCGATCCGCGCGCCCGTTGGCACGCCTTCGACGATGGAGGCGTTAAGCCCTTGGGCGGCGAAACCGGCGACAGCAATCGGGCCTTGAGCGACGGCGTAAATCTCACCATCGGCGGCGGTCAGCGGCGTGACGATCAGCGTGCCGCCGCGCAGCGAAGACGCATCGCCCAAGGAGGACACGACAACATCAATGGTGCTGCCCATCCGCGCGAAAGGCGGCAGGGACGCGGTGACCATGACCGCGGCAGTATTCGCCGTGCGCATCTGGTCTTCGGTCAGGTTGCCGATGCCGAGCCGCTCCAACATGCCCTCAATCGCGCGTTCGGTGAAAGGCGCGTTGCGCAGGCTGTCGCCCGTGCCGTTAAGCCCCACAACCAGCCCATAGCCGACCAATTGGTTCGACCGCACGCCCTCGACCGTGACGATATCCTTGATCCGCACCTGTGCAGCCGCCGGCGCGGCAAGCGCGAAGGTGAGGCCGATCAGCAGGAATTTAAACAGGGCGTTCATGGGCGGCGGTTCCGGTTATAGGTAGTTCAAGAAAGACAGGCGCGAGAGCCGCGCGGTGACGGCAAAGCTGGAGTCGAGTTGGTTCTGCAATTGGGTCAGACGGGTGGCTGCGTCATATTGATCGACACCCTCAAGGTTCATCACCTCCCCATCCAAAAACAGCGCCCGGCTTTCTTGGGCCGAGATCGTATCGGCCAGTTGCGCACGCTTGAGGCCAGTCTGGGTTTCCAGATCGGTCAGCCCTTCCAGCCCCGCACCGATGGCGCTGCGGGCTTCGGTCAGCCACGCCTCGCGGGCGGCGTCGTCGGGGATATCGCTGGGGTTAACCGTGCTCAGCATGGCCAGACCGCGCATCAGATCACGGATCGCGGGATCATTGGCTTGGGCGGTTTGGGTCAGGGTTTGCGTTTCAGAGGTGCGCGAAGTCAGCGGGGGATTGCCCGTTGGTGCGCCGTTGTAAAAGGTGTTTTCAAAATTGTTCGCCGGATCGGCAGCGGTATCGCTAAAGGCCGCTTTCAGCCCGTCGATCGCTGTTTGCACATCCGCCAGCGTTGTGGGCACGCCGCCGATCACATTTGTCACTGCGTCAGCCGGGGAAACACCGCTATTGGGGTTCTGAACGTCCCACGCTTGCAGCGGGTTTGCGTCACTGCGGGTGCCGGACATCAGGAAACCGGAACTGTCGCTGACCGCCGCACGTTCCAACACGCGGTCAAGCGCCGTACGCGCCGCCTGCGACAGATAGGTCGTAGAAAGCCCGCCAGCGCTGTCGGTGGTGAAGGCCTGCTCAAGCACATCCTGCCCCACGTCGCGCATCGCCCCGAGCGATGTTTCGACAGCGAGAAAACGGCGATCCAAAAGCGCATTGGAGGTCAGGAAACCGTCGTTTCGGGTAATCTGCATCCGGATGGCGATGGCATCGGCAGAGCGATGGCCCAGATCGTCATAGGGGTTGGCCTTGAGCCCGGTAGTGACCTCTTTGGACACATCCGAGATCTCGGCAGCGAGACGGCTGGTCTGTTCGCGCTGGCGCAGGCTTTGCAGAGCGGTGGAAACGGTGCGGGAAATCTCGGTCATCTTATCCTCACACGCTGGCCAAAAGGGTATCGAGCATGTCACTCAGGCTGCTCAGCACTTGCGAATTCGCGCCGTATGCCTGTTCGATTTCCAAAAGCTTTTGCAGTTCGGTATCGACGTTGACGCCCTCAATACTGCTGCGATTGTCCTCAAAGGTAACAAGCCGCACACGCGCGGTTTCGGCTTGCGCGTCAGCCCCGACGCGCAGCACGTTCTGCTGGCTCACCATATCAGCGGCGAAATCGCCCAGACGCGCGGTGGTGCTGAGCCCTGTCGCGGCGTCAAAGGTCAAACCGGTCTCAAGAACATCGACAAAAGCGTTCAGTTGGGTCGTGTCGCCCGGCTCTCCTTGGGTGGCGGCCCCGGCGCCGTCGCGCAGACGCCAAAGCGCGCCGCCTTTATCGGGCTGCACGCTGCTGTTGATCGAAAGTCGCCCTGCAAGCCCGTCCAGCTGTGCCGGATCAAATGCGCCGCCCGCATCCGTGAAAAGCCCCGGCTGCCCTGCCCCGAGAGAGGCATCGGCGGCCTCAAAGCTCTGCACCAGCCCGCGGGCGAATTCATCCAGTTGCAGCTTCATCTTGGGCAGATCATCCGCGATCAAACCGCTTAGACCCGCAAGACGCCCGCTATCGGACCCCCGCGCCGTGGCGCTTCGCGGAGTGATGTCGATTGTCCCGGCCATCAGCGCGCCGGTTTCGCGGTTGACAGATAGCTTAACGGCAGTGTCGCCATGCACCAATTCTGTGCCACCCGTGGTGTGTAACGTCAGCGATCCATCAGCTTCCCAACGGCTTTGAAAATCCATCTGGCTGCCCAAGGCATCAAGGCGGCGGTTCATCTCGTCCATCAACCCGGCTGTGCCGGTTCCGTCAGCCCCAGCCAGACGCAGGCGTTCGTTCAACTGAGCGATATCGGCCAGCGCCCCATTCACTTCGGAGACACCCAGCACGAAACTGTCCCCGGCCTGTACGCGGCTGGCTTCAAGCGCAACGGCGGCCTGATTGATGCTGTTCACCAATGTTTCACTGCGCGACAGAAGGTCATTTTGCGCGGCAGGATCCGATGGGTTGTTCGCCAACAGGTCTAGCCCCGCCTGAAACTCAGCCAGCCGCGCGGCGGGAGAGACCTCATCGCCCGGCTCGCCCAAGGTGAGCAGGTAACTGCCAAGCACCTCTGAGGTTACGGAGGCCGCACCCATCTGCGCCGAAGCGCCGCGCGACATCCCCGCCAAATTCTCATCCACCTGCCGTGCCACGCGCAGATCAACCGAATTATTCCCGGTCACCTGCACGGCTTCGCGCCGTGCATACCCTTCGGTCTGAGCGTTTGCGATATTGCCCGCAACAAGGTTAGCTCGACCTTCTGTCGTGCTTAGACCGCTGCGGGCAATGTTAAAGGCAGATGAGATGCTCATTCATGTACCGGATTAGCGCTTAATATTCAGCGTTTCACTCAGCATTTCGTCGCTGGTGGTGATGATCTTGGCGCTTGAGGAATAGGCCCGTTGGGTCTGGATTAGATCGGTCAGTTCCTGCGCGATATCCACGTTGGAGCCTTCCAGTGCATTGCTGTTGATGCTGCCCAAGCCGTTCAGCATCGGATTGCCGAGGCTCACCGCACCGGAATCGCGGGTGGCGACATAGGCGTTCCCGTCGATCGATTGCATCTGATCAGGGTTGGCCACATTGGCGAGCGGCACCTGGAAAAGCGCACGACGCTGACCATTGTCGAAGACCCCGAAAAGAATGCCGGAATCGCTCATTTCAGCCCGCTCTAGGCTGCCGGTTTCGGTCCCGTCATCGGTAAAGGCCGGGGGCGTGTAATCGCCCGAAAACTGGGTCATCCCGCCGAATGTTCCGGGCGCGCCAAAGTCGATTTCCAAGTCCTGCGGCGTGCCGCCATTGGTGATCGACAGTGTAACAACGCCCGTCGCAGGGTCGATTGGCAGGCTGCCGGGGGTATAGCTTGCGGGGCTGCCCGCACCCGCGCCGCTGTCGGTGAAGTTTACCGTCGCATCGCCATAGTTTGTGCCCGCTTCGTCGGTGATGCTGACTGTCCATTCGTTATCAACCGCACCCGGTGTCCACGACAGGGTCAACGCATCGCTGCCGCCCAATTGGTTGACGTAGCGCAGCGTGGATTCAAAGGCCGTGCCAGTGGTGCCGGGGCCGGTTTCTTGGGCGGGCACATTCGCCGACACGCCCACGCGCGAACTGGGCGTGCCCTGCACCTGATAGCTCGCGATATTCACGGTGCTTAGATCGTTGTAGCTGGTGCTGCTAACACTACCAGTGGCCCCTGCCGCATCGGTAGGAAAACCCGAAAGGAAATAGCCGGCAGAGTTGCGTAGGTTGCCGTTCTGATCCGGGGTGAAAGAACCAGCGCGGGTCAGATAATAATTGGATTCAACAGGATCATTGGCATTACGCGACACGACAAAGAAGCCTTCACCCTGTACCGCCAAATCAGTGGTGCTGCTGGTGCCCATGATATTGCCATTGGTGGAGATGTTGGCCCGTACATCCGTCAACACACCCGCTTGGGTCGACCCGGTATTCTGGGTCACAAACTCCGAGAAGGTCCGCCGGTAGCCGACCGTATTGGCGTTGGCGATGTTGCTAGAGATGTTCTGGACGCGGGAGGAGTTGGCCTGCAACCCGCTGACCCCGATTTGAAGGGCGCTTGTAATGCTCATGACTTGATCCTGCTCGTTCTTGTTATTCTTGGCTTATACATGAGAAAGCCGATTCTTCATGGTCAACGCAAGAATAAAATTTGCATTTGATATTTATGTCACTGACTTTCCTTGACATCCGTAACTTTTGTCACGGCATCAAGGATACGGTCCGCGCTTTCCATGCTCAGCCGCATCACGTCTGATCCCAGCGGCCCCTCCTCCGTAGGGCGCGCGCCAAGCCCGGTGGCGATCTCGGCCCAACCGGGCAATTCGGCGAGCGATGGGAATGCCGTGGCTGCCCGTGCGACGGTCTCACTGTCGCCGGCCTGATAGGCTGCAAGCGTAAGCCGGGTGGCGTCGGCAAAGGCGAATTGCTGGGGATGCGCCTCCCACATCTCAAGGAACGCCTGTCGGGCAGAGCCCCACTTCCCGGTCTCATAAAGGGCAACGGCACGGCTGCGGCGCAGGTCCATATCTTGGGCACGCAGACGCAGAGCTGCCAGCTCATCCGAGCGGCCCGCCTGCGCCAAAGCCTCCACCAAAAGCGCTTCGGCTTCGGCACCCTGATCGTCAGCATAGCCACTGAGCAGGTCCACGGCGGCATCAGCCTGCCCACCGGCCAAAAGCGCGCGCGCTTCGCCCCGGTGTAATTGAACCATCAGTGCCGCATCAGGCGCTTTCGTCCCCACACTTTCCAACGCTTCGGCCATCTCACGCAGGCTTCGGAATTCACGCGCGGCAAGGGCCGTCATGCCCATGTCCAGCAAACGCTGCGGCACGGCGACGGCATACCCGACAAAGCCCGGATCAAAGCGCCAGCGCGCGCTGATGCGGGCATGGCCTTCTAGGAAAGTGCCAAGGTCGATCTCACCCGCCGCCCCCGCTGCATAGAACGCGCCATAGATATCGCGGGCGCGTATCAGCAGCGCCTCTGCCTCCGCTTCAGAGGCGTCGCGCTGCAAATTATGCAAGGCCCACAAGGCGGTATCCGTTTCACCTTGCTCTGCGGCGATGTCCGCCAACAGCGTCGTAGCATCACGGGCTAGCGCATCACCGCTCCACATCCACCGCGCAGTCTTCAGCAGTGACAGCGCATCCTCTAGCGGCAGGGCATCGGTTTCGCGCCCCATTCGGATCAAGGCCAACCGCGCCCGCTGCGCATAGGCGTCACGGCCCTGTGCAGCTTGGACATAACCTTCAAAGGCCATCAGGAAATCACCAGAAACCTCTGACGCACGGGCGAGCAAGAACCGATAGGCGGGACCATCGCGCAACTCAGCGTGTTTGGGAAACTGCGCGGCCAAGGCCTGCGCCACGTCCCACTCCTCCGCCGCTAAGGCTGCCTCTAGCAGGTCCGGCAAAACGGCAGCTTGGATGGCGGGCGATAGCGCGCCAAGGCTCTCGACTGTGCGCGGCATCAAACGGGCCGCCTCATCTATAGCCCCCAAGCGGGCGAAAGCCGCTGCCCGAAGCGCCTGCCCTTCGGCCCAACCCACGGACCACGACACCGCCTGCCCCAGATCGCCGCCATCGCCTGCGTCATCCTCCAGCAAGGCCAGCGTGAGGGTCAATGTTCGGTGTCGCCGCGCAGCGTCATCATTGAGGGTCTCGCCGTCGAGCGCCGCCAGAAAGCCTGCCGCCTCAGGGCGCATCATCCATGCAAGGTGCAGTTCCGAAAGGTCCAGCAGCGCCGCTGCCCGCTTGGGATCCTCCGGATCGGTTGCTGCCAGAAGTTGCATCATCAGCGCTTCACGGGCGGCAAGGAAATCCTCTTGTCCATGTTCCACCAAGGACAGAGGTGCAAAGATAGCACCCTCCTCCCCCGCCACAGGCGCGGCCAAGATCAAAGAGAGACCAAGGACAATGTTGTGCAGATGCTTCATTCTATGAATAGATGCACTTTATTCTTGTAAAGATCCATTCTTTATTTCACACTGACCTTCAATAAAGTCACGCCATCCTTGCCCAAACTGAGGCCCGCCATGACGGAAACCAGCCATATCAGCATGTCGCTGGCGACTTCCCTTCAGCGCCAACTCGACATCACCGCCAACAACATCGCCAACGCCAGCACCGCAGGCTATAAGGGCGAGCATGTGGTCTTTGAGGCGCTGTTGCAGGACAACACCGCGCTTGGCGACGATCAGGCGGCTTTCGTCAGCGACACGGGCTCTTACATCGACACCCGCCCCGGCGCGCTGTCGCAGACCGGCAACCCGCTGGACGTAGCGCTGCATGGCGAGGGGTGGTTCAGCTATCAAACCGCCGACGGGCAACAAGCATTTGGCCGCGACGGCAGCTTTGTCCTCGACCCAGAGGGCAATCTGACCCTGTTGTCGGGGGCAAAAGTGCTCGACGCGGGCGGTGCGCCGATCCAACTGCCACCCGCGGGCCTGGGCGACATCAACATTTCCGAAGACGGCACGATTTCGGGCAGTGAGACCGGCCCGCTGGGCCGTATCGGCGTTTTTAATATCCCAGAAATCCAAAGCTACAAGCGCCTTGGCGGCGGCATGCTGGTCGCCCCCGAGGGTGCCGCCAATCCCGCCGTGGCCGAAGCCGTGCAGGTGCGCCAAGGCACGCTGGAGCTCAGCAACGTCAATCCGGTGCGCGAGATGACCCGGCTGATCGACGTGCAGCGCGCCTATGAGCGCACCAATACAATGATGGGCAATGCGGACGACCTGCGCCGCGACTCGCTCAAACGGATCGCGCAGGCGGTCTGACCCCGACATCCGTGAAACGGAAGGAACGAGACAATGAAGGCACTTAGCATCGCCGCAACCGGCATGATGGCGCAGCAGACCAATGTCGATGTGATCTCGAACAACATCGCCAACGCGAACACCACCGGGTTCAAAGCCAGCCGCGCCGCCTTTCAGGATCTTATCTATCAATCCATGCAACGCGAAGGCGCTGTCACTTCCGAGGCCGGATCGACCCGCCCCGTGGGCATCGACATCGGCATGGGCGTGCAGACCGCAGGCACCGTGCGGTTGAATACTCAAGGCGGCATGGTCGCCACTGAGAACCAGTTGAATGTCGCCATCGACGGGCGCGGGTATTTCTCGGTCACGCTGCCCGATGGCGGCACCGCCTATACCCGCGACGGGTCGTTCCAACTGTCCCCGGAGGGTGAGATCGTCACGATGCAGGGCTACCGCGTCGAGCCGGGCATGGTCGTCCCCGAAAACACCACAGCGGTTGAGATCAACGAACAGGGCGTCGTCATGGCCTATGTCGAAAACGATCCCGTGCCGGTGGAACTGGGCCAGTTCAGCCTGACCACCTTCGTCAATGAGCCGGGGATGCGCCCGGTGGGCAACAACTTCCTGCTGGCGACCGAAGCCTCGGGCGAAGCGCAGGTGGTGAACCCCGGCGATCCGGGCGCGGGGATGATCCGTCAGGGCTATCTTGAGGCGTCCAACGTGAATGTCATACAGCAGATCACCGATCTGATCTCGGCGCAGCGCGCCTACGAGATGAACTCTAAATCAATCGAGACCGCAGACCAGATGCTCTCGGCTGCGAACCAAATCCGCTAATGAAACGGCTTGCCGCCCTCTTCCTCGGCCTGATGGTGCTGACAGGCCCTGCCCTGTCGGCCCCCATCGGCGTGTTGGTCGAGGAACGTGCGCGCACCGATTACGCCGACAGCCTGCCGCAAGACGGCGAGTTCGAGATCACCGTCAAGGATGCCCCCGCTGACGCCGTGTTGACGCTGGCAGAGTTCTGGATGGACCCGCGCAGCGGCAAGTTTCTGGCCAATGCGGTGCTTGAGACGGGCGAGGTGCAGCGCATCGGCGGCTATGCCCTTGTGACCATGCCGGTCCCCGTCCCCGTCACGCGCCTGCTGCCCGATGACATCATCATGGAAGACGACCTGACCGTCATGCGCCTGCCCGTGGGCCGCATCGGCACCTATGTGATGACGGATATGGAAGAGGTCATCGGCAAGCAGGTCCGCCGCGTCTTGACGCCGGGCCGCCCGATCCAGATCCAGTCCATCATCCAGCCGCTGATCATCAACCGGGGCGAGCGGGTGGATATCTATTTCAGCGATGGGCTTTTGGCCCTCTCCTCTCCGGGGCGCGCGCTTGATGACGCGCATGAGGGGCAGGAAATCCGTATCGTGAACCTTGTCAGCAACAAAACGGTCACCGGCATCGCCACCGGCGAAGGGGCCGTGGAGATCATTCGATGACCACCGCTTTCGCGCGCCCCTCTGTCTTGATATTGGGCGCGGCCCTTGCCCTGACCGCCTGCGACACCGCAGATCACTTCGACCGCGACCCGCAGCCCTCACCGATCGTGGTGGATGGCCAAACCATCCCCGAGGTGGCCCGCGTACAGGTGCCGATGCCCGCCGTCGCGATGGAGCCGCCACGCCGCGGCAGCGCCAAGGCCTCGCTCTTCTCGGCCCGCAGTGAGGCGTTGTTTGCTGACCAACGCGCCGATGATATCGGTGATATCGTCACGGTTGTGATCTCAATCGACGACCGCGCGCAATTGCGCAACTCGACTGATCGCGAGCGCGAAGGTGCAAGCTCAGTCGGATTCCCGACATTCTTTGGCTATGGCGCGAAAATTGCCGCAATTCTGCCCGGAATCAGCGCAGCCGACCTGCCGAGTGGCGATGTCGTCGAGATCGGCTCGGCCTCCGAAGCAAGCGGCTCTGGTGCCATTACGCGCAACGAACAGATCGAGCTCAAAGTGGCCGCCTTGGTCATCGACAAGTTGCCCAACGGCACGCTTGTGGTCGCGGGACGCCAAGAAATCATGGTGAATCAAGAACTGCGCGAGCTGCGCATGGCTGGGATCGTGCGCCCTGCCGACATCCGCGATGACAACACCATTTCCTACGACAAGATCGCCGAGGCCCGCATCGCCTATGGAGGCCGGGGCACGCTTTCGCGCGCCCAAGAGCGCAGTTACGGCGAAGATGCGATGGATGTGATCCTGCCCTATTAATTCGCGACTTGGTCACAAAGTGAGACCATTGCCGTCGCAATCGACCGTTAAACCTGACGAAAGCTCAGGAAAGGTCGAACATGAAAAAGGCAGCAATCGCATTCGTAGCACTTCCCTTGCTTTGCATGGGTGCAGGCTATGGCGCCGGTCTGGCCCTTGCCCCTGCCCCAGCCGAAGCGGCAGAGGCCGAGGTTGACGAAAAAACCCCTCATGGGGCCGAAGATACCGCGTCGAAAGCTAAAGACGGCCACGGCGAGGACGCCGCAGAGGTCGTGCATGGCGAGAACCAAGAACCGATGGACAGCTATGAGCTGGCCAAGGACCGCACAGTGGTGCGCCTTGGCCAGATGACCATCCCGGTCGAGAAGACCAACAGCGTGTCTTATGTCGTGGCAGATTTCGCGTTAAAGATGGGATCGCTGGAATTGGCCGAACGTTACCGCCGCGTCGAAGATGCGACACGGATGCGCGATTCACTGCTTCAGGCGATGAACCTTGCCGCCGAAAGCGCGGTGTTGCGCGGTGTGGCAATAGACAGCGAAGCGCTGTCGCAGTTGCTGCGCGATCTGATCAGCAAAGAGCATCAGGGCGTTGATGACGTCATGTTCGTATCGCTTTACAAACAGGATGTGGCGCGGCTTTAACCCGCGCCGCGTGGCCGTTCAGAGAACCGAACGCACCACATAAGAAAGCACCTGCTCCCCGTTATCCAATTCCAACTCCGGCCCCTGCCCGGTGAAGTTCACGCGCGTCACCTCGGCGCGGGTCAGTGTCGTTGCCCCGACATCATTGCCGCTTGCATCACTTGCCGTAATTTCAACCCGGAACGTATCAGGCGGCACCGGCAGGCCGACGGAATCAAGACGATCCCATTCAACGTCGATCACCTCGCCTTCGGCGGTTGAGGCGCCGGGCATCTCGCGGACAAGGGTGCCGTCTTCGGAATAGATGCGAATGGTCACATCCTCTGCGCCTGCATCCAACTGATAGCTCAGCGGAAAATCATCCTCGGTCATGCGCACTTGGGACGACGGCACCAGCACATCGCGCCCGATCAATTGCAGGTCAGACATTGCCCCGACGGTGGATAGCATAGTGCTGATCTGCTCAAGGCTCGCATTGGTGGCAATGCTTTGTTCTACCTGCGTTAACTGCGCCAACTGCGAAACGAACTGCGTTGAATCCACCGGGTTCAGGGGGTCTTGGTTCGAGATTTGCGCCGTCAGCAGGGTCAGAAAGCTGTTGTAGCTTTCTTGAAGCTCGGTGGCCGAGGTCGCCGCAGCGGAGGTGCCGCTGCTGGTCATCGTGCTTGCAATACTCGCGTCGATCATAGTCTCGCCTTTCAGGTGAGGATATCCAACTGCCCAGCTATCATGGACGGGGTCGGTGTCTGGGCCAACGGCTGGGCGTCGCTGCCCTGCGCGTCATCGGCTTCTGGCATATTCAGGGCAAGGTCCGGGCCCGCGTTCTGACCGCCATCGCGGCCCCGTTCGCCGAAGGTCTGGAAATCAAGATCGGCACTCTCTGCGCTGATGCCGCGCGCTTGCAGCGCATCAAGCAGTTGCTCGCGGTCTTGGCGTAACAGGTTCAGAACCGATGCAGTTTCGGTCGTCATGGCGATTTGCATACGACCGGTTTCAGTCCGAACGACCTCAATCTCGATCTCGCCCATCCCATAGGGTGACAGCGAGAAGCGCAGCTTGTTGTCGCCTGTATCTAGACTGCGGATCTGTTGACTGACGTGCTGGCGCAACTGCTCTTCCGGCGCGGCGGCGGGGTTTGGTACGGGCGCCGGCATGGGTTGCGGCGGACTAAGGCGAAGCGCCTCTGGTTGAGGTGCCTGCGGCGCGGTCAAAGCGGCAACTTCACGCAAGGCGACCTCGGCGGCGGGTGTATTCACGCCAGGTTGAGCCGCTTTCGCTGTATCGACAGCGGCACTGAATTGATCGGCGGCGGCGATCCGCGGATCTGCGATTTCTGCTGCCGCGTCGACATTCGCAGCAACAGTCGCGTCAAGCCGCGTCATTTGCGGGCCGCTCATCCCTGACAGGTCGGCTGTTACCTGTTTCGTCGTTTCCCCAGCCATAAGAATGGTCGGCGCTTGCTGATCACGGGTCGCGCCCATCGTAAAGCGGCCAACTGCCGGAACCACCGCAGACGCGACGCTAAGCTGGCTATTCGCCGTGGGAAGGCGCAATGCGCCAGCGATCTTTTCTTCAAGCGCAGCCTCTAGGGTGGGGTCTTCGAGTTTGGCAACCGCTTCCAACGCGCCAACTTCCTCTGTCGGGGCCTCTCCCAAAGCTTCGGCAAAGGCGGCGCGGGCGGCTTTGGGGGTGACGTGACTGTTGCCCTCTTGAAGTGCAGCAACAGTGTGATCCATCAGGGCGATTAACCCCTCAGCCGTCTCAAGGTCGGCCTCTTCAGGCAGCGCGTCGGTTGCGCCATCCACTTCGGGTGCGGTGGCTTTCGCATCTTTAGGCTGTTGCTGCGATGCCACCTCTTGCCCGGCCACGCCCTGCATCAACGCGGCAAAGCCTTCGACAGCCTCCTTTTTTGAGGGCTGCCCGGAAACTACCGCACCGGAGGCCGCGGGTACTGCCTGAAGCTGAGCTATCATCTGACGTCCTCCACCTTGGGATTCCGAAGACTCTCGAATTAAGATCAGGAGATCCGCACGTTCCCGCGCCGATCAGCAAACGAGCGTCGCGCACTGCGGGTCTCGACGAGGGATTTCAGCCTAAGCGTCCACTGGTTGAGGGTCACGGGTCTCTCTGTCCCGGTCAGCTCCAACAGCGAAAGCTCTGCCCCATCGGCCTGATCGGCAGCAAAGAATGTGTGGCTGTCGACCGGACGGCCCCAGTACTGGCCCAAAACCGTGCTCAGCCCCATGCGGAAGGCCGCAGGCTCAAGCCCCAGCTTGAGCAGCTCATCTGCCTCTGCCGCGTGATAGTAAGACTGACCCAAAGCATGCAGAACGCTGTCTTCGTCCATCATGGGGAACAGTCCGCGCCCGATGATACCGATCAAGACTTCGCCCACCAGCGCACCGGCGGCTTGGGAAATATTGGTGAAATTATCGCTTTTGCGTATAACGACGAGCGAGCCGTAAGGCACATCTGCGTCAAGCTCTTCGGCCAGAATATCGCCAAGGCAGATACCTGGAATCGGTTCGATGCAATCTGGCATTGCCACCGGATGACCGGCCCAATCCTGCATTTCGAAAACCGAAGCCTGAACCGGAATCAACGCCCGGATCAGCATGTTAAAATGGCGGCCATCGGCCGATGAATCCATGTGGCAGGCACCCTTCCAGATGCCACCGATAAGTGAGTTTACCTGCATTTCCGCCTCGTTCAGGACATTCTGTCCATGGTTTTTCCAGGCTATTTTTAAAAGTTTTTTAGGTGCCTGATGCTCGTTTATTGCCTTAGGTCTAGATCGCAAGACCTTGACCGTCAACAATTTTACATGCCAGCGCCACATTTTCGGGAATCAGCGGCAGGGATGTCGCACTTTTTCCTGCAGTCGACTTCGGCACAAAACCGCCTAATTTTAACTAAAATAAGGGCCTATTCGGCTTGGTACACCAGACGAATTGAGATGCGACGATTTTCTGGCGCCAGCGGGTCGATTGTGTTGATTGGCTGCGTGTCTGCCACGCCAGAGACCCGCATGAACCGCGCCCCGTTGATGCCCGCGGCCATCAAGGTGCGGCGCGTGGCGTTTGCACGATCTGCGGACAGCTCCCAGTTCGTGTAGCCATTGTTCGCGCCAAATGCAGCGGCGTCAGTATGGCCGATGATCTCGACAGGCTGGTTCTGCTCGGCGATCACATCGCCAATCGCCAATAGCAGCTCGCGGGTCTTTGGGGTGACATCCGCACTGCCCCGCGTAAAAAGCGACCGCTCGTCTTGATCCAGCACCTGCACTGTCAACGCACCGTTCGATTTCTCCAGCCGAACATTGCGCGCCAAGTCGCTGAGCGTACCGTCTGAGGTGATCCGTTCGGCAATATCCTCGGCCATTCGGTCAATCTCAGATTTACGGCGCTCGGCCTCTTCGAGAGCGGCAAGCGTGGCAGGATCAGCGGCTGCCGCAGGCTCTGGCGCATCTGCATATTCCACGACTACTTCTGCCGGCTTGTCGCGCAGGCGACTGTCAAAGACCATCATTGGGTTGTCGCGACCGAAGGTTGGTTTTTGCACGTTGCCAGTATTGTCGACCGCGCCCGTCATCACGCCTGCGGCCATCAGCGGGCGCAAATCAGCCGCCGCATCCGAGGATGATCCGCCGTCAGAGACCGTTGGCGTAAAGTAATTTGCCAGACCGCGCAGTTTTTCCTCGTCCGATGCCGCGAGGATCCACAAAAGCAAAAAGAACGCCATCATTGCGGTCATAAAATCCGCGTAGGCCACCTTCCAACCGCCGCCGTGGTGGGCGTGGCCGCCCTCCGCTTCGTAGCGCTTGATGATGATCAATTCGTTCTTTTTGTCAGCCATTACAGGGCCTCCCGACTACACAAGATCGGGCCGATAGCCAGATCAGGAAAGCTCTGCGTTGTTGTCCGACTTGTCGCGGCTGTATTTGCCCAGACCCGCGCGTTTGGCGTATTCGGCTTTGCGTTTGGAATAGCTCGGCGCGACCAGCGGTGTGTCCGCCGCCAGATTGAACATCACGCGGTATTCCGCTTCGGTGAGGCCGTGTTCGGCACCGAGGTGACGCTTAAGCATTTTGAACCCTTTGCCGCAGCACAGACAAAAGATTGTGTCGTCAGTCATCGGCTGCTCGCCGGGTGCGGCGGTCATGCCCTGCGCTTTGGGCGCGACGGGGGCAACGGCGGCGGGGATATTGGCCAAAGCGGTCGCAGCACTGTCGGCAGGGGCGGCGCGCAAACGTTCGACCAAGGTTAGAATGTCGTCGATCGTCACATCGCTGCGCGTGGCGAAACCAGAAACGATCGTCGCAATCGCGGTATCGCTTAGGTTTTGCTTGGGGGGTACATTAGGCATGGAGCAACTTCCTTGTTAAGTTAATCTTGCCTTCTGCAAGGTTCGCGAAACGCCTAACAAGGGCTTCGCAAGTGGTGCAGCAAAGATAAATCACTCTCCGCCGTTTATTCTTATCACGATTCGAATTATATTTGGAACCCGCCCAAGCATTGACAAGCATTTTTTCGCCATATCGTGAAATATGCATCACGGTTCCATCTGCGCGACTGTTTTGAAAATCGCGCTCTTCGGGGCCGGATCGGGGGCAGCATCGTTGCCTGTGGTCTGGGCGATGATCGTACTGAACAGCCCGGTAAAACCCAGACCCGCCACCGCGATCAGCGGGATATGAAAGGACTTCCACAGGCTTTTGCGTGGCGCGGGCGGTTGCGGCGCAAATGTCGCCGGGTCCAGCAGTTCGGGCTCGGGCACTTCGGGCACATCAATCGGGGCACCAAACTCAACAAAAATGCCACGCGGCATCACCGCGACCTTCACTTCGCGCCGCTCACAGCTATCGCTAAAGCCAGCGGGGAAGAGTTCGGCAGGAATGTCGATTACCATGTTATCCTTGGGGCACCACTCTGCTGCGAGCGTATCGCGCGGGATATAGACCGATGCAAAATCATCACGGAACGCGATGTCGCGCACCAAGGTCGGCACCATTGGCAAGGGTTTGTCAGGAGTGGCCGCGATTCGCATCCGGCCGCCTGCCAGCCACATCTCAAG
This sequence comes from Sulfitobacter sp. DSM 110093, assembly GCF_022788715.1. Lineage (NCBI taxonomy): Bacteria > Pseudomonadati > Pseudomonadota > Alphaproteobacteria > Rhodobacterales > Roseobacteraceae > Sulfitobacter > Sulfitobacter sp. DSM 110093. Next base: position 2,516,034 of record NZ_CP085167.1, read on the forward strand.
ACTGACGTAGAAACACGCACCCGGCTGCGCTTCGGCTGAGGGGACATACCCTTCCGGAGGGCCGGAGCGCGGCTTACGGCGCTTGCGCGTCCCGATGGGAAAGATCTTGTTCGTGCTCACCCGCTGGAACTGATCCAACTCCGGGCGCTGGCGCATCAACTCATCAAAATCCAACCCCTCTTCGCGGGCGAAGTTGTAGTTGATCAGGTAATCCGCAGCGGTTTCTTCAAGCGCCTTGCTTTCTTGAATCGCTTTTAACAGCGCATTTTCTTCGGAAAACAGCAACCTACGGCAAGGATGGCCCTCAACCTCGGGGCTGACGGCAAAGCTGCCCACGGGCCGGTCAAGGATATCTGAAACCCGGTCAAAAACTGCATGCTCTTCATCATTATGAAAGACCACGAACTCGCAAAGACCGGCGGCATCCATACAAAGCAACAGCCGCATTTCAGCGGGCCAGCCCTGCACGAGAACCGAAAGCTCGGAAGGATCGACGAAATAGGCAAAGGCGTCGGGCTCTTGCTGAGCGTCGACATCTTCCTTCAACTCTTCTTTGACCGAAAAACCACTATTCATCATAGAAACCCAAGTTCTTTCCGAGATAATACTTGTATAGACGTTATCGCTCAAGGATAAAGTAAGAATAGTTTCTTTTTGGAGGCGTGTGCAGCAATGACACTCTTGCTTGGTCTTGTAATGGTCTTTGGTCTGGTCTTTGGCGGCTTCATGCTGTCGGGGGGCAATATGGACATCGTTCTGCATGCCCTGCCCTACGAGGGCATGATGATCGGCGGCGCTTCACTTGGTGCTTTTGTAATCGCCAATTCATTTTCGGTGGTAAAGTCATCGCTGGGCGGGGTTCTGCGGGTCATTAAAGGGCCGCGCTGGAAGGCAGCGGATTACAATGATCTGCTGGCGCTGATGTTCGAACTGGCGCGTCTTTATAAGACCAAGGGCATCGTTGCGATGGACGAGCATATCGAAAACCCCCAAGCGAGCCCGATCTTCCAGCGTTATCCCAAGCTGATGAAAGACCACTTCGTCACCGACCTCATCGCCGACAGCTTCCGCATGATGTCGATGCAGTTCGATGACCGCTTCCAGATGGAAGACGTGATGAACCGCAAGATCAAAAAGCACCACCATGAATCTTTGGTTTCTGCCAGCGCGATCCAAAGCATGGCCGACGGCCTGCCCGCCATCGGCATTGTTGCGGCGGTTCTGGGGGTGATCAAAACCATGTCCTCCATCGACAAACCGCCAGAGATCCTTGGCGCGATGATCGGCGGCGCCTTGGTCGGCACGTTCCTTGGGGTTTTCCTTGCCTATTGCATGGTGCAGCCCATTGCAGGCCGTCTAGAGCAGATCGAAGAAGAAGACAGCGCGATGTATACCGTGATCCGTGATGTGATCGTCGCTATCGTTGCTGGCCACCCGCCCAGCATCTGTATTGAACTGGGCCGCGGCAACATTCCCACCACGAAGCAGCCGAATTTCTCTGCCGTGGAGGCCTCGCAGCGCGAATTGCCTGCGGTATGATGGCCCGCCTGCCCCTCTTCGCCTTTATCGCACTGCTGGCCGGGCCAGCGCTGGCCGCCGGTGCCGCCAAGGACAAGGGCGAGGAGAAGATCGACCAAGCCGCAGCCGCTGAGGCGAAGCTCCCCAACTCTATGCGCAGCCACGGAGTAATCGGCCACGTCGCCCCGATGGAGGGGCTACCGCTGCTTGATCCCGAAATACTGGAACGGATGCGCGAACGGTTGATCGTTCTATCTCAGGGCGTGCGCCAGTGAAGCTTCGGCGCGGTGATGGGCTTGCTGTGCTCTCACGCCTAAAGCGTTTTGAGATGGAGAATGTGGCGCTGGAAATGGTCGAGGTGAACCGCGCCCTCAGCCAAATCGAGAACGAACGCCATACCCTCATGGAGCAACTTAACGACCGGGGCGATCCCGATGCCGTGGAATCCACGCGGGTCGTCTCGGCCTTTATCCGCAACGTTTCGGAGACGATCCATCGCAAAGAGGCCGAAGCCGAGCGGTTGCGCACGGATAGTGCGGGCATCCACGACAGGTTGAACGACCTTTTCGCCGAGGCCAAGCGCATAGACCTGATCCGCACCCGCCGCACCGAGGCCCGCAAACAGGCGTTTGAACAGGCCGAAACTGCCGCCCAAGCCGAAGGTTTCCTATCGATCTGGCTGGAAGATCAACGGTAGTAACGACATCTCCCGGCTTACGGGAGGTTTTCCGATAAATTCCCTTGATTGGCGAATATCGGCCTAGAAAACGCCGCAATTCTATTTCATTAACATCGCATTCAGTTTGTCGTCGTTACGGCGGCATCGAAGGAATTTATTTAATCTATACAGGAGCCTATCTATGGCTGATGCCCCTACACACACCACAACGATTGTTCACGTTAAGCCGCAGAAGAGCGTCGTCGCGGCGTTCTTCCTGACATTGCTTTTTGGCCCGCTTGGATTGCTGTATGCCACCGTCGCTGGTGGTATCGTCATGATTATACTGGCCATTCTCATCGGCGCTGTCACCTTGGGGTTTGGCGCGTTGATCACTTGGCCGCTGTCGATCATCTGGGGCGTCATCGCCGCGATGATGTCGAAACGCACGCCGTCTATCCCCGCCTAAACGCTCCCCGGGGCCGCATTACCGACCCCGTTTTCCATCGTCTCGTTTTTCCCGAAAGGAACTGCAATGAAAAGTAGAGGTTTTCTAGCCGCCGCCGCGATTGGTGCTGCATCGGTCAGCCCCGCGCCATCCTATGCGCAATCATTTCACGTCACCCTTGCCGAAGTTCAGGCGCTGTTCCAAAGCCGCGACCTTGGCGCGCGGCGCATGGTGCAAGAAAGTCTGAAGCATGCGGGCTATTACAACGGCGCGATTGATGGCGCATGGGGGCCGGGGACCGCAGCCGCCTTTCGCGGGCTCATGGCCTCCGACCGCTATCAGCGTCATGCCCCGACATGGACATTCGCACCTGAGGTGCAGGTCAGCGAAACAATGTTCTTCCTGACCTCCGACGCTTACATGTAAACCGCTAAACCTTGCCGAGGCGCCCTTGCGGGCCTCGGCCTTATACCACGTCCTGAACCGCCAATTCGGCCATACGCAGAACCGCCTCTCGATTTGCCGCCACGGCGATGAAGCGTGCGTTGTGACAGAACTTGGCGCCGCTCACACCGCTTGCCGCCTCAAGATCGGCATCCGTCAGCCCGGCCCAAGCTTCGGGAAGGTCGGCGCGGGCCTCAAAACTGTCGCCACTTTTTCGGATCGTCGTCAGCGCCCAATCTTCGCCACGTGGATGCACGACAAACAATAGATGATCCGCCCCGGCCTTCTCCACTGCCGAGCGGAAGGGCATCCCGCTGGGCAGTTCCAGCACACGGCCAGTGCCTGCCGCTTCAATCGCCTGCATCACCATCGCCTCGGCTCGCCGCTTGGCGGCTTTGCCCTTGATCGCCGCCTCTACAAAGGCGCGCGCGACAGGAAGTGCCGCCATAAAGGCGCGATCGTCGGCATTCTCGCCCCGTTCGTCAAAGACGGGTTTCAGCGTTTCCAGCAGCACCGGCAACGTCATCCCAGCAAGAGGCCCTGCCACCGAAGGCTCCAAAGCGCCATTATCAATCAGATCAACGGGCAGGACAAACCCCTGATCGAAACTGCGGTGAATATCATCTACATCCGCTTCAGGCACATCAAAGCTGCGCAGATAATCGCGGCCATAGTGCTGCCAGATCAACCCGAAAGAGCTGAAAGGCTGGTCATCTTCGCGCAACGGGCCGGGGCGCTGGTGGTGGTCAAAGATCAGGGCGTCGGCGTCATAGTCGCGGCCCACATCATAGATGATCCGCCCCGCGCCGGGGGTGATCCAATCCGCATCGCGGCTGCGCAGCAGCGTCGCCTCGGGGTAAAGCCGGGTAAGAATGACAGAGGACAAAAGCTCATCCGCGTGAAAGCCCCCAGAGTGGGTGACGAGATGGGTAATAGTCATGGGGACAGGCTCCGCTAAGGCTGAAAAAAGAGGTATCGGGATCATCGCTTTCGCCCCCATACTGCGGGGCGCAGCACAAGTGCAAGCGGCGCGTCTTAGCGCGAAAGCGCCACCAGCGTGGCTGAAACGGGATCAAGGATAAACGCCCCCACCTGCGCACGGGTTTGGGTCAGACCATCGCGTTGCTCTGGGATCAACTGCACGAGAGACGCAAAGCGGTTGTGATGGGTGCCATCCACTGCCCCGATGCCCGAAATATCGACCAGCTGAACGCCGTTTCTCTTGGCCAAAGCCTGAACCGCAGGGGTGCTGGCATCGGTTCGACCAACCCTAGGCCGCGCCCCGGCAAGCCCCGCAGAAATGCGCAGCGCCCGGTCATCAGGGGCGACCAAAATCGCCATAGGTGGCTCAAGCGGGCCGATAACCTCAATCTGTTTGCGGAACACATGAACGTCGATATCCGGCGCGGCAAGAACTACGTCGCTTAACCTTGCGATCACCGCATCTTTGCCTGAAAGCCGTAACTGGCGCAGGGTTTCTGCCACCAGCCACCCCCCCATACTATGGCCAAAGAGCGTGATCTTTCCCACATCGGGGTCAGCGGCAAGGGTGCTGAGCACCGCGGCCAGCTCATCGCGCGAATAGGCCGCCGCGTCTTTGTCAGCGACATAGCCCACCACCGTCCCAGCCGAGGGCCAGGCAAAGAGGATCGGTTGTTCGGGCAAATCACCATCTACGGCCACCTGCGCGAGGCGAAAGAGCGATTCCGGGAAAGTTTGGTTGTATCCGTGGACAAAAACCATCACGTCTTGCCGCCCCCCCGCTCCGCGCTGGATATCAAGCGCAGACAAAGGCTCGCGGGCTGTCACCGCAAAACTGCGGCTGGGGTCGGGCTCCTCCTCGGGCCATTCGATCCGGCTTGCCTCATGGCTGGGCGGAATGGCAATGGTGAAACGCTCAAAGTTCATCTGATGTGCGCGGGCGTCTGTGTAATCGCCCGTCTCTGCTTCGCGGCCACGGGTAGAGGCGACGGTGATCGCAACGCTCTTTCCCGTGGGCTGCGCGGCAGGCACGACGGTCAGCGTCTCTCCACCCGGGCGCGGTGCGCAGGCCGATAGGGCGATGATCATCACCGCGCAGAGGGCACGCATGCCGAGGGCACCAAGGTTTTGACTTTGAGTATTGCGCATCCCTGCCCCCATCTTTCGCCGCCGTTCTAGCCTATTCTTCCAGCGAAATCATAGGCAAAAGGCCGTGACGGGGCTGGTATCAGACCGGACCAGTCGCACCCGAGACATCCGGCAGCGTCATATCCCCGCCCTCCGCCGCTGCCAGCAGGCTGCGGCCCGTCTGCAAGACGCCATCGCGGATGTCATTGGCGATGGCAGCACTCAGCGCATCGCCATCACGCGCGGTCAGCGCCGCCAGCACCTCTTTGTGACGATCGATCTGATAGTATTCCGCAACTTCGGTGATCACCTGGCGTTGAAAAGGGCCAAGCTGCAGCCAGATACTCTCGATCATCGGCAGCGACGATTGCGCGGGGTTTACGGTATAGAGAATGCGGTGAAACGCTTGGTTCAGCAGCGTTAACTGGTCTGAGTCCCGCTCGGCCACGAAACGGTCCATGCTGCCGTCAATCTCGGTCAATTTGCCGATCACGATGTCCGAAATGTAAGGCAATGCGCGCAGGGCGGCGTGGGTCTCGACCGCGATGCGCAGGGCGACCAGTTCCTCGAACCGGTCAGAGGTCATCAGCGGCACGGTCAGGCGGCGGTTGTCCTTGATCTGGATGGCATGTTCCGAACTCAGCCGCCGCACTGCCTCGCGCACCGGGGTCGGGCTGAGGCCAAGACGCTCTGCAATGCCGCGCATGGTCAGCGAGGTGCCAGGCGTGATCGCGCCGAGCATGATCGCATTGCGCAGCCGCTCATAGACATATTCCTGCGTCGTCCCGCCCGGAATCTCAGGGATTTCGGGGATGTTGAGCGCGTCGTTTTCGGTGTCGGTCATCGGGCCGCCTTTGGTCTTTCGCCGCTGACCATACGCTCCGGGGCGATTGACAGACAAGCGAATAGTGGTATGACGTTTCCCTAAATGGTATCACATTTTTAGGTTCGATATCGAAAGGAACCCCATGTCTCAGAGCAAAGCCGAAGCGTGGCTGGCGCAACATCCCGAAATCGAATCCATCTTTGCCTGTGTCTGCGACCTTAACGGCACCATGCGCGGCAAGCGGGTGCCAGCGGATCAAGTCTCTAAGGTTGTCGAAGGCGGGCTGCGCATGCCCCTGTCCATCGTCGGCATGGATATCTGGGGCGAAGATGTCGAAAATAGCGAACTGGTGTTTGAGACTGGGGATTCCGACGGGCTGTGCGATTTCACGGGACGGCCCCTCATGCCCATCACATGGACTTCGCGCCCGACCGCGCTTGCGATGCTCTGGATGCGTCAGGAAAACGGCGCCCCCTTCCCCGGCGATCCGCGCCGGGCGCTGGCCGAAGTGGCGGCCAAGTTCAAAGCACGCGGTCTGACCCCGGTAGTGGCGACCGAGTTGGAGTTCTACCTTGTCGACCCGTCCGAGGATCACCCGCAGGCGCCCTGCTCCCCGGTCACTGGCAAGCGGCTGGATTCCGACGGCGCATTGTCGCTGGACGAATTGCAGCATTTCGATGAGTTCCTGAACGAGGTTTATGACGCCTGCGAATTGCAGGGCATCCCGGCAGATGCGGCGATCTCGGAGAACGGGGCAGGCCAGTTCGAGATCAACATGCGCCATGTGGATGACCCGCTGCGTGCCGCCGATGATGCGGTGCTGTTCAAACGGTTGGTGCGCGGCATCGCCCGCAAACACGGGTTCGCCGCAACCTTCATGGCCAAACCCTATGGCGATCTGGCGGGCAGTGGCTTTCACGTGCATTTCTCGCTGGTGGATGAAAACGGCGTTAACGTTTTCGACAATGGCGGGGATGAGGGCACGGCCCTGATGCTCAACGCCGTGGCCGGTCTGCTGGCAACGATGCAGCAAAACACGCTGACCTTCGCGCCGCATGAAAACTCCTATCGCCGACTGCTGCCGGGTGCCCATGCGCCGACCAATGTCGCCTGGGGCTACGAGAACCGCACCGCCGCGATCCGCATCCCCGGCGGAGATGCCAAGGCCCGACGCATCGAGCATCGCGTCGCCGGGGCCGATGCCAACCCCTATCTGGTGCTGACCAGCATCTTGGGCGGCGCGCTTTTGGGGATCGAGCAAGACATGCAGCCCGTCGCCCCGATCACCGGCGACGCCTATACGATGAAGCTCGACAACCTGCCGCTTGACTGGGCCACGGCCATCGACGCCTTCCGCAAAGGGCCGGATGTGCCCGGCATCTTCTCCGCCCGCTTGCAGACCATGATGGTCGAATGCAAGACCCAAGAGCTGCGCAAATTCGCACGGCAAGTGACCCATTTCGAATATGATACCTATCTGGAGATCGTCTGATGTCTCGTCCCCCCTACGCCGGTGACGGCAGCCATACGTCAAGCTACTACGCGGCCTCGGCCAATCCCTCGCCTAAGCGCCCAGAGTTGCAGGGCGATCACGAGATCGACGTTTGCATCGTCGGCGCGGGCTATAGCGGCCTGTCGACGGGCCTGCATCTGGCCGAGAAAGGGTACAAGGTCGCCATCATCGAAGGCGCGCGCGTGGGCTGGGGGGCCTCGGGGCGCAACGGGGGGCAAATCGTTAACGGGCTGAACGCCAGCCTCCAAACAATCAAGCGCCGCTATGGTCAGGACACGGCGACTTTCGTGGCAGGCATCGTTCAAGAGGGTGGCGAGATCATCCGCGAGCGGGTCCGCACCTATGACATCAAATGCGACCTCAAGGAAAAGAACATCTTCACCGGGCTCACGCCTGCGCATATGCGCGAGTTGGAAGAGCGGCAGAAGCTCTGGCAGAGCTACGGCATCGACAATCAAGAGATGCTGGACAAGGATCAGTTGCGTGCCCACGTCAATTCCGACCTCTATGAAGGCGGGCTGATCGACCATTCGGGCGGCCATATGCACCCGCTCAACCTCGCCCTCGGTGAGGCGGCGGCGTTTGAGAAAAACGGCGGCACGATCTACGAGATGTCCCCGGTCACGGATGTAGATCACGAGGCAGCCCGCCCCGTGATCCGAACGGCCAAGGGGACGATGACCTGCAAGACGCTGGTGCTCTGCGGCAACGCCTACCTTGGCCATGTGGTGCCCACGCTGACCCCGCGCGTGATGCCCGTCTCGACCCAAGTCATGGCAACCGAACCGCTGAGCGAGGCACAAGCCCACGCGCTGCTGCCCACCGATGCCTGCGTCGAAGACATTCGCTATATCCTCGATTATTACCGTCTGTCGGGCGACAAACGCATGCTTTTCGGTGGCGGCACCGTCTATGGCGGCGCTGACCCGCGCGACATCAAGGCCAAGCTCAAGCGCAACATGGACAAGGTCTTCCCCCAACTCAAAGACGTGAAGATCGACTATGCGTGGAGCGGCAATTTCGCCCTATCGTTCAGCCGTGTGCCGCAGATGGGCCGGATCGGCGACAACACCTATTTCGCGCATGGTTACAGCGGCCATGGCGTAACCGGTTCGCATACCTTCGGGCGTATCCTTTCGGAAGCGATCGACGGCGAACTGACCCGCTTTGATGTCTTCGCCAATGTGCCGTGGTTCCCCTTCCCCGGCGGGCGCATGTTGCGCGTGCCCTATTCGGTGATGGGTTCATGGTGGTACGGGCTGCGCGACCGTTTGGGGGTCTGAAACCTTTTGACAGGGCTGGGGGTTTCTTAACAATGACCGGGCGTATCGCCCGCCGTGACAGGAAGGACCCCCATGCCCGATCAAAAACCCGTCTCTACAATTGTCTTCGACGTGAACGAGACCCTGCTCGACATCACGACGCTGGAGCCGCTGTTCGCGCGGGTGTTCGGTGACGCCTCGGTCCTGCGCGAATGGTTTGCCGAGTTGATCCTGTATTCGCAGACCATGACCCTCTCTGGCCGATATGCCCCCTTTGGTGCGCTGGCGGGGGGTGTTCTGCGGATGGTCGGCGCGAACAAGGGCGTGACGATCAGTGATGAGGACGTGGCCGAGTTAAAATCACTCATCGGCTCCATGCCCGCCCATCCGGATGTCGCCCCCGCCCTGCGCAAGCTGCGCGAGGCAGGTTTCCGGCTGGTCACACTGACCAACTCGCCCCCCTCTCCCGCGCCGACACCGCTAGAGAAAGCTGGCATCGCCGACTTCTTCGACCGCAGTTTTAGTGTTGATGAGGTGGAAAAATTCAAACCCCATCCGGCGACCTACCAGATGGTGGCCGATGCGTTGGACATAAAAACCGATGATCTTTGCATGGTGGCTTGTCACTTGTGGGACACCATCGGCGCGCAGGCGGCGGGCTGTCAGGGGGCTTTTCTGACCCGCCCCAACAACAACCTGATCGAGGCCGAAAACGTACCGCAGCCGCATTACCTCTCGGACGATCTGGTGGACTTGGCCGAGCAGATCATCGCCGCGAACGAGCGCTGATCCTCAGCCCCCCATGCGCCGTGCCAGCCGCGTTTCAAGCTGCACCATCGCGTCATAGATCAGCACCGCGAACAGCCCCACCGCCAGCCCGCCTTGCACCACGAAAGCGGTGTTATTCGTCAGCAGCCCCGCGATGATCACCTCTCCCAAGGTCCGCGCCGCGACGGTCGAGCCGATGGTTGCCGTGCCAAGTGCGATGACCACCGACAGTCGGATGCCCGTCAGCGTCACCGGGAGGGCCAGCGGCAGTTCCACCCGCCACAGCCGCTGCCAACGGCTCAGCCCGATACCGCGCGCGGCCTCCATCGTGGCGGGCGGCAGGTTGGTGAGCCCCGTCACCGCGTTCTCGAAAATCGGCAGCAGCCCATAGAGAAACAGCGCCACCAGCGTCGGCCCCGCGCCAAAGCCCAAAGCCGGCACGGCAAGCGCCAGCACCGCCACGGGGGGGAAGGTCTGGCCCATATTGGTGATCGTGCGCGATAGCGGGCGGAACGCCGCGCCCGCAGGCCGGGTCACAAGGATTGCCAGCGTCACCGCCACCACCGTCGCCGCAGCCGAGGCCATCGCGACCAGCGCCAGATGGCTGAGCGAAAGCGACAAGAGCGAGGCGCGCGTGTAGATCACCGGACCATTTGCCGGCGCTAAAGGCGCCAACAGCAGCGTGAACCACTCAGGTCGCAAGACCAAAGCCAGCAATACCGCCACCAGAAGCGGCCGCAGGATCCAGCCGATCCTCATGGGTGCTGCCCGGCCCGCGCGCGGATCGCATCCAGCGTCACGCGCCCCAGTGGCACGCCATCTCTCGCGACCGGCACCGCCCCGCGCCCGGACCACAGACAGGCCGAGAGCGCGTCGCGCAGGCTGGCGTCGGCAGAGAGCGGTATGCCCTCGGCGGCGCCTTCTTCGACCAGCTCAGCCACGGGGATCAGAGAGAGCAGGCGCAAGGGCCGTTCCACATCGCCAACCATATCCGCCACGAAATCCGTCGCAGGATCGGCGATGATCTCGGCGGGGGTGCCGTGCTGCACCAGATGCCCCCCGTCCATCACCGCCACCCGATCACCCAGCCGGATCGCCTCTTCCATGTCGTGGGTCACCAGCATGATGGTGGAGCCAAGCCGCTGCTGGATGTGCCGCAGGTCTTCTTGCGCGCGGGTGCGGATGATCGGGTCCAACGCGCCAAAGGGTTCGTCCATCAACAGCAGATCAGGCCGCGAGGCCAAGGCCCGCGCCACGCCGACACGCTGTTGCTGCCCTCCCGACAGTTCCGCCGGATAGCGGTCGCGGAATTGCGCAGGGTCCATCGAGAATAGCGCCAGCAGTTCATCCACCCGCGCCGCGATCTTGTCACGCGGCCAGCCTAGCAGTTGCGGCACCGCGCCGATATTGCGCCCCACGGTGTGATGCGGAAACAGCCCGTGCCCTTGGATGGCATAGCCAATCCGCCGCCGCAGGATATGCGGCTTGACCGAAAGGGTGGATTCCCCGTTGATCCGTACCTCCCCCGAGGTCGGCTCCTCCAGCCGGTTGATCATCCGCAAGAGCGTCGTTTTCCCTGACCCAGAGGTGCCGACGATCACCGTGATGGTGCCCGTCTCCACCGTCATCGACACGGAATCCACAGCGCGTGTATCGCCATAAGTCTTGGTAATACGGTCGATCTCGATCATGTGCTGTCCTTTGGGGTCTTGCGGGTCAGTTCGACCAATATGTCCATCACGATGGCCGCCGTCAGCGCCAGCACCACGGTCGGCAAGGCGCCCAGCAGGATCAGATCGGTCGCGGTTTGGTTCAGCCCCTGAAAGACGAAGGTCCCGAAACCGCCGCCGCCGATCAGCCCGGCAATGACCGCCAGACCGATGTTCTGCACTAGAACGATGCGCAGCCCGGTCAGGATGATCGGCAGGCCCAGCGGCAACTCTACCCGCAACAGACGCTGCAGCGGCGTCATCCCCATGCCGCGCGCGGCCTCAAGCGCGGCTGGCGGGGCAGAGGCGAGCCCCGCAACCGTATTGCCGACCACGGGCAGCAGCGAATAAAGCACCAGCGCGAGAAAGGCGGGCGCAAAGCCGATGCCCGCAATGCCAAGCGCCCGCGCGCCGGGCAGATTGGCCCCCACCCAGCCAAGGATCGGGATCATCAAGCCGAACATGGCAAGCGAAGGAATGGTTTGCAGAAAGCTCAGCACCGGCAATGTCGCCCCGCGCAGATTGGCGAGGCGATGGCACAGCACGCCAAGCGGAAAGCCAATTACTGCTGCGGCAGCAAGCGAGCCGAAGGCCAATCCGAGATGGCGCAGAAACTCGCGCCCGAAGGCATCCGCACGGCTGGCGTATTCTTGCATGACCGACAGGTCCGACAGTGCCCCCGACCACAGGATCGCCCCCAGCACCGCGAGCACCGCCGCCAGAACGCCGCCACGCATCAGCGGCCCTGGTGCCATCGCGGCCAGTGCATCGGCCATGAGCAACATAAAAACAACCAGCAGGCACCAAAACCCTATGGAGGGCGACACACGCGCGTATTCACCGGCCTCAACTAACAGGCCAGACGCACCTTGGGTCAGCAGCCAAAGCAGCCCGCCCAAGCCCAAAATCGCGCCCCCGATCCGCAGGCTATTGCGGCCCGCAGGCAGACCCATGACCAGCCCTGCGGCAATCGCAGCAAGTCCGGGCAGCACCACCGGCAAGCTGGCCACGCGCCATGCCATCACCCCCTCGCCCGCGACGATGCGGTTGGCCGCCAGCGTCATGAACGGGGCCAACAGCGCCGCCGCGCCCAGCACAGCGAACAAAAGCCCCGGCGCAGAAAACCCTGCGCCGGGGCCGGTCAATGTCCGGGTGGCGGAGATCAGTCCAGCACCCCGGTCTCGGTCAGATAAGCGCGGGCCACGGCCTCGGCTGGCTCCCCGCCGACCTGAATGCGACCGTTAAGCTTTTGCAGCGTTGCCATGTCGAGCCCGGCGAAGATCGGGTTCAGCACCTCGGCGATCTGGGGATATTCCTCCAGCACTTCGGCGCGGACGATGGGCGCGGGCTCATAAACCGGCTGCACGCCCTTGTCGTCTTCCATCACCACCAACCCCGTGGCCCCCACGCCGCCATCAGTGCCATAGACCATCGCCGCGTTCACCCCCGATGTGCCACGCGCCGCCGCCTGAATGGTCGCCGCCGTGTCGCCGCCCGACAGGATCACGGTCTGGTCTTGGGTCAGCTCAAAACCATAGGTCTCTTGCATCGCGGGCAAAACGGCAGGAGAGGACACGAATTCGGTCGAAGCGGCAAGCTTCACCTCACCGCCCTCGGCCACCCATGCGCCGAAATCGGACATGGTGGTGAGGCCGTTTTCCTCGGCAACCGGGCCGGTCACGGCGATGGCCCAAGTGTTGTTGGCCGGTGCGGAATCGAGCCATGTGACGTTATTCTCACCGCCGTCCAATTCCTTGGCGCGGGCATGGGCTTTGGCCGCGTCTTTCCAGACATCGCTTTCCGCTTCGTTAAAGAAAAAGGCCGCATTGCCGGTGTATTCGGGGTAAATATCGATCTGATCCGACAAGATCGCTTCGCGCACGACCTGCGTGCCGCCCAGTTGCAGTCGCCGCTCAACCGGCAGGCCTGCGTCTTCGAGCGCCAGTGCGATGACATTGCCCAACAGGCCGCCTTCAGTGTCGATCTTCGACGAAACGGTGATTTCCGCCGAGGCGGCAGAGGCCAGCGCGGCGGCAAGACCAGCAGCGGCAGCGGTAGAGAGAATGCGGGTACCCATCGGAAGATGACTCCTTGACAGCAATGAACAGACACGGCGAAGCGCCATTTGAAAACGGTAAGGTAGCGGGCATGTCACCGAAACCAAGGAGGAAATCCCGTGGTGCTCTCATTTTTTCGCTAGGTGGCGCTTACGAAAAAGGGCGCCCCCGGCATGACCAGAGGCGCCCTTTTTCTCATTATCGCTTTATTTAGACAGCCTTCGCTGCCTCGGCTTCGCACGCGGCACTGCGCTTGAAGAAAATAAAGTACAGCACCGGTGCTGCGATCAGCGTCAGGACCGAAGCAAATGCCAATCCACCCATGATCGTTGCCGCCATTGACTGGAAAAACGCATCCGACAAAAGCGGCAGCATCCCCAGAATGGTTGTGGCCGCAGCCAAGAACACCGGGCGCAAACGCGAAGTCGACGCAAGCACGATGGCCTCTTTCAAATCCATGGTCGGATCAGCAGCACGGGTAAGGTCAATCTCTTCTACCAACACGATGCCGTTCTTGATCAACATCCCCGACAGCGACAGCAGCCCCAGAAGCGCGGTGAAGGTAAACGGCAACCCCGTCCCGAGCAGCGCAAGGCTGACCCCGTTCACCGCCATCGGTACCAAGAGCCAAATGATGATCGGCTGTTTCAGCGCGTTGAACAGCAGGACCGAGATCAGCACCATGATGATAATGCTGAAGGGCAACTGCTTGCCCAAAGCGGCCTGCGCTTCGCCCGCGCTTTCCAATTCACCGCCCCACTCCATCGCATAGCCTTCGGGGATCTCCATCGCTTCAATGGTTTCTTGCACCTCGGCTTGGACCTGTGCCGCTGTCACACCCCGTGGAATATCGGCCCCCACGGTGATGACATCAGCCCGGTCGCGGCGGTAAAGCAGTGTGTCTTGCGGTTCGAACCTGAAACCGTCGATCACCTGCTCCATCGGGATCAGCGCATTGGTGTTTTGCTCATAAAGAACATGGTCCGTCAGCGCCAGATCAGCGTCCCGTGGGGCGCGGATGATGATGGGAATCTGACGATCCCGCTCGCGGAAGGTCCCACCGCTGGTGCCTTCGGTGGCAAACTGCAACGTCTCCGTGATCTCAGTCCTTGAAATACCCGCATCCTGCGCGCGCTCTTCGGCATAGATTGGTCGCAGCACCAATTCACGCTCGCGCCAATCCTGACGCGGGGTGATGATATTGTCCGACGCCGCCTGCATCCGCGACATGGCCTCATCGGCCAGATCACGCAGCACATCAGGATTCCGGCCCGAGAAACGCACTTCGATCGGTGCGCCGCCCCCTGGCCCAAAGGCCAGACGTTTGGCCCGGAACTCCCCTTGGGGAAGGGCATCGACCGCGAATTCTTCGAGCGCGTTCATCTCGTCTTGGATCACCTCAAGATCAGAGACACGAACGATGAGATGGCCATAGCTGGGGTTGGGGTCTTCGGCCTGATAGGTCAGCATGAAACGCGCCGCCCCCTGCCCTGAGTAGGATGTCACGTTCTCAACATTCTCACGCTCCGCCAGCCAATCTTCAAGCACGGCCAGATCATTAGACGTCTGGTGGATCGAAGAGCCTTGCGGCAATTTGTAGTGCACAAAGTAAAGCGGCGTGTTGCTGTCAGGGAAGAACTGCTGCTTGATCTGCCCAAAAAGAGCATAGCAAACGACCGTGCCCGCAATCAGTCCAGCAACCACCAGCCAACGCAGTTTGAGCGACGCGCGCAGCACGGCAGCATAACCTTTGAAGATCGCCCCGTCATAGCCGCCAGCACCACCTTCGGCCCCGCGTTTAAAGAAGTAGTGCCCCAAGAGCGGGGTCGCGGTGATGGCCAGCACCCAAGACAGCAACAGCGAAATCCCGATCACGGCAAAGAGCGAAAATAGAAATTCACCCGTCGCATCAGGGCTTAGCCCGATCCCGGCAAAAGCCATGATCCCGATGACCGTGGCCCCCAGAAGCGGGATCTGCGTTTTGCTTGCCGCCTCGGTCGCCGCTTCGCGAGAGCTTTTGCCCTGCTGCATGGAGATCTGCATCCCTTCGGCCACAACGATGGCGTTGTCGACGAGCATCCCCATGGCGATGATCAATGCCCCGAGCGAGATACGCTCCATCTCAATCGCGCCAAGCGCCATGAAAAAGAGCGTGCCCACCACCGTCAGCAACAAGGTAGAGCCCACAACAACCGCCGCACGCCAGCCCATGAAGACGGCCAGCACCGCAACCACGATGGCAACGGACATGGCAAGGTTCACCAGAAAGGCGTTCGACGCTTCTTCGACCACCGTATGCTGGCGGTAGATGGATTCAATCGAGATGCCCAACGGCAGCGTTTCGCGCAGTTGCGCAAGCTTGTCGTCTACCCGTTTGCCGATGTCGACGATATTATCGGTCGCGATGCCGGCAACGCCGACGGTAAAGGCGTCTTGCCGGTTGTGTCGGATCACAAGCTCAGGGTCGGCTTCGCGGGTGCGGTAGATATTGGTCACATCGGCAAGGTTGATCACCTGACCACCAACCCCTACAGACAGCGCGGCGATCTCAGACACGCTGTCAGACCCTTCGGGCCGCTGGATCAGCGTGCGTCCCTCGTCACCCTGAATGACACCGCCGTCGACGATTTCATTGGCGCTGGAAACCGCACCGACAATCGCCGTGGGTGGGATGCCGAGCGTGGTGCTGAGCGCAAGCTGCGGCTCAACATAGATCACCTCATTCGGCACGCCCGACAGCGCCACATCTGACACGCCCTCCACCAGCAGCAGTTCACGCCGCAGGTAACTGGACAGCTCATTCACCTCTGCGTCAGAGTAACCATCGGCTGTCACGGCATAGTAGATCCCGTAAACGTCACCGAAACCGTCGTTCACATAGGGCTGAGACGCCCCACTTGGCATGGCGGCCTCATTCACGCGGTTGCGCAACTTGGTCCAGATTTCCGGCAGTTCGGACCCGTCGAACGTGTCCTGCATATTGACCGTGATCCATGACAGACCGGGCTGGTTCATGGATTCGATGTCCTTAATCTCGGACATCTTTTGGATCTGTGATTCCAGCGGCTCGGTGACCTCAAGCGCCACCTCTTCGGCAGAGGCGCCGGGGTATTGCGTCACGACCACAGCGGTTTTGATGGTGAATGCCGGGTCTTCGAGACGGCCAAGGGTCGCGAAACCCCAGATGCCGCCCAAAAGACAGATCAGCATGATGATCCACGTATAGATCGGGCGGTTGATGGACAGGCGTGCGATATCCATGCGCTCAGTCTCCGAAGCCGACGAAGCGGCGCACTGCGGCGCCGTCTGCAAGCTGGCTTGCGCCGCTCACTACGATCTCTTGCCCGTCAGAAAGGCCCGAATTGACCGTGACATCGCCCCGAACAGTCGGGGTAATATCTACCTCGGTGCGGGTGACCGTCCCCTCCCGTGCGCCGGTGGGATCGAACACCATGACATAGGTGCCGCGATCATTGCCCACGACGATAGCGGAATCCGGGACAATGATGCTTTGCCCGCCGATGTTCAGCGTGGCGCGCACTTCGACCGAGGCACCGGGCAGCGGCACGAAATCTTCGGGCAACTCAGCCCCGAGGGTGATGCTATAGGTCTGCCCGATATCCGCGGTTTCGGCGTTATACTCGCGGATCGCCATCGGGTAGCTTTCCGAATTGGCCGGAAATTTTGCCACGAACCGCACGTTCGGATCACGCCCCGCGCGCAGGAACAAGGTTTCAGGCACGTCGATCTCGACCCGCAGTTCTGACATGTCATGCAGGCGCACCACTGGCGTACCAGAGCTGACGGTGGAGTAGTTGGGCACCAAGCGCGACGCCACAATCGCATCGAACGGCGCGTGCAAAGTGGCGTTTTCAAGGTCGCGCTCTGCATTGCGCACGGCGATGTCGTTCACCGTCACGGCAGTTTCGGCGTCTTGAAGGTTAACCTCCGCAACCGACGACCCCGCCAATTTCTGATAGCGTTCCATCGTGCGGCGGGCCTGCGCGTCATTGGCCTGCGCCTGCTCTAACGCCAGTTCAAACGGCTCTAGGTCCATCCGCGCCACGACCGAGTCTTTGCTGACCGTGGTCCCCTCT
The DNA here is from genome assembly GCF_022788715.1 of Sulfitobacter sp. DSM 110093. Taxonomy (NCBI): domain Bacteria; kingdom Pseudomonadati; phylum Pseudomonadota; class Alphaproteobacteria; order Rhodobacterales; family Roseobacteraceae; genus Sulfitobacter; species Sulfitobacter sp. DSM 110093. Next base: position 2,533,443 of record NZ_CP085167.1, read on the forward strand.
TCGACGGGAAACTGTTCGATCTGTCCACCGACCTGAAAGGCAAGGTCCACAGTTTCACGTGCAACCACCTTGCCAAAAAACACGCGCTCCATCTCGGCGTTGCTGACCATGACCGTTTCCAGTTTTACCACCGGCATTTCGGCTGCGGCGGCCATTGGGCCAGCCACTCCCGCGGCTAGGGTCAGCGCAAACCCCAACAGCCGCCCCGCGCCTGCGCCGCGCGTCGTCTCATTAAGCCAGTTGGCCATGGTCAGTCTTCCTTATGTGTAGCATCCGGCACAGGCCCGAGGGCGGCGGTCAGACATAGTTGTTTGAGGGTGCGCAACTGCGCGAGAAAATGTGCACGGTCCTGCGCATGCATACCTGCGGCCTTGGCGGCGCGTTGAAGGCAATCGGCAAGGGCCTCGACGGTCATACCTGCGCGGTTGATTGCGCCTTCATGGGGCGTGAGCACCTCGACAATGACAGCGCGGAACCGACCAGCAGAGCATTGCAGCGCCTCTTGGCTGACCGCATTGGCCCCATCAATAAAATCTTGGGCATTGGGCATCGCCTGCATCGTGTCAAAACCCCGCACCACCATCCGGTCAAAGATCAGATCAATCTGAGCGGCCAGATCGGGGGCCTGAGGCAACTCTTCGGCGATTTCTTCGAGCGCAAGCTCGGTATAGCGCCCGATGAGCCCGCGCAGGATGTCGTCCTTGTTGCGAAAACGGTTGTAGAGGGTCTGACGCGAGACGCCCGCCTCTTCGCAGAGATCCCCCATGCTGGTGCGCTTGACGCCATAGCGCGAAAAGACATGCAGCGCAGCGTCGAGCACGGTCTTTTCAAGTTCGGTCATGGGGAATCCTAAGCTTTGGCTAAGCCGCAATTGGACATTTGAACCAAATATGTCAACATGTAAAAGTTAACTCACAAAGCCCAAGTGGATCACGAAAGCGTTTTTGCACAGATTCCGCGTTCAAAGTGCAGAAATGAGGCTCCCTAGATAGAGCGTGAGCGGCAGCGTGAAAAAGCTCAGCAACGTCTGCGTGGTGATGATCGCCGCCATCAACGGCGCATCGCCCCGCATTTCACGCGCCAGCGTATAGCTGGCCACTCCGGTTGGCAGAGCCGCAAAGATCAGCGCGATTTGCAAGGTGAGCGGCGCGGGGTTTAACACCAGCGCCGCCAGCAGCACGGCCAGCGGGTTCACCAGATGTTTGCCCACAATCGACAGCCCGATGACCGAGACAGACCCCGACAGCCCGCGAAGCCGCAGATTGGCCCCCACACAAAGCAGCATGATCGGCAGAGCCGCATCGCCCAGAATACGCGCGCTTTCGTGCAAGACGGGCACTTCGTGCAGGCCCGCGAAGTTGAAAAGCACCCCCGCAAGAATGCCAAGGATCAGCGGGTTCTTAACCAAGCCTTTGAGGATAGATTTCCCGCCCCCGCCCAACTGACGGGTCATCAGTGTCACCACCGTCACATTCACCACCGGCACCAGCAGTGCCGAACCGAGCACGGCGATCTGTAGCCCCGCCGTGCCAAAGACGGCCTCGGCAATCGCAAGGCCAATGAAGGTGTTGAACCGCGCGCTGCCCTGCATCAGCGAACTGCCCTGCGGCGCGGCATAGGCCCGCCCGAACAGCCACCCACAAAGGATCGCCGCAAAGAACCCGGCATAGAGCAGCAGGGCATAGTCGCCTAGGCCCCCGCTGAGGTCCGCCGCCGAGATCTTGGCAAAAAACAGCGCGGGCATCAGCACCCAATAGACCAGCCGGTCATTCAGGTTCCAGAATTTGGTTGAGGGGATGCCGCCCCGCCGCAGGCCATAGCCCATGAGGATCAGCGCAAAGACCGGCGCGATGGCCAGAAAGATAGTGAACATATTAACCGCCCGGAAGGATCGCGCGGACCCTAGGCGGCGCTTGGCCCGGATGCAACAGGGGCCGCTGCCTCAATTGAGGGCACCCCGGCCCCGAAGGGCCGGGGCATGGGTTAATCGCTGCCGCGCACGGCGATTTGGGCGTCTGCAGCGGGGCGGAACTTTAGCTGGATGACAAAGATCAACGCCGCAATCGCGATGCCGATCAGGTCGGTCACCAAACCGCCTGCGATCATGCACAGCGCCGCAAGGACCAGACCCAGCCGGATGAACCACGCGGCCAAGCTGCCCGCGAACCAGCCCTGCATGCCCGAAGACAGCAGATAGACCCCAAAGATCGCCGTGACGCCTGCGCGGATCACCTCGAACCATGTGCCGTCCATCAGGATCGCGCCGTTGTAGAAGAACATGAACGGCACGATGAAGGCCGAGATGCCGATCTTGAACGACGCCACCGAAGTTTCCATCGGGTTGGCGCCCGATATCCCCGCCGCTGCATAACTGGCCAGCGCCACGGGAGGCGTGATGGCCGAGACAACGGCGAAGTAGAAGACAAAGAAGTGCGCCGTCAGCAGCGGAATGCCCAGCTGCACCAGCCCCGGTGCCACGACCGAGGCCGCGACCGCATAGGCCGCCGTGGTGGGCATGCCCATCCCCAGCAGAATGGCGATACACATGGCAAAGAACAGGGCGAGGAATTGGCTCGCCTCCGCCAGACCCAGCAGGACCGAGGAGAAGCGCGCACCGACACCAGTCAGGCTGATAACACCCACGATGATACCGGCACAGGCACAGACCGCGATGATCTGGATCGACATGATCCCGGCAAGGTCAAAGGCTTTGACGATGCTGCGCAGCCCCATGCGGAAAGGCGTGAACCACGATACAACCGCCGCTGCCGCCGTCGCCAGCGTGCCTGCGCGGATGATCGAATAGCCCATGAAGAGCGCATAGATCAGGATGATGATTGGGATGAACAGGAACACCCGGCGCAGCATGTCCTTGAGCTTGGGCAGCTCTTCAGAGCGCATGCCGCGCATGCCCAGCTTGGCAGCCTCAAAATCCACCATGAAGTAGATCGACACGAAGTAGAGCACCGCCGGGATGATCGCGGCGACGGCGATGTCGGTGTAGGGGATGCCCGTGATCTCGGCCATGATAAAGGCACCTGCCCCCATGATCGGCGGCATGATCTGCCCACCGGTTGAGGCGGCGGCTTCGACCGCGCCTGCGGTGCGGGCCGGGTAGCCGACTTTCTTCATCAGCGGAATGGTCAGCGACCCGGTCGCCACCACATTGCCCGCCGAGGTGCCGTTGATCATGCCCATGAGGCCCGAGGCAAAGATCGCGACCTTTGCCGGCCCCCCGCGCGAACGGCCAGCAGCGGCAAAGGCGAAGTTGACGAAATAGTCGCCCACTTTCGACGCCTGAAGGAAGGCCGCGAAGATAATGAACAGGATGATATAGGTCGAAGAGACCGCCGTGGTCGGCCCAAGGATGCCCGCATCGGTGTAAACTTGGCTAAAGAACCGCGTCCACTGGATGTTGGGCGCATTCAAAAAGCCCGGCAGCATATCCCCGACAAAGACGTAGATGAGGAAGATGCCCGAGATCACGATCAGCGCCAGCCCGGCCACGCGACGCGTCAGTTCCATGATCAGCGCGGTGCCTGCGACAGCGGCAATAGAGATGCCAATGGGCGCGAAAGGTGTGCCCGTGGAGTTGCGCATCAAAGTGCTGTACATGGTGATCAGATAAATCGCCACGGCGATGCCACAGACCGACAGCAACAGATCCGCAGGCGAAACCTGCCCCCGCTCCCGGCCCCGCAGCCAGCCGACAACGATGCCGATGGCCGTCGCGGCTACCAGCGGCAGGCCGTAGTGGTAAATCTCAAGGTTCTTGAACTCGGGGGTCATGCCGTTCCACTGCACCCCGGAGTTGATCTGACTGGCGATGCCCCAGGCGGTCCATATCGAATAAAGCGCGGGGATCATCGCTGCCCATGCCACGAAATCCAGCGGGTGGCGGCCCTGCCCCGTGCCCTCATCAACAAAGCCCCGCGCGGAATAGAGGGTAAAGCCAAGGATCAACGCGCCCGCGATGTGCACGATGCGAAAGTTCCATGTTTCCATCGGGAAGGTCGGCAAAAGCGGGATGCGGATGCCGGTAAGCTCACCAATCGACATGCCGTTCAACGCGGCCATGTGAAAGAACGCATAGATGGCCGACATGGCCGCGACGACCAGATAGGTACGCCCGGTGAATATCCGACGGTTGCTCTCTACGGGTTCGTCATCAACCCCTTCAGCGACAATCGGGCCTTGGGGGTCGGCGCTATGCTGGTCTGTCATGGAAGCTCCCTTTCCCGACGATCATGCGGGATGATGGCAAGATGCCGCCCCGATTAGGGACGGCATGCAAGTTTGTCTAGGCGTTTGCTTAGTTACCGTAGATCATGTCGTCGGCAATATCGGCATCCGCGTTCTCTTTGAACCATGCCGCCGCACCGGGGTGCCATTTCAGAACTGTGTTCTTTTCCCAGTTCTCAGGCAGGGTCGATGCTGCTGCTTTGTGAATGCCCTTCATCCGCTCGTTGTCAGACATGACAACATCAACAGCCGCTTTGACGAAGGATTCCGGCAGATCGCAGTTGGCGATAGAGAAGTTCCACATGGAAACCGACCGCGCATCTGCTTCGAGCGTGGAATAGGTGCTTGATGCGATGTCAAACTGGGACACTGGGAATTCTTCGAGCAGTTTCGCCTGCTCTTCTTCGGTGAACTCGATGATGTTCACATCGGTCTGCACTTCGAGCTGGCTGACCGCTGGCACAGGCACACCTGCCGCGAATGCGATTACGTCCAGCAGACCATCTTGCAACTGACCACCCAGATCGGTCCAGCCGCCGTTGCGACGCTCATACTCCACGCCCAGCGTGTCCATCATGCGCGGGAAATAAGTGTCAGAGGTGGAGCCCGCCGGGCCAAAGCCGATCTTGGCACCTGCCGGAATGTCAGCCACGGTTTCGATGCCCGAGGACGCCAGAGCAGTCACCGAGAAAGGTGTCTGGTACATCGGGAACATCGCGCAGGCTTGGGTCATTTCCAGACCGGGTGCGATGGGGTTGGTCCCTGCCAGCGATTCCGCCGCCGGGCCCATTGTGGTCATGCCGAATGCCGCTTCGCCGGTATGGACCAGCGCCATGTTCTGCATCGGGCCACCAGTGACTTCGCCGCCGCCTGTCAGACCCAACTCTTTGGCCACGAGGTTCGCCCAACCGGAGCCATAGGCGAAATAGGTGCCGCCTTGGCTGGCGGTGCCCACGGTAAAGCTGCTTGGCCAACCGGTTTTATCAACGTCCTGTGCGACGGCGGCGCCTGCCAGAATGGTGCTGGCGGCGAGGATTGCGGTGAATTTCATGTCTCTCTCCCTTAGTTAACCTTACCAAACGTAAGCCTTTGATGCCCCGCTTGGCTGCTGTGTTCAGCTTGCCGCGCTAGTTAAATGTACTCCAACCCTCAGTGGCAAGACCGAAAATGCCACAGCTGCCCAGTTCGGGACCAAAGAAGCATTCTGCTGAAGGAATAGGTCAAAATGTCCTGAACTTTTAGGATTCTGAGCGCTGATCCGTGATCATGGGCGATTTGCATGGCCCCAACTTTCACGCCCATGCACGAAAAAGGGCGCGCGGCCTCACGCCACCCGCCCTTCTGCTTTAACACGCGGCCCAATTACTCAGGATCGCGGGATTGGTCATCGCCTTACGCCGCAGCCAACTCCTGCTCCAATTGTCGGGTCGGGGCGCCAGGCACCGGGGCGAGCGGTGCCAGAATTCGGTACAGCACAGGCGTCAGAAAAAGCGTGAAGACAGTGGCGAAGCCAAGCCCGCCCACGATGACCCAGCCGACGGCAATGCGCGCTTCGGCCCCGGCACCTGTGGCTGCGATCAAAGGCACCCCACCCAACACGGTCGAGACCATGGTCATCATCACAGGCCGCAAACGCAGGCGCATGGCGCTGCGGATCGCGGCATCAACCGTGGCCCCCGCTTCGCGCAATTGGTTGGCGAACTCCACGATCAAGATGCCGTTCTTGGCCATGATGCCGACTAAAAGCACCAAACCGATCTGGCTGTAGTAGTTCAGACTGCCGCCCGTCACGGCGATTGCCACCACCGCAGCACCCAACCCGAACGGCACGGCGAGCATGATAACGGCAGCAGAGATCAGGCTTTCGAACTGCGCCGACAGCACCAAGAGCACGATGACAAACGCAATGGCGAAGACCATATAGATGCCGTTCTCTGCCGTCTCTAGGCTGGCCGCTTCGCCGGTGAACACAAGGGTCACGCCTTCATCCAACTCATCGCGCGCCAGTTCCTCTAGCGCCGCTGCCGCCTCGCCCATGTCCACCCCGCTCGGCAGGGCCGCTTGGACCGCCACTGCGCGGTTGCCTTCCTCACGGCTGACCCGCGACAGGCCCGCCACCTGCTCAAACTGCGCCACGCTCGACAGGGGCAGAAAACTGCCCGTATCACCGCGCAGGGACACGGTGTTGAGGTCGGCAGGATCATTGATCGGGCGGCCACCCGGCTCGACCTGTACCGTGATCTCTTCACCGTTCAGAAACACCTCTGCGGCCTCTACCCCGGCGGTCATGGCGCTGATCGTGGCGTCGATCTCAGAAGGGGTCAGCCCATATTCCCGCGCTAGATCGGCATCAATTGTCACCTCAATCTCAGGGACATAGGCCTCTTCGCTAAGCTGCGCGCTTGAAAACAGCGCGGGCTGCGCCTGCATGGCGGCGACCAGCTTTTCTGCCTGCGCGGTCAGCAGCGCAGGGTTCGTCCCCGTAACCGCCGCCGTGAGGCCCGAGCCCCCGCCCCGAATGCCAAGGCTGTTGGGCGAACGAGCAAAGACGGTGAGGCCGGTGATCGCCTGAAACTCGCGGTTTAGTTCGGCCATGATCTCTTCTTGCGAACGGCCCCGCTCTGCCCAATCGGCAAGCTTCACGATAACAAAGGCCGATGTCCCCCCGCCAAGCCCGACGATGGATTGTACCGCCGCGACCTCACCGCTTTCGACATAGGGGGCCACCATGCTTTCGATCTGCTGCACTTGCTGATCGGTAAAGCTGGATGACACGCCCGATGGCGCACGGGCCCGAACCATGAAGGCTCCCCGGTCTTCAGTCGGGGTCAACGCACTGTTGAGCGAGCCATAGAGAGAGATTGAAAAGACCCCAAAGCACAGCGCCAACGCAACGACCAAGATCGGCAACGCGAGCGCCCGGTCCACCAGCCAAAGCAAGCCACGACCCAGCAGGCTGGCATCGCCCTCAGCGCCGTCCTTAACGGATTCCCCCGTGCGGCCCGGGTCCAAAAAGGCGGCCAGCATAGGGACCAGCGTCAACGCGACGAAAGACGAGATCGTCACGCAGAAAGCCAGCACAAAGCCGAACTCAAGGAAAATGCCTCCCGCCTGCCCCGGCAGGAACGAGATCGGGATAAAGACCGCTGCCAATGTGGCCGTGGTCGAGATGACGGCGAAGAAGACCTCGTTCGCCCCCTCAGCTGCCGCTGCGTACCGACCCAACCCTTCTTGCCGTTTGCGCACAACGTTTTCGACCACGACAATGGCGTCATCAACGACCATGCCGGTGGCCAAGACCAAGGCCAACAGCGTGATTGTGTTAACCGAAAACCCCGCCATCCAGATCGCCGCCAATGTCCCGATCAGCGCCACCGGAATGGTCAGCGCCGGGATTAGCACCGCTCGCCACGAGCGCAGGAATGCGTAGAGCACCAGCACCACGATCACCACGGCCAGCAGGATTGAACTCACAACCTCGTTCAGCGCCTGTTCGACATAGATGCCGTCATCGGCAGTCGTGACCATCTGCACCCCATCGGGCATATCCAGCTGCAAATCAGCCAAGGCGGCAGCAACGTCTTGGCTGATGGTCAGCGTATTTGCGACCGACTGGCGATAGACGTTGATCGCCACAGCAGCTTGTTCATTCACCCGCGCGAAAACCGTACGGTCCACGGCAGTCAACTGCACCAATGCCACGTCGCTCAAACGGGTATTCTTGTCGATCCGCAGGCTGGCGATGTCTTCGACCAACACATCTTCTGAGGCGAGTTTCAGGGTCAGTTTCTGATCTGCACTTTCCAAAGTGCCGAGTGCCGCGCTGTTATCAAGCTGTGCCAATGCGGTGGAGACATCCTCAACCGTAAGCCCCCGCCCCGTCAGTGCAGTCATGTTCAACCGCACGAGATACTCATACTCCTGCGTGCCCGCGACCTCGACCGTGGCGATCCCATCAATGCCACCCAATTCGGTCGCAACGCGGTCTTCGGCCAGCCGAGACAGGTCTTCAAGGCTGGCCGTGCCATAAAGGGCAATACGAATGATCGGATCGGCGTCTGCATCGTTCTTGCTAACCTCCGGCTCCAGATCGTCAGGCAATTGCCGGCTAAGCCCTGCCACGATCTCGCGCGCCTCATTCGAGGCTGTGTTGATATCCACGGATGACGACAATTCCAGCGTAATCCGCGAACTGCCAAAGCTGGACTGGGAGGAGATTGCTTCGACACCTTCCAGCGCGCTTAACGCATCCTCAAGCACCGCTGTGACTTCGGTATCGACCGTCTCAGGCGCAGCATTTTCATAAGTGGTGCGCACCGACAAAACAGGTTGATCAACGTTAGGCATCTCACGAATATCGACGCCAAGATACGCAGCGGCGCCTGCGATGATGATCAATAGATTCAGAACAACCGCCAAGACAGGCCGCTTGACGAACAGGCTGGAAAAACCTGCTTTGGGCGCGGGATCACTCATTTACAGAAGGCTCCTGCGCGTTGGGCCGAGGCGCTGTGCGCTCTTTGGTTTCCGCTTGGGCCAGTTGCAACGTCTGGACCTGCCCACCTTCGCGCAACTTTTGCACCCCTTCGACGACGATCTGATCGCCTTCAGCCAACGTGCCATCGACCCAGACGCGATCATCCAAACGATGCCGGATGATGACGGGCACGCGACGTACAGTGCCTTGCTCGGCCACGAAAACAGACGCGCCCTCGCGGCTCCACGCGATCGAAAGGGCCGGGATCGCGGGCATCGCCTCTTGCTCTTCTACCAATACCACATTGGCGATCATCCCATGGCGCAGCCCGGTGACATCGCCCTGAAGCTGCGCCTCTACGTCAATAAGCCGCGTGACTGGATCAATTTCAGTATCAATCGCGGTGATCTGCGCTTTGAATACCTGCCCGATACGCGAGGGCAGCAGCACATCCACCGACAGGCCCGGCTCCAGCACGGCAACGGCCCGTTCGGGCAAGGAAAAGCCCACCTTTAACTGCTCGGGCACGCTTACGGTGGTGATATGTGCGTTGGCGTTCAGATAGTCACCCAAGCGCGCGTCAATCAGGCCGACCACCCCATCAATAGGTGATCGGATGATGCGGCGGTCAAGCGCCAATTCGGCGCGGTCGACTGCCACCTGCGCGATGTCTGTCGTCGTCTGCGCCTCTTGGACCTGTACCGAGGTGACGGCCACAGACCCTGTCGCGCTTAGCCGTTCCACCCGTTCCAGTGCATTCTCCGCCTCAGCGAGCGACGCCTTCGCACTGTTAAGATCAAGCGTCTGGGTCCGTTGCTCTAGCCGTAGCAGCGGCGCATCTGCGGCCACCCTGTCACCCGGCGCGACCAGCAGTTCTTCGACTTGGCCGCTGGCCTCCGCCACCACTGCTACGCGTGCGGTGGATTCGACCGTGCCGACGGCCTGATATTCCAATGCATAGGGGCTAAGTTCGACGGGCTGCATGGTCACTGTGGCTGCGCGGTTGCCACCCGGAGGCCCACCGCCCGGTCGGCCTCCACCCGGACGCCCATCCGCAGCCGCACCTGCGCCAATGTCTTCCGTCGCAACTACACCTTCAGACGGCATCAGCCGATCCCCAAAGAGCCAATAGTTCACAGCAGCCACGGCCATCAGGCCGAGCAATAACTCCGCAATTCGCTTCATCGCAATCTCTTCCCGGTTAGCCGACTTGAAGCTGATACGCAGGGCCGGGAAATTTCCGTCGCTGAAAAATGCAGATTTTTCGCTTTTCTTTTCCTGAGCCGAAACAGATTAGCCCCGCCGCAAGAAACTTGCAGCGGGGCTTTGGATTTGGTGCTGAGGAAGAGCCCAAAAGGCTCAGACTTCGATAACCACTTTGCCCAGAGCCTTGCCGCTTTGCAGGCGCGCATAGGCGTCGCCGACCTCGGTTAGTGTGAATGTCGCGTCATCCAGCAATGGCTTCACCGTGCCCGCGTCCACCAATTTGGCAAGCTTGCCAAGGATGTCGCCATGCACCTCGCGGTTCACGTCATGCAGCATCGGCAACAGCATAAAGACGATATGCAGCGACAACCCGTTAAAATGCGCAGGCGAAAGATCAATCTCAGACAAGGCGACGGTCGTGACGACATGACCGTTCAACGCAGTGGCGGCGAAAGAGTTGGTCAGGTTCGCCCCGCCCACCGTGTCGAACACCGCGTCAAACCCTTTGCCTTGCGTGTGGCTGGCGACGTAATCTTCGATCTTTTCATCCATAAAATCAATTGGCCATGCGCCATAACCGCCGATCACCGAAAGCTGGTCATCCCCGGTGCCGGTTGCGGAAACATCTGCCCCCAGATGCCGCGCCAGTTGCACGGCCAGATGGCCAACACCGCCCGCGCCACCTTGCACGAGAACCTTCTGATCTGCCGAGACACCAGCGCGCTGCAACCCTTCCCAAGCAGTGATGCCAACCAGCGGCAGAGCGGCGGCCTCCCGCATCGACAGAGTTTTTGGTTTATGAGCGATCAGACGCGCATCCGCCCGCATGAATTCGGCCAGCGCACCTTGCAAATCGGCCAAGCCGCCCGCACAGCCATAGACTTCGTCACCGACAGCGAAACCTGTGACGCCTTCGCCGACCTCTTCGATCACACCAGCAAAATCCATACCCAGAACGGCAGGTAGATCGGGCGACAACGGCAGGTCTTTGCCCGCCCCTTTGATCATCGTGTCGATGGTGTTCACGCTGGTCGCTTTGACGCGCAGCACCACGTGGCCGGGGGTTACCATGGGACGTGGCAGATCGGCTTCGACAAATGGCGCATCGGCACCGTAGCTGGTTAGGGTCATGGACTTCATGGGGGTCTCTCCCGTTAACATTGCGTTGAGAACGATATAGACCAGCCGCCAGCCTCAGATAATTAGGCCAATTGTGAGTTCAGTTTCTTCACATTGAATATAATGCAGACCGCAGTAATGTAGCAAAGGTTGCTGAGCGCTTTGAGGATACGATACCTATGGACACCGACAACCTGCGCCTTTTTGTGATGGCCGCTGAATTGCTCAACATCTCTGCTGCCGGTCGCGCCTTGGGGATTGCGCCCGCCGTGGCCAGCGCACGGCTTGCCAAACTAGAGCAAGAATTGGGGGTCGAGCTTTTGCGGCGCACCACGCGGAAGGTCTCGCTCTCGCTTGATGGCTCGGATTTCCTGCCCTACGCGCGGGAAATTCTGGCGCAGTCCGATGCCGCGCGGGCCATTCTTGGCGGTACAAAAGCAGGGCCGAAAGGCATCTTGCGTTTCGCAGCCCCCAGCAGCTTTGCCCAGCGTCACATCATGCCGCTTTTGCCGAAATTTCATGAGACCTACCCCGAGCTGACATTAGATCTGCGCCTGTCCGACACCCGGTTTGACGCCATCGAAGGCAGCTTTGACCTTGCACTGCGCAGCGCGCCTTTGACCGACAGCAGCCTACGGGGCCGCAAGCTGGCCGACGACACCCGCGTTCTTTGTGCGGCGCCGTCTTATGTGGAAACCCATGGGATGCCCCAAACCCCCGCCGAACTGCAAAATCATCAGTTCATCGCATGGAGCGACCTTGACCCGCGCCCCTTAATCGGACCGGGCGGCGAGGCTGCCACGGTGACCCCCAGCGACATGATCTGTCGTGCCATTCTGGATGATGGGGATGCGCAGCGCGAGGCGACGATCGCGGGCGCCGGAATATCCATCAATTCACTGTGGAGCGTGTCGGAGGAGCTCGCATCGGGGCAGCTGGTGCGGCTTCTTCCGGGCTGGCGGATGAATGACCATTCGGTGCTTTGGCTGGTCTACCCGCGCTCTAATGTGCTGACCCCGAAAACACGGTTTTTCATCGATTTTCTGATCGCAAACCTAGGCAACCGGCCCGATTGGCGTGACCAAGCAGGCAGCGCCGCGCCCGTTTAGAAACTATGCCAAACCCCAAGCTTCATCTTGGTCACGGACTCGGTGAATTCATGCGAAAGGCCGAACTCTAGAAAACTGTTTTCAGAAACTTTGACCACATGCGAAGGCACGAAAGCCAGCGTTTCATCGCCATCAGAGGGGGCCGCGAACTCCAGCTTGAAAATCGACAGGTTTCCATTGGCGTGGTTGATGCCAAAGGTGCTGTCGATTTTGCCCAGACTGCCGCCGTCTTCATACAGCGCATATGTGCTTTCGACCCCAAGCCAACCGCTGCCCCAAGTCCCCTCAACCGGGCGCCCCCAAGAGAAGCCGGGCCGCAACGTGGCGACCGCGCTGCTGTCGCGTTCAGCCCAGCCAAGCCCCAGTTCGACGGCAAAGACATCATCGCCGTTCGTCAGTTCCAAAGGATAGCGCAGAAAGGCGATGGCGTTGACTTGCCCGGCATCTTGGCTTTTGCCGATGTCCAAGCCAAATGTCAGTTTTTCGGTCAGGCCATATTCATAATAAAACGAACCGAAATCGCCGAAATCAGGGCCATCGACGGTCGATTCATATGAAAGTGTCATAAAGCTTTTGTCTTCGCCCCGCGGCCAAGCAGCAGATGCCACCTCATTCCCCGCCAGAGCCAGTGCCGCGAACGCCGCAGAAAACACAACACCCGCGCTGACGCGCGCGTTGGATGCAGAAGGCATATTTACTGTTCTAGGCATAATAAATCCCGCGTTTTCAGGGCCGCTTGGGGCTGGGCGATCAGTGTTAAGCGATAGACCGTAGATATTCTGCCAGCTTGAGCGGCTTGAACGGTTTATGCAGGATATGGTCCGCGCCGAGCGCGCGAAACGTCTTCTCAGATTCATGCGATGTCTTGGCCGTGCACATAACGATCTTGGTATCATCCAAATCAGCGTTGGCCCGTGCACAGCGCAATACCTCCATCCCGTCGGGGGGCGGCATCATGACATCCAGCATGATCACCTCAAACGCTTGGGTTTCCATCGTTGCAATCGCGTCGAAACCCGTGGCTGCGAATGTAGGCTCGATGTCATCTTCGGTCATCAGCGCAAACTCAATGAGTTCACGGATGTCATCTTCATCATCGACAAATAGAACTCTCATACGGGCGTTCCTTGTGTAGGTGCGGCGTCATCGTCGCGGGGCAAACGCACAAAGAATGTGGTGCCGGGATTTTCATCACCGTCTTCGGCGGACCGCGTTTGAAAGCTGATATCGCCACCTTGTCGCATCACCAACTCCCGCGTGATGGCCAGCCCAAGCCCTGTCCCGCTCGCTTGGTTGTCGCGGGAATGGACGGGGTCCCCGAACCTTTTAAACATACGATCATGCGCGGATCTGGGGATACCCGGACCAGCGTCGCAGACATAGAAGGTGACCGTGTTTTCGTCCAGCTCCGCACCAATTTTCACTGTTCCGCCGCGCGGCGTATATTTAACCGCATTGGAAATCAGGTTCGAAAACACCTGCTGCATCCGAACCGTGTCAACTTGGACATAGGCGGCATCGGAAACGTTAGGGCCACCATGGATGCCAAGCTGAACATCGCGGTTCACCCCATAGCCCGTGTTGGCCGCAATCGCCTCTGACAACACTTCGGACACTGAAACCCGTTCTGTCTGGATGCTTAGCTGCTGTTGATCGATCGCCTGAAGGGTTAGGATGTCATTGACCAGCACCAGCAACCGATCCGCATTGCGGGTCGCCATCGACAACAGCTTGCCCGCGTTCGCAGGCATCGTCTCGCCAAACCTGTCGTGCAGAATCTCAAGCGACCCGGCCAACGACGTAAGCGGTGTGCGCAATTCATGGTTTACCGATGTCACAAAAGCCGTTCGTGCCGCCACAAGACGTTCCTCGGCTGAGATATCTTGAAGCACGTTATAAGCGATGTAATCGCCATGCAGATGCATTTTCATCACGCGGCATTGCACCGCCACGCTTTCATTCTCGGCGTTGCGGACATGAATGCGGTGTATCGCCACCTCTTCGTCCATCTGCGAGAACGGTGGGATCATGCTGCGCAGCTGTTCAACAGCTTTGATATTCGAAGAAACCCCCATGAGTTCCCGCGCTTTGCGGTTGGAGCGGTGCAGCTTGTTGTTGTCGTTGTAAACGATAAGCCCGTCACCGACGTTCTCAAAAATGGCGTCGAATTCGCTCTGCGCCACACGGATCCGCTCACGGTCGCGCTCAGAGTTGCGCAGCGCTTGCGCTAATTTTGTCGATTGAGCACGGGCGCGGATCGCTGCGTTGATCACTGTCAGAAACAAAATCGTCGCAAGGCCAGTAAAGACCAAGGTGCGCTGCCAGTAGCTGCGCAAAACCGCCTCTTTGCTACGGGTCACGTCAATATAAAGGTCAAGCGCCGGGATTTCCTTGCGTGCGCGAAACACAGGCGTATCGGGATCACGCTGCGCCCGGCCCGAGGAAAAGGCACGTTCCCCATTGGCGGTGACAACCTCGACAAACATGTCTTGCTGAACCCCATCAGCTGCAAGAAGTTCCGCGTAATAGTCCTCACCCAGCGAAGAGGCCAACACCCCCCGCACCTGTCCGTCGATGCCGATCAAGGGCCATGCAATGGGCGTGATGCGACGTTCGGTTGCGCGTGACTGAATAGGCACTCCGACGGTATAGCCATCAACGCCAAGCCCAACTGCGGCCTGAAAATACGCGCGATCCCCAAGGTACTGCCCCAGCAATGGTTCGACTGTGGCCCAAAGCACAACACCATCAGCGCCAATCAGAACGAGCGCATCAACCTGTTGAATTTCCTCCACTGCGGAATTCATCAGCGCGCCATATTGGGCTTCAAACTGGTCGGGATCATCCAGCATCGCCGTCGACAGTTCATCGATCAGCCCCCACATCCTCACATTCGCAACCGACAGGGTGGCATCAACGGCCTGCTCATAGAGCTCCGCAAAATGCTCTAGCTCCACTTCCGCGCGGGTGGTCGCACGGTTGTAGTCAGACCACGTCAGAAACGCGAGCCCGATGAAATACAGCACAACGACCGTAGAGATCAGACCCCAGAAAAGAGTTTGTGCACCCGATGACGTTTCCGCCTCGTCTTTGTTTGCGAGCTCAGTGCTGACCATTCTCTTGTAGGTGTCCTATGTCGGTGGAGGCGAAAGAGATCATACCCGGCGCGCCCGTTTTTCCCGCACTCTCTACGCCTTGAATTCCCCGCGCAAGCGAGGAGGCCACGGCCGCGTCAGAGGGCGGAACAATGCAGGCACTGACGGTCAATCGACGGGATGTCCAGCCTTCTTTGACGCTGGCCGACGCCCCTGCCACATGTTTGATAAACTGTTGCGCGCGTTGCTCAAGCTGCGCACGATCTGCGTGGAGCGTGCCAAAGACAAAAAGATCGTCTTCCCAATGGGCTAGACTGTCCTGCGCGGGAATGTCGACCTTGCCGAACAGCCCTGCCACAAGACGCTGAAGCTCTTGTCGCTGCACCCGCGCCGCGTCAGATTGGTCCCGGTCACCGTCGATCCGGAAAACAATCAAACCAAGTTCTTTTTGCATGGCCGGTGACAGCGCCATAAGATTGGCCTGAAACCCCGCTTTGCTGCCCAACATGCTTGGCAAAGTGGCCTCAACGATTGCTTGCGCAGAACGGCGGCGGGCGCCGCGTGTTTCATCAGATCGGCGACGGTCCAACTCGGATTTCAGGCGCAGACAGCTGCGCATGCGGGCCTGAAGCTCAATCCTGTTGAAAGGTTTGGTGACATAGTCATTGGCCCCCGCAAGAAAGGCCTCAGAAAGCGATCCCATATCTGTGCGGCTGGTCAACATGATGATCGGCACGTCGCTCCATTTTTCCAAAGCACGGATACGGGCGCATAATTCGATACCGTCGATATCGGGCATCATGATGTCCATCAGGATCAGATCGGCAATTGCCTCCTCGCGTTCAATAGCGCTGAGCGCGACACGTGGGTCAACGAAGCTAACGACGTCTTCAAACCCAAGCTCTGCGAGGGTCGCGCTGATAAATTCTTGCGCAATGTCAGAGTCGTCAACTGCGATAATTCGTTGGCTCATACTATCAATTCCACTCGTTACTTCTTTCGAAAACCCGCCACTGGCTGTTTTCAAAAACCTCCCCATATCCCGGCAGCTTAGATTGCTTTAGCTGCGGGAATCTACGCAGAATTCTGTCTGCTGTGGCCTGCCCCTCTGCCTGCCGCGGTACCACGATGTACCTTGTCCGCGGCACGCCCCCTTCAAGCGCCCAATCGTAAGATGGTTGCCCGGCGATCACCAATTGGTCAACGCTACCAAACCCGATGACGATTTCGGGATTTTTTTCAACGTCTACCATAATTTCTGACTTGTCGCGCAAGAATGAAATGACCTCTTGGTCCGGTCTCGACGCTGCGTTCTCAAATCCGACCATCGCTCTAGCCCAATTGCGGGTCTCGTCATGGGCAACGTAGCGTGTGACCAGCACGGATGACACCAGCGAGAATGACAACAAAGCAATAGCAATCGGTTCACGTAGGGACAGGTTCGGCCAGAAACGGATGGCCGCGACCAGAACGCCCAGCATGGGCGCAATCGCCATCGCCGGGTCCCCTTCGACATGGAAGAATGTATTGAGGGTATATCCCCCAAGTACCGCGCCCACGGCGGCCAGCAACGGCATAAACAGCCGTGGCATCTGGATGTTGCGCAATATCGCAACCAGTGCCGCAGGACAAAGCCCCAGCAAAACGATCATATGTTGCGACGAAGTAAGCGGCACCACCGTCTCTGACAAAAGCGGAACAAGGCGGCTGTCGAAGATCAGACTGACAAACATCAATGACCCCACAGCCGCAGCAACAGGGTAGAACATCGCGACAAGATAGCCTGTCGACGAGGCGGCAATCATGCTGGGCCGCGCTGCCACGATCATAAAGGGCATCGCCCCAAGGCATAGCATCAGCCCGAAACTATCCGACAAGGCGACAACCAGCAGCCCCACTGCCACTTTCATCATATCGGGCGCATTGCCGGTCAGGCGCAGATTGACGATCCCTCGCGCAAAAAGCCATGTGCCCAAGATGCAGAACATCATCTCTGGCCCATCAGCTAATGCACGCAGAAAGAACGGGTTTAGCGCCAAAAGCAGCACTAGAATGACCGAGGTAAAACCCGAGAACCGCCCCGTATCCCGCAGGTTTAGAAACCACAGAACCAAAAGCCCCGCGCCCACCAAAGCGGATAGGACAAAAGGCACAGGCACCTGCGTGCCCGTCAAAAGAGCCTGCCCCAAAAGGGAAAGCGCATAGGGCACAGGAGGATAGAAGGCATCGGTCGCTTTGAACTGCGCCGGGCCTTCGATTTGTACGATGGACTTGGCCCAAAGGTCCGTCACGTCCATCGAGATAAAACCATTTGCCTCGGTCCAGCCGAGGCTGAGCAGCAGCACCAATGTCAGCGCGACAAAGCCAACGGACCAAGAGGCGGCGCGGATCATTGCGTTGCCTCCGTCGCTTCGGCGCTGGCTTCGGCGACCTCATTGGCTGTGTGTTTTGACAGGCCGTGCTGGGTCTTCTCCCAGTAGAACGGGTTAAAGATCAGTTGCGACAGCGCCTTGTAGGACGCGACGGTCATCAACACCCAATAGCCCACGACCGTGATCCCCCAAGGGGCCAGATCGGTCCACCTGCGCCTAAAGGGGGCAACCATGGTGAGGTAGATCAGCAGCCCATTGCCCGCCAAGAGGTTTACCAAAGAAAGGTAAAGCACCGGCAGTGGGAAATAAGGGGTAATCACCTCGGTTCCGAAAATCAGCCAGATGGCAAAGATCGACCAGAACACCGGGTTCAGCAGGCCCGAAAGCACCGTGCCACCGATGAAAAAGATAAAGCCAAAGACCCCTGCGGTGCCGACTGACTGCCACAGGTGGATCGGCCTGCGGCTGTGCACAAGGAAGGTCTGCATATAGCCTTTGATCCAGCGCGAGCGTTGGCGCACCCAGTTCGGGATCGAGACATTGGCCTCTTCAAAGGTCGTGGAATCGATGACGCCGACGCGGTAGCCCTTCTGCGTCAGACGAATGCCCAGATCGGCGTCCTCGGTCACGTTGAAGGGATCCCATGCGTTCAACTCGCGCAGCACGTCCATGCGGAAGTGGTTCGAGGTGCCGCCCAGCGGAATAGGCACGCCCAACCGCTCCAGCCCCGGCAGCATCAGGTCGAACCACAGCGAATAGTCCAAGGTGAACATCCGCGTCAGCCAGTTTTCTCGCGCGTTGTAATAGTTCAACCGGCACTGGATGCAGGCGGTATTGGGCGCGGATTGGTTGAAGGCGGCGATGACCTTTTTCAACTGATCCGGCTCTGGCTTGTCCTCGGCGTCAAAGATCACGAGGAAATCGCCCTGCGCATAACGCAGCGCAAAGTTGCAGGCCTTGGGCTTGGTCTGCGGATGCGAGGCCGGGACGCGGATGATTTCAAACACGCCTTCAAGGTCCAGCTTGCGGGCCGCGTCGATCGTCTCGTGATCGCCCTCTTCCAGCACGATCTTGATGTCGAGCTTGGCCAGCGGGTAGTCGAGGTTGCGCAGAGCTTGCGCAAGAATCGGCAGCACCTCGGGCTCGCGGAACATCGGCACCAGCACGGTATAGATCGGCAGGTCTTCGTCGCGCAGCAGCGACGCCTCAGCCGCGATGGCCCGCGATGACGTTTCCTGCGCCGCGCCGCCCAGCCAAACCAACAGCGCTTTGAATAGGAAGTTGCCAGTGTAGAAGATCGTCAAAAAGACGTTCAGCACGATCAGCGTGCCCACTGGTGCAAAGGCCATCCCCAGCAACAGGGCCGAGACCAAGAGGTAAATCACCAAGATTTGTGGCGGCGTCACGACATTCTGCGCCGACATATCCGGGTCCAGCTCTGCCAAGGCAAAGACCGCCTCATGGGAGTGTTTCTCGCGGTATGCGCGTTGCAACGACCATGACACATCGAAATGCGAAGCAACGACGATGTTGACACCGGTGCCATAGGTCTCACGGATATGCAGCAGCGTGCGCGGGCCGGGGCGTGAGGTGGCGACCGTCAGCGTGCCATCCTCTGCCCGGCCAATCGGCACCGTCATGTAGTTGTTCATGCTGACCGGATCATACTGCCGGATCAAATCATCATCCGGGTGATTTTCGATCAGATCGACAAGCTTTAGCCCATGGTAAAAGGCAATCTCGCGGTAGAGGTCATGCGCCGTCAGCCACCGCCGCGACAAAAGAACCTTAACCAAAGAGACATTCCAGTCTTCGGCCAGATCCTCTGCCGCGTCGAGTTGTTCAACCGTCAGCGCGCCACGGTCAAGCAGCAGCGAACCGATGGCTTCGCTTTCGGCATCCAACGCCATGGTGATTTACGTCTCGTCTTTGCCGCGACGGGCGCGGTAGACACGCTGGAATACGATCAGCACAAGCAGCGTCACCAGCACCCAGATGCCCCCAACGATCCAAGGGCGATACTTGGCCAGCATCTGCGCAAAGCTGGTGCGGTCAGGATAGACGACGTCAACCAGTGGGCTGCGGTCGGTGGCAGTGGCAAGGATCACCCCCTGCTGCCCGATCAGAGCAAGATCGCCCCGGTCCAGCACCATGGGCGTCTGCGCTGTAAGCTCGGGCGCGGGGCCGTTGCCGGGGCGCAGCCACAGGCCGCGCGTCTCACCGCGGGTGACGATCTGCACCACGCCAAGGCGCGACAGGTCTTCACCTGAATAGATCAGGTTGTCTTGGGTATCGCGAACCTCGATCCGGCCTTGATCAAAGGTAATAAGCGGCTCCCCATCGCCGGGGTTTTGGTCAGAGATCACGAAGAACGGGTCGTTCGTTTCCAGCGCGTCGACCGAAGGACGCGGCAAAATGGACGCGCGGTCTGGGATGACACTGCCAGCAACACCTGCAAGCCATGGCAAGACCTGCTCGAAGTCAAGCGACAGCTCAGGGTCAAGCACGACCTGAACCCCATCGCCAAACTCCTGCCGAAGCGAGAAGAAATCGCGGTCCTGTGGCTCTGCATCGGAGAGCACCAGCGCGCTGCCGGGAAGGATTTGCGCCGGGTAGCCTTGAGGCTTGAACCGACATTCCCCGCCCGTGGGCTGACGTTGGATCGACACGCGCAGCAAGTTATCGCGGCCCAAAAGCCCTTTGGGAACCGAAAAACTCAACTGCTCTGGCTGGCCACTGCCAAGCGGGCGGTTGCCCAAAAGTGAATCGTTGAGGAAGACCGACGCCGTGGCCCCCCGCCCTTCGGGGTCGAGTGCGGCAGCGATTTGCAGGCTTACACCGGAAACGGCCTTTCCAACCGGCAGGTCAGAGGATTGGAACGGGATCAAGAAATCTTCGGTCGATACCACCGCGCGCGGGTTCAGATCGGCGTTCAATCCGGCAAGCGGCAGACGGTTGTCAAACATGACTGGTCCCTCGGCCACCTCTACCACGGTTGCATCGCTGTTCGACAGGGCCGACCATTCCGAAACCATTTGCCACAGCCCCACCTGCGGGTCACTGCCACGCAAGTTCAGCACGGGCATGCCCGACTGGCTGTCGACAGTCATCTCGCTGGCCGCCCCCGAAGAGGTCACATCAAGCTGGATAACCCCTTCAGACCATGCGCCTGCGGCATTGTCCTCTGCCGGGCCGAAACGCAAGCGCCCTGCTTCAGCGTCAAAAAGCGCGGCGGCGCGAGTCGCTGCGGCCAAGGCCGCCAACGAGTCGCTGCCGTTGATGGCAAGGCGTGTATCGGCTGGGCGTAGGCCTGCAAAGGCTGTCGAAGTGTCGACCGCCGCCTGATCCAGTTGCAACGTGACAGACGACGATGCCGCGATCTCAAGAAAGTCACCCGAGGCGCGTTCATCCACACAGACCCGATCACTGAACGCGCCGGAATAGGAAAGGCCAACCGCGATGAAGCCACCTGATACATCTTCGGGGCGCAGTGGTACCGGCACGCTAAGACGCCCTGCCCCATCTGGCAAAGCTTGGGATGACACCGGTCGGCCGCCGACAGAAACCTGCAAATAGCGATCCACCTCGGCGGTTGAGGCGTGATTAAGCTCCAGCTCCAAAGTGCCCGAATTCAAGGCCCCCGCTTTGGGTAGCGGGATAAAGATGGTCGCATTTCCCGACAATTGGCGGAACGAAAGACCGTTCTGAAACCCAAGCTCCGTCAGATCGAATTCGCGCGAAATCAGTCCCTCTTGGGACTGAGGTGCCGTTACGCTTGCCCCTTCATCGGTAGCAGTCGTCTGCGCGTGTACGTGAAACGGCAGCAGGGCCGCCAAAAGACCGATTGCGGGATACTTCATGGGAGGGGGCTCTCTTATATCTTTTCAACGACGTCATTGGCATCGGCTAAGGCGGTTTCAATTATACGGACCTCATCTGCTGACAAGGTAGAACCATTATTATCAGCCTCTTCCGCCACGCGCAGCCCCCTGCGCAGGCAATCTTCAATTTCGGTGTATTCAAGCATCGCTGCGTTTCCGACTAGATCATGCATCATGCGATGAACTTTACGCACCTTCGTTTCCAATGGATCAACACCTTCCGCCTCGCGCAGCGTGTCGGAAATGGCTTGCGTTCGCGTTGGCAGCCCTTCGATAAAGCGCTTTCGTGTTGCGGCAACACGTTGTTCATATGTCTCGGTTGGTGCCACAGAGTGTCCTTCTTATTTCCCCGAAAAGGAGCAATAACAGCCAGATTATTTTAAATGTCCGAAAGCTGTCAAAATTATGGCACAATACAGCATTTCCTGAGATTTCCACAGAAAAATAATGGTGTATCTGCCGATCCAATTTAGGCAGACCCTGAGCTGCCGCAGGTCAAAGCAGATGTTTGAACAGACCAAAGAGGTCACGCTGGGACGAGATGTTAAGTTTGCGGTATAGGTTGCGGCGATGCACCTTGCAGGTCTCAGTCGCGATTTCCAACGTCTTGGCGGCAGAACCGTTGGAGTGCCCCTGCAAAACCAGCCCTGCAATCTGCGCCTCGCGGGCGGTGAGCGCAAATTGCAGCACGTCCTTGGCGTAGTTTCGGATCAAATCAGCCAAAGGCGGGCGCGCTGCAACCAGCCTGTCATGCGCCGCCGGGGAGATTTTGTTGCAATGCTGCGTCAACAGCTCCAGCAACAGCGGGGCATACTTGCGCAAATACCGTAACTCTGCCCGGCGAAACGGCCCTTGGGCATCGCGGCGGCTCATAGATAGATGCGCCACCCCACCCCGCGCCACCGGGGCCAGCAGGCCAACTTCATCACACAGCCCCGACCCCCGGTAATATTGCAGGTAATACTCGCTGGAGAAGAACCTGTCTGGCGCGACCTCCGACAGACGAAATACGCCACCGCCCTCAACACGGTCCCGATACTGAAAAAACGGGTCAAAGGCATAGGTGCTTTCCAGATACTCAGCCAGGGCCGTGGGGCGCAGGCGGCCGGGCTCGATCCAATGGTCCAACAAGCTGGGCGGCTGACCGGGATCAAAGCGCATCATCAGAAAGGTGCCAAAGGCCACCCTCGCGCGAAACAGTGCTTGATAGACGTCGAAAAAGGCCGGGGTGCCGACCGCCTGCATGGCGTCGCGGAGCAGGGAAACCTCGCTTATTGTCAGATTATCGCTCAAGAAATACTCACATTTCGGGCAATATGGTCAAATTTACTACCCCAGTGGGGGTATATATTGTCACGCCCATTGCCGCAATCATGCGGGTATGCGCTTGTTTGATCAAATATCGCAGGCCGAACTGACAGGGGGTTCAATGACCAAGGCAATCACCGCACAATCACTGCGCAAGGTATATCCCGGCAATCCGCCGGTAGAAGCATTGGCAAGTATTGACGTTGAGATTCAGGACAATGAATTTTTCACGCTGCTAGGGCCATCGGGCTGTGGAAAGACGACTTTGCTGAGGCTGATCGCGGGGTTTGAGCATCCGACCTCGGGCAAGCTGGACATGTTTGGGGAAAGCTTGCTTGACGCGCCCCCCTATAAACGCCCGATCAATACTGTCTTTCAAAACTACGCGCTTTTCCCGCATATGACTGTGGCGGAAAACATCGCTTTTGGGCTGCAAATGCTTGGCACCCCCAAAGCATCTGTCAAAGCGACAGTGGGCGAGATGATGGAACTGGTGCAGATGTCTCATCTCGCCGACCGCCAGACCGGGCAAATCTCTGGTGGGCAGCAACAGCGTGTGGCACTGGCCCGCGCCTTGGCTCCCCGCCCCAAAATCCTATTGCTGGATGAACCGCTCAGCGCGCTGGATTTTAAGCTGCGCAAACAGATGCAGTTAGAGTTGAAGCGCCTGCAAACTGAAACCGGCATCACCTTTATCTTTGTGACCCATGACCAAGAAGAAGCCCTGACCATGTCAGACCGGATCGCGGTCATGTCGAACGGTGCCATTCGTCAGATTGGCCGCCCCCGCGAGATTTATGATCGCCCCGCTGATCGTTTCGTCGCTGATTTCATTGGTGATACGAATTTCCTACCGGCCGAGGTGATCTCTAACAGCGGCGAGGTGACGCGCCTGCGTCTCTCCTCGGGGCAAGAGGTTGATGCACATGCGCGCGATGGGGCCCAAGGCAAGGTCACGCTGGCCCTGCGACCAGAGCACGCCGAGTTGACCGACGATGGCGCGGGGTTGCTTGCCGGGACGTTGCGCGAAGTGGTCTATTTCGGGACCGATACCCATTTCCATGTCACCCTCGACGATGGCAGCGATTTTGTCCTGCGGCGCCAAAATTCCCCCGCCGATGGCAATGATTTTGCAACCGGTGATCGGGTCGGACTGACCTTCCCCGCCGGGGCCGCCCAAGTGTTGAGGGATTAAGCCATGGCAGAGCTATCCAACACCGTCTCGCAACGCGCTGCACGCAACCGCTGGCTGCTGCTGACCCCGGCGCTGATCATCCTGATCTTTGCCGCCAGTGGCCCACTGCTTATTACGCTGTTCTATTCCTTCCTGACCCCCGGTGATTACGGCGGCGTGGAGTGGGAGTTTTCGACCGACGCATGGTTTGGCGTCTTGATGCAGCGCGACATCTTTGATGACACGCTCGGCTGGTCAGATGCGCATCTCAGCATTCTGTGGCGGTCGGTCAAACTTTCCGTCCTGACCACAATCGCCTGTCTCTTCTTTGGCTTTCCGACGGCCTATTTTATCGCGACACGGCCCAAGAAACAGCGCGAATTCTGGATGTTGCTGATTATCATCCCGTTCTGGACAAACCTGCTGATCCGCACCTTTGCCATTCTGGAGTTGATCCGCAACGAGGGCACGATCAACAGCATTCTGATCGCACTTGGCATCATTGATGAGCCGATCCAGATGCTGTTTACCGAGTTTTCGATCATCCTCGGCATGGTCTATGTCTACCTGCCGCTGATGGTGCTGCCGATCTATGCCGCGCTTGAGCGGTTGGACTTCCGGTTGGTCGAGGCAGGGTATGACCTTTACGCCACCCGGTTCAACGTGCTGCGCCGGGTGATCCTGCCGCTGGTCAAACCGGGGGTGATCGCGGGGTCGATCCTTGTGCTGGTGCCATCGCTGGGTGCCTATGTGACACCGCGCGTCATGGGCGGCGGCAACCAGTTGATGCTGGGCAATCTGATTGAATTGCAGTTCGGACAGGGCCGCAACTGGCCCTTGGGCGCTGCGCTGTCGATCACCCTGCTGGCGATCGTGATGGTGGCCCTTCTGGCCTATGTCCGCGCGGCGGGGAATGAGGAGGTAAAACATGGCTAAACGCGGTTTTGACATTCGCAAGCTCAGGGGCTTTTCCGGCATCGCCATGACCTGCTTCGTCATGCTCTACATGCCCATCGTGCTCTTGGTGGTCTATTCCTTCAACGCAGGCACCTCCATCGCGATTTGGGAGGGGTTCTCGTGGCGCTGGTATGTCTCGGCTTGGGACAATGAGATGGTGCAAGAGGCGACGGTGCGCAGCTTGATTATCGCGCTGTCTGCTGCCGCCATCGCCACGACGGCTGCGGTTCTTGCGGCACTCGCCACCACCCGCAACCGCAAATTCCGTGGGCAAACCGCGATCTTTGCGCTGATCCACCAACCTCTCATGGTGCCCGAGATTGTGACAGCCGTGGCGCTGCTGATCTTCTTTGCCACGATCAAGGTCGCTACCGGCTACACCGGTCTGATGTATCTGATTATCGCGCATTCGGCCTTTTGCATCCCCTTCGCCTACCTGCCGATCCGCGCACGGTTACAGGGGATGGACCTCAGCCTAGAGCAAGCCGCAGCCGATCTTTACGCCACACCCTTTCAAGTCTTTCGCCGGGTGACACTGCCGCAACTTTGGCCTGGCATCCTTGCGGGGGCGATGTTGGCATTCGTCATCAGCCTTGATGATGTGGTGATAACCGAGTTTGTTAAATCCGCCGGGCAGGATACGCTGCCAACTTACATGCTGGGCCAATTACGGCGGGTGGTGACGCCAGAGATCAACGCGATTTCGACCGTATTGTTGATGATCTCTGTCTTGATGGTGATCGCCTATACCCTGCTCAGCAGAACCAAAAAATAATCAACCAAAGGGAGCTTAAGATGAAAAAGACACTGACAGCGATCGGCCTTATCCTTGCCGGGCCAGCTTTGGCCGAAGGGGAGCTGAACCTCTATAACTGGGGCAATTACACCAGCCCGGAAATGATCGAGAAGTTCGAGAAAGAGACCGGCATCAAGGTCACGATCACCGACTATGACAGCAACGATACCGCACTGGCCAAGATCAAGGCGGGCGGTCATGGCTTTGACATTGTCGTGCCGTCGGGGACCTATGTGCCGATCTTCATCGGTGAAGGGCTGCTGATGGAAAGCAAACCCAACGAGATGGAGAACTTCAAAAACATGGACCCGCAGTGGGTCGATGTCGAATTCGATCCAGGCCGCAATTACACCGTGCCGTGGCAGTGGGGCACCGTTGGTGTGACAGTCAATACCGCAGTCTATAGCGGCGACATCAACACCGCCGCCGTGATCTTTGACCCGCCAGAAGAGTTAAAAGGCAAGATCAACGTGGTGCCAGAGATGAACGACGTGATGGGCATGGCGATCCACTATGCGGGCGGCGATCAATGCACCGCCGACAAAGAGGTCTTGAAAGAGGTCCGCGACATCCTGCGCGCGGCCAAGCCGAACTGGCTGTCGATGGACTATGGCAACATCGAGAAATACGCCAAGGGTGACCTCGCCGCCGGGGTGAACTGGAACGGCGCGTCCTTCCGGGCACGCAACCAGAACGAAGACATCGCCTTTGGCTACCCCCAAGAAGGCTACCCCGTCTGGATGGACAATGCGGCGATCCTTGCCGATGCGACCAATGTGGAAGAGGCGAAAACCTTTCTCAATTTCGTGATGGATCCGGAAAACGCTGCGATGCTGTCTGAATTCGCGCGTTATGCGAACGGCATCAAAGGCTCGGAAGAGTTCATGCCCGAAGACATGAAAAGCGCCCCCGAAGTTGTGGTGCCGGAAGATCTGAAATCGGCGGCCTATGTGGCCAAAGTCTGCCCACCCGAGGCAACAAAGCTCTACACCGCGATCTGGACTGACCTTCAGAAGTAAGCGGCGAAGATAGATGCAGGCGGGCTTTGGTCCGTCTGCACCTCAACGGCCCCCACTCAAGACAAAGGAATACCTCATGCCGGCAGATATCGTCATCCACAACGGGGCCTTGATGACCTTCGATGACGCCCAGCCCAAAGCTGAGGCGCTCGCGATTTCAGGCGGTAAGATCACCCATGTCGGCACTGACGCCGAGGTGATGGCCCAGATTGGAGCCGAAACCCGCGTCATCGACGCGCAGGGCGGCACCGTGTTGCCGGGGTTCATCGACAGCCATGTGCATCTCTTTGGTGGCTCGGTCGAACTGGAATACCTCAACCTTTATGGCGTAGAAGGCTTGGACGAGATGCGCCGTCTGATCCTGCCCTATTCCGACGCGAACCCGAACGACGCGCTGCTATTCTGCGTGATGGCAGACTACGGCATTCTTGGCACCGGCAGCACGCTGACGCGGCAGGATCTGGATGCCATCCTGCCCGACCGCCCCCTTGCCATGTTCGCGCCTGACCATCACACCGTCTGGGCCAATACCTCCGCGCTGAAAGCCGCCGGGCTGCTGGAAGGTGGCACCGTTGATGCGGGCTCGGAAATCGTCATGGGCGCGGATGGACTGGCAAGCGGTGAACTGCTGGAGCCCGGAGCCTATAGTCCGGTCCTTGCCCTCACCCGCCACGGTGGGCGCGATATGCTGGGGCTGACCAGCGGCAAAGACCCGGTGCCGCCCGCGACCGCACAGCAACGCGAGATGGACAAAGATGTCATCGCTCGTGGCCTTGCTCATTGCGCCGCGCAAGGCATCACCGGCCTGCACCTGATGGATGGCAACCGCTACCAGCTTGAACTGCTGTCCGAGCTTGAGACCGAAGGCCGTCTGCTCTGCCGCTGCACCGTGCCCTTTCACCTTAAAGGCACCGACCCCGTTGAGCGGATCGGCCACGAAGCCCCCGCCATGCGCGCCGATTACCACGGCGACAAGCTGCGCTGTATCCATGTGAAAATGTTCATCGACGGCGTGATCGAAAGCGGCACCGCGCTGATGCTGCGCCCTTATCCCGGCGATCTGGGAGCAGATGGCAACACCGGCGATGAGGTCTTTACTCAAGAGCATTTTGTTGCCGCCTGCGTGGAAGCAGACAGGCTCGGTTTTCAGATCGCGGTCCATGCCATCGGCGATGCCGCTGTGCGGCGTACCATTGATGCCTTTGAGGCCGCGCAAAAGGCCAATGGCACACGCGACAGCCGCCACCGGATTGAACATATCGAAGTAATGCATCTGGACGACCTGCCCCGTCTATCTAAGTTGGGCATCGTCGCGTCACTGCAACCGGGTCACGCCCCGCTTGGCCATATCTTCCCGCCAGAGGGTGTCACCAACTACCTGCACCCCGATCAGATCGCGGGGGCCTATGCATGGCAATCCATCCGAGAAAGCGGCGCAAAGGTCGTCTTTTCAACCGATTGGCCAGTGATCCCTGTAGATGTCATGCGCACCATCAAAGCCGCGATTGCGCCGCTGGATCTTGGCGAAGAATGGGCGGATCAGAGCCAAAGCTTAGAAGACACGCTGGCAAGCTATACCCGCGACAACGCCTGGGTTGAGTTTGCCGAAGACACACGTGGCAGGCTCAAACCCGGCATGGACGCCGATGTGGCCGTGCTAAGCCATGATCTGACCCAGTTGCCCCCCGCGCAGATCACAAATGCCGAGGCCCGCGCGACCATCATGGGCGGTGAGCTGACGTTTCAAAGATAAATGCAACGAAAGCCGAGATTCAGAGATCTGGATTAGAGCATCTGAAACAGGCCAAGCTCTTATCCGTCTAGTCACTGGCTAAGAGGGGGCAGACGGGCGCGAGGTGTCGCGCCCGTCCGAAGTTTAACTGTCTTTTGCCGCGAGGATCGCATCTGGGGTGATCGGCAAATGCCGAACCCGCGCGCCCGTCGCGTTGAAGATCGCATTGGCGATGGCGGGCGCGATGACCGTGGTGCCCGGCTCGCCAAGACCGACAGGCACTTCCGTGCTTTCCACGAACGCGACTTCAACGTCTGGCACGTCGATCATCCGCAGCGGGGTGTAAGACCCGAGGTTAAGGTCGATAACCTTGCCATCTTCGATCCGCGTGCCCTCATGCAGCGCCATGGATAGACCCCAAAGTGCCGCCCCTTCGCATTGCGCGCGCGCCCCGTCGGGGTCGACAACCGTACCACAATCGAACGCCAGCCACATCTTCTCGACAGCGACCTCGCCCGTTTCAGAATCCACCGCCAGCTTAACGGCGGCAGCGGTCCAAGTGGGCATGGTCCGCGATTGGCCAAAGGTGGTGGCAATCCCGATTGCCGTGCCCTCGGGCAGGTCGGTTGTGCCATAGCCCGACATCTCGGCCACGCGCTGCAGAACGGTTGCCTGACGCGATGCGCCGCCAACCGCGTTGGGGGCAGAGCCTGCGTTGATGCCTTCGGCCTTCAGGTGATCCAGACGGAACTGCAAGGGATCGGCACCGATCTTATGTGCAGCCTCATCCATGAAGCTTTCGACTGCAAAGTTGGTCCAGCCAGGTCCGACAGAGCGTAGCCAACCGGGACGGAAAGTCGCGTTCGCCAGATCGTTGGAGATCGCCCGCACGCGGTGCGCGCCGACGGTGTACCAATGATCGGCCCCGTCAATGGCGAAGGGATCGTAGGGCTCTTCATTGACGCCTTTAGGCATGAAGCCCGGTGCCATCACCTGTGTCGGCCAACCCGCCGCGGCGTGGTGTTCCATGCCCGTGACGGCTTTGCCATCGTCAAACGCCATGCGCAGTTTCTGCACCGAAGGCGAGCGAATGCTGTCAAACTGCGCATCTTCCTCGCGGGAGAAGACCAGTTTCACGGGCTTGCCAACAGCTTTGGACGCCAGTGCTGCGGGCACGATGTAGTCACCGTTCAACCGGCGGCCAAAACCCCCGCCCAGCATATAGCTGCGCATCACGATCTTATCGGCGGGCACCTCCAACGCGACGGCCAGCGTCGGCAGGATCAGCGATTGCCACTGGTTGCCCGCGTGAGTTTCCCAGACGCCATCGGCGTTCTGGAAGACAGTCGCGTTCACCGGCTCCATCTGGAAGTGCAGCACGGATTGCGTGGTGTACTCGGCCTCAAGCGTCTCGGTGGCGGTGTCGAAAACGGCGCTGGTCTCGGGCCGCTCGGTGTGCAGGATCGACCCGGCGTCGCCTCCGATCAACTCCCGCGAGCGGGCTTGGATATCGTCCTCGGACACATCAGCCGTTTCGCCTGCGGTCCAATCGACGCTGATCTCATAGGTGGCCATCCGCGCGGCGTGGAGCGATTTGCCCAACACCACAACCCAGCCCGGCACGGTGCCCGACGGATCATCCAGCACCACGGTTTCAAGGTAGCCTTTGACCTCTTTCGCGGCGCTGTCATCGACTGAATTGACCTTGGAGCCATAGCGCGTCGGTGGCAGCATCGGTACGCCGTAGACCATGCCATCAACCTTGGCATCGAGACCATAGATCGCCTGACCGGTGGTCTTTGTATCCAGATCAAGCGGATGCACGTCTTGGCCCACAAGGCGCAGATCGGCGTGGGGTTTCAACGACAGGGCAGCCAATTCGTCTTCGGTAAAGCTCCGGTCGAGCCCTTCGGCCACCAGATCGCCGTAGCTGATGCTTTGCGTGCCATCGGTCACGGCACCGTCGCGTGCGGAGAGGCCAGAGGCATCGACGCCCCACTTGGCCGCCGCCGCTTCGATCAGCGCGGTACGGCCCGCAGCGCCTGCCTGACGGTAGACCGGCCAGCTTTGCCAGATCGACCAGCTGCCGCCGGTGACCATCAGGCCCCATTTTTCATCCGTATCGACATGGGTGATGTGCACATTTTCCCAAGCGACTTCCAACTCATCCGCCAGAATACGCGCGATGGCGGTGCCGACGTGTTGGCCCATTTCGGCGCGGATGATGTTGACGTTGACCTGACCCTCGGCGTCGATCCAGTACCACATCGACGGCTCGAACGCCTGGCCGTTTGGCGCGATCGGTGTGCCATCTGGCACGGCAGGGTTCATCGCGGCGTTCGACGCCTGCGGGAAGCCAAAGGCAACGCCAGCGGCGGTCATGGACACCAGAAACCCACGGCGGGTCATTTGCGATTGATTGTCGGAGCCTTTCAGGCGGGACATCAGATTAGCCATTGTCGGAGCCTCCCATCGCGGTGGCGGCGTCGCGCACGGCTTGGCGGATACGGGGATAGGTCATGCAGCGGCAAAGGTTGCCGGTCATCACCGCGTCGATGTCTTCGTCGCTGGGATTGGGCGTGTCTTGCAACAGCGATGCTGCCTGCATGATCTGGCCCGACTGGCAGTAACCGCACTGCGGCACGCGCAGGTTGCGCCACGCTTCTTGAACGGGGTGATTGCCCTTCTCGTCCAGCCCTTCGATGGTGGTGACCGACAGGCCCTCAACATCCGCGAGATAGGTGATGCAGGACCGTGTCGCCGTGCCATCGATATGCACGGTACAAGCGCCGCAGGCCCCGATGCCGCAGCCAAACTTGGTGCCGGTAAGACCGATTTCATCGCGGATCGCCCATAGTAGGGGCATGTCCGGGTCTGCGTCGACAGAGATCTGCCGCCCGTTCAATTCGAATTTTATCATGAAGTGGTTGTCCCTTGGGGTATGATTTGCCTGAGGGGAGCGCGCGTATAGCTGCCCTGACGTGAGAGGCTGTACATAGGTCTAATGACGGTCGGTGACAGCGCCAGACTGACCTCATCACGGAAATGTCAGATTAACTGCGCCGCCCCTTAGACGTGCTGCCCGCCATTGATCTCAATCTCGGTTCCCGACACATACGAACTTTCCTCGCTACACAGGAAATAGATCGCCCGTGCCACCTCATCCGGCTGGCCGAGGCGGCGCATGGGGATGTCGCGCACAATCTTGTCGGTGCCTTCGCTGAGGATCGCCGTCTCCACCTCGCCCGGTGCGATTGCGTTTACCCGCACGCCAAGCGGGCCGAAATCATGGGCCATCTCACGGGTCAGCGCGGCAAGCGCCGCCTTGGAGGTCGCATAGGCCGCACCGGCAAAGGGATGCACCCGCGACCCGGCGATAGAGGTCACATTCACCACCGACCCGCGCCCGGCAGACAGTTCATCCTGAAGCCCCCGCGCCAGCACCACGGAGGCGAAGAAATTCACATGAAACACCTGCCCCCACGTCCGCAGATCGGTGTCGAGCGTGCTGAGCCTGGCCCCGTCCTCCCCCTTTGGCGAAATGCCCGCGTTGTTGACCAGCGCATGCAGCGGGTTGCCGTTCAGCAGCCGCTTGACCTGTGCCACGGCCTCAATCGTCTGGTTCGGATCGCTCAGATCGACCTGCACATGATCCTGCGCCCCACCGGGCCAAGGGCATTCGGGCGAGAACGCCTGCCGTGAACAACCGATCACCCGCCAGCCCTTATTCGCGAAAGCCTTGGCCGTGGCATGGCCGATGCCCCGGCTCGCCCCCGTCAAAAGCAGCGTCTTTTGGTCGTGGTCCGCAGTATCCATCGCTTGATCCATATCCGGCATAACGCCTGAAATAGCGCCCTAGTCCGCAGCGGCCAGAGCGCGTTCATACTCCTGCCCCGGAATAGCGTCGAGCAGGCTGCGCGTATAGGCGGTATCGGGATCGTGCAGAACTTTGCTGACCGGGCCGGCTTCGACGATCTGGCCTTTTTGCATGACGATGATCCGGTCACAAATCCGCGCGGCGACGCGCAGGTCGTGGGTGATAAAGAGCATCGACAGGTTCAGCCTTGTTTTCAACTCGGCCAGCAGATCAAGCACCTGCGCCTGAATGGACACGTCGAGCGCCGAGACGGCCTCATCCGCGATGATGATCGACGGCTCTAGCGCCAACGCACGGGCAATACCGATCCGCTGCCGCTGCCCGCCTGAAAACTCATGCGGGAAACGCTTCATCGCGCTTTCGTCCAGCCCGACCAGTTCAAGCAGTTCACGCGCTTTGGCCTTTGCCTCTTTATCCGGCGTGCCATAGGCGATCAGCCCTTCGGTAAGAATACGCGAGACACGGGCGCGGGGATTGAGCGAAGAAAACGGGTCTTGAAAGATCATCTGCAACTTGCGCCGCTGCGCGCGCAGTTCCGCGCCTGACATATGCGCGATGTCGACGTCATCCATCAGCACGCGGCCCCCGTCGGGATCAAGCAGACGCACCAGACAACGCCCGACGGTGGATTTGCCAGAACCGGATTCTCCAACAATGCCAATCGTCTCGCCCGCGTAGAGGTCAAAGCTTACGTCCTGCACGGCCTTCACCACACGGCGCTTACCAAAGAGCGTGCCAGAGCCGGTCGAGAAGGTCTTTTGCAGCCCTTCGACCTTGAGCAGCGGCGCGCGCTCAATCTGCTTGGGCGCGTCGGTTTGGGTCAGCCGGGGGATCGCGTCGATCAGGGCGCGGGTATAGGGGTGTTGGGGTTTCAGCAGCACCTCTTGCGCCGGACCAGCCTCAACGATCTCACCCTTTTTCATGACGATCACCCGGTCGGCAATATCCGCCACTACGCCAAAGTCATGGGTGATGAAAATTACCGCCATGCCGCGCTTGCGGCGCAGGTCTTCGATCAGCGTGAGGATCTGCGCTTGGGTTGTTACATCAAGCGCCGTCGTCGGCTCATCCGCGATCAGGATGTCAGGCTCCAGCGCCAAAGCCATCGCGATCATGACCCGCTGCCGCTGCCCGCCAGACAGCTGGAACGGATAGGCCCGGATCGCCGCTTGGGGATCGGGGATGCCGACCTCCTCCAACAGCTTAAGCGCCCGCGCCCGCCGTTCTGCGCCTGTAAGCGCACCATGCGCCTCAAACACCTCGGCAATCTGCGCGCCAACGCGCATCAGCGGGTTCAGCGCGCTGAGGGGTTCCTGAAAGATCATCGAAATACGGCTACCGCGCAGCTTCAACATCTCTTTCTCAGAGAGTCCA
The DNA here is from genome assembly GCF_022788715.1 of Sulfitobacter sp. DSM 110093. NCBI lineage: Bacteria > Pseudomonadati > Pseudomonadota > Alphaproteobacteria > Rhodobacterales > Roseobacteraceae > Sulfitobacter > Sulfitobacter sp. DSM 110093. The sequence goes on from NZ_CP085167.1 coordinate 2,567,181, forward strand.
AGGATCGACTGGCCGTCAAAGGTGATGCTGCCTTTGTCGGGCACAACGCCTTGCGGCAACAGCCCCATCACCGCATTGGCCGACATGGATTTGCCCGACCCGCTTTCGCCGACGATGCAGAGGATTTCGCCCGGTGCGAGGTCAAAGTTAATGTCCTTGGCAGCATAGAGCCGGTCGGCCCCCATGGGCAAAGCGATAGACAGATCACGGATGCTAAGCAGGGTCATTCGGATTTCCTCGTCAATCGCGGGTTCAGCGCGTCGTTCAGGCCCTCGCCGATCAGGTTCAGCGCCAGCACGGTCAAAAGGATCGCCATCCCCGGTAGGAACGACAGCCACCATGCGGTGCGGATCACGGTGCGTGCGGCCCCGATCATATAGCCCCAAGACATGATGTTCGGATCGCCCAGCCCCAGAAAGGACAGTGAGCTTTCCAGCAAGATCGCCTGCGCTACCATCAGCGAGGCCAGCACGATAATCGGCGGCAGCGCGTTGGGCAGGATGTGGCGGGTGATGATCTGAAGGTTGCCAAGGCCGGACAGGCTCGCCGCCTCGACAAACTCGCGGGTTCTGAGCGACAGCACCTCACCGCGCACCAGACGCGCCACCGGCGGCCATGAGACGATTGAGATCGCGATGATCACGAAGGTCAGGCTGGGCTGAAAGATCGCCAAGAGCACGATGGCGAGCGCAAAGCTGGGGATGGTCTGAAAGAACTCGGTAAAGCGCATGAGCGCATCATCGATCCGACCTGCGAAATACCCCGCCGCTGCGCCAACTGGCACGCCAATCGCCAGCGCCACGATGGTCGAGACCAGCCCGACCAGCAGGCTCACGTAAGCGCCGTGGGCCAGCCCCGCCAGCACGTTGCGGCCAAGCGCATCGGTGCCCAGCATCAACCCGTCTTGGGTAAAGGGCGGCAGAAAGGGGCGCTGCACCATTTTCCACGGGCTCTGCGGGAACAGGATGGGCGCAAGGATGGCAGCGGCGATGACGAAGGTCAGGATGACCAGACCAATGACCGCGCCACGGTTATAACTGAAACGTTTCCAAAAGCTCATCATGTCGTCAGCCTTATCCGCGGATCAACAATGACATAGATGACATCCGTGATCAGGTTGAACAGCAGCACCATGGCCGCCGAGATGTAAAAGACCCCGAGGATCACGTTGTAATCCCGCTGGTTGATCGCCTCGAACATCAGCCGCCCGATGCCGGGCCATGCAAAGACAGTCTCGGTCAGGATGGCCCCGCCAAAGATTTGCCCCGCCTGAAGCCCGGCCAGCGTAATGACCGGCAAAAGCGCGTTGCGCAGGATGTGTCGGCGTTGGATCACACCACGCGTCAGCCCCTTGGCACGGGCAGTTTTGACGAAATCGAGCCGCGAGACTTCGAGCATCGAAGCTCGCGTCATCCGCATATAAATCGCCGTAAAGAACAGCCCCAAGGTACTGGCCGGGAGGACGAGGTGTTTGGCCACGTCCAGTACATGGGCAAACCCCGTATAGCCCGCGCCGATGGTGGAATAGCCAAAGCCCGGCAACCATTCGAGCCAGACTGAGAACACCAGCGTCGCCATCAGCGCCACCCAGAACAACGGTGTCGCGTAAAACAGCAGCGCGAAGGTGGAGATCAGCGTGTCACCCCACCGCCCCTGCCGGGCAGAGGCCGCGACGCCGGCGGTTACGCCCAGCACCAACGACAGCACGAAGGCCACGCCGGTCAGCAAAAGCGTCGCTGGCAGACGGTCGCCAATCATCTCGACCACCGGCATCTGCTGGCGGAAGGAATAGCCCAGATCAAGCTGCACCGCGCCTTTGATATAGAGCCACAGCTGCATGTAGAGCGGTTGGTCCAGCCCGAAACGCGCCCTCAGGTCCGCAAGGAATTTCTCGTCCGCCGCCCCTGCTTCGCCCGCCATGACCGCCGCAGGGTCACCCGGTGCCGCATGGATCAGCAGGAAATTGAAGACAAGGATCGCCAGCAGGATAAACACCGCCTTGACCAACCTGCTCAATATGAAACGTATCACGCTATCCGCCCCGTTCTTGTTCTAAGATTTGTCCGGGCCACCTAAGCAGCCCGAACCTTGCGCATAGGTGCGTCGTTTACTTATCCAGCCACACGTCGCGGAAACCGTCGTTCACACCAAAGGCGGTGTTAACGGGGTTCTTCACGTCACAGCGGTAGATCGTGGGGAAGCCTAGTTCCAAGAGCCAGATGTTCGGCACATCTTCGACGATCTGATCTTGGATTTCCTTATAGGCGGCCTTGCGCTCTTCGGGGCTGGCCATCAGTGCCGCTTCGGCGAACAACTTATCCGTTTCGGCATTTTGATAGTTTGCCACGTTGTTCCAAGGCGAACCGGGAGCGGCGTTGTCGCCCATATAGGTTCGCGAAACGCCAAGTGCCGGATCGCCATATTGGTAGAGGTAGGTAAAGGCGAGGTCATAGTCACGGTCCGCGACTTTCTGGTTCCAGCCCGCCACGTCCGAGGGCACAATCTCGGTCGTCATGCCGATTTCGCTCAAGTTCTGTTTGACCGCCTCGGCCCAACGCTGCCACGTCTCACCGTAAGGCAGACCCAGAATGCGGATGGTCTCGCCGTCATAGCTGCTGCTTTCCAACAGCTCTTTGGCCTTTTCCGGATCATAGGAGATATCCGGTGTCTCGCCGTCATAAAAGCGGGTGGAGGACGACAGCGGCCCGGTCGAAACCTTGCCCAGACCATTCCAAAGCGCGTCCTTGGCGAACTGACGGTCGACGCCATGCATGATCGCCTTGCGCACATTCACGTCATCAAGCGGCGCGTTGTCGTTGTTCACCCACATCCAAGACAGCGGGCCGAAGTATTCCCAGCCCTTGTCGGTGATGCAGGTGTTGTCCATCGCCTGAATACGCGCCACGTCGAAGTTTTCGACCGAGCCGCCGGGCAGAACGTCAACCTTGCCTGTCTCATAGGCCACGGCGCGCGACGCCGCGTCGGGGATCACGTGGTAATAGACTTCATCGACGTAGGGCTTGCCCTCCATGTAGTAGTCTTCGTTCTTCACCAGATGGATGAAGCTGCCCTTTTCCCATTCGTCGAATTTGAAGGGGCCGGTGCCGATGGGCGTGTTGTTCGCCTCGTTGTTCGCGAAATCCGTGCCTTCATAGATGTGCTTGGGGATCATCGGCGCGGTGCCGGGCTCAAAGATACCGATGAAGGGGCCGAAGGGCTGCTTGAGGTTGAAGACAACCGTGTATTCATCCGGCGTCTCAATGCTTTCGACATGCTCCATATAGGTGCGCATCCGCGAATGGCTTTCGCGTAGGAACTTGTCCATCGAAAATTCGACATCCGCTGAGGTGAAGGGCTCTCCGTCATGGAACACCACGCCCTCGCGCAGCTTGAATGTATAGGTCTTACCGTCCTCTGAAATCTCCCAAGATTCAGCCAATTGACCTTCGGGCTTCAGGTCGAAATCATAGCGCAGCAGGCTTTCGTAGATATCGCCGCCGACCATCTGTGTCGGGCCGTTCTGCACAAGGCCGATCATCAGGCTGGGCGGTTCTGGCTGGATCACAACGTTCAGCGTGCCGCCGGATTTGGGCGCGCCGTCCTGCGCCGCAAGTGGTCCGGCAATAGCCAGCGCCAAAACGGCTGCGGTTAATTTGGTAGTGTTAAGCATTTTAATCCCCATTGGTTGCATTGGTTCTCGCCTTCCCAAAGCATCCGGTCTGGTGCCGGTTCTGCATTTGGCTGGAACGAGGCCCGCGCGGCGCGCGGGGCTTGGCACTCTCATTCAGTGGTGGTGAATGATGCGATATATCTGATGATCCCCTCCCTTGCGTCGTCGATGTCAGCACGCATTCCCGCAGCTGCCGCAGCAGGGTCGCGATTCTCGCAGGCTGCAATAATCGCCTGGTGATGTCGAACCAGCCCGACCTGTTCGCGCGCATAATACCCAGCAATCAACGGCCCCATCCGCAGCCACAGCCCACCAAGGATCGCCAGCAGGATCGGCATTTCAGCCGCCTCAACCAGTGCGAAATGGAACTCTTGATTATATTTAACCGCCTGTGGCCAACGCCCCGCCTGCGCTGCGACCCCATTTCGATCCACAATCTTTTCCAGACGGCGAATTTCTTTCGGACCCACCCGCTCGGCCGCGCGGCCTGCGGCGAAACCTTCCAACTCACGCCGGATGCTAGCGATCTCAAGATACTGCGCCTCAGTCAGCACCGGAACCCGCACATCGCGCATACTGCGCTGCACCAACGCCTCGTCGCGCAGCAGCCGCTGCACCGCATCGCGCACCGGGGTCGAACTGGTGCCGAGCCGCGCTGCCAGCCCCCGAATTGTGACCTTTTCATTTGGACGCAGCTTGCCAGAAACCAAGTCTTGGCACAGGCGCTTATAGATCGCGTCGCCCAATGAAACTTGATTAATTTCGGCCATTGCGCCCTCATTCTCGCCAGTCAAATTCGACCAGTTTTGATGCATGATGCATCATTTCTATTGAGCCTGCAAATTAAAACTGCAATGCTCCGCTGCAACGACATCAGACCACAGGGAATGTGATGAAAGTCTTTTTCGACGAACGCCAGTTGCGCCATGCACCAACCCACTATTTTCGGCGCGGCGCAGCGATGACGCATCAAGAACAGCCACAACGTGCTGAAATTTTACGCGATATGTTGATCGGCGAAGGGTTTGAGATCACCAAACCCCAAGACCACGGGCTGGCCCCGATCAAGGCCGTGCACAACCCTGACTATGTCGACTTCCTGCCCGACGCCCACGCCCGTTTCGTCGAAAGCGCGGGGCCAGAGGCGCTGGCCATTCCCACCATGCACCCCGGCGTGCGGCGCGGCAAAGAACCCAAAGACATTCACGGCCAGTTGGGCTGGTGGATGACCGACACATCGACCCCGCTGACCGAAGGGTCATGGGACGCCGCCTATTGGTCGGCGCAAACCGCCGTGGAAACCGCCGAGACCGTGGCAGCCGGTGCCCGCGCCGCCTATGCGCTTTGCCGTCCGCCCGGCCACCACGCGATGCGAGATTGCTCAAACGGGTTTTGCTTTTTCAACAACGCCTGCATCGCCGCGCACCACCTGACCCAGACCTACAAAAAGGTCGCGCTGATCGATATCGACGTGCATACCGGCAATGGCTCGCTCGACATCCTCTATGAACGTGGCGATATCTTCTTTTGCTCGCTGCATCCCGATCCGGCCACCTACCCCACCTTCTACCTTGGCCATGCGGATGAGACGGGAGAAGGCGACGGGGCGGGCAAATCGCTGAACCTGCTGCTGGAACAGGGCGCGAGCCAAGATAGCGTGCTGGCGTTGCTGGATAAAGGCATCGCCGCGATCCGCGAATTCGGGGCCGAGGCACTGGTGGTCTCACTGGGCTTTGACATGGCCGCCGATGATCCGCTGGCGGCCGTAAATGTCTACCCCGATGGCTTTGCCGAAATGGCGCGGCGCTTGGCGGCGCTGAACCTCCCCACAGCATTGATCCAAGAGGGCGGCTATCTTGGCCCATCCCTTGCCGATAACGCAAAATCCTTTCTTACGACATTCCGCGAGGCCACAGCATGAGCAAGACACCTAAAGAGATGAACGGCGCTGAAAGCGTTGTCCGCAGCCTGCACGCGGGCGGGGTGGAGGTCTGTTTCGCCAACCCCGGCACCTCCGAAATGCAGTTCGTCGACGCGCTGGACCGCACCAAGCTAATGCGCTGCGTCTTGGGCCTGTTCGAAGGCGTGGTGACCGGTGCCGCCGATGGCTATGCCCGCATGGCCGGGAAACCGGCAGTGACCCTGCTGCACCTCGCCCCCGGTTTCGCCAATGCCGCCGCCAATCTACACAACGCCCGCAAGGCACGGGTGCCGATGGTGAACCTTGTGGGCGACCACGCCCTGCGGCACCAGAAATACGATGCGCCGCTGTCGGCAGATGTCGAAGGCGCCTGTGCGCCGTTTAGCGATTGGGTCCGTTCAGGCCGTGATGCGGGTAGTTTTGCGGCGGACGCGATGACCGCCCTCGCCGTGGCGCAAAGCAAGCCCGGCAAGGTCGCCACGCTGATTGCCCCTGCGGATATCGGCTGGGACGCGGGCGGCAAGATGGCCGAGGCCGTGGCCCCCGCCGCCCCTGCCCCATTGGATGAACGCGCGTTAGATGCCGCGATCAACGCTTTGGAAAGCGGCGAGAAAACCGTTCTGCTGGTCGGCAGCCCGGTGCTGGAAAACCAAGAGGCGATGGCCCTGCTGCACGGCATCGCAGAAAAGACCGGGGCCGACATCCTCGCGCCCACCTCGAACCGCCGGATGGAGCGCGGACAGGGCCGCTTTGCGATCAACAAAGTCCCCTACCCGATCAACGCCGCCCTTGAATGCCTCGCCCCTTACAGCCGCGCGATCCTGATTGAGACACCGCCGCCCGTCGCCTTCTTTGCCTATCCCGGCAAGCCGAGCCTGCTGCTGCCGGTCGATTGCCACACCGTCACATTGGCCCCCGTCGATGCGGACGGCCCGACCGCCTTGGCCGCGCTGGCGGACCGCATCGGCGCGAAACCCGCCACCCCGCGCGACCACGAAAGGCCCGCCGCACCACAGGCGGGCGGCATCACCCTGCAAAACCTCGGCGCGGCTTTGGCCAATGCGCTGCCGGAAGATGCGATTGTGGTGGATGAGGCGGTATCATCGGGCGGGGCCACCTTCCCCGCAGGCGATAGTGCTGCGCCGAACACTTGGCTGGCGCTTACCGGCGGGTCCATCGGCATCGGTATCCCGCTTTCTGCCGGGGCCGCCATCGCCTGCCCTGACCGTCCGGTGATCACGCTGCAAGCGGATGGATCGGCGATGTACACCATCCAAGCGCTTTGGACCCAAGCGCGCGAGAACTCCAACGTCACCACGATCATCCTCGCCAATCAGTCCTATGAGATCCTCAAGGGTGAGCTGCACAACGTCGGCGCGCAGCCCGGCCCCGACGCGCTGAGCATGCTGAACCTCGACCGTCCGCAATTGGATTTCGTTGCCATGGCCAAGGGCATGGGCGTGCCGGGCAAACGGGTCGAAGACGTAACCGAACTGATGCGCGCCATTGAGGACGCAGCGAAAGAACCCGGCCCTTTCCTCATCGAAGCGATGCTTTAACCCCTCGAAAGGACACGACATGACCCTCGATCCTGATCTGAAGTCCCGCATCCTTCAGGCTGTCGAAGACGGATTTGCCGAACAGGTGAGCTTTACCCAACAGCTGGTGCAAACCCCTTCCCAACGCGGCCATGAACATGCGATCCAAGATCTGCTGTTCCGCAGTTTGCAAAGCCGTGGCTATGCGATGGACCGCTTCAAGATGGACCGCGCCGCGATTGAGGCGCACCCCGGCGGCTCGAAATACTCAGACGATCACTCTGACGCGCCCATCGTCGTGGGCATCCACCGCCCGCGCGATGAGACGGGCCGCTCGCTGATCCTGCAATCGCATCTGGACGTGGTGCCCGAAGGGCTGCACGAGATGTGGGATGATCCGCCCCTGTCGGCCAAGATCGACGGCGATTGGATGTATGGCCGCGGCGCGGGCGATATGAAGGCGGGTGCTGCGGCGAATATCTTTGCCCTAGACGCGCTGCGCCGCATTGGGTTGCAACCGGCGGCCACCGTCTATGTTCAGTCCGTGGTGGAGGAAGAATCCACCGGCAACGGCGCATTGCAGACGTTCCTACAGGGCTACACCGCCGATGCGGTCTTCATTCCCGAACCCGAAGAAGAGATGTTGGTGCGCGCCAATACCGGCGTCATCTGGTTTCAGGTGCAGGTGCGCGGCGTGCCAGTCCATGTACGCGAAATGGGCGAAGGGGCCAATGCGATCGACGCGGCCACGCGCGTGATGACCGCCTTGCGCGAGATGGAGGAGGACTGGAACGCCGAGAAAGGCGAGCACCCGCATTTCGAAGACGAAGCCCATCCCATCAACCTCAACATCGGCAAGATCGAAGGCGGCGATTGGGCGTCATCGGTGCCGTCATGGTGCAACATCGATTGCCGCGTTTCCATCTATCCGGGCCGCAACGCCGAGGACGCCGCGCGGGAGATTACAGAGCGGGTCAAAGCCTTTGCCCAGACCGACAGCTTCTTGTCCAACAACCCACCGAAAGTGGTCTTCAACGGCTTCCACGCCGAAGGCTACGTGCTGGAGCCGGGCAGCGACGCCGAAGCCGTGCTGGAACGCGCCCACGAACACGCCATCGGCGCACCACTGCAATCCTTCATGACGGCGGGCTACCTCGATACGCGGGTCTATGCGTTGTACAACAAGATCCCCGCGCTCTGCTACGGGCCGAAATCACGCAACATCCACGGGACCAATGAATCCGTCAGCCTCAGTTCGGTAAAAAAGGTCACCCAAGCCATGGCGCTTTTCATTGCGGAATGGTGCGGAACCGAGGATATCGCCCCATGAGCAATGTCGCACTAACGCCGCAAGGCGGGCTACCGCCATTCCTGAGCGGGGCTCTGGCGGAAGGGGGCGATGCCAAGGCCGACCTTCTGGCCCAAGACCCACCTGCATTTGATGCAGACCGCGCGGCTGAGGTCGCCTTGCAACGCTATGGCGTGTCGGGAAAGATCAAAACGCTTGCGGCGGAAAAGGATGCCAATTTTCTGATCACCCTGCCCACGGGCGAAGAGGCGCTGCTGAAAATCACCAATGCAGCTGAAGGGCGCGCGGTGACCGACATGCAGACCGCCGCGCTGATGCATCTTGCCGCAGCCGACCCTGACCTGCCCGTGCCCCGCATCTGCGCCAGTCTAACCGGCAAAGCGGCCGAAGTTGCCACGGCGGCTGACGGTCAGATCCATGTCGTGCGCCTGATGACCTTCCTCGGTGGGACGATCCTTAGCCACGCGACACCCCAGCCCGGCCTCTACCGCGCCTTGGGTGATTTTCACGCGCGGGTCACCCTTGGGCTGCGCGGGTTCTTTCACCCCGCGGGCGGGCATTTCCTACAATGGGACATCAAACAGGCGGGCCATCTGCGCCCCCTTTTGAAGGATGTACAAGACCGCGACCTGCGTGCCCAGTTGGGGCGCAGCCTAGACCATTTCGACGCGGAGATCGCGCCCCGGCTCCCCCTGCTTCGGGCACAGGTTGTTCATAACGACTTCAATCCGCACAATATTCTGGTCGATGGGCCAGAGGCCCAGCATCCCGTCGGGCTGATTGATTTCGGCGACACGGTGCATACGCCGCTGGCTTGCGATTTGGCAGTGGCGTGTTCCTATCAGATCGGCCAAGGCCCCGACCCGCTGCACGCCGTCAGCGAGATGATCGCGGGCTATGCCAAACGGCTGCCGCTGGAACCGGAAGAGATCGCGCTGTTACCCGGCCTGATCCGTCTGCGCCACGCCACGACACTGGCCATCGGCGCCTCCCGCGCGCGGCGCTATCCCGAGAATGCCGCCTATATCCTGCGCAACGCCGCCGCCACGCTGCGCGGGCTGGCAGCGCTCGACCAAATTGGCGACGCCGCCGCGATCGAAACCCTGCAGCGTGCTGCGGGAACGGAGTGATCCCATGACCATGATCAACGCCTATGACAGCGCCCAAGCGGATGCCTTGACGGCAGCCGACCGCAACCTGATCGACCGCCGCGCCAAGGCGCTTGGCCCTGCTTACCGGCTGTTCTACGATCAACCGCTGCACATCCAGCGCAGCGAAGGCGTTTGGCTGTGGGACAAGGACGGGCGCAAATACCTTGATGCCTATAACAACGTGGCCTCGGTCGGTCATTGTCATCCGCGCGTGGTCGAGGCGATCACCCGCCAATTGGGCGTGCTCAACACTCACACCCGCTATCTACATGAAAACGTGGTGACTTACGCCGAACGGCTGCTCGCCACGATGCCCGACACACTCGGCCATGTCATGTTCACCTGCACCGGGTCCGAGGCGAATGACATCGCCCTGCGCATCGCCCGCAGCTATACCCGGCGCGAAGGCGTGATCGTCACCCGGCTTGCCTATCACGGGCTGACCGAAGCGGTGGCCGAACTGTCCCCGTCCTTGGGCGATTTCACCCCGCGCAGCCCGCGCATCCGGCTGATCGACGCGCCTGACACGCTGCGCATCCCGGCAGCCGAGCAAGGCGCCAAACTCGCCGCCGATTTGGCCCAAGCGATTGCCGAGATGCGCGCCGATGGGATCGAGCCTGCGGCCTTCATTGTCGACACCATCTTCTCCAGTGACGGGCTGCACCCTGATCCGGCGGGATTCCTGCAGCCGGCGGTCGACCTGATCCGCGCCGAAGGCGGTCTTTTTATCGCGGACGAAGTGCAACCCGGCTTTGCCCGCACCGGCGACGCCTTCTGGGGGTTTCAGCGCCACGGGCTGGTGCCTGACATGGTCACGATGGGCAAGCCGATGGGCAATGGTTTCCCCCTCTCCGGCACCGCGATGCGCCCGGAACTGGTTCAAGAGTTCGGCGAAAAAGCGCGGTATTTCAACACCTTTGGCGGCAACCCGGTGGCCGCGGCGGCGGGTATGGCGGTGCTTGACGTGATCGCGGATGAAGGGTTGCAGCGCAATGCCGCCAAGGTCGGCGGGTTCCTGAAAGACGGGCTGAATGACATCGGAGGGCGTTACCCCAAGATCGGCCATGTGCGCGGTGCCGGGCTGTTTCTGGCGGTCGAATGCGTTACCTCGTGCGAGACCAACGAAGCTGACTCCGCCTGCGCGAAGTTCGTGGTGAACCACCTGCGTAAGAACGGTGTTCTAATCAGCGCCACGGGACCGGGTGCGAACATCTTAAAAATCCGTCCGCCGCTTGTGTTGCAACAGACAGAAGCACAGCTGTTTCTTGATGCCCTAGAGGTCGCTTTTGCTGCAGCGGAGGCCGAAGGCGTTTAGCGCCAATCGACTTGGCCCTTCACAGCGCCTCGCGCAGTTCACGCGCCCCCTCACGGGCATTGGTAAGCCACTCTGGGTCCATCTGCGGGACCGAAGCTAACAGACGTTTGGTGTAATCCTGCTGTGGCGCGCCGAAGATCTCATCGCGCCCGCCTTGTTCAACAATCTGGCCGTTCTTCAGGACAATCACCTTATGGGCAATCGCCTCAACCGTGGCCAAGTCATGGGTGATGAACATGAAAGTCAGGTTCAACTCGGTCTGCAAACGGACCAATAGGCGCAGGATACCTTCGGCCACCAGTTGGTCCAGCGCGCTGGTCACCTCATCGCAGATGATGAATTCAGGCTCGGCTGCGAGTGCGCGGGCGATGCCCACACGCTGCTTCTGCCCACCCGAGAGTTCGCTGGGTTTGCGGTCAAGGAAGGCGCGGTCGAGGTCGACCAAATCCATCAACTCTTCGACCCGCGCTTGCAACGCACGTCCCTTGCGCCCCGTGAATTTGCGTACCGGACGGGCCAAAATCTCGCGGATACGGTGCCTTGGGTTCAGCGAGGTGTCCGCCGATTGATAGATCATCTGAATGTTGCGCAGCGTTTCGGGGTCGCGCTTGGCCAGCCGTGGCTCCAGCGGGGCGTCATCCCAGAAAAACTGCCCTTCTGTTGGGGGCAGCAGGCCCGCAATCACCCGCGCAAGGGTGGATTTACCCGATCCACTTTCGCCCACCACTGCCGTGGTCTCGCCGCGCGGAAAAGTAAAGTTCAGGTCGGCCAGCACCGTCATCGGGCCATAAGCGGCCGATACCCCCTCGCAGCGGATCAGCGATGGCGCGGTGCCCAACTCGGCGTCAGGGCGGCGGAAGGACCGCACAGCCCAGAGAGAGCGTGTGTAGTCGTCCTGTGGGGCGTCGAGCATCGTTTTAGTGGGCGCGGTTTCAACCTCTTCACCGTCTTTCATTACGCAGATGCGGTCGGCCATCTGACTTACCACCGCAAGGTCATGGGTGATGTAGATCGCCGCACTATTATATTGCTCTACAATGTCTCGAATGGCCCCCAACACTTCGATCTGGGTGGTCACATCCAGCGCAGTAGTCGGCTCGTCAAAGATGATCAGGTCGGGGCGGCAGGCCATGGCCATCGCTGTCATCGCCCGCTGCAACTGGCCGCCCGACACTTGGTGCGGATAGCGAAAGCCGATCTCTTCGGGGTTGGGCAGTTGCATCTGACGGTAGAGGGCGACAGCGTCTTGCGCGGCGGCGTCGCGTGTCGAGACGCCGTGCAGTCGCGGCGCTTCGGTATATTGGTCAATCAGCGTCTTGGCGGGGTTAAAACTGGCCGCGGCGGACTGCGCGACATAGGCGATGCGCTTGCCATGCAACCGGCGCAGTTGCCCGCGCCCCATGCCGATCAATTCCGTCCCGTCGAATTCGACGCTGCCCCCGGTGAACCTGACGCCGTCGCGGACATAGCCCATCGCCGCCAACCCGGCCGAGCTTTTGCCCGCGCCGCTTTCACCGACAAGGCCCAGCACCTCACCGCGGTCCAATTCCAGATCAAGCCCTTTGAGGATGACCGTTGGCTGCGCCCTGTCCCCTGCTTCAAGCCGGAGACCGCGAATGTTCAGTAGATTTCCCATATGCTTGGCCCTGCTCGATTAACTTTTCAATCCGCTGGCGCGGTGCAGCATCCAATCGACGATCAGATTGATCGCGACGGTCAGCAATGCGATGGCAGCGGCCGGAATGAGCGGGGTAATATCCCCGAAACTGATCAACGTCGCATTCTCTTTCACCATCGACCCCCAGTCTGCCGTGGGCGGCTGGATGCCAATGCCAAGAAAGGACAGCGCCGCGATAAAGAGGAACACAAAACAAAAGCGCACCCCAAACTCGGCGATCAAGGTCGACCAGATGTTGGGCAAAATTTCGCGGCGTAGCAGCCATGGTGTGCGCTCTCCGCGCAGCCTTGCGGCTTCGACGAAATCAAGGCCGACCACATTCATCGCCGCAGCCCGCGACAGCCGGTAGACCGGCGCCACATAGATCACCGCGATCACCCCGACCATATTGGGAATCGATGGGCCGACGATGGCCAAGAGCATTAGCGCTAGGATCAGCGGCGGCACGGCCATCAGCACATCGACCAAGCGCGACAGGACTTCGTCCAGCCAGCCGCCTTTGAGCGCGGCCAGCATCCCCAGCGTCGACCCGACCGAAAAGGAAATAGCCGTGGTCAGCAGCGCCAGCCCGACCGTATTGCGCGCCCCAAAGATCATACGCGACAGCATATCCCGACCCAGATTGTCGGTGCCCAACGGATGCGCGGCGCTCCATGGCAGATAGGCATCGCCCACCACCTGAGTCTCGCCGTAGGGCGCGACGATGGGCGCGAATACCCCCGTAAAGGCGACGATGGCCAGCACCACCATCCCAAAGATCGCCGAGGGGGGCGCGGATTTCAGCAAAGATTTCATCGTTATCTCCCGTGCCGCAGACGCGGGTTCGACATGATCGAGATGATGTCGGCCAAAACGTTGAGCGTGATATAAACAGCGGCAAAGAACAGCCCCACCGCCTGCACCACCGGGAAATCCCGGCTGGAGACCGCATCCACCAACAACTGCCCAAGACCGGGGTAGGAAAAGACGACCTCTACCACCACCACGCCGACCACCAGATAGGCAAGGTTCAGCGCCACGACGTTGACGATCGGCGCCAATGCATTGGGCAGCGCGTGCTGCACGATAATGCGCCAGCGCGGCACACCTTTAAGGCGCGCCATCTCGATATAGGGCGAGGCCAGCACGTTGATGATGGCCGCTCGCGTCATCCGCATCATATGCGCCACCACCACCAGAATAAGCGTCAGCGCAGGCAGGAAACTGCGGTAAAGCGCGTCCCACAGCCCCGTGGCGCTGTCGATCCGTGCCAGCGTCGGAAAGACGCCGGCCTTGATCGACAGAAACAGGATCAGAACATAGCCCACGAAAAATTCGGGCATGGAGATCGCGGAAAGCGCGGTCAGGTTGACGCCACGGTCAAACAGCGTGTTGCGCCACAGCGCCGCCAGAAGCCCAAGGATCACTGCCAGCGGAGCGGCGATGACGGCGGCATAGGTGGCCAGAAACATGGTATTGGCAAGCCGCGGCCCCAAAAGCTCGGACACTTCGCGCCCCGAGGCCAGCGAGGTGCCAAAATCACCTTGCAGCACGCCGCCGAGCCAATCGAAATACCGAAGATGCGCGGGCTGATCGAGGCCCAATTCGGCGCGGAATGCCGCAAGGGTGGACTCGGTCGCGGATTGGCCAAGGATCTGCTGCGCCAGATCGCCGGGCAAGAGTTCGATGCCAACGAACATGAGGGCGGATACGACAAAGAGGGTCAGAATGCCGAGGGACACTCGGCCGATAACAAGCTTCTGAAGCCGGGACATTTTAAGGTTTTCTCCGGCCCGGATCGGGCCATTGGTGCGGGAAACGGACGGCCCCTTGGGGCCGCCCGGAAGAGGCTGTGGCTTAGGACATCCACCAGCGTTCGATGAAGCGCTGGCTGTCGAGATCCCACATCTCGGACACTTCCTCGGGCATCTGAACGCTTTCGCTCATGGCCGAGACATATTGACCAAAGGCCGGGATCAGCGCGCCGCCCTGCTCTTTCACGATCTTCTGCATCTCGCCGTACATCTCGGCGCGGCGGGTCTGGTCCAGCTCAGGCCGCGCTTGCAACAGCAGCTCATTGAAACGCTCGTTGTCCCATTTGGTCTCGTTCCACTCCGCATCGGCGGCATAGCCGGTCGAGAACATCAAGTCCGGCGTCGGACGGCCACCCCAATAGGAGCAGCAGAAGGGCTTTTGCAGCCAGACATTCGACCAATAGCCATCATCCGGCTCACGCTTCACGTCGATGTTCAGCCCCGCAGGCCGCGCGTTTTCGGCAAAAAGAACCGAAGCATCCACCGCCCCGTTAAAGGCCGCATCCGAGGTGGACAGCGTCACATCAAGGCTTTCAAGCCCCGCCTGTTTCAGATGGTACTTCGCCCGCTCCGGATCATAGGTGATCTGCTCAAGGTCGTCGTTGTAATAGGGCATAGAGCGCGAGATCGGTTGGTCATTGCCCACGGTGCCATAGCCGCGCAGAACCTTCTCAATCATGTCTTCGCGGTTGATGCCGTATTTCAGCGCCATGCGCACGTTCATGTCATCGAACGGGGCCGTGTTGGTCTGCATCGGCATGATGTAATGCAACGTGCCGTCTTGGGTGTGGATTTTCACATTGGGCGCGCGGCCCAGCAGGTTGATCGTCTTGAGGTCTGGCCGGTCGATAAGGTCTACTTCCCCTGTCATCAGCGCGTTCATCCGGGCAGCCGGATCGCCGACTTTCAGGATCACCACCTTGTCGAAATGCGCGCGGCCCTCTTTCCAGTAGTCATCGCGGCGCGTCAGTTCGACCCGCACGCCCGGCTCGAAAACGTCGATCACATAGCCGCCGGTGCCGATGCGACTGTTGGGATCGATCGTCCCATCGCCGGTGTCTTGGCGAATGCCGAGGTGGTAGTCGTTGAAGATGAACGGGAAATCCGCGTTCCCAGCGGCCAGTTCAAACACCACGACCTTGTCGCCATCGGCGCGGATGTCGGTGATCTGCTCAAGCAGCGGTTTGATACCGGATTTGGACTCGGGCCCCATGTGGTGGCGGATCGAGGCGATCACGTCATTCGCCGTCGCCGTTTTGCCGTCCGAGAATTGCGCGTTGTCGCGCAGGCGGAAAGTCCATGTGGCGGCATCGCTGCTGGCCTCAAAGCTTTCCGCGAGGTCAGGCTGTGCGGTGCCATCGGGGGCAATTTCCGTCAGAGTGTTAAAGACCGCATAACCGCTGGCGAACATAAAATCGTTGTTGAATGTCGCGGGATCAAGGCTGTCCGAAGTCGACCCTTGGGTGAAGCCAACCCGCAACGTGCCGCCCTTTTTGGGCTGCGCCTGCGCGAAAGCGCCGTGCGGCAGGATCAGCCCTGCACCGACGGCAGCCGCACTCCCGGCAAGAAAGCCGCGGCGGTTTGGTCCGGCGTTGGGTTTTGTAAAATTGGTCATCGTATCCCCCTTGAGTTATTTTCTTTGGTCAAACGCTCTTTCTGAGCGCCCAGAATAATTTTGCGGTCGCGCGGCGATCCATCTCGCCTTCGCGTCTGCATAGGCGTGACATCTCGGCCCGCCATCGTAGTCTAAACGCGACGGCTGCAAACAGCAGCGCGCATTTGTCCGCCAAGCGATCATTCACGGTCATTCACCCCGCTCATATGATCTGTGCCATAGGCATAGCCCGTTCTTTGGCTGGGGTATAGATGCCTGAACGGAGTGGTGCCAACTTACGCTACGGCGGATGGGGTTTTCGGCGCAATATCAAGTCGTTAATTGCCCTGCAAAGATGACCCCGCTGCCTACGCTCACGCGTCTTTCCTCCAAATTGCGTAACGCGCAGCACTCTCGGCACTGTGGCCTGCAAGCGCCCGATTGGATCATCTGTCAGATATGGTTTCCATCCGCTCAATCTCCCCCCTTCCCCCCCTCAGTCAATCCGATGAAGAACAGAAATAAGGCCAGATGCCTGCAGAGCACTGCGAGATACTTACGCCAAATTTAGAGAGTGGGCCGCTTTGCCCTGCAACCCTCAACGACAAGGGCAGCATTTACGGATAGTGGACGGCATGAGCTTTCGGTTTTTTGGTGACCTAGGCAACGTCTATGCGTAGAGATCAGGTTGTAGCCGCCCGCCGAACCGATCATGGACAAAAGCCGGACCGAGATTGCCACTTTATCGAAATTGAACATGAATAATAACGCCCCCTCTGCAACTGTCACCTTGCCAAGCCTTGGTTGGGCACCCTTCTATGAAGAGCAACTTACCCCCGAAGACGAAGAGTATGATGCCCTGCGCATCAGTTCTGTGCACCGGTCCCGGATGAAAGGTGAATCCACCCATGGCCCGGTCAGGATCAGCCTGCCAGCACATGTAAACACATCGAATTTTGCGGTTGGTGACTGGGTTCTGGCGCATCCACAGAGTCACCTCCTTGTTCGGCGACTTGAACGGCGGTCTTTGCTTGAGCGTCAGACGGTCGGCGCACTCAATCCGCAACTGATCGCCGCGAATGTGGATACGGTCTTTGTCGTCACCTCGTGCAACGACGATTTTAATCCAGCGCGGCTGGAACGTTATCTGGCTTTTGCCAACGAGGCGGGCACGCGGGCTGTGATCGTCTTAACGAAAGCCGATCAAGCGGCTGATCCGGCGCCCTATGAGGCACAGGCCGCAGCCCTTCAACGCGGACTTGACGTCGTCACCGTCAACGCACGCTCATTGGATGCCGTAGCGGCACTGGCTCCGTGGTGTGGCACTGGGCAGACAGTCGCGCTCATCGGGTCATCCGGGGTTGGGAAATCGACGCTGCTCAACACGCTTGCGCGTAAATCTGATGAGGCAAAACAGGCCACGGGCGCGATCCGGGAAGATGATGCCAAAGGTCGGCACACGACCACCGTGCGATCGCTGCACCGGATCGCAGGTGGCGGATGGGTCATTGATACCCCCGGCATGCGCACCCTTCATGTAAGCGATGTGTCCTTTGGGCTTGAGGCGCTCTTTGCAGAGATTATCGAACTTGCGCCTGACTGCCGATTTCGCGATTGCACACATCTACATGAACCCGGCTGCGCGGTTCAGGCGGCGGTTGCTGCGGGGACGTTAGACCCAGCGCGTTTAGAACGCTGGCGCAAACTGCATGAAGAAAATCAACAGAACACACCTGCCGTGACCGGCGCGCGGGGGAACAAGAAATCCGGCCCGCGCGGAAAGTTCCGCTGACTGCGGTCTGATTTCGACGGTAGGATCCTCGCCCGGCACCGCAGCTGAATGCCGCCGCTCTATGTGGGTGCAGCGGCGGTCAAACTGCGCTCCACTCTTGCAGAGCCACAGCCTAACATCCACGTACCATCCAAACGGATGGATAATTGAAGATGGGCAATGTTCGGCAGCTGCGTGAAAAGACCCCTGACAGCGAGAAAATAACAATCAATCTGGGCTATGTGGATTTGGGAAGGATCGACCTGTTGGTGTAGGAAGGCTTCTACTCCAACCGGTGCGATTTTATCCGCACGGCAATCCGCAACCAACTTGAGAGCCATGTGGAGGTTGTCAGCACATCGCCCGAGCGTCACACGATGGAGCTTGGCCTGCGCGATTACACGGTGGCCGATCTTGAGGCGCTGCAAGCTGCCGGAGAGGTGTTGCACGTCAAAGTCGTCGGACTGGCGCGTATCGCCGCCGATGTCACCCCAGAATTGGCACTGAAAACCATCGGCTCAGTCACAGTGCTGGGGGCATTACAGGCCAGTGCGGATATCAAAAAGGCCCTTGCCGACCGCATCAAATAGGACGCCACCCCCTTAATCAGGAGAGATGAGATGAAACACTTTAACGCCGGTGCAACGCATCGGGCGACCCATGCCGCACGCCTGAGGGCTGCCAACGATCTGGTTCAACGCACACTGGCGCAGCATGGTCTTGCCGGGCAAGCTGCGCCTATGAAAGGTGCAGGCGTGGCGGCTATGCCCTCTGTCACAGAGATGCTGTCGAAACTCGGGACCTCAGCCCCAAAGCCCCGCGCCCCGCAGACGGACATCCCCAAAGGGGCTGCCTTTCGTCTGATACATACACCTGCACGGCAGGCAGTCGGGCCTTTCTAATGCCAGCCTAACGTGCGGACCTCTTGCCGTTTAACCGCTCTCATGCTCAGGCACTTTTGTAAGCATCGTGCCATCGCGCTGGTGTTGAATGATATTGTCCACAGCAAGCTGCCCCATCGCCAAACGCGTCTCTACGGTCGCGCTGCCGACATGGGGCAGCAACACTGTGTTCGACAGGTTTTTCAATGCCTGTGGAATGGCGGGCTCAGCCTCAAAAACATCCAAACCTGCCCAGCCCAGCTTGCCCGTCTCTAGAGCCTCGATGAGGGCCGCTTCATCCACAACTGAACCGCGACTGACGTTCACCAAGGTGCCTTGAGGACCCAAAGCCGCGAGGACATCGGCATTCACGATGCCTTTGGTTCCTGCGCCACCGGGGGTTACACATATCAGGACATCACAATCTGCAGCCATTTCCACCACATCACGATAATAGGTGTAGGCCACGTCTTTTTCGTTGCGTGAGTGGTAGACGATAGCTGGGTTCCACGGGGCGAGCTTGTCAGCGATCGCCTGCCCGATCCGCCCCAATCCTAGGATACCGATGGTCTGATTGTCAGGGGAACGGGTCAGTGGCGCCGCGCCCAAATTTTCCCAATCTCCTGAGCGCGCCCATGCATCATCGCGCAAGGCCTCTCGGTAACACATCAGCATCAGCATGACGGCAGTCGTCGCCACGTCTGAATTCAAAACATTGGGAGTGTGTGATACCATGACACCTTGAGCAATCGCAGCATCAATGTCGATGGCATCATATCCGACGCCGTAATTGCTGATTGCCTTGAGGTTTGGCAAGGTTTCCATCGTTGCGCATGGAATACCGACGCTGCCACTGGTGAGGACATGGGTAATCTTCTCCGCTGGATAATCGTCGGCCTTATGAAGGGTGAATACCTGCGCAAGCTGTGCGCGCATATCATCCGTAATGTTTGTAAGCAGGAGGAGATCAGACATAATGTTCCTTAAGATTAGAAGACTTAACTATCGCCGTTCAAATGCAAGCCACTGTCGAGTGACAACACCGAACCGGTCATCAGCCGCGCACCAGTAGACAGCCAGAACACATCTGCGGCTACATCTTCAGGCTGGCCGACCATCTGCAAAGGTGCCCGCGCCTCTTGCAACTCGACCCGCGCGTCAAACACCTTCTTGTCCATGCGTTCGACAAATCCGCCAGCAATCAAAGCCGGGCAAACGGCATTTACCCTAACCTTGGGCGCCAACACCCGTGCCAAGGACATGGTCAACGTGTTGGTTGCCCCTTTTGATGCTGCATAGGCGATTGACGATCCGGTTCCCCAAATCGCCCCGTAGGACGAAACGATGACCACGCTACCGCCGTCCCCAGCCTTAAGCGCTTCTGCACAGGCCCGCACGATCTGAAATGGGCCAGCCGTATTCACGGCAGTGGTCTTCATGAAGTCATCCATCGTCAGCGCATCAAGGTCACCATGCGGAACCAACCGTGTCGTCCCTGCCGAGGAGACAAGAGCGTCGATCCGGCCAAAGGTCTTAGTGGCAAGTGCCGCCAGTTCTCTGCAATCATCGTCTTTGGTTACATCCGATTGCAATGAGATCGCTTGAACATTCGCTTCTTTGGCCTCTTCCGCCAAGGCATCAGCGGCGGCTTTCTCACTGTCGAGAAGGTAGCTGAGAACGACGTTCCAACCGTTCTGCATGAAGTACTGAGAGCAGGCGCGTCCAATCCCCGAAGCGCCACCCGTGATCAAAACTGTTTTCGTCATTTTGGCTCTCCTTCGTCGGAATGGGCAATCGCGTCTTCATAGAGACAGACCAACGCAGAAAGATCGGCCTCTAACGACACAGAACGATGTTCGCCTGCCCGGTCATATACGGCACGCGCTGCGTCGGTCAGCGGGACGTCGGCGCCTATTTCTGCTGCCAACGATTGTGCGAGCCCCACATCCTTGCGCATCAATTCGATAGCGCCCAGCCGAGGCGTAAAAGTTCGAGTTGCCATGCGAGGACCGAAAATACGCAAAGGAGCAGAATCCGCGAAACCACCTGCGAGCGCCGGAGCAAGAGCAGCAACGTCTACGCCCGCCTTACGAGCGAAGGCTGTCGTCTCAGCGATGGCGATGACATTTGCGGCGACGATCATTTGGTTGCAGATTTTTGTCACCTGCCCGCTACCCGACGCGCCCATATGTGTCACCCGCGCCGAAACTGCGTCCAACAGAGGCCCAAGCGCGTTGATACCTGCTGCCGTTCCGCCAGCGAAAACGATCAACTCACCCTTTTGCGCGGCCTCGACACCGCCGCTCACCGGGGCGTCGACCCACGCGACACCCAGCTTGGCTGCACGTTCGGCAAAGGTCCGCGATGCATCTGCCGCGCCGGTTGAGAAATCGGCGATCGCACGCGCTTTGATTGCAGGGGCTGAAAACAGACCATCGGCACCAAAGGCAACGGCTTCCACAACGTCATGGGAAGAAACGCAAACCCCGATAATATCTGCCTTCTTCATAACCTCAGCGGGCGACGCGGCGGCGATTGCGCCTTTCGCGGCCAATGTAGCCAGCGGCGTTGGAGATCTATTCCAAGCGACAACATCGTGACCTGCTACCAAAAGGCACTGGGCCATCGGCAGCCCCATGTCACCCAACCCTACAAAGCCGATCCTCATCCAATCGGATCCTTCTCCCACACGACATTGCCACTATGGGTGACTGCCCCTTTGTCGGCAGGCCCAACCGTGGCTGCATATTTCTCAAGCAATCCGCCTTTGGCGATTGTTGGACGCTCAATGCGCTCCTTTCGGCGTTGGGCAAGGGTTTCATCATCCACCTGCATGGCAAGGGTGCAAACTCCCGCGTTCGCATCGATGTCGATGATGTCTCCGTCCTTCAGCAGCCCCACGGGGCCATCGCTTGCCGCCTCTGGGCAGACATAGCCGATGCACATCCCGCGGGTCGCCCCGGAGAAGCGGCCGTCAGTGATCAATGCGACTTTTTCACCGTTGCCCTGCCCATAAATCAACGCGGTAATGCCCAGCATCTCGCGCATACCCGGCCCACCGCGCGGCCCTTCGTTGCGGATCACGATCACGTCGCCTTCGGCGTAGTCCAGCGTTCGGATCGCTTTCAAACAGTCTTCTTCGCACTCGAAGACCCGCGCCGGGCCGCTGTGGACGAGCTTTTTCAGACCAGCGACTTTCAGCAATGCACCATCCGGCGCCAGATTACCCTTGAGCACAACAACCCCGCCAGTCGGCGCAATGGCCTTCGCAGTGGGACGAACGACTTCGCCATCAGGCTTTGGGGTTTCGCAAAGCTCTTCGGCGATGGTCTTGCCCGTGATCGACAGGCATTCACCATGCAAAAACCCGCCATCCAACAGAGATTTAAAGATTGCAGGCGCGCTACCGGCATAGAATACGTCCCGCGCAAGAAAGCGACCGCCCGGCTTAAGGTCCGCGATCAGCGGCGTGCGGGCAAATACCTCGGCAACATCATCAAGGTGGAATGCAATGCCCGCCTCATGCGCGATCGCAGGGATATGCAGCGCGGCATTGGTTGATCCGCCTGTCGCAGCAACCACGGCGCAGGCGTTTTCAAGCGATTTGCGGGTGACCAGATCACGCGGCAGAGGCGCGTCGCCCTTCACAGCCTGCATCAACACTTTACCCGCACGGCGGGCCAGTGGCGCGCGCGCGGCATAGACCGCGGGGACCATGGACGAGCCCATCAGCGCAAAGCCCAAAATCTCTGAGACCATACCCATCGTATTCGCGGTGAACTGCCCCGCGCAAGCGCCTGAGGTGGGCAGGCAACTGCGGGTCATCTGATCCAGTTCTTCTTCGGTCGCCTCGCCTGCCAGAACTTTGCCAATCGTCTCATAGGTATCGACGATATTAACATCTTTGCCGCCTATTTGACCGGGCAGCGACGACCCTCCATACAAAAACAACGACGGCACGTTGCAGCGCGTCATCCCCATCATCAGGCCCGGCATGTTCTTATCGCAGCCGCCGATGCCAAAAATGCCGTCCCACTGGTGGCCGCGCACAGTTGCCTCAACACTATCGGCGATCAGATCGCGCGAGATGAGTGAGAACCGCATGCCGGAATGCGCTACACTAAGGCCATCCGACACCGAAACCACGGGACATTCATGCGGCGTGCCCCCCGCTGCGAAAACACCGGTCTTCGCGTGCTGAGCCTGATCGCGCAAACTGGTGTTGCATGGGCTCATATCCCCACCGGTATGGATCACCGCCACATGCGGGTTCGAGATATCCTCATCGTCCAGACCAAGCGCATAGAGAAAGCTGCGTGTGGTGCTGCGGATGATGCCATCACGGATGGTTTCGGAGCGAAAGCGCGGCGTTTTCATGAACGGTGTCCTAGGAAATTAGTGTGTTTAGAAGAGATGGCGGAGCGATCAACTCGTCAAAAGCGCAGGCAGCCATGTGGCCAAATCGCTCCAGCAAAGGACCACAGCCAGAATGATGATCTGGATGACGACAAAGGGAATGATGCCGCGATAGATATCTCCGGTGGTCACCTCTTTGGGGGCGACAGCGCGCAGATAGAACAGTGCAAACCCGAACGGCGGTGTCAGGAACGATGTCTGCAAGTTCAGCCCCATCACGACGGCAATCCAGACCGGATGGAACAGGACCGACCCATCAGCACCGCTGAAGGAGAAGAGCACTGGCGCCATAATCGGAGTGACGACGAAAACGATCTCTAGGAAGTCGAGGAAGAACCCCAATAGGAACATGATCAATAGCATGCTGCCCAATGCAATCCACGGCCCGCCGGGGAGACCTGTGAAGAACTCATTAACCGTTTCCTCACCGCCAAGACCGCGGAAAGCGAGGTTAAAGACCTGCGCGCCGATATAGATGGCAAAAACCATGACCGACATATGCAACGAGGCGCGCAGAATAGATGTGAGGACAGACGGCTCATCCGCTGTCTTCGACAGCCAGATCCGCCAAAGGCTTACAGCACTGCCCCAAGTGAAGGCGATCAAGCCAAGAGAGACAATAGCGATGTTGATCTTATCACCTGAGGTGATCGTAGATTTTGCGAGGCGCAGATCAAAGTTCAACACGAAGTAGACAACGATGATCGCGCCGATCACGGCCACCAACTGCGGCAGCGAAGATCGATCCGAAAGGCGTTGCCCCGCCAGCAGGATCGCACCAATGGATCCGATTGAGGCAGCCTCGGTCGGGGTGGCGACACCGAAAAGGATGGAGCCCAACACAGCAACGATCAACAAAAGCGGCGGGGCTAGCAGCAGCAAAACAGGGCCAAGCGATACCTTTTCCCCCTCGGCCACCACACTTGGCGCGCGGTGCGGAGCAAAAAGAGCTACGCAAAGGATATAGAGCACATAAGCACCGACAAGGATCAGCCCGGGCAAAAGGGCACCCGCAAAGATATCGCCGACCGAAACCGGATCAGGTGCCCAATCCCCGGCATTGCGGCGCGCAGTGATATAGGAGTTCGACAGCACATCGCCGAGAATGATCAAAACCAGCGATGGGGGAATGATCTGCCCCAGCGTGCCAGACGCAGCGATAATGCCTGTTGATAGACGTTTGTCGTAATTGGCCTTCAGCATGGTGGGCAATGAAATCAGGCCCATCGTGACGACCGTCGCGCCCACGATACCGGTGGAGGCCGCCAGCAACATCCCGACGATGGCAACAGAGATACCAAGGCCGCCCGGCAAGCGGCCAAAGATTTTGGCCATTGAGCTCAGCAAATCTGCGGCGACGCCGCTACGCTCCAATGTCACGCCCATGAACACAAATAGCGGAACCGCGACGAGGACTTCGTTTGTTTCGTCCATCAGCCCGAAGATGCGGCCAAACAAGGCCCGAAGGAATGAAAGGTCGCCCCCCGCAAAAAAGCCAACCTGAAAAACAGCGCCCAGCACTGAAAAGAGCAAACCAACACCGGCCAGCGTAAAGGCGACCGGGAAACCGCGAAGGAGCAAGACAATCGCCACCGGGAACATCAACAGGTCAAGATGTGCTATCAATCCGCTCACAGTTCATCACTCACTTCATAAATCGGGTCGCTTGAGCGCCCTGTCAGACGCAAGAATGCTTTGATCATCGTCGAGAGGGCTTGCGCGGAAACGAGCACGCAGAAAACGAGCGATAACGCCTTGAGAACATAGCGGAGCGGAATGCCATTGGGTTCGAGCGACCCTTCCTTGACCGCCCAAGCACCGACAACGTTGGGCAGCGCAGACCAGCCAATCACCAAGCAAAGCGGCAACACGAACAGCAGGCTGCCGAAAAATTCGGTTAGATCCTGCACACGTGGGCTGGCTTTGTCATACAGAATATCAACGCGGACGTTCTTGTTCCAAAGCATCGCATATGCGGTGCCCAGCAGAATGGTCATACCATGCAGGTAGACTACCCCCTCCTGAAACCACACTGCGGGAATGCCAAACAGCGTCGACGTCGAGAAAACGTAGCGGGCGATGACGACGGCAAACTGCAAGATCACCATCAACAAGATGCCCCAGCAGATCACGCGCCCGGTAAGGTCGTTCACCGCATCAATCGCGGCGGCAATCTGTTTCATGAGGTTGTCCTTTTCGCCACGAAGGCGGGGCGCAATCGCGCCCCGCCGATGCGTTTCTAAAGATTAGATGCCCCAGGCGCGGGCACGGTCAGCGTACATCTGACCTTCCAGAAGCTTGCCGCAGAACACGGCCTGCTTGAGGTACTCGACATAAGGCCCGTGAATCTTTTCAGACATCTCATCACCGTCTGGGTAGGCTTCCATCACCTCGACCGAAGCCTTACCCAATGCATCAACGACGTCATCGGGGAATACTGACGGTGTCACGCCTTCTGCGATCAACTGCTGCAAGGCGACGACGTTGTTATAGGCGAAGGCCGAAGTCGTCTCATCCGCGACAGCAGAAATGACCGATTCAACAATGACCTTCTGCGCGGGAGTGAACTCTTCCCACACGTCTTGGCGCACGATACATTCCAGACCTGCGCCCGTTTCGTGTGGGGCTGGCATATAGTAATGCGGCGCGACTTTGGCCAAGCCGAGCGCCTTGTCGTTCCACGGCCCAACAAACTCCGCCGCGTCGACGACGCCGGATTGCAACGCGGGGAAGATTTCCCCTGCAGGCAAGTTGACCGAGGAAACCCCAATCTTTTGCATGATCGCACCCCCCAATCCAGCGATGCGCATCTTCAAACCCTGCATGTCATCCAGCGAATTGATCGGCTTCTTGAACCACCCACCGGCCTGCGCCATTGAACTGCCCGCCCAGAATGGCTTGAGGTTGAACGGCCCATAAGCCTCATCCCACAGCTCCTGTCCGCCGCCATAACGGATCCAGCCTGCAAGCTCGCCTGCCGAAAGGCCGTAGGGCATGTTAGTATAATACATTGACGCTTTGATCTTGCCGGCGGCGAAATAGGGCGATGTATGACCCATTTCTGCGGCACCGGTAGATACTGCATCATTCACACCGTAAGGGGGCACCAATTCGCCACCGCCGAAATACTCGACCGTCAGCGCGCCGTCCGTAGCGGCGGTAACCTGCTTGGCAATATTTTCAGCAGCATGTCCAAGCCCGGGAAACCCGCGCGGGAATGTCCCAACCAACTTTAGGATACGTTTGTTCTGCGCCACGGCTGGTGCGGCAAGTGTTAAGGCGGCAGCGCCAAATGCGGCACCAGACAATACTGTTCTGCGTTTCATTGGTGATCATCCTCCCTGATGTGAACAAGGGAGATACGGTCGCGCACCAACCTCGTCGCACGCACCATAGGTCGAACTGATTTAGTTCCGCAATACGGAATATTTTTAATTTTGAGTTTCACTTTCTGCAACAGTTAGGGCAAACATAGCACTTCTATGCTGCGGCCCTTTCGCAGCTTTCGTTAGGTGAGGCCTTCGCATGGTAACGTTGAAACAGTTGGAAGCGCTCTATTGGATCGGCCGCTTGGGAAGCTTTGAGGCCGCCGCACGGCACTTGCAAACATCGCAGTCAACCATCACCCGGCGCATCCAAGACTTCGAACAAGTGACCGGAGCCGCCTTGTTTGATCGAACCACCCGTGTTCCAACCCTATCCCGTCGGGGCCAAGAAGCCTGCCTGCAGGCCGCGGGCATTCTGGAAAGCACAGATCAGTTGGTGGCTGGTTTGTCCTCGCCCGAGATGATCGCGCGCCGTGTCTCTATTGGCGTGACCGAACTCTCCTCCTTCAGCTGGATCCCCGACTTTATGCGTAGGGTTCACGCCACTTTTCCAAGGCTCGAACTAGACCTTCGGGTGGGGTCTGCCTTTAAGTTGCGCCAGATGCTTGTCGAGAACGAGCTTGATCTCGTGGTGGTTCCTTCCGCGCTTTACCCGCCGGGCTTTACCCTTGAAACGGTTGGCTCCTTGACGACATCGTTTTGCGCGGCACGGGGGGAATTCCCGCAAGACACCCCCCTGAACTCAGACCTCCTGACCGGAACGCCCCTGATCGCGCAGGAAAATACCCTTTTTGATCAAGTCATAGCACGCGGACCTCGCGCAGAAGGTCCTGACTTAGGTGGTGTCATCGTCGCGGACGGTCTGCTGGCAATGATCGCCTTAGTCACTTCAAACTACGGTATTTCTGTATTGCCCGATTTCATACTTGATACGGCTCCATTTTCCGCCGCGGTCAGCCGCATTTCGCCAGACCTGAAACCCGACCCGCTGGCCTATGTGGTCGCGTACTCAGAAAGCACCCGCAGCCCGGCAGTGTTGGCCCTAATTGAACTGATCCAAGAGACGTGCCGGTTTGACCAATTCTTTGCCGGAATCGCACCAGACGAACCGCAGGGTCTTGGTTCATCGCCAATATAACAGGGGCCATAGAACACGGTAAGAGCGGGTTGGGTGACACAGCAAAACAGCTATAGGCATCGGTTCTTACGGGAAACATTAACCGCAACATTGCCACAGAGGTGGTCGCGGAATTTCGGACCAGTTGCGGCATAGTCGTGAGGATTGGCTACTGCAGCGTATCTGGTGGCCTATTATCTGATAATCGCGGGCAAAGTACGCATGCTCGCCTTGGATATCTGTGTCACTTCAACGATAGCTGCGAAACACATTCAGCTCCACGGCAGCGAACCTCTCCCCCCTCTTCGATGCAGAACTTCTTGATCGCGAGGTTGCTGCGTAAAAAATTCACATCCACAGTCTCCATATTCCGCGCGCGCGCTTCAGCTAGGCCGCGATGGAACAGTGTCCGGCCATAGCCGCGCCCCTGATAGGCGTCTTCAACCGAAAGACCAATTTCAGCATGGATACCGTCAACGAAATAAAGCTCCAGTATTGCGCGCAGGGCATCATCGCATTCGATACCGAGGGTCAGGTCAGGGTTGGAGGCGTGAACCACGCGCACCAAGGCATCGTCATTGAGCCCACCCATAAACCGCAGCTTCCGCGAGGCGGGGCTAAGGCGCCGATAATGCTCGCATAGAGTCTGCTGCAAAAGCGGAAGGGGGAAGGATAGGGTCTCTGGAACGGCCGTTTGCATGATGTCTCCAATCTCAACTAAGAGATGGGAGCCCGACAAAGCCCGTAGAAGATGTATATCTGGGCATGGGAAATGCGCTTACTGCATGGGTTCTTCCGCAACCCTGTTCTACATCGCTCACCTATAGCGCGAGCGCGTCCAAAAGTGCCTCCCTTTGTGCCTGGGACTTTGGGATGGATTTTGTGAAATGTCCGCGCTGCATGATGTGGAAATGATCGGAGTTGAGGTAAGCAAATTCGAAGTTCTGCTCGACAAGTATGATTGCCAATTCACCCCGATCGCGCAGCAGCCGGATGGTGCGACCGATCATCTGGATGATATTGGGCTGGATGCCTTCGGTCGGTTCATCCAAAAGCAACACCTTAGGGCGGGCGATAAGCGCGCGGGCAATGGAAAGTTGTTGTTGCTGGCCACCAGACAAGTCACCTCCGCGCCGGGCCCTCATTTCGGCGAGGACCGGGAAAAGGTCGAATATGTCATCCGGGATCTTATGCTCAGATTTAGGAAGGCAGGCAAAGCCCGTTTCAAGGTTCTCTTCAACAGTCATGAGGGGGAATATCTCCCGCCCCTGCGGCACGTATCCGACGCCAGCTTTGGCCGACAGGGCGGCACGCCCCGAATGCAGGTAAGCCCCGTCAAGCGTGATCGTCCCGGCTGAGAAAGGGTGCCGCCCAGCGATGGCTTTCAGAAGGCTCGTTTTGCCGACCCCGTTTGTGCCCGTCACGCAGGTAACTTGGCCCACAGGTGCGCTTAATGTTATGTCATGAAGTATCTGGGACTGCCCGTATTTCAGGCTTAGGTTCTCAATCTCCAGCATCGGTGCGCCCTAAATAAACATCTACAACAGTCTGGTTGTTAGTCACATGATCAAGCGACCCTTCGGCCAGAACAGACCCTTCGTGTAGCACCGTCACCTTGCAGTTCAGGCGCCGCACGAATTCCATATCATGCTCCACCACAATCACGGCGCGGGTCTCGGCGGCCTTTTTCAAAATATCTGTGGTGTGTTCGCGTTCATGTGCTGTCATGCCAGCGGCAGGTTCATCGACCAACAACAAGCGGGGCGATTGCGCAAGCAGCATCCCGATCTCAAGCCATTGCTTTTGCCCATGGCTTAACTCTCCGGCGGGGCGTGTGAGATGGTCGGTCAGGTTGATTTCGTCAGCAATCTTTTCTAGTCGCGCGGCCCCCTCAGGGTTTTTGCGATAAAAAAGGACCGAGAATGCACCCCGCGGGTTCTTTAATGCCATGGCAAGGTTTTCGCGCACGGTTTGCGCCTCAAACACTGTCGGCTTTTGAAACTTGCGCCCAATCCCAAGCATGGCGATCTGGCTTTCCGACATGCCAATAAGAGAGCGGCTGTCATCACCAAACAGAATATAGCCTTCATCCGGCTTTGTCTTGCCGGTGATGATGTCCATAAAGGTCGTCTTGCCAGCGCCATTGGGGCCGATCACCGCGCGCAATTCCGGTTCACCGATCTGTAGACTAAGGTTCTTGATCGCCTGAAACCCGTCAAAAGACTTCGAGATTCCGGACATTTCTAATAGTGAACTCATGATTTGCGTACCAGTTTGTCAAAGAGGCCACCGATGCCCTTGGGGGCAAACAACGTGATAAGTACAAAGCTAAGACCGAGCAGCACCAGCCACCAATCGACCCAGTGGATCGTATAGACCCCCAGATTGATGCTGGGCGCGCCACCGCCCGTAAACCAACTGGACAAAAGCGAAACCACTGCCGCGCCGATCACCGCGCCGTAAAGCCGGCCACGCCCGCCGATGGCGACCCATACCGCGAGATAGATCGACGCGATGGGCGCGATTTCAGCCGGGTTGATGATGCCTGCTTGCGGGTAATAAAGCGCGCCGGCGATGCCTGCGACGGTGGCGGTGATGGTGAAAACGAAGAGTTTATAGCTCTCTACATGGTAGCCCAGAAAACGAACGCGCGATTCATCGTCGCGGATGGCTTGGATGACATTGCCCAGCTTGCTGTCGGTGATCCACGCGAAAAACAGATAGCCCAGAGCAAGCGCCAAGGCAGAGGCGAGGAAGAAGACGATAGAGACCACGTCTTGGCCGCTTTCGGCGAAGCCGGGGATGTTTTGCAGGCCCGACAGGCCGTTGTTGCCACGCAAGCCGCTGTCGTTCTGGAAAAGGTAGAGCGCAAGCGCCAGCGTCATGGCTTGGGTGAGGATCGACAGATAAACGCCAGTCACACGGCTACGAAACGCCAGCCAGCCAAAGACTAACGCGAGGGCACCGGGGATCAGCACGACAAAAGCTAATTGGATAAAGAGGTTGTCCGCAAAGGCCCAAATTATTGGGAACTCTGATGACCCGACAACGCCGAAGATCTGATTTCCGATAGCGTCTGATATCTCCTGCGGAGTTGGTGGGATAATCTGACCTGCGAGGCTTTCAGCGACGATGATTTCAGTGCGGGCATACATAAGCCACATGCCAATAGCGTAACCCCCGATCCCGAAAAAAGCGAAATGACCAAGGCTAAGAATGCCACAATAGCCCCAAACGACATCCATCGCGATGGCAACAAGGCAAAGGCACAGGGTTTTGCCCAGTGTTTTGATGAATGAGGTCGAGATGAGCCCCGCGCCGGTGGCTTCCGACATCACCGCCACAATGGCTGTAAAAAGCCCGAGAGCGCCGAGAAAGTAGAGGACCGAAGGATTGCGCCCGATGAATGACCTTTGTTCGTTGTGCGTCTGGGTCATGGCTCAATCCGCCGCTGCACGGCCTTTGGGGGCGACAATGCCCTTGGGCCGAAATTGAATGAACAAGATGATGAACAGGATCATATATGTCTGTGCCGCCAGCGTGTTGGACGGGTTCAACCACTCGATCCCCTTTTGCAAGAAGCCAATCAGCCCCGCGCCAGCCAACGTGCCGAATACCGACCCGACACCCCCTACCACGACGGTCATGAAGCTTTGCACGATATAGTTCGCGCCCATCTCAGAGGTGACCTGCGCGTAAAGGCCGATGCCGACGCCCGCGACCCCTGCAATGCCTGACCCGAGCCCAAAGGTCATCATATTGATGCGATCAGGGTTGATGCCCATCGATGCCGCCATGCCAGGATTTTGCGTGACCGCGCGCACCTCTAATCCAAGGCGCGTACGCTTGAGGATATACAGCAGAACGAAGAGGAAAATCAGCGCGAGCACGAATATGGCGATGCGGATGTAACTGATTTGAACCACATCCGAGATCACAAGCGCACCCCCTAGCCAATCCGGCGATGTGAGTGGGCGGGCCTGCGTGCCAAAGATGTTCTTGGCGATTTGCTGCAAGGCGATCGAGATGCCGAAGGTCGCCAACAAGGTCTCAAGCGGGCGATGATAGAGATGCCGGATCACCAGCCGCTCCATCGCGACACCCGCCCCAAAGGTAACGGCAAAGGCAAGCGGCAGCGCGATGAGCAACGAGACCGTGTAGTCGGGAACGATGAGCTGCACGGCATAGCCGGTGTAGGCACCCATCATGATAAACTCGCCATGGGCCATGTTGATGACCCCCATCTGCCCAAAGGTAATCGCAAGCCCAATCGCGGCGAGAAAGTAGATCGAGGCCAGCGATAGGCCGTCCAACGTCAAATCAAACGTCTGCGCCCAGCCGACCCGCGTTTCAACCGCGTCGAGCGTGGCGCGGGCAGCGTCAGTGATCGCAACCTCGTCCTCGTCATAGAGTTCGTAAAAGACGGCATCCTGCAAAGCAGTGTTAATATCATCCTGAGTCACCAAAGGTGGCACGGCACCGGCGTCGGCAAGCGTGCGATATGCATCCACCCGCCTTTCTGGATCATCCAACCGCGCCAAAGGGATGCCGCCGACGCGACTTTCGACTATATTGGCCTCAAGCGCGGCGCGGATTTCACCGGGAGGTACGATAGCCGGAGCGAGTTCGGCCCCAACAAGTTTTTCGTAGTTCGCGGAAGGGTCCGCCATGGGATCGAGAATGCGGGCGATGTTGCCATCGGGCTGCTGTACTGCCACGCCAGTCGTCACAGAAAGGATCTGACTTAACACCGCGCGGGCTTCGAGGGACGTGTCGGATGAAAGGCTTTCAATAGCGCGAATGCGATCTTCGGAAGCATCCCCAAATCGGGCGGTTAAGAAATTGATCAATTGCACCTTGCGGGCGCGCAAGGCCGGGTCTTCTTCCCCATTTAGTGATGCCATAAGCGGCTCAAACTGGCTGGCATCACTCCGTCGGGCAATACTTTCAAGGGCAGCGTGGCGGCGTTCTGGATCGGGATCGGACAGTTGAAACTGCACCAATGCGGTACCGATAACCCGCCGCACGCCGCCATTGGGGCGCAACTGACTGAAACCATCTGCCAAAGCAGTCGTTTCTTGGCCCGTATCAATGTTGCGCAGCGTTAGCGTATCGTCGACTTCGGTCGCGATATAAAATTGGCCTGTTGTATCGTCTTGCCAAACGCTTCGTCCCACCCATTGCTCAAGAAATGCAGGAACCTGCGACAGGCCCGAGGCCACCATGTCATCCAACAATACGCCGACCGAGTTGCGCGATGGCTTGGCTACTTCGTCGCTGTGCGTCTGCAAGATAGACTGAAGGTCTTGGGCTGAAGCGACACTGACAGATGTCAGCAAGCACATCAGGCAGAGTAGAATACGAACCATACTATATGGGACTTTCGGTCAGGGGGGAGTATTCAGAATGCTGTCGGGCACGCTCATTAGCGCGCCCGACAGTTGATATTAGTAGTTCGATGTCAGCTGAACGCAGGTCTCGGTCTCGGTATTGTACATACCGCACTCAAGCTCTTTCCAATCGGACACCAGAACAGCCGATTCAGGCAGGAAGTCCGTCCATGCATCGCCCGGAACCTCTTTGGTCTGGCTGATGATGTCGAACTGGCCGTCTGCGGTGATTTCACCAATCAAGACGGGCTTGGCGAGGTGGTGATTGGGTAGCATGACAGCCGTCCCGCCAGTAAGGTTCGGGAATTCCTGCCCATACATCGCCGCACGCACCGCATCCACATCCGTGGTGCCCGCATCGGTGACCGCATTCACCCACATATTGAAGCCAATGTAATGGGCTTCCATCGGGTCATTGGTCACGCGGTCTTCGCCCATCGCCTCTTTCCAAGCGGCGACCCATTCGTCGTTCGCGTCGGATTCTGCGGATTGAAAGTAGTTCCACGCCGCGAGGTGGCCGACAAGGTCAGTGGTATCGAGGCCCGAAAGCTCTTCTTCACCGACCGAAAATGCAACGACCGGAATGTCATCAGCCGAGATACCGGCAGCCGCCAACTCCTTGTAAAAGCCGATATTTGCGTCGCCGTTGATGGTCGAGATCACGCCGACCTGAGAGCCGTCTGCGCCCAGTTCAACCACATCCGCCACAATGGTGGACCAATCGGAATGACCGAACGGCGTATAGTTTACAAAGATGTTTTCTTCGGGGATGCCCTTATCTAGCAGATATTGTTCAAGAATGTTGTTGGTGGTTCTGGGATAGACATAGTCTGTGCCGAGCAGAGCAAATTTCTCAACGCCCAGTTCCTCCAAGAAATAATCGGTGGCAGGGATTGCCTGCTGGTTCGGGGCGGCGCCGGTATAGAACACGTTGCGTGAACTTTCTTCGCCTTCATATTGAACCGGGTAGAACATCAGGCCGTTCAACTCTTCCAAAACAGGCAATGCCGATTTACGCGAAACAGATGTCCAAGAGCCGAAGATGACATCAACCTCAGACACCGTCAAAAGCTCACGCGCTTTCTCAGCGAACAAAGGCCAGTCAGAAGCGGGGTCAACGACAACGGCTTCGATTTCGCAATCCAACAGGCCGCCTGCGGCGTTTTGCTGCGCAATCAACAACTCCATCGTGTCTTTCAATGTTGTCTCGGAAATGGCCATCGTGCCGGACAGGGAGTGCAGCACGCCAACCTTGATCGGGTCCTCGCATTCCGCGCTGGCCGCTGAACCTGCGATCAAAAGGGCAGCGGTCGCAGTAAAAGTTCGTTTGGTGGAAAATCTCATTACGGTATCCCCGTTTGGTGTGCGGAAGAGCGGAGACGCAAACATCCCAATAGGCCCAATGCTTTTCCACACAGCGTTTGCTGTAGCTGCGAATGGCTAGGTTCCTGCAAGACTATCCCGTTCGCGGCGCTCCATACCGAAGCTGTTACAACGTCAATTTTGATGGACGAACCAACAAGCCCCAAGCTGAGGGAAATTTCTGCACCGCAGCATATGTGCTTGGAAGATGTGCAAATTGTAGCCGAACCTCTAAAATTTGAGCGCTGGACTCATGGAATGCGGAACCTTCCTGTCTGTAATGAGCGCCTACCGCGTCTGCGCAAATTTCAGATTTGCAGTTGGACCTAGGGGTGCCGCGCCCATTGTCACCGACCGGTCGCTCTCGGCTCCTTTCGATATAGCAAGTTACAATTTTACACTTCGGAGATGAAAGCTTAAGAAACTGTCTGGCGAGCCATGCCCTCCAAACTTTAACAAAGGCGCCCCATGGCCAGTAAAGCGAAACTCCACCCCCGTAACCAGCACTTAGAAGGATATGACTTCAAGCGGTTGGTCGCACAGACACCTGAGCTTGAGCCCTTCATAATCAATAGTCCTGTTGGTCGGCCGACGATAAGCTTTCAGAACCCGGCGGCTGTTCGGACGCTCAATCAGGCGTTGCTAAGGACGCATTATAGTATCAAGTCTTGGGATATCCCCGCCGGCTATCTCTGCCCTCCAATACCGGGCCGCGTGGACTACATCCACCATCTTGCAGACTTGCTTACCGACGGAAATGAAAACGAGGTCCCCCCGCGGGGGCGGAATATCAGGGTGTTGGACATCGGCACCGGCGCAAGCTTGGTGTACCCCCTAACGGGCCAGAGCGAGTATGGCTGGCACTTTACTGGCGTCGATGTAGACGCAGGCGCGATCAAATCGGCACGCCAAATTTGCGAATCTAACGGGTTAGACATCGACCTTAGGCTACAGACGAACCCCGAGAATATCTTTCGCGGTGTGATCCAGCCCGACGATGCTTTTCATGTCACCATGTGCAACCCACCGTTCCACGGGTCTAAAGAACAAGCAAAAAAGGGGACTCAACGCAAGTGGGCGGGCCTTGGCAAAGGGCGCTCGGCAAAACTCAATTTCGGTGGTCGCGATGCTGAACTTTGGTACCCGGGTGGCGAGATAAAGTTTATCGCCCGCATGGTTAATGAGAGCACGGAGTTCGCCAAACAGTGTCTTTGGTTTACCTCATTGGTATCAAAGAAAGACAATCTCCAGCCGCTCCATCGAATTCTAGGAAAAGCCAAGGTCGCTGAATACAAAGTCGTCGAAATGGCACAGGGGCAAAAAACAAGTCGCTTTATCGCTTGGACCTACATCAAGAAGAAGCAACGCACCTAACCTGCCCCCTCGCTGGTCCCTCATTCATAACGAGAGTATGCAGGTTTGGTTTTGAGAGGTTGAGGTTCCCGATTGAGCAAGCGCGATGACCACGGAACCCATCCATTCACAAATGCAAGAACTGCTCCACGTGATCCCGCTCCTTATGAAAAGCAGGTGAATCGCCTTTCCAGACAATCTCCCCTTTTTCGATGACGAAATAGCGATCAGAAATCCGAGAGAGCTCGTCGAGGTTTTTATCAATCAATAAAATCGACAGGCCGTCCTTTTTTAACCTGCCCAACATTGACCAAATCTCCTCGCGGATAAGCGGTGCCAAACCTTCAGTTGCTTCGTCAAGAATAAGCAGTTTAGGATTGGTCATCAACGCGCGCCCGATGGCCAGCATCTGCTGTTCCCCACCTGACAATTGAAACCCAAGGTTATTCACCCGCTGGCTCAAGCGGGGAAAGGCATCATAAACGCGCTCTTGCGTCCAACCATCAGCAATGGGACGGGCGGTGGCACGCAGGTTCTCGGCTACCGTGAGGGAAGGGAAAATGTGGCGCCCCTCAGGCACCAGCCCCACACCCGCTTGCGCGATCTGGTAGGGGGCAGCGCCGATCATGTCTTTTTGCGCAATGGTGATCTGCCCCTTAAAAGGTTTGAGCAAGCCCATCAGGCAGCGAATGGTTGTAGTTTTCCCCATGCCATTGCGCCCCATAAGGGTGCTGACCTGACCTTCGGTGATGTCCAGATCAACGCCCGACAGGATCTGCGTATTGCCGTATCCGGCATGCAGATTCTCAATATTAACCAGCGTGTTCATTTCCCGGCCTCTCCCAAATAGGCCGCGCGCGCGACGGGATCGGCGCGCACTTCATCAGGTGTGCCTTGGGCCACGATACTGCCATCAACCAACACCGAAACCGTATCGGCCAACTGAAAAATCGCATCCATATCATGTTCCACCATAAGCATCGGAAGCGATCCGCGCAGGCTGGCCAAGAGGGCCACCAATGCGACACCTTCTGCCCGGCCAAGCCCGGCCATTGGTTCATCTAGCAGCAGAAACTTCGGCCTCCCCGCAAGCGCGATCGCCAATTCCAGCAGGCGCAACTCCCCATGCGACAGATCCATCGCCGGGATGTTGGCGCGGTGTTCAAGCCCGACACGCTGCAAGGTGACAAGGGCAAACTCATTAAGCGCAGCTTCGCGCGCGGCATTGCGGAAAAACCGCAAGCTCGATCCCGATTTGGCCTGCGCAGCAATGGCGGTGTTTTCCAACGCGGTAAAGCTGGGCAAAACTGTTGTGATCTGGAACGTGCGGCCCAGTCCGGCTTGTACCCGCCGCGAAACGGACATGTGCGAAATCTCTTGGCCATCCATCAGGATGTTGCCCGAATCCGAGCGTAACCCCCCCGAGATTTGGTGGATCAGCGTCGTCTTTCCCGCGCCGTTTGGACCAATCAGTGCATGACATTGACCTGTACCAATGCTGATTGAAATATCTCGGCTGACCGTCAGTGCACCAAAGCTTTTGTTCAGGTTGCGTATTTCCAAACTGCTCATGCTGCGCGCCCCTTTGCGTCTTTAGACACAAACAAGTCAGCGATACCGCCTTTTGCAAATAGCACCATGAGCACCAAAACAGGGCCATAGATTAGCCGCCATTCATGGAGAAACGAGCCCAGCACTTCCTCAATAATCACGATAAAAAACGCGCCAAGGATCGCGCCATTGCGGCTTCCCAGCCCACCCAGAACCACGACCACAATCAAATCCCCCGAACGCTGCCATGTGGCAAGTGCAGGGCTGACAAATTCGGCGTGCTGCACCAGCAATAGGCCTGAGACACCGGCAATCATGGCGGCAATCAGATAGGCAATAAGGCGATAGCGGGTCACGGCATATCCCATCACCTCTGCTCGTTCAGGATTGTCCCGCGCCGCCCGCAGCACCCGGCCAAACCGCGAGCGGCTGATCTGGAAAACGCCCCACCACGTTGCAAAAAGCGTCCCGACAACAAGGAAATAAAGCCCACTACCACTTTGCACAATATCGCTGCCAAATAGGGTCGCCAGCGACCACAGGGTAAGACCGTCATCACCGCCATAGGCCGCAAGGGAGGTCAGCGTAAAATAGGTCATTTGTCCGAACGCGAGTGTGATCATCAGGAAATAAACCCCGCTGGTGCGCAGCGCGAGGCTGCCCGTAACCAAGGCAACAAAACCCGTCACAGCAAGCGTAATGACCAGCAGCAAAAGGATGTTTTCAATACCATTTTCCAGCCCGATCGCCGTCGCATAGGCACCAACACCAACAAAGGCCGCATGCCCCAAGCTGACCATTCCGCCATGCCCGATCAGCAGGTCAAGCGAGATGGCGGCAATGGCGAGGAGCATCGCTTTGATGATCAATCCGATCAGATACTCTGACCCGAACAAAGGCAGCAAGAAGGGCATCAACAGCAGCAGACCAAATAGGATCGCCGCAAAAACCAGTGAACGATCCATCATGCGACCCCTTTGGCAGGCAACAGCCCCTTTGGACGGAACACGAGGATCGCAGCCATCAGGATGTAGATCAGCATCGACGCCAAGGCTGGCCCGATCTGGTTGGCAAATGACGGTGAAAACAAGGTTGAGAGGATTTCGGTCGCGAAACTGCGCCCAAGTGTGTCGATCAACCCGACGAGTAGCGCTGCAATAAATGCGCCGCCAATTGACCCGATCCCGCCAATGATGATGACAACAAAGGTGACGATGAGAATATTGTCTCCCATGCCCGGCTCGATCGCGAATATCGGCGCGGCGATGACGCCTGCGAAACCGGCCAGCATGGCGCCCACACCAAACACGATCATAAACAGACGCTGGATGTTCACCCCAAGCGCGGAAACCATTTCAGCCGAGGTAGCCCCGGCGCGGATCAACATGCCGATGCGCGTGTAACTGATGGTGAAATAAAGCACTGCCGCCACAACAAGCCCCGAAATTATGGTGGCGAAGCGGTAGACCGGATAGCGCAGCGTTTCTGTCAACTGAATGGAACCCGCCAGAAATTCAGGCGGCGCAACAGACAAGGTGGCCGGCCCAAAAACAACCTTGGCCAACTCGTTTAGAAAAATGATGATGCCGAATGTTGCCAGCACCTGATCTAGGTGGCTGCGGGTGTAGAGGTGCCGGAAGACAAAAACCTCTAGTAATAGGCCAAATATCAACGCGGTGCCGAGCGACAAGAACACTGCAACAATAAAGCTGCCAGTCAATTGCACATAGGCATAGACCAGATATGCGCCGACCATATATTGCACCCCATGGGCCAGGTTGATGAAACCCATCACGCCGAATACAAGCGTCAGCCCCGCAGCAATCAAAAACAACAGCATGCCGTATTGAAGGCCGTTCAGGCACAGAATTAGAAACAGTGTCGTAGACATCAAAATGTGCCTTTTAGATTAGAGAGAAAATGCCTGGCCAATATGGCCAGGCTCCCTTTTGAGGTATCAAAAGTTACATTTTGCACTCTTGGTGGAAGCTATCGGAGTAATCTTCGGCGATAGTGCGCACAAAAGAGGTTTGGTAATTGCCGTCATCCCGTTTGATCACGTTCAACATGTGAAAATCCTGAACGGGATAGTGGTTATTGTTGAATGAAAAATCGCCGCGCAGGGAGGTGAAATCAGCCTCTTTGAGGGCTGCGCGCACCGCATCTTTATCGCTCAGGTCGCCGTCGGTTTTGGCAACGGCACTGTCGATAAGGCTGGCTGCATCGTAGGCCTGCATCGCGTAAGAGCCCGGCACATAGCCGTATTTCGCTTCAAACGCAGAAACAAAGGCGGTGTTTGCGTCATTGGCCAGATCCGGCGCCCATGAACCTGCCGCAAGGAACCCAACAGCCGCATCTTTTTGCCCCGGCAATGTTGTTTCATCTGTGGTGAAAACGGACATGAATTTTGTATTTTCAGACAGGCCCGCATTGGCGAACTGATTGACCAAACGCACACCCATGCCGCCGGGCATAAAGGTAAAGACTGCATCAGCATCCGAAGTGGAAATCCGCGCCAGTTCAGCCGAGAAATCTTGATGCCCTAGTGGCGTGAAAACCTCGTCGGTGACTGTGCCTTCAAAGGTTTGTTTGAAACCTTCAATGTTGTCACGACCCGCCTGATAGTTGGGAACCATGGTAAACACACTTTCGAACCCTTCTTCATTGGCGATCATGCCGCTGATTTCTGCGTTCTGGTTATTCTGATAAGAGGTTACAAAGAAATAGGGGTTACAATTGCGCCCCGCAAAGGTCGACGGGCCCGCATTTGGGCTGACCAAGAACGTCTCTGATTGCACAACAGGCTTGAAAATCGCCTGAAGCATGTTCGAAAACACGGTACCGACGACAAAATCAACCTCATCGCGTTCAACAAGTGAGGTGGCTTTGAGCAGAGCCACATCTGGCTTGAGTTCATCGTCTTCGACGATCAGTTCGATTTTCTGGCCACCCAACATGCCGTCTTTTTCGTCCAGCGCAAGCTGGAACCCGTCAACGATCTGCTGCCCGAGCGCTGCGGGAGGGCCGGAAAGTGTTACGACCATCCCAATTTTGATGTCTTCGGCAAGGGCCATCGACCCTAGCGCCGTGCTCATCGCAAGACTCGCTGTCAGATATTTAAGATGTTTCTTCATGTTCGTTTCTCCCTGGTTTGCCCCTTGTTATTTTGCGGGGCTTAGTTGTTCCGGCTTTATGCGAGCCAGTCTTACATCCTTATCGCGTTTTTTCAGCTACCATTGACTGGCTGTTGAGCAGAGAAGCCTGCCATTGTTGCATAGCCTTTGACGATGCTCTCTCTGTCGGCAACACTCAAGATATCATTGATGTTATCAAAACCTGCAGGTTTGAGTCGCTCAACCTCATCAATCACCCGCTCCGGGCCTCCGATGCGGTTTGTCCTCACAATTTCGGCGGTCTTGGGCAAACGTTCCAACTCATAGCGGTACAAAGCTTCGCGCGGGTGTTCGGCTTTTGCCAGTTGATCCGCCAGACAGCGCGCATCCAAAATCGCCTGCGCGGCTCCATTTGATCCAACCGGATACATCGGATGCGCGGCATCCCCGAGCAGGGTCACGCGCCCATGTGTCCAACGCGGCAACGGA
Organism: Sulfitobacter sp. DSM 110093; assembly: GCF_022788715.1. Taxonomy (NCBI): domain Bacteria; kingdom Pseudomonadati; phylum Pseudomonadota; class Alphaproteobacteria; order Rhodobacterales; family Roseobacteraceae; genus Sulfitobacter; species Sulfitobacter sp. DSM 110093. Next base: position 2,607,919 of record NZ_CP085167.1, read on the forward strand.
TCACGGTCCGCCATTGGATACTCAAAGATCGGACCGCTTGCTCGCACAAGCGCCTCAACGTCCATTCCCGGCACGTGAAAGCGCTTTGCGTAGGGCAGCACCTTTGCCAACGGTGCCATTTTCGACCAACTTTCAGGCGGCGGTGGGGAAACACTTGCATCTGCCATGCGGATGTTCACCACCCAGTTCATCAGCTGACGGCCATCCTTGGCTGGTGCAATCGGATAAAGAACAAGTTTGCCCCCCAGCCCGCCAGCAATCGCCATTGTCTCGCCGTCCTCCCAAACCGGCCATTCAGCGGCGCCGCGCCACATGACCACCCCCGCCCAGCTGGGAGGGCCTTCGCTTGGGTAAAATTGGCGGCGTCCCACACTGTGAATGCCGTCTGCACAGATAAGCACTTCGCCACGCAACGTGCGCGAAGAACACCCGTCATGCGCATCTGTGAAATGCGCGCTGACACCTGCATCGTCTTGCACGAAACCAGCCAGACGCAGCCCTGTTTGCACCGCCTCCGGCCCCATCCGTTCGATCACCGCATCGAGCAGCAGTTTTTGCAACCGCCCGCGGTGGATCGAAAACTGGGGGTGCTCATGACCTGCATGTGTGCCGCGCAATTCGCGCCACACTTCTTGGCCCGTTCGGGTAAGATAACGCAGCTCGCGCGTGCGCAGCCCCACCTCGTCCAGCCGCGACAACAGACCAAGCTCGGCAAGCTCGGCGATTGAATGAGGCAAGGTGTTGATGCCAACACCCACTTCGCGCACCTGTGTGGCCTGCTCGATCACCTGTGATTTGATGCCGCGCTTGTGCAACATCAGCGCGGCGGTCAGCCCGCCAATGCCAGCGCCTGCAATCAGGATAGTCATGCGCTATCTCCCTCCCCCTCTGGGGGCGGCAGGAAATCAATCGCATGGGCCGCTGACACCGCAACAACATCCGCTGGATTGGCGTCAGGCCCCAAATTATTCAGTGCCCAAAACAGATCATAAAGCCGCAAGGACGGGGTCACCCAGAACAATGTTTTGACCGCACTAGGCGTCTTGTTAAAGATGCCATGCGGAATACCGCGCGGGAGTTTTACAAGGTCACCCGGCTCGGCGATCATTTCCACGCCATCAAGCAAAAAATCGAATTTACCCTCAAGAATATAAAGGAATTCATCCTGTTCGGGATGGATGTGAGGCGGCACAAATGTCCCCGGCGGCAAGGTTGCATGCCATGAAAAACAATCCTCCGTCAGTTGCTTGGGAACATAAATTTGCCCAAGGATATTCCAACGAATAGCATCCATACTGTCTTGGGATTTAACAATGCCAGCTTCCATTTCTGTCATGTGTCGGTTCCTTTAAGTTTTGCGCTGCCTAAGAAAGCGTCAGTAATTGGCGAGTTTGGCAGTTTGAGGCCTTCAAGAACTGTGAAGTGATTATGCAAGCCCTCTATGTGATGCCGCGCTGCGACGCCCAAACCTTGCCACATCATGGGCAATAGGCTGGTTTGCCGGATGAATTCAGGCCGCTCGCCCCCGCCAACCCAGCAGGTCAACGTACCCGCGCAAACGGGATCACGCAGCACGGCACTTTCGGCGCGCGCCTCCTGTGCATCAAGTTTCAGCGTCTCATTCATCTTCGTGTGCATCAAAGGGCGCAAATCATGGAGCCCGCTGATCGACAACGTATGCTCAATGCGCGCCTGCACTTCCGGCTCGAGGGGGCAGTCATCGCACAGCATCCGCGTCGCCAGATGTCCGCCCGCTGAATGCCCGGCCAGATGGATCGGCCCGTCCACGCGCGCGGCAGCCACGGTAATCGCCCGGCCAATTTCGCGGGTGATCTGCGCAATTCGGGCCTGCGGGGTTAATGTATAGCTAGGGATGCACACAGCCCAGCCCGCAGCGCGCATTCCTTCCGCAAAGTCCGTCCAGTGAGACTTATTTAAGCGCATCCAAAATCCGCCATGCACAAAAACTGCAAGACCTTTCGGAGCGCCGTCGGGCCAGACGATATCAAGCTTCTGACGTGGCTCATCGCCGTAAGGGATGTCTTCCTCTAGCCGCCGATCCGACAAATCCGCGCGATAGCTTGCGGCGCGGTTTGCCCAAAAATCCGGCAACAGATGAGAATTTTCCACATATGCCATATTGGCAAAAGCATCATCCCAATCGATTGATTGCATTTTTTAAACCTGCTCTGGCGCGTCAGGAGGCGGCAGGAAATCGACCTCATACAGCGCCGAAATCCGCACCAGTTCCGCAGGATCAGTGACACCGTCCAACTCTATAAAAAGCTCGTAAAGCTTACGGGAAGGGGCCACCCCAAAGATGCAGGTGGCAGGCTTGCCAGAGCGGTTGAATATGCCATGCGCTTCGCCGCGGGGCATTTTTATAGTGTCGCCCGGCCCCGCTTTATGCAGTTCCGGCCCGAACTCAACCTCAAGGTCTCCCTCAAGCACATAGATCCATTCATCTTGATGGGGATGGATATGTGGCGGCACAAAACTGTCGGCAGGAAGCGCAGCATGCCAAACAAATGTATCCTCGCTATAGAGCTTTGGAACATAGGTCTGCCCTACGACATTCCAGCTATGATCGTTCAATCCACGATTGGCTTTGGTGACAGCGTTTTTCATCTTGATACCCCGATTTGGTGAAACTTTTTACAGACACTGCACCAGAAGGTGCCAAACCGGTTATCCAGAAAACGAACGTAAGTTTGCGCCGGATGCTTTAAGCTTGAAATAAACGTGGTTCTCTCTAGCCTGCCTCTAAGGAGTATAACCGATCACCATGTCACTGCACCGCCAGTCATACTTTTCAGACCATCCTGTCTTGCGCACGCGCGATCTTGACGAGGCGCGCTTTAAAGTGTCGCAAAGGTTCTGCGATCACCGGTTGGATGTGAGCAATCGCAACTCACAGCTTTCAGTGACCCACAACGCAGTGCGCGGGCAGCATTTATCGGTAAATTATCTATCTTACGGAGCCGAGGTCACCGTTGATCCGGGCGAATTAGGCTCTTTCTATTTGTTCCAGATGCCGTTGTCGGGCAAAGCCAGCGTTGCGCACCGGGGCGACGAGATGACTGCGCATGTCGGCATGGGAACGATTTTAAATCCTGACCGCTCTGCGCTTTTGCGGTGGGGGGAAAGCTGTCAAAAGCTCTTGTTCCAGATCGATAGTGCGCATCTTGAGACCGTTGCCCGCAATCTCACAGGGGCACCGCCTCCCGGCCCGATCCGCTTTGATATGAAGGTCGATTTCACACGACCCAACGGTAGAAAACTGCAACGCGCCTTTGCCGCATGCGCGGCTGCGATTGAAAACGGCGGGCTGTTTCAGCGCCCCCTTTCGGGCAGTGACCTGCAGGTTGAGCATGATTTGGTTTATGCGTTACTGACACTCCAAAAGAGCAATATTTCTCATATAATTGCCCGATCGGATGGCGGCACCAGACCCCGCGACATCCGCCATGCGCTCGAGTTCATGCATGCCAACCTAGCCGAACAGATCACAGTGCTTGATATCGCGACCGCGGCCGAAGTGAATGTCCGTACGCTGCAAAAATCATTTCTGCGGGTTTTTCGAAAGACACCGATGCAGGTCTTGCGCGATACCCGATTGGACGCGGCGCATTACCTGCTCCATGCCCGGCGTGATGTGCCCAGCGTTTCCGAGGCCGCTTATTCTTGCGGCTTCTCGCACATGGGTCGCTTTGCATCTTACTACCGCACTCGATTTGGCCACACGCCTTGTAAGCGCAAGTGAACTGGAATGAGTAATTTGTGGCCGCTGTAGGCGAAACATAATACATTCCCTGCCCTGGATCCTGCCCCTATCTTAACGGCGTCTACCCCCCAGAGCGAACCAAATAACACAACATCAATAAGGCAGACATATCGAGGATGGGGTCACCCAGGGTTTCACACATTCAATCACAGTCTCATAGCTATCATGTAGTGAAGTGGCGGAGGCTCAGCCCACCTGTTCTGCTACCCAACTTTGGTCAGCCAGCAGCGCAATCGAGTACCGTACAAGCCTCGGCCTTATGCCCTGAAAACAGGCCAAGCTTTTGTCCGCCCCGCCTATCCAACCGTGTCTCAGCTTATGAAGCACGGGCCGAATGCCACTTGGAGTTGCGGATCAATGGACAATTCAACTGTCCAACCATTGAACAAGACGGCCACCCTAGGGGGGCAGCCGCCTGTGCCGCGCTTATCGCAAATTATTCCGCCGTGCGGAAGCTCCAGGCCTGATACGCCATCTTGGCGTCGTCGCAGGACTCCAGTGTCATTGCCTTGATCTGATTGGTATCGCTTCGGCCCGAGCGCGTATCTTCGCCAAGTGTCACACACGTTTCTGGGGCCGAGGCGGGTGTGATTGTTCCCGCATCGGTAAAGGTAAAGCTCTGCGCGTCAGACCCGTCACAGGATGCCAGTTCAAGTGCCGAACCTGCCTCGGTCGAGGCGGCCTGCATACAGACGTCGAACTTGGGCATATAGAAAACACCTTCGGCGAACTGGTCGGAATCAAATCCCTGATCAACAAAGATTTCGCCCTGCGGACTATAGCAGGTGTGGCCTTGCAACCCATCAGCGGGGTCAGCCTGCGCGCCCTGCCCGCCGGAGATATCGATGCAGTAGCCGTCCTGAGTGTTGTCGAGCATATCAATAAGATTGATCTCGACGGTTTCGGCTTGAGCCGCCGTGGCGATGAGCAAGGCGGCAATAGTTGTGCAGATTGGTTGACCGTTCATGGTAATTTTCCTTGTTTGTGGTGTTGGCTTTCAGCTTTGGTGGCACTCATTCAACCGTCAGGCGACACAGCACCGTATTGCTTTGCTCAAGGTCCGGCCCCCAGATGAACTCGGCAGTTCCGGTCCATGTGACGTCACCGTAGCCCATCTTGGGGTCCACCTGTGCGGCAGTATAGACGTCGGCTTGCGGCCAATGGGATGCGTCAAAACCAGCGACATCCCAGCCTTCGGGTTCATCAGTGATGTCGTTGTCACAGACCCCTTCGCCTGCGACGGGGTTGGCTTCGTCCTCGCAGGCTTTATCGAGCGGTGCGGTATGGATGACCTGGCATTGCCAGTCGGCGTTGCTGACCGCAACAGGTGCGCCGGTCGCATCCAAGATCTGCGCGATGATGCCGCCATCGCCCATTTGCTGTCGGCCTGTGCCGATGTATTCGAGGCCGGTATCATTCTCGATGAAATCCTTGGCGACAAGGCCGATCGTAAAGGGGCGCTCGGCCTCAAACTGAAAACTCTCGGCATTGAAGGAACGCTCTGTTGTGATCGGAACGCTGTCTATTGCGACCTGTTCGCCATTGATGTGCATTTCGAACCAGTTGTCAGCCCAGACGTCGGCAGAGAAGACTTCGGCAGATAGGTTTGTTGCGTATAGCGCAAGTAGGGCAGTGGCGGTGAGAGCGCGTCTCATGGAAGGTCTCCTGATGGAAATGAAGTTATGGTCGCGGGGGGCGTTGCTGTGTTGACGCATCGCATGTCGCCTCTGCGTCGCCACTGCTGCATCCGGTCTCGGCGGCGAAACATCCGATGACCTGATTTTCGGCAGTCGGGTTGACGTGATAGTGGTAGCCGAGACCTTCAACCTCATGACCACGGCAAGTATCGAGGTCATCGGGTTCAATGCCATCCGCGTCCAAACGGTCGTAAATGTCGAAGCCGTCCATCGCGACGCCGATCATGTCGGCGTGCCCCACCACCACAGCCGCAACGCGCGCGCCGCAGCCTTCGGTGACACCGTGGTAGTGATAGCCTGTGTGCGGATTGATGTGCCCGGTGCAATCATCAAACGGCCCCAGCGTGTGCCCGCCAAGGATCAGGTCTAGGGGTGCCGGGGCGTAAAATTTCACCCCGTTGAAGGCAAGCCCAATCCCCGTGCTCGCCCCGATCCGATCGTCCGATTGTGCAACGGGAACAGGAGTCAGCGGGATGAAATAGGTCTGCGTGACGGTGTGGCCGACATAGCCAAGTTCGCATTCCACGCAAATATTGTCAGGCTGGCCCGTTTCGTTGGTCGGATCGCCCGCGACGATACAGCCAATCTCGCCCGCGCGAACGTAGACTTCGCCGGTTTCGGGATCGAACATCTGCCAGGCATCGTCACCGTAGATTTTAGCAAGGTTCACGATAAATGCGCCATCCACATCACGCACCTTACCGTCAACGAACCATTTACCGCCATCCTCTGCCGTGTCCGTGATCGTGCGCGGGCAAAAGGGGCCGGTGATGTGATCGGACGGGGCGGCGACGACCGTGATCTTCAAACAGCTAGTCTGTGTTCCGCCCGACAACGTGCAGTCAGCGATCTCGGGGAGGCCGACAACCGTGGCGGTCTGAAACCGAGCCACGAGCTGGTCATACCGCGCAACCTCTGCTGCCGATTGGGCGTTTGCAGCGCTGCTGAGGACAAGGACAGTCAGAGGTAAGGTTCTTAGCAATGTCAGCATGCGATTATCTTTAATCCGGTTTGATTTTGCTTCAAGCGTTACACGTTCAAGGAGCCGAGATGACATCTTGATTGGGCTGAGCAGAAATGGTTGCGGTGTTGGCGACGAATTGCCGGTGTCAACCATCATCCACAAAACGGCGCATGTGGTTCCGACAAAGGCCAACAGCAGTCCGTAGGTCCAAATCAAGTTTTGCGAATTCATGGAAACAACCTGAATGCCGACAGCACCCATCATCGTAACGCTGAACTGGATAAGTGCCGCAGCCGAGCCGGTATCACGAGATTGCTGGTCCAGCATCAGGTTCGCGCCGGGAACGCGTACGGTGATAACCGCGACTGTTGTTGGCGCAACCAGCGCAGCGAATAGCCAAGGCGACAGCCCTCCGACAAGCAACATTGCTATGCCAGCCAGCACCACCACCACAAAGCTACCCAGAACGATGCTTTGAACCGGGATGACACGCGCAAGTCGCAGATACAGGACGGGTCCGAAGGCGGCGCATATGGCATTGAAAGCGAAAATGAAGCTGAACCCCTGCTCGGACATGCCGAACCCGTCGATATAGACATAAGCGGCGATACCGATAAACGCCATCAGGCACATGGGAGCCATTGAGAAGATCAATAACAGGTAGGCGAAGCGCGAGTTTGCGAGAACTGCACCCAATCGGTTCCAAGTCTTCAGGACAGGGTCAGTCGATTTCTCTTCAAGCGTCTCCCGATAAAGTATGACGAGCGAAGCTGCGACGCAGCCGAAACCGGCAAGAACGATGAACAATATCTGCCAAGACGCGATCTTAAGCAGGAAGGCCCCCAGTACCGGCGCAACCATAGGAGCCACGATAACCAGTGACATGATGATCGCCAGTGCTTTCTCCCGGTCGCGACCGTCGAACAAATCCTTGACGATCGTAGTGCCGATGACAGTGACGCCACCGCCACCAAATCCCTGCAGCACGCGGAACGCGATCAGCGCTTCGATGTTGAACGCGAATGCGCACAGAAGGCTGCCTGGGATATACAGCCCCAGTGCGGCAAACAGGATCGGTTTGCGACCGGTGCGTTCGCTCAGTGGTCCCCAGAACAGCATGCCCACGGCGAAGGCGACCATGTAGGCTCCGAGCGTCAGGTTCACCATCGCGGTGCTGGTTGAGAAGATCTCGGCCATTTTCGGCAGGGCAGGCAGGTAAAGATCCATCGTCAGAGGCGGAAATGCACCCAACACGATCAAGAAAAATAGAATTCCTTTCCTGCCCAATGCCGGTTGCTCAACTTTCATCGGAATCTGTCCTTCCAAGAGTATTGTATGGTCCTGCGCTTTCGAGGGGGCGGCATGCCGGGCAATTCCAAGACTTCCGCAACAGCATCTATCGGGATCGCTGAAAGTGTGACTAATTTTGCCACTCTTTCTAATTTCATCCGGCCATGCGCTCCAGTACGCCGTCCTGTCGCACTATTCTGTGCCAGATGACGGCCATTGCGATATGCCCGAGCACCAAAAGCGCCAGAACCCAACCCATCTCGCCATGCCATTCGGATGCGACCTGCATCCACGCAACCTCGACCGCGCGCGGCGCGAAAATCTCAATGCCGAGATAACTAAACCCGCGGGTGCTGCCTGCGGCCGCCAGAATACGGCTGGCCGGGACGATCACCATAAGGGCATAGATCGCGGCGTGTCCTGCGACCGCGGCCGTTCCAATGCGGCCAGATTGTTCTGGGCGCTTGGAAATGTTCATTAAGCCCCAGACCCCCCGGACCAGAACCAGAAAGAACAGCGTGATTCCGAGGTCGGTGTGATAGCTCCATAGAGCTTCGCGCAAGGCGTTCTCGCGCGGCAAAGCCCAATGCGCGGCGGCAGAAACAAACTGCGCCGCAAAAAGGGCCGCCATGCCCCAGTGCAGCAATCGACTGACAAGACCGTAGCGGGCGGGTGTGTCTGAAAGTGTCACTTTGATATTAGCCTTAGGTTTCCAGTTTTTACATTCGGTGTCTTAATTTACGCCGTTCCGGTTGGTCGGGCCGGTTCCCGACCGTCCCGGCATCTCACCTTTTTCCCTATGGGCGCTGTGGACGCGCGGAGGCGTCACAGATGCCGTCAGGGTTATTCAGTGTGCAACCGGCTTGCGCAGTCATACAGCCTAAGATCGCGTTCGAACCTGCCGCACCCGCGTGGTAGTAATAAACGCCATCATCCCCGACGCGGCCGTTACATTGGTCAAGACCTGTGGGATGCGACCCATCTGCCATCAGGTGCGGAAAGATCGCGTAGCCATCCATCGCGATGCCAATTTGTGCGCCTTTGCCACCGTCGTCAGTCGCGACAGGGCTATCTTCCAGACAATCGGTGACAGCATGATAATGGTAGCCGACATGGGGATTGATGTGCCCACCGCAATCATCGAAGGCCGCAATCGTGTAGGCGCTTAGGATTGCATCAACCGGCGCAGGACCATCCAACCGCACGCCGTTATAAGCGACCCCGGACCCGGTGCGACCCGTCTCGCCCGCATTATCGGCGGCGATGGGTTCAAGCGGGATCACATAGGTCAGTGTGGTGTCGTCAGAAATATATTCCGGAAGGCATTGGACACAGTAGTTCTGGTATTCCTCCGCAACATCGGGACGTGCCGCTGCTTCGCAAGCCTCAAGCGTGCCTGTGTAGCGGACATCTCCGGTGGTTTCATCAAACAGTTGCCAGTTCGTGTCGCCATAAAATTCGGCGAGGTTAGCAATAAAGTCGCCGTCGACATCATGGACCTCGCCGTTTTCCAGCCAGATGCCGCCCGCTTCTGGGCCTTGCGAAATGTTGGTCGGGCACCACGGGCCAGGTGTGTAATCCAACGGATTGCCGCTGACCGTGATAGAAAAACATTCGGTCTGCGCGCCGCCCGAAAGTGTGCATTCCACGACCTCGGGGCCGGAAATGACATCCGCTGAGACGAAGAAGGTGGAAATCTCGGCCAGACGTTCATCGGTCTGGGCAAAGGCACTGGTTGCGCTGACTGCGACAAGGAGTGCGGAAAGATAGGTGCGGTTCATTTCAGACGCCTCGATGAAGTACTATTGGTTGGGTGGTGTTGGCAGGGCGTCGCGCAGCGCAGCATCATCCACGCCGAGCGTTTCGGCGACCTCGGCAAGGTCGGCCTCACGACCACCGGCATCGTCAATCGCTTGCATCAATGCTTCGGCTGTCACGCCAAGGGACGCGGCCGCCTCATCAAAACCCGGCGGCAACTGACCGCCTTGGGGGCCACCGTTCGCTCTTTCTGCGCCGATCCCCCCATCCGCCGTTGTCGCGAAATTGTCCTCGGCCATCACGCCAACCAGGCACGCGGGCAGGTTCGGAAAGCTTTCAGAGGCATGGTAGTGATAGGTCTCGCCAAGCACTGTCGGTCCGATGTGCCCGCCGCATGCGTCCAGCCCTTCCGGCCCTTTACCATCAGCTTCCATGCTGCCGAACATTGGAAAGCCATCGAAGGCGTAACCGAACTGCGCGCTCGCATCCTGCGTCAGTGCGCAATCGGCCGAAACGCCTTCGGCTTCCAGCGCGGTTTCAATGTCGGTAGACGTGCCGTGCCAGTGATACCAGCCACCGGGGTCAATGTGCCCGCCGCAAACGTCCAGCGCAGGCAGATGGCCGGTGTCCAACACCGAAGGTGCGTCGGCAAAGATTGGCACCCCGTCGAGTGCAACGCCAACCGATGCCACAGTGCCGAGGTCGGTCGGCGTTTCCGCCATGACCGGATCCACCGGCAGGCGCATCGTGATCACGACAGTGTCATCTTCGGATGCTTCCAGACAAGCATGATCTGCATCGGGGCGGCCGCCTGCTCCGGGATCGCTGATCGCGATGTCGCCGTTGTCGTCATAGAATTGATAGCCCTGAGCGGCCAGCATCTCGAAAAGGGCGCGGTCAAGCCGATAAAGCCCAGCCTCTTCGCCGTCCCAATCCCAGATGCCGCCTATCTCGGCGAGGTTGGATGGGCAAAACGGCCCGGTCTCCAGCCCGTCCGGTTTGTATGCGACTGTGAACTCATAGCACTCGGCTTGGGTGCCATCCTCAAGCGCGCATTCGACGATTGCAGGATCTTGCGTAAACGCAGTTTGCGCAAACTGGGCGGGGTCGGGATGTGCGTAAACCGCACCAGGGATGAGCAGCGCAAATGACGCTGACGCTGCCAGGAGTGTGGATGGTCTCATCTATTTGTCTCCAATGGTTCGGTTTGTTCGGCATGCACAGCGCGACCGGGGGCGTGACCGCCCAGGCTGTCGCGCAGCGCGCGCGTTAAAGTGGAAAGCGTTTGCGCGTCAGTTTCACCCAAACGCGCAGCGATCATCGCGTCGATATCGCGCCATGCTTCATGAATATCCGCGAGCAAATCGCGGCCCCTATCCGTCAGTCGAAGGATGTTACTTCGGGTCTCATTGGGGTCGATAACGCGGGTGATGTAGCCCCCATCTATCAGGCGCGCCGTCATGGTGCTCATACTGGAGGGGGTGATGCCGAACGCGCGGGCCAACGTCACCTGTGACGCAGGCTCCATCCGGGCAAGCGCGTCAATCATCCGCGCCTGCCTTGGTCGCATGTCAATACGCGCAAGACGCTTGCGCAGCTCCTCCTCCACCAACGTGGCGGAATGAAGCAGGAAGTGAAGTTTGAATAAGTCAGTTGCCATACTTACAGTTCGTATGCTAACTGATTTTCGAGCGCAACCCATTTCTCAAACCACCACAGATAAGGGCCAATTCATGCCAAACACGCGCGTCGCATCCCTTTTTGCCGTCGGCCCGCCGCGACCCGCCCAAATGCTGGGCCTCGTCATCGTGACGGTGGCGGTCCTCTGGACAGTGTCAAGTTGGTGCTATTACGCGCTGGTCAACGGATGGTCGTTCGAAAGCGGCTATGACGATGCGCCGATCCTATTCACCGGCTTCTATCTGGTTTGGAGCGCCGTGGCGCTGGCGCTCTTCCGCCCCCTCTTTTCGATGCACGTCACACTACGCCGGATTATGGGACACATTGTGGCTTTGCTGCCGATCCTGCTGATCTATGGAGCGTTCGTGACGCTGGTCCTGCCTTTGCTGCCAGACGTGTCCGAAGTGCGCGCGCCACCGAACCCGCCGGAGTTCATGTTCGCCTCTGCATGGTATTACCTGCCCAAATCCGCCGACATCCTATTCCAGCAAACCTTAGTCGCAGCGATGGTATTGAGCGCGCATCGCGCGGGTTTCAGACTGCGCTTAATCTCTATCGGTATGGCCGTGATGTTCGGTGGTTTTCATCTGATGTTGATTTTCGACGGCTTCACGTCGCTCTACGTTGCACGCTTCACCATCGCCGCTGCGATCTTCGGTCTGGTGATCCCTTATCTCTATCTACGTACGCGATACGGGTTCCGGTGGGCCTATGGACTGCACTGGTCCTTCTATGCTGTCGACGCGGCAGTGACGCATGTGGTTTTGGCCGTGCCGCCGTGGATGAACTAGCAATCGCCACCCAATCTGAAACGCCCAGAATGTGGCCCAAACCCGCTGCGCAGGGGACTGATTACCCCCTGCGCCGCACTGCTAAGCCGGCAATTAGAACTTTGTCGTCAAGCTGACCCAGAACGTTCTTCCGTTCTGGGTTTTACCATGGTCATCACTGTTGATGTCTCGATCCGTGAGATTGTAGATCGCGCCACTAAGACTGACACTGTCGTTCACCCTGTAGTTTGCGCCGATATCAACCGTGGCGTAACTATCATAATCGCTTACAACCACCGCACCAGTTCTGTCCTGCGAGGCCGATAACGATGTGCCGATGTAATTCGCCGTGCCCCAAAGCGCGAGCTCCGGCGCAGGGGACTGCCAATCAAGACGGAGCTTGGCTTGGGTCTCAGGCGTGCGGTTTAAGGGTTGGCCTGCGAATACGCCGCTGCGTTGCTCGGATTCGAGCAAGGTAACGCTGCCACTAAGCTCAAGATTATTGGTCAAAAAGTGCCCGGCGGCGAATTCAAGCCCTCGGTTGCGCACGTGATCGACGTTTACATAGCGGTAAAGATCACCACCCTGCGGAGCGCCACCTGTGGCCACGAGTTGGCTGTCGATCTTGTCGTCGAAATCGATCTGAAACATCGTGGCTGAGAAGCTGCTTTGACCATTGTCAAAGCGCAGGCCAAACTCATAGTTCCGGCTGCTTTCCGCTTTGAGGTCCGGATTGCCTTGGATTGCATCGCCACTCCGGCTGCCGTTTGTGGGCAGGTAGTAGTTTTCATTCGCATCCCGCAATTCCGGTGTCTTGTACCCACTGGAAATGCCTCCGTTGATGTAGAAGTCCGAGGCAAGTTCGTACGATCCCCAGATCCGCGGCGTGAGCTTGCCGCCAAAGCGTTCGTCATCGGTATAGCGCGCACCGAGTGTCAGATCGAAACGGTCTGTGATGGACCAGATGTCTTCGACAAACAGGGAAGTTTGAGAGTTGCTAAATTCAAACCGTTGGGTGGTGTCGGTTGAGCCGAGGTTCATATCGGTCAAGTCAGAGGAAAGATACTGCCCTCCCACCGTGAATTGATGCAGGCCGTGCCACTCCAACTCGCGGGAGGCTTTGACATCCAAGGTTGTCGTCTCAAAGTCGATGATGCGTCCGACCGACGAGGTGGGCGTGGCGCGTTTGGCTTTCTCATACGCCAATAGGGCTGTTACATCCCAACCGCTCAGGTAGCCCTCATAGCCCAAGCCCAGAGTCTCACGCTCATCTTCGCGCAGGGTAGAGACCATTGTGGAGCCGCGCAGGCTCTCGTCTTCGTTGGTTGTGTCAGAACGCCCATAGCGCAACGAGACTTCATGATCCGGCGCGATGACCCAATTCAGAACGGCGTTGAGGTCAGTCAAGTCGCGGTCACTGCTGCCCACATCGGTACTGCTGTTGCGGCCCAGTGTCCGCCCCCAAAGTTTAAGCCCAACCGCATCCCCGACCAGCGGACCACTGAGATAGAATGAAGCTTGGTTTGAGCGCCGATCTTCCGAGCTTTCGGGGATCAGGCTTTCAAACGTTAGGGAGCCTGTCCAAGCTTCGGCCACAGGTTTGGTGATGATATTCACCACCCCGCCAAGCGCCTCAGAGCCGTAAAGCGAGGACATCGGCCCACGCACGACCTCAATGCGGTCAATGGCCGAAGCGGGCGGCACATAAAGCTGATCCAATCCCCCTGAACCATTGGTGCGCGACTGGCGGGTGTTGACCCGCTGTCCGTCGATCAAGATCAATGTATCTTCTGCCCGCAACCCGCGGAAGGTGATGTTGTCATTGTTGTCTACAAAAACACCGGCCTCGTCTTCAACTGCGTCGGTCAGGTCGGTGTAGCTTTCCGCTTCGAGGTCCGCACCTTTGAGAACGGTAACGCTGGCAGGCGCCGTCAGCGGATCGGTGGCAACTCCAGCGGCAGACAGGACCAAGGTGCCCAGTTCATAGCTTTCGCTATTCTGCGCCGAGACCAAGCTTGGACTGGTCAAAAGGATCGTGGTCGAAAACAGGGCTTGGGAAGCCCGTGAAAGTGTACGCATAACTCTATCCTGGATTTGAGACGTCGCCTGGGGGCGTGTGCTGCGACACTGCCTGGGCCGTTAGGGAACTGTTTATGAGGCGTCTACACGCCGGACAAGCGCAGAGGCGTAGATGTGCCATCATTTGCGCGATTAAGGTATCGGAATTACTTATCGGTTTTGGTGACCGCCCGAAATCGCTCTGCCTGCGCAAGTGCGCAGTTTTCAAGCACGTCAAACAGCTCCCCTTCATGCTGCCTGACGAACGGATGGGGCTCGCCCGGCGCACGGCCCTGCAGTTCCTTTAGACGCTGGACAGTGCCGTCGCGCCCCGGGTGGCCGGAGATGAAAACATCGACATCGGCACGCTGCGCATGCCGGCGCATCTTCCGTGCTGAGGCGGCATAGGACTCGAATATCTCGACAACCGGGCCAAAATTAAAGCCAGTACCCCCCCATAGCAACGCAGAATGCACGTCTTCCCCGTCGTAGACCGTAAATATCGGTGAGACTGTCCCCGGCGTATGACCCGGCGTGGAGTGAACCTGAAGTGAGGAATTGCCGAACTTCAAAGTCTGTCCGTCTTCAACAGTCCCGCCCTGTTCCGGCGCGGGGCCAAAGCGCGGGTGCACCCCAAGCCCACCGACAAGCGTCCAGTCTTCTTGTGTCATCAAGATCGGCACATTGAGGGCCTCGGACAGGTAATCAGCGCCGCCATAGTGATCGCCATGCCCATGTGTGACCAAAATCGCCTCAATCGCCGAAGGGTCGAGCCCCACATCTTGCATAGCGTCCAACACATGTTTTTGCGCATCTTCGTCCGTCCCAAGGCCGTCAATCAATAGGTAGCCTTCGGGGGTGCCATACAGCCAAGTCGTCACAGACGGCGTGCCGAGAAACCAAAGATTGTCGAAAACTTGGGTGGCCGGGATGGGTTTGAACTCATACCGATTGGTCGGACGGCGTTGCCCATCTTTGCCACTTGGGCGCGGCTTGCGTTCGCGTTTAACGTTCACGTTGCGGATGGGCCTTTCAAGGTCGCAAAGCGACGCGTACCCATCAAAGCCCGCCCCCGCAGCGGCACGCCCGAGGACGGCGTATTCTTCTTTGGATTTACCAACATCGGCCAGCAGCCCTCCGCCGGGCAGGCAGACACAACACATCAATATACCCAAGGTCTTCAGCAACACCATTCTCCTCAAACGCATTGACGGACAAAGAGCCGCCTCGATAGGAACCGCTGTACTGTAGAATACCTTGCAAGGCTCCCCTCGCAGGCGATAACTTATAAAAATAGTCGATAAGGATAGTGCATATCGTGGGCCTGAATGCATCCATTTTGCTCAACCGTTTTACGCTTCGCGCGAAATTTCGGCATATGCATCTTCTGATTGCTCTCGCGGAATTTGGCAGCATGCGAAAAGCGGCAATCCAGTTGAACATGACACAGCCTGCGGTGTCACAAACAGTGGCTGAATTAGAGCGTCTGATGGAGACAAAGCTTTTCTTGCGCCATGCGCGCGGCGTATCCCTCACAACTGCCGGAGCAGAGCTTTTACCCGCCGCACAGCAAATTCTGTCCATTTTAGGCGATGCGGCCGAGCGGATAGCCAATGAGATGCAGCAGAAAGGTGGCGTCGTTCGTATCGCGGCAAGCCCCGCGGCCGTGGGCGGCGTGCTTCAAGGCACTCTCGCCGCGTTCAGCCGCACGCATCCCGACATTCAACTTCATATCGTTCCGCTGCGCGATGGAAACTCGATAAGTGAAGCCTTGGACAACAATAGCGATTTAATCCTCATGCGCGCTCCGACCGCGACCCCAGAGGGATGGTCATTCGTTGAACTGGTTGATGATAGGCTGACGGCTGTCTGCGCACCTTCGCATCCGCTTATCTCCTGTGAGCGCCCAAGCGATACCGATCTTTCTGAGGCGACTTGGATGTTGCATCGGGTGGGCTCCGTCGCGCGAAACAAGCTTGAGAACAGGGCCGCTCGACATGATTGGCCATCCTTGAAGCTCTGTCAGATCGACGTGCATATCCCCAGCCTAACCCGAGATCTGTTAGTATCTTGCGGTTATGCCGCGTTATTACCGCGTAGCGTGTTATTGGCAGAAATTGAAACGGGCGCGCTAAAAGAGGTTATATCACCGCTGACCGAGCCGCTCGCCCCGTTGGGTTTCATGTGGAAGCCGGAAAATGGCCGGGTCGGCGTTCGCAAATTCGCAAAATTCTTAGCCGATTATCGATTCATGTCATAACAGACCCTGGTACTGAGCTGAGCTGAGACCATTGGCATCACTTAGAAAGTGCAGCACTGCGCTCCAATTGACGGTCTGCTATTAAGCCGTGCGTAGTTCACACAGCGCTCAATAGCATGGCCCCAACTGGAGGGCCGCGTTAGCACTGACGCGCATGCTGCAGCAAATGCCTGCGATCCGCTCATTTCTAACGAGGATGTTCGACCCAAAGGCACCTTTGGCGACAGCTCAAAATGCTGCGTTGCAGCCATTTGCACTAACCGAATCCTTTTATCATTTAGAGACCCGCTTGCGAAAGTATTTACGATTTCTTGTGAGCCTGAGAATTCCCGCAGTCGCCGATGCCATCGTTAGATAGATCGGGTTGCGAGCTTTAACTTCGCTACATCGGTTGCCCGCAATGCGAAGCAACCTGTCGTTTGGCCGTTATCATGTGGCATCGCTGTTCCGGCCACCGGATCCCGCCTCAGATAACGCCCGAGATATCCGCAATTACAACAGCATCCAGTGGCTTGTGGATCGTAAGCCTGAATTCCTGCATGCTGACATTGACCACGCGAACTTCAGTTGCCGGACCCGGACAGTCCGGGTCCGTGCAGATTGTCTCGCGCACAGAGACAAGGCAGGCGACCCCGTGGCCAAGTCGGGACCGCACCAGCCGCTTGATCCGCTGCCTATGCCAGAGGGCTTTTGCTGTCTCCATTGCATTCGGGTTTGTCAAAACAATCCTCTCAGCCTATCGCCTGCGGCGCATCGGGCCGCCCTCCTTCAAACCTTTCGGTTGCGCCCATTCAATCGCGCATCCTCGACGTCCCCGTCCGAGAACGGATCAGAGTTGGGTTGGGTTCGGCACGTCACCGTAGACGGCCACGGGATCGAATGTCTTATTATCCTCAACAAAGGCCAGCGGCGCACCGGCATCTGCCCCATGCGGGACGGCCCGGTAAAAGCAGGAGCGGTAGCCTACATGGCAAGACGCGCCTGAGCCGTTGACGGCGACGCGCAGCCACAGCGCATCTTGATCGTCGTCGATCCGCGCTTCGACCAGCTTCTGAACCAGTCCAGAGGTCGCGCCCTTGTGCCATAGGACCTGCCGCGCCCGGCTAAAGTAATGCGCCTCTCCGGTCTGGATGGTCAGGCGGAAAGCCTCGGCGTTCATCCAGCCCAGCATCAAGACCTCTCCCGTAGCGGCATCAGTGGTGACGCAGGGCATCAGGCCATCAGGGCCGAACTTGGGCGCAAGATCAGTGCTTTCCTCGACCTGCTCCACGGAGCGGCGGGCTTCAAAGTTCAATGCCGGCATCTTGGTCCTTTCGAGTCCCTTGCGTGAAGCTATGTTATATCATAACAAACATGGCGAAAAGCAAATATTCCACGGAAGGGGGACCACATGACAGTCGAGGATACACGCGTTCCGGTCACCTTGTTGACGGGGTTTCTGGGCTCGGGAAAGACGACGCTGCTGAACCACCTGATCCGCGATCCCGAGGCCGGTCGGATCGCCGTGATCATGAACGAATTTGGCGATGTCGGTCTGGATCACGACCTGATCGAGGAGATGACCGAGGAAACCATTCTGCTGCAATCGGGCTGTCTGTGCTGCGCTGTTCTGGGCGATTTGGTCGAAACCTTCGACAGCCTAATGGACAAGCGCGAAGAAGGGCTCATCGACTTCGACCGCGTTGTGATCGAAACCAGCGGAATCGCCGATCCGGGGCCAATCGTGCATACCATGGTGACCGACTACAACATTGCCGAGGCCTTCCGGCTCGATGGCGTCGTGACGCTGGCGGATGCGGCGACTGGGATGAAAACGCTCGATCAGCAATTCGAGGCGGTGCATCAGGTGGCCATCGCCGACCTGCTGATCCTGTCAAAGACCGATCTCGTCGATCCCTTTGATCTTTCCCGGTTCGAGAAGCGGTTGAGCAAGCTCAACACCACGGCGCGCTATGTCCGTGCCGACCACGGCAAGGTGCCGGTCGGCACGCTCTTTGGTCTGACCGCGATGCGCGCGGATGTGACCTCTTCGGATGTTGACAACTGGCTGGGTCTGGCGGCGACGCAAACCGAGAGGGCGGCCAAGCCCGATCCGTTGGCTGGCCTCTCGGGGATTGCTGTCAAACCTGACGCGCCTGCGACTTTCAATCCATCGCCCCCAACGCAGCACCGCGGGCACGACCACGGGATCTGCTCGGCCTCGATCGAGGTGTCCCACCCCATTCCCGCCGAAGTCTTTGATACATGGCTGGATACGCTCATGATGCTCCGGGGCCCCGATATTCTGCGCATGAAGGGCATTCTGCACGTCGAGGGCCTGCAATATCCCTTTGTGTTCCACGGCGTGCAGCACATCTTCGACGCCCCTGTACCGCTGAAGTCTTGGTCCGGTAAGGACACCACTAGCCGGGTCGTGGTCATCGCGCGCAATGTCGATGAGGCGGAACTGGCCGAAAGTCTCGAGGCGCTTTTGATGCGTCCCGAGAATTGGACGCCGAGTGAAACTCCGCCGGGTGGCATGATGGCCGACAGCACCGAGCTCCATGATTAATCGGCCGCGCCGCAAAGGCCCAAGACCAACGCCAGCGCAGACCGTCCCCGCGCCCATCCGAAAGAAAGACCCTCCATGATCCATATCCGCTTGCCAGACGGTGCGACCCGCGCGCTTGACTCCACAAGCACCGCCGCCGATCTTGCCGCCAGCATCAGCCCCAGCCTTGCCAGACGTACGGTGGCTGCCGTCGTCGATGGCACGGTCGCCGATCTCTCGGCCCCCCTGCCCGATGGCGCCGACGTTGAGCTCATGTCGCGCGACGATCCGCGCACTCTGGAACTGATCCGCCACGACCTTGCCCATATACTCGCCGAAGCAGTGCAGACGCTCTGGCCCGGCACCAAGGCGGCCATCGGTCCGGCCATCGAGCATGGGTTCTACTATGACTTCGAGCGAGACACCCCCTTCACCCCCGAAGACCTGCCGGTCATCGAAAAGAAAATGCGCGAGATCATCGCCGCCAAGACCCCGTTCACCTACGAAGAATGGAGCCGCGATGCGGCGCGAGAGCATTTTGCCGCCGCGGGCGAGACCTATAAGCTGGCGCTGCTGGATGCGATCCCGGAGGGCGAGCCGGTCAAGATTTATCGCCAGGGCGATTGGCTCGACCTGTGCCGCGGCCCGCATATGCGCAGCACCCATGATGCCGGCAGCGCCTTCAAGCTGACCCGCGTGGCGGGCGCCTATTGGCGCGGCGACAGCGACAACCAGATGCTCAGCCGCATCTATGGCGTGGCCTTTGCTGACCAGCCAGCGCTCGACGCGCATATGCAGATGATGGCCGAGGCCGAAAAGCGCGACCACCGCCGCCTTGGGCGCGAGATGAACCTGTTTCATTTCGAGGAAGTGGCCCCCGGTTCGGTCTTTTGGCACGCCAAGGGCTGGCGCCTGTTCCAGACCCTAATCGGCTATATGCGCGACCGTCAGGAAGCGGCCGACTATATCGAGGTCAATTCCCCCGACATCATGGACCGCGCGCTTTGGGAGACCTCGGGCCACTGGCAGAACTACCGCCAGAATATGTTCTTGGCCAAGACTGAGGACCACCGCGACTATGCGCTGAAACCGATGAACTGCCCCGGCCACATGTTGATCTACGGCCAAGGCACCAAGAGCTACCGCGACCTGCCGCTGAAGATCGCGGAGTTCGGCAAAGTGCATCGCTACGAGCCATCGGGCGCGCTGCATGGGTTGCTGCGCGTGCGCAGCCTCACGCAGGACGACGCACACATCTATTGCACGCCGGACCAACTGACCGAGGAGTGCCTCAAGGTCAACGATCTGGTCCTGTCGATCTATCGCGATTTCGGCTTCGAGGACGTGCGCATCAAACTCTCGACCCGCCCCGAAGCCCGGATCGGCAGCGACGAAAGCTGGGACCGCTCCGAGGAGGCGTTGCGGCAGGCCTTGGATAAGGCCGCGCATCCCTACACGATTTTCGAGGGCGAAGGCGCCTTTTACGGGCCCAAGCTGGAGTATGTGCTGCGCGACGCCATCGGGCGCGATTGGCAATGCGGCACGCTGCAGGTGGACTTTAACCTGCCGGAACGCTTCGGCACGACCTATGTGGCCGCCTCGGGCGACCGTTTGCCGCCAGTCATGCTGCACCGCGCACTCTTTGGCTCATTAGAGCGTTTCACCGGCATCCTGATCGAACACCACGCCGGCCATATGCCGCTTTGGTTGGCACCGGTGCAGGTAGTCGTGGCGACGGTTACCGAGGCCGCCGACGACTGGGCGCGCGAGGTCACGGCGGCACTCAAGGCCGCGGGCCTGCGGGTAGAGAGCGACCTGCGCAACGAAAAGATCGGTTACAAGGTCCGCGAGCACGCGCTGCAGAAAATCCCCCTGCAGATCGCGCTTGGCGCGCGCGAGGCCGAGGCCCGCAGCGTGACCATGCGTCGCCACGGCAGCGACAAAACCGAGACCATGACGCTCGACGACGCCGTACTGGCGCTGGTTGCTGAAAGCCAGCGCCCCAGCACCGCAGATTGACAGACAGGACAGAAGGACACCCCATGCAGATCACCCAAGATGACATCGACCAAGCGCTAAAGACCTGGGGCAATGGCAAAATCGCCATCTCCAAGGCATTTGACGCGGGCGGGATCGACGCCGCACGCGAGGTCGCCTCGGCCAATATCGATAGCTACTATGGCTACGACCTCGGTCCGGTCCTGTTCAAACCCACTATGGCCAGCGGCGCTAAGACCTTCCGCCCGACCAAGGCCGGGGCCCTCGCCTATTTCTGCGGCCATTCCGAGGAATACCCGCTGGACAACGGCTTTGCGATCATGGGCTGGGTCGCCTCCGAGAGTATCACCTCGGCCAGCTTCATCCAAGGCGATGTCGCTATGTGGATGGGCTGGATCACCCTAACCAACAAGGACGGTACCGTCACCACGGTCGACAAGAGCTTCGGCTACAAGAGGGACGCGGCAGGCACCCTGCGGATCGTCTTGCACCATTCCTCTTTGCCCTATCAGCCGTCAAAGGCAGCAACATGATCCTCGACACGACCGCGCCGTTGAAGCGCTGCACCAATTCTTCTGGGATGTCGGCCATTCATACCCCCGGCACCGCCGCGACGGTCTGGGAACGCGCCCCGCTGCGCGGTTTCCAAGACTGGATCGACGCCCTGCCCCCCAGCCAGCTGCCCCGCGCCCGCGTCATCCTGCGGCCCGAGGCGGTGTGCAACGCGCTGATCGAGATCACGGATTTCCACAAAATGCCGGACTGCCCGGAGCGCAATATGTTGATCGAAGACGCCTCGGCACTGGCACTGATTTTCGGCGATCTGATGCGCTGCGACCATGTGCAGCTGCGCCTCGACGTCGTCGACACCAATGCTTGCAGCAAGTTCCACATCGACGCAGTGACCGCTCGTCTGGTGTGCACTTATCGCGGAACCGGCACGCAATGCGGCATCTCAGAAACAGGCAACGACCCTGTCGAGATTCTGACAGTCCCCACTGGATCGCCAATCATTCTGCGCGGGACGCGCTGGCCGGAAAGCCCACCGGCGGGTCTGCTGCATCGCTCGCCCCCGATCGCGGGGACCGGAGAAACACGCCTGCTGCTGGTGCTCGACCCGATCGCCGATCCTGAGCAGGAAGACGATGCCGGATATTTTCACTGATAGGCACGCCCCTTAGTCTTCGATTTCGGGGCGTTCTGATTGCAAGCGACCTACGTGGCGCTCGCGGGCTGTAAATCAGGTTGCAGGGCCACCCTCAAACATAATAATGTAATGTTATAACATTCCACTCAAGGAGATCACCATGTCACCCAGCAATACCCGCCTGCCTGTCACCGTCTTGTCGGGCTTTCTCGGCGCCGGGAAGACCACGCTTCTCAATGACGTTCTAAACAACCGCGAAGGGCGCCGCGTCGCGGTGATCGTCAACGATATGTCCGAGGTCAACATCGACGCCGATCTCGTGCGCGACGGCGGTGCCGACCTGAGCCAGACCGAGGAAAAGCTTGTCGAGATGACCAACGGCTGCATATGCTGCACGCTGCGCGACGATCTGCTGGTCGAAGTGCGCCGCCTCGCCGAGGAGGGACGCTTCGACTACCTGCTGATCGAAAGCACCGGCGTTTCAGAGCCGCTTCCGGTGGCCGCGACCTTCGATTTCCGTGACGAAAACGGCGAAAGCCTGTCTGACGCCGCGCGGCTTGATACGATGGTGACGGTGGTCGATACGGTAAACCTGCTCAACGATTATTCCAGCCACGATTTCATTCGTGACCGTGGCGAGAGCCTGGGCGAGGCGGACGACCGCACCCTTGTCGATTTGCTGGTTGACCAGATTGAATTTGCCGATGTTGTGGTGCTCAACAAGGTGTCCGATGCCGGGCCCGAAAAACTCGATGCCGCGCGTAAGATCATCGCTTCGCTGAACCCCGATGCGCAGATTATCGAAACCGACCAAAGCAAGGTTCCGGCCGACCGCATCATGGGTACAGGGCTGTTTGACTTCGACAAGGCGCATCTGCACCCGATGTGGGCCAAAGAGCTTTATGGCTTCGCCGATCACGTGCCGGAAACCGAGGAGTATGGCGTGTCGTCCTTCGTTTACCGGGCTCGGCGGCCGTTCCACCCGCAGAAGGTCCATGATGTTCTCAGCGGTGATCTGCCCGGCGTGATCCGTGCCAAGGGGCATTTCTGGATCGCGACGCGTCCGGACTGGCTGGCGGAGTTTTCGCTGGCCGGCGCGCTCAGCAGCATCAAGCCGATGGGCAACTGGTGGGCGACGGTGCCGCGCGAACGCTGGCCCGATCACCCGCAGGCGCGCGACTACCTCGCGCAACACTGGCAAGAACCCTACGGTGATCGCCGGCAAGAACTGGTGTTCATCGGCGCGGGCATGGACAAGGCAGCAATCACAGCAGCCCTCGATGCGGCCCTTGTCGGCGACGAACGCACCTTCGCACCCCACCAGTGGGAAGATCTGCCCGACCCCTTCCCGGGGTGGCGACGCGCTCCCGAAGCGGCCTGACTCAACCATCGGAACATACAGGGCCGGGAGACCATCCCGGCCCGGCGAGGCGTCTCCCAGCTATGTCTCGTCAACCCCGACAGGGAGACGGACACCGCAGAGAGGATCGCAACAAAGTAGATGGTAGTGGGTCGGTAGATGTATTCAGCCGATAGGACGCTTCGAACCCGCCGCCCACCGATCCACCGTCGATGACCGCCGCAGGCCCTGCCATAACCTCCGGCGTGCGGTGGCGGCATGCATAGCGCAGCATCGGTCATTACGGGTTCGTTCCTGCCATTCGCTGCGGTCGCCTGTGCCGGACGGAGCAAACGTTTGCCGTGCCATGAACGTGGGCCCGGTTCACAGGAGTTCATGTATCAACGGCGGGCCGAGTTCTGTCTGTCACTCGCCAGTCATGGACCAAGAAGCTCCGACATCCGCGCTCGCGCACGGGTAGGCAACGCAGACGGCAGGGGCGCTGCGTCATCAACCTCTCCCACATCGACGATCATTACCATCCCCATAGCGTAATGCGGCGAGCACTTGATGCCATAGCGTCCCTCTATCCCGAAGCTGACCGAGACCTCTTCGTCGATTTTCCCAATGAAGCGTTCGGCACCGTCGGGCAACATCTCGGAAATGGACGCGGCGTTGTGGCCGTGCTGTGCTGGCTGGAAACGGACCGTGTCGCCGGGGGCGATCTGCAGATGGGCGGGCTCGTAGACCATCGCGCCGGTGTCTCCGCACGTGAGCATTTTCACATCATGGGTTTCGGCGTATCCAATGGACGGCGGAAAGATGATCAGTGCGGTCAGAAGTCGCATGGGTGATCCTTTACAGAGCATGAGAAAAGTGGAGGCGTGGCGATCCGTCCGGAGCCGAATGGCGCATGGCCGCCACGCCGAAAACTTCGGCAAGCAGCGGCTCGCTTAAAACTTCGGTCGGGGAGCCGGTGGCGAAAAGGCGACCACCGCTGAGCACCCCGATACGGTCGCAGGCCGTGGCCTGATTCAGATCGTGCAGCGCGACGACGCGGGTTATCGGCAGGCTCCCGACCAGCTCCATGAGCGAAAGCTGATGGCGGATGTCGAGGTGGTTGGTGGGCTCGTCGAGCAGGAGGAGATCGGGTGTCTGCGCAAGCGCACGGGCGATGTGGACGCGCTGCCGTTCGCCGCCCGAGAGGGTATGCCAGAGGCGATCGGCGAATGCGGTCATCTCCACCGCGCCAAGGGCGTCCGACACCGCAGCATCGTCGGCCCCGCGCCACCCGCGCAGAGGCGAGAGGTAGGGCGTCCGCCCCAGTTTAACTGCTTCGAGGACGGTCAGGCGATCCGTCGTGTCGGCTTGCTGCTCAACGAAGGCGATGCGTTGCGCGCGCGTCCGAGCCGGAATCCTTACAAGGTCCGCACCTTCAGCCAAGACGCGCCCGACGGAAGCCCGATGCAGCCCGGCCAGACAGCGCATCAGCGTCGACTTGCCCGATCCGTTGGGGCCGATCAGGCCGAACAGCTCTCCAGGTTCGATCCGGAGAGTGATGTCCTGAAGGAGCGGCGTGCGATGCACACGCGCCGACAGGGCCTGCACCTCTATCCTCATCGCCGCGCACCTCGAACGAGGATCAGCGCAAAGGCCGGGGCGCCGACGAGCGCAGTCACCACTCCGATGGGGAGGACCTGACCCGGGACTATAACGCGGCTGATCACATCGGCCGCGACGAGGAACACTGCCCCGGCCAGGGCAGATGCGGGCACTAAGCGGTCGTGGCGCGTGCCTACGAGAAACCGCATAGCATGGGGAACGACCAGCCCGACAAAGCCGATTGCCCCCACCTTCGAGACGAGAACGCCGACCATGATCGCGGTCGCGGTGATCAGGCTACCGCGCAGTGCTGGTACGTTGATCCCGAGCGACGCCGCGCCGTCCGCCCCGAAGGTGAAGGCATCAAGCCCGCGCCGGTGCCAGAGGCAAAGGCCCACCCCAGCAAGGGAGACCAACGTACAGGCCATAACATCTTCCCATCGAATGCCCGAGAGGTTGCCCATCAGCCAAAACATGATGCCGCGCGCCTGCTCGGCATTGGCCGAGCGGGCAATGGTGAAGGCCGTCAGGGCGTTGAACATCTGCGATCCGGCAATGCCCGCAAGGATAATCGCGGCCGCAGCCTGTGTGGCAAGGCCGCCCCCCGCCCCTCCGCTCACAGCATGGGCCAGGACCACGACGCAGCCGAATGCGAGAAGCGCACCGGTCAGTGCCCCGAACGACATGGAAATCACGCCGCCGCCGACGCCCGCAACCGTTACCAGAACCGCGCCGGTCGAGGCTCCCGCCGAAAGACCCATGAGGTAGGGATCGGCCAGCGGATTGCGCAAGAGCGCCTGAAGCACGACACCTGTCAGCGCCAGCCCCGCACCGCAACAGGCGGCAACGATGGCCCGAGGGAGGCGATAGCTCCAAATGATCCCCGCCTCGATCCCGTCCACGGGATAGCTCGCGCCCCAAAGGTGGTTCGCCAGCGTTTGAAGGACGGTGACGAACGGCAGCCGTGTTTCGCCGATAGCGGTCCCGGCGAGAATGGTGAGACCGAGGATCAGGGGCGCCCCCCACAGGCCGCGCAGCGGCGCGACCCGTGGCTGCGCGGCCACCATCGTCATTCGAACGACATCTCCGAGAGCGCCTCGGACAGCGTCTCCAGCCCGTAGATCGAGCGCATCGTCGCGCTCATCGCATGGGCGTCGATCTGCACGATCCGCCCCTCTTGAACAGCCGTCATTTGGCTTGCGACTGCATCGTTGCGTAGGAACTCCAGCTTTTTCTCGACATCATCGGCCGGAAAGCGGCGGCGATCCATATAGGCGATGACGATGACGTCCGGATCAGCGCGGGCGATGCTTTCCCAGCCGACTGTCGGCCATTCCTCGTCCGAGGCGATGACGTTTTCGATACCGAGAGCGTCCATCATGTAGCCCGGCGCGCCGAGCCGCCCTGCCACGTAAGGGTCGATCTCAAGATCGGCGGAGGAGAACCAGAACACCGCCGACAGGTTGTCCGGCAAATCGACCCCTTCGGCCCGGGCGATCGCTTCGGCCTCGACGGCCTCGAGTTCTGCGACCAGCGTTTTGCCCGCGTCCTGCACGTCAAAAATCTCTGACAACTCCCGGATGCCTTTGTAGACGGACGCCGTCTCGAAGGCGCCCGTCCGCGTGCCGTCCCCGCCGGTGGAATTGTCCTTGGTGTCACAATCGGCCGGCATGATGTAGGTGGGGATGCCGATGTCGTGGAACATATCGCGCGTCCCCACGATCCCGCTTTCGCCGACGTGCCATTCGTATTGCACGGCGATCAGGCCGGGCTTTTTCGCAACTACGCTTTCAAAGCTGGGATCGTTGTCCGCCAGCCGCTCAATCTCCGCGTTAACTTCGGCGAATTTAGGCAGAACCGGGTTGAACCAGACCGAAGTGCCCGCGACCTTTGGCGCGAGGCCAAGAGAATAGAGGATCTCTGTCGCAGACTGGCCAATGGTCACGGCACTGTCCGGAGCGGCGTCGAAGGATATTTCGACACCACAATTCGTAAGTTTAAGGGGATAGTTTGTTCCCTGCGCTTGCAGGGGAAGTGCGGCGCTGGCCACCAAAGTGGCTGCAATCAAGGTCTGTCTCATCCGATCCGTCCCGTCAGATAGGACCGTCAGGGGCAAGACGCGAAACGGAATATGGCCAAGGCGGCCACGTCGAGTTTCCCGCCCCGGTACACCCCGTCCGGTCGTGGTTTCATATCCGTCGGCAGGTCTCCTGACTGGCGGGTTACGGCACCTCTCGCCTTCCCGGGGTAATCCCAGTGGCACATCGAGAGGCGCTCGCCGCCTACAGTTGCGGGGGCAGTTCCGTTTCCCGGCTGTGACCGGAACGGATTCCCTTTCAATTCCCGAAGGAAACCGACGCCGAGATCAGTGACAGGTTTTTTCACCGGTGGCAATTACTGGCTGCGCATGGCTTTCTCCAGCCGACTGTCGTCACCAATGCCGTCATCAGGCAGCCCCTGTCGCAAATCGTGACCATCGATCCTGGGGGCCCATGCTATCATAAGCGGAAACAGCGGGAGATTCGCAAATGGATGACCAGAGCCCTCAGCGCCGCCTGACCGCGGCCGACTTCGATCAAGAGCTTCTTGACCTTTATGATTACTACGCGCATGGCAAGATTTCGAAGCGCGAGTTTCTCGATCGTGCGGGAAAATGGGCTGTGGGCGGGCTGACTGCCGCCGCCGTTCTCAATACGCTTACCCCCAACTACGCGCTGGCCCAGCAGGTGGCAGAGGATGATGACGATATTGTAGGTGAAGACATTATCTACCAAAGCCCGAACGGCACTGGAGATATCACGGCCTATTTGGCCCGTCCGGCAAAGGCCGACCCCGATCAGCCGCCGGCGGCGGTGCTGGTGGTCCACGAGAACCGCGGCCTCAACCCCTACATCCGCGATGTAGTCCGGCGCTTGGCTAAGGCGGGCTTCATTGCCATGGGCCCGGACGGCCTATCTTCCTTAGGCGGTTATCCTGGCAGTGACGACGAGGGCCGTGATATGCAACGAAGCCTCGACGGCGAAGCCTTGCTTAACGATTTTTTTGCGGGGTTCGAATATCTCCAGACGCTGGACGGCACCAACGGCAAGGTCGGCGCAACGGGTTTCTGCTACGGCGGGGGCGTCGTCAGCAAGCTGGCCGTAGCCTATCCGGAGATGGCTGCGGGTGTCCCATTCTACGGAGCGGCTCCTGACGCTGCACAGGTCGCGCAGATCGAGGCACCGCTGATGATCCAGCTTGCCGCACTCGACCAACGCATCAACGCTATGTGGCCAGATTTCCAGAAGGCTCTGGAAGAAAACGACAAGCGATATGAAGCGCATATCTATCCTAAGGTGAACCACGGTTTCCATAATGACACGACGCCGCGCTACGATGAAGCCGCTGCCAAGCTCGCTGAGGCACGCATGATAGCTTGGTTCCGCACCTATCTTGCAGGCTAAGTGAGTGCGATTTCTTTGGCAACGCTACGCTAAGCGCGTCCTACTGGAAGCGCGGGGTCGGGACTTTGACGCCGAAATAAACAATGGAGTTCTGCCGGCACTACAATTTGGCTCGTGTCCCGTGACCAACTTCCGTTAATATGCCATGCACAAACCTTCATATGCCGTTGACGCAATCATGCCATTTTCACTGCGTAGGTGAGCAAGACGTCATCCCCTTCCGGTTTGCACGAATGCGCGTGAAGCTGATCGCACAGTTCTAGTCCTTCTGCACCAGCGCAGCGAGGCTTCTTTATTCAGGTTATCGGCAAGATGGACAACATGCCCTGCAGTATGGATGTTTGGTGCCTCCACTTAGGCGTAGATAGGGAGACATTGGTCCACCATTATCAGTACGGCAAAGGCATAATTTGAGCTCGGAAACCTCACAGCTCAATCCTTTTGGAACTGTTGTTGGAAAGTACGTATTCGATCGGCGTTGACACCTTGGTCACTGCCCCCCACCCGTGAGACGCCGCGCATATCCACGCGGCTACCGTCCTCGGCAGGGATAACTGCAACGACAATGTCATCGGCGAAATAGAATACTGAGGTGCGCGCGGTGGCCTCGAACCGATGGCGGCTCGGGGCGGTCGCGACGATTTCCCACCCCATTTTACCAGCCACTTCCAGCGCCCGCTCAAAGGCAGCATTCGCGGTCAGTGGTGTCTGAAGTGGCGCGATGTCGGGATAAGCCGTCGCTTGTTGGTCAGCCACTTCCGCACCACCGTATTCCAGCGTATTGCGGGCGCCCGCGCGGGTCTCATCCAGCACTTCAAAGGCCGGAGGATTGGCCGTATCGGTTGTGATGTCGTGAATTGGCGCGGCGCGCGGTTGGGGGTTCACGGTGCTTGAGATGAGGGGAAATAGAAACACCAGCCCGAGCAGCGCGACCACACCGCCGACCGCCGCCCAACCCTTCTCACCGCGGCCGAAGTGAATGGCCAAAGCGAAAAGGCCCACACTGAAGATACCCGCACCGATTGCGTTGAAGTAGGTTCGGTAAAGTCCGAACCCTACGATCGGCTGCCAAAGCCCCAAGCGCGCACCGAACAAGATCAGTGTGACGCAGATTAAACCCGCCACTGCAATCAACATCGCGATTTTTCCAGTATGTTTCAAGTTTTTCGCCTTTCACGACCAGCGTTAAGATATGCTCAGTTGTTCGGCTGACCAGTGACTGCCGCCCCCGATCCGGTCGCGATCTTTAGTGTAGCCCAAGCCTGCGCCGCTTCATTCGTAGCCGAAGCCGCCGAGATCCTTGCGGCATTGGTGTTTCGATCGGTCTCCAGTAGGTTCAAAAGCGTGATGGCGCCGTTGCGATAGTTTTCCTGTGCCAATGTCAGTGCACGGCGGTAATCACTGGCAGCGGTTCTCAGCAACTGCGCTCTCTGCCGAGCCCGCGACAGGTTGGACTGCGCGACCTGAACATCTTCGACGGCCTCGTTGATTGAGGCCCGCCAAGCGATTTCGGCCTGTCGGGCGACAGAGAGTTGCGCGTCGCGGCTGGCTTTCAGCAGGCCTTGATTGAACACAGGGAGGGACAATTGAGGCCCGAAACTCCACGCATCAGCCGACTCGGTACGGCCCACCGTTCCGGACAGAGACAACGCCGGGTAAAGCGCCGCTTCGGCAACGCCCACTTCGGCAACGGCCGCGGCCAAATCGGCCTCGGCGCTGCGCACATCGGGGCGATTGCGAAGCAGGTCAGCAGGTACACCGGTGCGGGCATTCCCGGGGCTGGAAAGTTGCGGTGCGCCTTTTTGCATCTGCGCTTTGATCGGACCCGCCGGTTCGTTCAGCAAAGTCGCGATGGCGTAGACATTTGCGTCAAACAGGGCGGCGAACTGCGGCAAATCGGCCCGCGCCGTCGACAGCAAGGCCCGCGCTTCGGCCACTTCGTATTCGGTGGCCGCGCCCGCATTGAACTGGCTTCGGGTGATGCTCACCGTTTCTTCGCGCGTGGCGATGGCGGTGCGTGTCAAGGCCATCGCCTCTTGGTAATAGCGCGCGTCGGAATAGGCGGCGATCAGTTCGGCCAGCCATGCAAGACGAACGGTTTCCTCTTCGGCGCGGGCGGCAGTGAGAGAGGCGACAGCGGCCTCGCGCTCGCGCCGGATGCTGCCAAACAGATCGATCACAAATGAGGCGCCCAAAGACCCGCTTTCGACGGTAGTTGTCCCGCTTATTCCATCGCCACCGGATGCCGCCACCGAACCGGTCAGCGATCCGTCCGCCGCTGCATTGACCCCGGTTGTACGCAACTCGGCCTGCGCTTGGCGTATCCTCTCACCCGCAGCGATCACATCAAGGTTCTGGGCAAGACCCCGTGCAACGAAACTCGTAAGGATCGAGTCTTTATAGTTCAGCCACCACTGCTGGGTGGCTACCGCGCCAATTTCTTCAGCATTGCCACCGACAAACCGGGTTTCCATGGACACTTCGGGCCGCTGGTAATCGGTCCCGACAGCACAGCCCGCGACGAGCAGACCCAGTACGAGATAGTAAGGTTTCACTGAGCTTTCTCCACTCGCATACGGAAAATTTCTGTGGTTCGGATAACTGCGACGTAGAAGACCGGCACCATCACGATCCCGATGACCGCCGAAAAGATGATCCCGCCGAGCATCCCCGTCCCGATGGATTTTTGCGCATTGGCCCCAGCCCCGGATGCCAATACCAGCGGCATGATCCCGAACCCAAAGGCAAGGGATGTCATCAAGATGGGACGCAGACGCTGGCGCGCTGCCATGACGGTGGCTTCCAGCAATGCTTTGCCTTCCGCCCGTAGGGATTCCGCGAATTCAACGATCAGAATGGCATTTCGCGCCGCGAGGCCGATCGTGGTCAGCAAGCCCACTTTGAAATAGACGTCGTTCGACTGTCCGAAATACCACGTTGTCACCAGCGCCCCCAGAATGCCCACGGGCACCGAAAGCATTACCGCAAGGGGCACGGCCCAGCTTTCGTAGAGGGCGGCGAGACAGAGGAAAACGACCAGCGCCGAAATCGTATAGAGAATGGCTTCTTGATCGCCGGACAACCGTTCTTGATAGCTGAGCCCTGTCCAAGCCGAAGCGTAGGACCCGTCGAGATCAGCGGTAAGCTGTTCCATCACCTCCATCGCGTCGCCCGAACTGATCCCCGTTGCCGCTTCGCCAGAAAGCTCCAACGCGCGGGTGCCGCCATAGCGCGACAGCTTGGGCGTGATGGTTTCCCATTCGCGGCTGACAAAGGCCGACAGTGGCACCATTTCCGAACTGTCGTTGCGCACATACCAATGGTCGATGTCATCAGGCTGCATGCGCCAGTCTGCACCGCCCTGTACAATGACCTCACGCAGGTTGTTGCCCAGAGGGAAGTCGTTGACATAGGTGCCAGAGAACACAGTCGCCAGCATGGTGTTCACGCTCGACAAAGACACGCCCAGAGCCTCGGCCTTTTGCTGGTCGATACGCAGCTTCAATGAAGGCTCCGTCGCCGCGTCGTTGCCGCGCAGGTTGGTCACGCGACCGTCAGCAAGCCCTGCCGCGACCAGTTGATCTGCGGCATCACTCAATGCTTCCTGACCCGCGCCCGACTGATCGACGAGGTACATTGCAAAGCCCGAAGACGTTCCCAGCCCCGGAATGGCAGGCGGTTGAAGCACAAAGATGCTGCCCAGACGAGATTGGAAGAACCTGCCATTGGCCCGCATCATCAGATCAGCCGCATCAAGCCCGGGGCGCTCTTCGTAGTCCTTGAGCCTGATGAACATCATCCCGTAGTTCTGACCAGAACCCCCAAAACTGAACCCGACGTTGGCAAAGACGCCATCAACCATCTCGGTCTCTTCGGTCATCAAATACTGCTCGATCTGCTCAATCGTATTGGCCGTTTGCTGGACCGTTGATCCTTGAGGCAGTTCGATCATAGTCATAAGGACGCCCTGATCTTCGGTCGGCAGGAACGACGACGGCAGACGGTCGTAGACCCAATAGGCGCCAAATCCGACAAGGGCCAAGACCACAACCATACGGAAAGGCCGCATGGACAACCGCCCGACAAGCGAAGCATAGCCACCTGTCAGACGGTCAAGGCCGCCATTGAACCAGCGCAGCGGCAGCAGAGGTTTCTTATCATGGTTCGGTTTGAGAAGCTGCGCACACATCGCAGGCGTGAGGATCAAAGCGACGAAAAGCGACAACACCATCGCCGAAATAATGGTGATCGAAAACTGTTTGTAGATGACCCCCGTCGACCCATCCATAAAGGCCATCGGCAGGAAGACCGCAGAAAGCACCATCACGATGCCGATCAGCGCCGAGGAAATCTCTCCCATGCTCTTCTCCGTCGCAGCAACGGCGTCCAGCCCTTCTTCTTCCATCACCCGTTCGACGTTTTCCACCACAACGATCGCGTCATCGACCAACAGACCAATGGCCAAGACCAGTGCGAACATGGAAAGGGTGTTGATTGACATGCCGAAGGCAGACAGCACGCCAAAGGTGCCCAACAACACCACCGGCACGGCGATGGTCGGGATGATCGTCGCCCGCCAGCTTTGCAAGAAAAGGAAGATGACAAGAAAGACGAGGACAATCGCCTCGATCAACGTCTCATAGACTTGGTCGATGGATTCCTCGACGAAGGGCGAGGTGTCATAGGGATATTCGACCACTACGCCCTCTGGCAACGCAGATGACAGATCGCCCACCACTTCCCGCACCGCTTCGGCGGTATCCACCGCATTGGCGCCAGTGGAAAGGTTCACAGCAAAGCCCGCCGCCGGATGGCCATTAAAGCGGCTCACACTTCCGTAGTCCTCTTCGGCGAGCTCAATCGTGGCGACATCGGCAAGGTAAATAGCCGACCCGTCTGCATTGGTCTTCAGCAAGATGTTTCGAAAGTCCTCAACCGATCCAAGCTGAGACTGCGCCGAAAGAGATACCGTGAATTGTTGGCCTTTCACCACCGGCTGTTCACCCAGACTGCCGACCGTCACGTTTGTGTTCTGCTCGGATACGGCTGCGGTCACATCAGCGGAGGTCAGTTGATATTGAAACAGCTTTTCGGGGTTCAACCAAATGCGCATTGCGTACTCAGTGCCGAAAACATTGATCGACCCCACCCCCGCCGTGCGTTGCACGGCGTCTTCAATCGTGCTGCTCAGCAGGTCGCCCAGTTCAAGCGAGGTATGGCCGTCGTCTTCACTGACCAGCGCTCCGACCATCAGGATCGAGCTGGTCGAGCGGGTGACCGAGACACCCCGGCTTGTCACGGCGTCAGGCAGTTGGGATTCCACCAGTTGCAGTTTGTTCTGGACCTGCACCTGCGCCATGTCAGGATCAATACTGTCATCAAAGGTCAGCGATACACTCGCCGCACCTTCGCTGGAGGATGAGGTCATATAGGTAAGCCCGTCCAACCCCGTCAGCCCGTCTTCGATGACAGTGGTGACCGAATTCTCCACCGTCGCGGCCGATGCCCCGGTATAGGTGGCGGAAATTCGAACGGTGGTGGGGGCGATGTCAGGATACTGCGAGATCGGCAGACCCGTCATACTGAAAGCGCCCAGCAACATGGTGGCAATCGCCAGAACCCAAGCAAAAACGGGACGGTGGATGAAGAAACGCGCCATTAATCACTCCTCCGCCGCGGGGGCAGCGATATCACGAGAGATGCCATCCTCGTCGATCGTCACTGCAACGGGGCTTACCTCTTGCCCCGCGCGAATGGCTGAAAGACCATCCACGACAAGCCGGTCCCCATCGTTTAACCCCTCACGCACGATCCATGCGTTCTGATAGGTCCCGTCATCTTCGAGCGCCACCTGCTCTGCCTTGCCGTCTTCACCGATCACATAGGCGGTCAGTTTGCCTGAGTTGCCTCGCGTGGCTGCGCGCTGCGGAACAAGGTAGGCTTGCATCGTGCCAAGCACGATTTCCCCACGCACAAACATGCCGGGAAGGATGATGTGGTGCGGGTTGTCAAAGGTAAAACGGATGGTCACGGTTCCGGTGGAGGTCGACACATTGTTGCCGGGCGTAACCAACTGCCCTGTGCCGCGATAGATATCGCCGTTCTCGAGCGTCAGTTTCGCCTCAAGGGTGTCGTTCTGTTGCAGATCACCCTCGGCAATGGCGCTGCGCACCGACAGGATACGCGCGCTTGCCTCCATCATATCCACATAGATCGGATCGGAGGTGACGATGCTCGTTAGGGCGTCGGTTTGGCCTGCCGTGACCAAATCTCCCACGGAAACAGTTGATACATCGGCACGTCCAGCAATCGGGCTGGTCATCGTTGTCCACGACAGCTCAGTGTCGGCATACGCCACCGCCGCCTTGTTTGCATCCAGCGTGGCCTTTGCTTCGGCCAGACTGGCTCGGGCGGCTTCGACCTCAGCTTCGGTGTAGCCGCGTCCGGAGAGTTGTTCGGCGCGGTCATAGGCCGCCTGCATCACCGGCAGATTGGCTTCGGCAGTGGCCAAGTTAGCGCGTGCTGTCGCGACAGCAGCAAGATAAGAGGCATCGTCGACCCGGAAAAGCGGATCACCAACTTCAAGCAACTGCCCCGGCGTATAGAGGATTTCCTCGATCACGCCGCCGACGCGCGGACGCACCTCAACATCTTGAAAAGCAACAGCCCGCCCCGGTGTCGTAACAATACGCGGGATTTCCTGCATCTGCATTTCGATCACGCCGACCTCAAGCGCTCCTGCATCGGGCAAGCCATCGGTTGGTTCGCCTTGCGCGTTTACCGTTGAAGCAACCCCCGCCAAAGCAATCGCTGCGCCAAACATCTTCCAAACTCTGAATTTCATGTGCTACTCGATCCTTGACTATCCGGCAGAATTTATGCCTTTTACGCAAAGGTTGCACAGTACGCAAGGATTTCAGTGGTGACAGTTTCGTTACGAGAGCGCAGACGACAGGAAACGGCGCGAGACATCCAGATGACCACGTTAAAGCTGGCTGTCGAAAAAGGGCTGGACAACGTGACGACGGAAGGGATTGCCGCTGCTGCGGGCATCAGCACGCGGACTTTCTTTAACTACTACACCAATAAGGAAGCGGCTGCGGTCGGGGCGCCGCCCGCTTTTACAGAGGAAGCGAAAGAAGCGCTGCGCCACGGAACCGGACCTCTCGCCGACGATCTCAAACTGTTCCTGAACAAACAAATCGAAGCGCTGACCAATGATGAACCAATTCTCGAGATGATCGGAACGGTTCTGCGCTCAAACGAAAAAGCGAGAGGCATTCTGCAAGGATTTCTCATTATGGAACGCAGAGAACTTACCGAATGCCTGAGCCACCGCGTAGAGTGCCCTCAGACCGCCGCAGCACTTGCGAGCCATACAACCGACGCAATAGGCCGAGCAATCTTCCTTTGGGAGCATGAAGAAAACCTATCTCTGAGCGCCGCCTTGAACCTGGTCTGGGAAGGAACAATCGCCGCGGCGGCTCTCTTAACGCGCCCGACGTAATTTAGCTGAGCTTTGCTTTAGATAGTTAACGCGAAGGACTGGACGGGCACGGCGACCCTTTGGCTCAGGCCTGCAGACCAAACGCGGAGTATCGAACAATCAGACAAAGGTTTCGGCCACAATTTCCTTCGCAAGCTGAGCGTCCAACACCCCGCGGTTCAACAGTCGATACCAGAACGCACCATGTATCAGGGTCGACATTGTTTCTACGTTCCGCCCCGGCGAAAGCTCTCCGCAATCCTGTGCCCGGCGGAGCAAAGCGGTGATCATCTGCTCCCGAGGCAGAACGAAATTTGCATGAAACGACCTGTGGAACTTTGCATCCTGCTGAGAGGCCGCGATCAACGCGCGGAGGGTGTCCCCGTCGATGCGCAAGTGTTCGAAAATACGAGTCAGGAAACCTTCGAGCAAGGTCCGACAATCCTCCGCCCCGTCCCAAGAAGGTTCGGCGGCATAGGTGTTGGTCTGCTCAAAAACGGCTTCGAGGACAAGGTCAGCCTTCGTATTCCAGCGGTTGTAGAGCGTTTGGCGCGCCACGCCAGCCTGCTCAATGATTGCCGAAACTGAAACTTTCTCATAGCCCAACTCCCGAACCAGACGTAAAGCCACAGCCTTCAATGCCGTGCTGGCGTCTTGATTTGCGGGCCGCCCGATTGGCTTTTTCCCTGACATGCACAGTTCCTGTTCATAGATGCAGAATAGTCCGTGATTGATCATTAGACTGCAGTCCACTAACCGCAAGTAGACAGCAGTCTAATATTATCGCCGGAGCCGAGATGTCACAGATTCCCCTTACCCCGAAACGGGCCTTTGCAGTTACTGCCACCTTGGGCCTCTTGTCTCTCTTCCCCCCATTGGCCACCGATATGTACCTCGCCGCACTTGGTGAGCTCGCGGCCTCAATGAACGCCACCCATATGGCGGCTGAACTTTCGCTTTCGATTTTCTTCCTCGGCCTCTGTTTTGGGCAGATCCTCATTGGCCCATTGACCGACACCTACGGACGCAAGCGCCCGCTTCTTGTAGGGACCGTTCTGTTCACCGTCACCTCGATTGCACTGCCGCTGATGAATGACATTGCATGGTTCAATGCCCTACGGTTCCTACAGGCAATCGGCGCGAGTGCGGGAATGGTCGTCGGGCGCGCCATGGTGAAAGATCTTTATGAGGGGCAAAAGGCCGCGAAGGTTATGACCGTGCTGGTCATGTTGCTGACACTTGGGCCCATCGCGTCACCGACGATGGGCAGCCTGCTTCTCGAAGCGTTTGGCTGGCGGTCGATCTTTGCAACGATGGCGTTTATCAGCCTCGTGGCCTTGACCCTCTCCGTGGTCAGCCTGCCCGAAACCCTACCCGCTCAGGATCGCCAGCCCGCGCCCATTCACAATGGCTTAAAAGCCGCGAAACGCCTGCTTTCGCAACGCGGGTTTGTCACGATGGCCTTGGTGGCGGGCCTTATCCAAAGCGGTATGTTTGCCTTTATCACAGGCTCATCGGGGGTATTCCAAGGGATTTTTGGGCTAAACTCCATTGGCTTTGGCATCATGTTCGCGATCATCGCGACCGCGTTGATTATCTTTGGCCGGATCAATGGGATATTGCTCAATCGGTTCAGACCGGAACAAATTCTCAAGATCATGCTACCGTTTTTTGCTGCGTCTACCGTGCTGCTCACCTTGCTGTCTCAGACTGACTCCTTATTGGTGTTTGTCGTGCCCCTGTGGATTTCGATCGGCTTGGTGGGCCTGCTTTCGGCAAATGCGATGTCCCTTGCGATGGAATTGACCAAGGCCGCGGCGGGGATGGGATCGGCGCTGCTGGGTGCCATTCAGTTCGCTTTGGCCTTCACCGTTTCCAGCTTCGTAGCCGTAGGCGGGGCGTCCACCGCCCTGCCAATGACTCTTGGCCTCGCAGTTCCAGCCTGCGCGGCGTCCCTGCTGTATTTCGTTACGAGACGCTCAAGTGAACCTGAGAATTCAAATGTGGAGATATAGGGGCTTTGCCTATTAGGACAAACAGCTTGGAGACACCCTGAAACCGAACTCAACTTCGGTTTCAGCGGCCCACGGAGAGATCTCAAGTACGGGAGGAAACAGTCTACTGAGGTCGGATTGCTCCATCCTATAGCGGACCTTAGCCCCGATCGCGGCGAAGGTCCGCTTACCGCCGATGGTGTTGATCAACGCGAACGGCCATAGCTGCTTTTCGACAATTTGTTTTCATGCAGCAATACAACCTCCGAAACCGGACTTTTAAGCATGCTGCAGTATTTTCACCTCCTTTATCGTTGGTTAGCCGGCAAAACCAAATTTCTGTATCAGCTGGCAGTAGCGGGCAATCTTGGGTCGACAAAGAAATTCAGAGGTCTTTTGTTTCTCTATCCTATGACAAAAAAAGCATTGAGACCGATGTTATGTGAATCAGACCGAGAGAAATTCACGAGCAACTTCAGCGACACCCTCCGCGTTTAGACGGTAGTGCGCGTACAGCGCCGCGGGTGGACCGACTTCGACGTATTTGTCAGGGACACCATGCTTGCGGAACTTGCACCGGGGTAGGTCAATCAACACTTCGGTCACGGCAGACCCGAGACCCCCGGTGACGTTGTGCTCTTCCACAGTAAGGACTGCGCCAGTCTCCTCGACGGCGGCCTTGATCTCATCGCGGTCGATTTCGCTGATCGTGAACATGTCGACGACGCGAACAGAGATCCCCTCGCCTGCCAAAACCTCTGCCGCGTCGAGGCTGGCGCGGACCTGTGACCCGCAGGTGATGATGGTCAAGTCGGTCCCCTCGCGGAGCCGTGCCGCCTTACCGAAAGTGATCTGCGGCACGGACGGATACACCTCCGGATCGCGTCCCCGACCAAGCCGGATGTACATCGCTTTGGGATGGTCAACCGAGGCGCGCAGGATCGCGCGCAGATGATTGGCATCTGTGGCACAAACCACCGTCAGATCGGCCATACAGCGCAACATCCCGAGGTCTTCCAACGCATGATGCGAACTGCCGTAGAAGCCCATCGACATGCCAGAATGGCTGCCGATTACCCGGACTTTCATGCGCGGATAGGCGCAGTCAGTGCGGATCGCCTCAGCCCCGAGGATCGCCGCAAAGCTGGCGAAGGTCGCGACATAGGGCACCAGCCCGGTCGAAGCCATGCCCGCCGCTGCTGTGATCATGTTCTTCTCAGCAATTGAGAAGTTCACGAAACGCTCAGGATGCCGGTCGCGAAAATCATTGGTGCGGTTGGCCGAGGCGAGATCGGCCGTCGCCACGACAATGCGCGGATCGCTGTCCGCCAGATCGGCAAGCTCCTCTCCCAAAACAAAGGCCGGCATCCCGGCCTTGGGCGTGCCACGTACCGAACGGGCATCGCGCAGCCGGGTGCTGCCGGTGGTGGTGCCGCGAAAAATCTCGCTCTCGTCCTGCATATCCTTGGTCATACCATGCTCTCCGGCTCAAAGGGTTTCAGGCCGACTTCCAACTCGGCCATCACGGCGTCGTAGTCTTCGCCCACAAGGTTGCCGACGTGCCAATCGAGCGACATCTCCATATGCGCCACGCCGCGCCCTTTTACGGTGTCGGCGATGATCACCTGCGGACGCCCATCGCGGCCCGAAGGCAGGCGCGCGAATGCCTCGCGGACGGCATTAAGGTCATGGCCATCAATGCGCTGCACCTCCCAGCCGAAGGCTGCAAAGCGGTCCTCCATCGGCTCAACGGTCATAATGTCCTCGGTATGCCCGTCGATGGACAGCCCATTGCGGTCCACGATGGCCACGAGGTTCTGCAGTCCGAAATGCCCGGCTGAATTTGCAGCCTCC
Source organism: Sulfitobacter sp. DSM 110093 (assembly GCF_022788715.1). Taxonomy (NCBI): domain Bacteria; kingdom Pseudomonadati; phylum Pseudomonadota; class Alphaproteobacteria; order Rhodobacterales; family Roseobacteraceae; genus Sulfitobacter; species Sulfitobacter sp. DSM 110093. Next base: position 2,647,573 of record NZ_CP085167.1, read on the forward strand.
CAAATCTGTCCCTCGCTCAACTCGCCATCGCCAAGCATCACATGGGTACGGTAGTCGCGCTGCGTCATCCGCGCTGCCAGCGCCATGCCGACACCGATAGAAAGCCCATGCCCCAGCGAGCCGGAGGAAAAGTCGATCCCTTTGACCTTCTTCATATCCGGATGGTCACCGTAGCTTGACCCCAGCCGGGTATAGGTGTCGAGCTCAGAGGGGTCGAAAAAACCCAGATCTGCCAGCACGGGGTAAAGCCCGATGGCGGCATGCCCCTTGGACATGACAAAGCGATCCCGCTCCGGCCACTGGGGTTGCCCCGGCTCCAAGCGCATCTGATCGTAGTAGAGGGTCGCCAGCAGTTCGGCACAGGAGAATGTCGATGAGTAATGCCCCGCTCCGGCAATGCGGGACAGTCGCACGGTTTCGGTTCGGATGAACTTCGCCTTTTCTTCCAGAACCGACAGACTGACGTTGTTGCGCTCGGGCTTCATGCGGCGTCTCCTTGATTTTTGGTACGGTTCCGCGCCAAGGCGGCGAACGCACCCTCTGTGGCCTCCAGCGCGCAGTCGATTTCGGCGTCCGTATGCGCCGTGCTGAGGAACATGTTGTGGCGATGGTGCATATAGACCCCGCGGCGCAGCGCCTCTCCGCAGAACGCCTCGCCAAGCGAGGCTTTGGTGTCGTCGCCTGCGAACTGCACAAGCGGCATTGCCACCGGCCCGCTTTGGTTGAGGGCAAAGCCATGGCGCGCGGCCTGTTCGTCCAATCCGTTTCGCAGCCGGTGTCCGGCGCGGGTCATCAGCGCGGGGCCATTGATCCGCGCCAATTCACCCAGCGTCGCGACCCCCGCAGCCATCTGCGCCCCGGCGTACCAGAATGAGCCGGTTACAAAGACGCTGTTGGCCGCGTCGCGCAGCCAATCGCTGCCGGTGACGGCTGAAAGCGCATGGCCATTGGCAATCGCCTTGGAAAAGGCGGTCAGATCGGGGCGCACGCCCGTCCCTTCCCACGATCCGGCCATATTAAGCCTAAAGCCCGCCCGCACGTCATCAAGCACCATAACCGCTTTGGTGGCGTCACAGTGCTTGCGCACGGCACGGGCAAAGGCCTCGGTCGGCAACTCTTGGGGAATGCCCAGGTCATGCCGAAACGCTGACACCACGATCGCAGCAAGGTCGTCACCCGCGTCGGTAACAGCCGCCAAAAGACTGTCAGCATCGTTAAATGTGAAGTGCAGCAAATGCGCGCGGTCTTCGCTGGTCACACCCACCAGCGAAGGCGAGCACCAAGGCACCGCCCCGTGGTAGGCCCCTTTCGCGATAAGGATTTTGCGCCGTCCTGTTGCCGCACGGGCGGTGGTAATGCAGGTGGTCATCGCGTCCGATCCGTTCTTTTGCAGCAGCGCCCAATCTGCATGGGTCACCGTTTCCACCAACCTTTCGGCAAGGATCACGGCGTGTTCAGTGGGGCCATTGAGACAGTTCCCCACGCTCGCCTGCGCCGCGGCAGCCGCTTCGACCCCCTCATGCTGGTGACCCAGAATAATCGGCCCCCAAGCGCACATAAAGTCGATGTATTCGCGTCCGTCGACATCGGTCACCCGTGCGCCTTTGCCACTGGCGAAGAACTGCGGGTAGCCCTTCGGCAGCGCCTCGGCACGCTGATGCCCCCACATGCCGCCGGGAATGACACGCGCGGCCCGCGCGCGCAGGCGTCTGTCCTGAGACTCGTTGGTCTGAACCATAGGCGAATTCATCTATCCGCTCCGTTATAAGAATTTGTGATTGTCGGTGTTGTGGCGTCCAGTACCGGATCGGGGCCGGGAAAATGGCAGGCGACGGCATGATCATCCGCATCCGGCGTCAATCCCGGGCTGACCTCGGCACAAATCGGTTGTGCGCGCGGGCAGCGGGTTCGGAAACGACAGCCCGATGGGGGGTTCAGCGGACTGGGTAAATCGCCCTTCAGCATGGTGCGTTTGCGGCTGCGCTCAGCGCGGGGGTCAGCCAGCGGGATCGCCGAGAGCAATGCCTGTGTGTAGGGATGCTGGGGTGCCGCAAACAGCGCATCCGCCGCGCCGACCTCGACGATCTGGCCAAGGTACATCACCGCGATCCGGTGCGAAATATAGCGCACAACGCTAAGGTCATGGGCGATAAACAAAAAGGCGATTCCCAGCCGTTCCTGCAAATCACGCAGCAGGTTCAACACCCCCGCCTGAATGGACACATCCAGCGCCGAGACAGGCTCATCCAGCACCACCACCTTAGGGTCGACTGAAATGGCGCGGGCGATGCCGATGCGCTGCCGTTGTCCGCCCGAAAGCTCGTGTGGATATCGGTCTGCCACGTCTTGTGGCAACTGCACCAACTCCAACAAGTCACGAATGCGCGCCTCTGTCGCTTTGGCGTCAAGCTTTAACAGGCGCATCCCTTCGGCCAGAATGCGCCGGATGGTCATGCCGGGATGCAGCGAGGACATCGGATCCTGAAACACGATTTGCAGATCCCGTCGGACAGGCCGCATATCCGCCACATCAAGCCGGGTGATGTTGGCCCCGGCCAACACGATCTCGCCATTGGTGGGTTCAATCAGCCGCAGGATGCAGCGGCCCAGCGTCGTCTTACCGCAGCCGCTTTCCCCCACGAGCCCAAAGGTCTGGCCCGGTGCTACGTCAAAGCTCACATCGCTGACCGCCCGCAAAAGCTGCGCGGGCTTGGTGCCCAGAAGGTTGGAACCGACGGGGTAATCCTTGGAAAGGTTGCGCACCGATAGAACAGGCTGAGAGGGAGGTGTTTGGGTCATAATGCCCCCTTCCCAAATTCTTCGCGCACAGCACCTTGCGTGCCTGCAACGATTTCTTCGGCACGCAGGCAGGCCACGGATGTGCGGTGCACCGGGCGCAGGGCCGGGTCGGTCGCACGGCAATCAGGGAGTGCCAGTTTGCAGCGCGGCGCGAAGCTACACCCTGCGGGGCGGTCAAAGATTGACGGCGGTGTGCCTTCGATGGACACGAGTTTTTCGGTGATCGTCTCAAGCCGGGGCATCGCGGCGATCAGTCCGCGCGTGTAGGGATGGCAGGTGTCGTAGAAAATGTCGTCTGCCGTACCAGTCTCGACCACCCGGCCGCCGTACATAACTGCGATGTCCCGCGCCATGCCCGCCACAACGCCCAAATCATGGGTGATGAGCACCATGCCAATCCCGCGCTCCGCAGCCAATTGCCGCAACAGATCAAGGATTTGTGCCTGCACCGTCACATCAAGCGCGGTGGTCGGCTCATCAGCGATCAGCAGACTGGGATTATTGGCAAGCGCCATGGCGATCATCGCCCGCTGGCGCATCCCGCCGGAGAATTCATGGGGATACTGATCCGCGCGGCGGTCTGGCTGCGGGATTGATACCGAGGCTAACAGGTCCAGCACCCGGCGTTTTGCATCTTGCGTGCTGATCTTGCGGTGATGCAGACGGATCGCTTCAAGGATCTGGTCGCCGATGGTCAACACCGGGTTGAAGGCGCTCAGCGGGTCTTGAAAGATACAGCCGATCTCTTGGCCCAAAATCTGACGGATTTCCCCACGCGGCATGCCGACCAACTCGCGCCCCTTGAACCGGGCCGAGCCGCTGATGATGGCACTTGGCGGCAGCAGTTGTAGCAGGGTCATCATCGCCACAGATTTGCCCGAGCCGCTTTCGCCGACGATCCCCAGCACCTCGCCTGCGTCGAGCGTGAGGTCGATGCCGCGCAATGCCTCAACCGGGCCATGCGGGCCAGGAAAGGCCGCGCGCAGATCGCGGATTTCCAAGAGGGGTGCGGCGCTCATTTCGGGCCCCTGCGGTCCAGCACGTCGCGCAGGCCGTCTCCCAAGAATGCAGTTGCCAGCACCACAGAAAGGATTGCCATGCCGGGACCAAAGGCGATCCACCAGCTATAGAATTTCGCCGCCCCTTCCGAGATCATGCTGCCCCATTCCGGGCTTGGGGGCACAGCCCCCAGACCGATAAAGCTGAGCGAGGCGGCCAGCAGCGCCACCTGCCCGAAGTCCATCGTCGCGTTGATCAGCGTGGGCGTCCAGCACAGCGGCAGGATGTGCACCACCAGCACGCGCCCGCGCCCGGCCCCGCCTGCGATGGCCGCTTCGACATGTTCGCGGGTGCGAACCTCCAGCACCTGTGCGCGCATCAGCCGCGCATAGATCGGCCACCAGACGATCACCATCGCGAGGCCTGCATTCGGCAATCCCGGCCCCAAGGTCGCAGCGACGGTCATCGCCAGTAGGATCGGCGGGAACGACAGGGTCACATCGGCGGCCCGCATGATAACTGCATCCGTCCAGCCGCCAAGGTAGCCCGCCGCAGCCCCTAAGGCCGAGCCGATGACAACGGCAGAGACCACTACCATAAGAGCCACGGGGATCGTGTAAGTTGCCCCATGTAAGGTCCGCGACAGCACGTCACGACCAAGCGCGTCGGTCCCCAGCCAATGGTCAGCGGAGGGCGGCTGCAACCGCCGCCCGGCCATCATCAGCGGATCGACAAGCGGCCAGAACTGAACGGTCAGCAAGGTCAGGGCCCAGAACAAAAGGATCAGGATGCCGATCTGTCCGGTCAGGGGTAAGCGTCGCAGCAGCAACCCCATGCGCTGAAACCGATCGGAGCTTGCGGGGCGCAATGTCTCGACCGCGCTCATCCCGACACCTTGATGCGCGGGTTGGCCCAAGCATAGGCGATGTCGGTGACCAGATTGGCCAGAAGGAAGGCCGTCGCGCCGACGATGGTGACGCCGCCAATAGCGGGATAGTCCAGCGAACGCGCCGCCGACACGGCATAGGAGCCAATGCCCGGCCAGCTAAAGATCGCCTCGGTCAGCACAGCGCCCGTGATGAGGTAGGCAAAGGTAAAGCCTAACACCGTGAGCACTGGAATAAGCGCATTGCGCAGCGCGTGGTTAATCAGCACGACCCGCTCGGATGCGCCCTTGGCCCGTGCTGTACGCACATAGTCCTGCCCAAGCGCATCAAGCAGCGATGAGCGGACCAGTCGGGCGACAATGCCGATAACCGACCAGCCCAAAACCAGCGCAGGCAGCGCAAGATGGCTTAGCGCCTCGATGAAAAGTCCGCCGCTCCCGGCCAGCAGCGCATCAACGGTATAAAACCCAGTGACCCCTTCTGGCGCTTGGGTCCGGGCATCAAGCCGCCCCGTGCCGGGCGTCCATTTAAGCTGTACCGAGAAGATATAAAGCATGATCAGACCCGACCAGAAGATCGGCAGCGAGGATCCCAGTAGGGCAAACCCGCGGGCAGCATTGTCGAAGATCGAGTGACGGAACCGTGCCGACAGCAAGCCAATTGCCATCCCAAGCGTGGTGCCGACGATCATCGCGGCGACCACCAGTTCCAACGTCGCGGGCAAACGCTCGGCAATATCGCGGGCGACGGGGCGGCGGGTGTTAAAGGAGGTGCCCATGTCGCCCTGCACCAGATTTTTCATGTAGACGACGTAGCGCACCGGCAAAGGTTTATCCAAACCCCACTGCGCCTCCACGGCCTGCACGATTTCGGGGTTGTTCATCATCCGCTCGGGCACGAGGGCGGAAAGCGGATCGCCCTTCGTGCTTTGCGACAGGATGAAGGCCACACTGGCCACGCCGAGCAGGAGAAACGGCACTCCCAGCACTCGGCGTATGATATAGCGCAGCATGGCCTTGCCCCTTTACTTGCGCGAGATTTCGGCGAGCGGCAGGTTACAGCAGGCGCTGTAGCGAACCCCGTCGATGTCAGCGCGGTGGGCAAGCACAAGGTTCGGACTGACCAGTGGAATGATGACGTTGTCTGCCATCAACTCTCGGGCCAGTTCCTCATACTTCGCGGCGGCCTCTTCACCCGACGCGGCCAGCGCCTGCGCGTAGATTTCGCCCTCTTTCTCGTTCAGCACCGTCTCAGGCGATTGGTAGCCCGCTCGGCTGACCCAAGTGGAGCCTTCGGTCATCCCGAAGTATGCTGCATACTGGCCCGAACCGTAGTAGTCGGGTGCATAATAAACCGCTGTAAGGTCAGCCGTACCGGCGGCCATCTCTTCGCGCCAGACCGGATAGGTCACCGGTTTGAGCGTGACATCGACCCCCACCTGCGCGAAGTCCTGTTGCAGCTTTTGCATCATCACGTTGAGGTCAACGCCGTAGACGTTGTCGTTGGGATAAACGGCAACCATCTCAAGCCCGCTACCCATGCCCGCCTCTACCAGCATCGACTTGGCTTTTTCCACATCTTGCGCCCGCGGCTCAAGGTTCTGGGTGCCCGGAAAGCCGTTGGGAATGGGTGCTGCGATCCTGTTACCGTTGCCGCCGACGGTGAATTCGATCATCCCGTCATAGTCGACTGCGTAGGTCAGCGCCTCGCGCACCTGAGGGGTCAGCTTGTCCTTCATCGCGGTAGAGCCCGGCATGAAAGCGAAATAGACGAAGTTGAAGGAAGGGATAATCTCAGTCACCACGTCCGGGGTGTCGAGGGATTTGGCCGTATCTGCGTCGATCTGCATGGCAATATCGACTGAGCCCGTTTCCAGCGCCTGCGCCTGACTGACAGAATCCTGCATCTGCGTGATCACCACCTCGGAAAAGGCGGGGGCGTTGCCATAGTAGCTGTCATTGCGCGACAGACGCAGCTCGTCTTCGGGGGCGTAGTTGGCCAGAATGAATGGCCCACTGCCTACTGAATTCTCCAAGAACCAACCTTCGGCTCCATCGGCAGTCGCCGCAGATTCATCGGCCAGCGCCCCGCCCGCCATCGCGGCTTCGGCGTTCAGGATACCTGTGTAGGGGGCGGAAACCTTATTGAGAAATTCGGAGTTGGGCGCGTGCCCCGTTACTTTCACGGTATGGGCATCGACCGCTTCGATGGACTGCGTGCCATCCATCAAGAAGGAGGGCGATCCTTTAAGGTTGCGCAGCCGCTCGAAAGTCCAGACCACGTCGGAAGCCTCAACTGGGCTGCCATCGGAAAAGACGGCCTCAGGGTTTAGGTTGAAGGTGAACTCAGTGAAATTCTCGTTGTGCTCCCAACTTGCCGCAAGTTTTGGCTCAAGTGTCTTATTGTCTGCACCAAGTGTGATCAGCGGTTCATAGACGGCCGTGAGATATATTTGGCAGGTGTCACAGAAGGCCCGCGACGGATCAAGCGAGTTGACGTCCATGGAGCGGCCCACGACGAGCGTATCCTGCGCTGCCACCGCAGAGCCGAACATCAACGCGCTGGTCGTGCCAAAAAGCAGGACCATGCCCCGCCGCCGTGCCGTGGTCTTTAAAGATGAAGTCGTATTCATACCATAGTCCCCTTTGCTTGTTTCCCCGCCCCAGCATTCTGTGAGGTCGATGGTTCGGGCAGGACTGATTTGCCATGCCCTCTCGGGCAGGTGACCGCCAATTTGCCCGTCGGCCGTCTGGAAAATGACTGTGATCGGTTCGATTTATTAGCTGGCCCGCTGTGCCATATAGATCAGGTTAGCGGGGGAATTTTTGGCTGCATAGAGGGTATTGATGGTCAGCAAATCGCCTATAGCTCGTTGTTCTGGAACAGTTCAAATAGAGCTGAATCATCGTGTCCACTGGCCTCAAAGAGTATAAAACCATAGTGCGGAGTAAACCGCTCAGCGTTTAACCTTTGCGAAACACTTAGCAAATTAGTGATAGAAAGTTTCGTTATTTCTCGATCGGCTCGCGCGCTGGCAGAATCTCTGGCAAGAAGCAGCGCAAGTAACAGGTCGATGCACGAATGCTTTCGGTCAGATAGCCTTCGGTGATGCAGCGATGCTGTGACCACGAGATAGCCCAGATGCCATCCATGATCCCGATCGACACCCCGATGCGGTGCTCAAGATCTGGCACGGCAGAGAAGTCGAACCACCGCCTGAACTCCGCGGTGCGGATCGCTGAAAGGGAGGCATTGCCTTGCAAATCCAAAGTGCGCACTTCGGAACTTACTCCCGCCCCCATGAAAAGCCTCAGCGCGGCAGGATGGCGATTGAGGTACGCAGCCCCGTCCATCTGTCGGCGGCGGATGATCTCCTGCCAAGAGCCGGGGGGCGGGTCCAACGGCTTTTGCGCGAGTGTGGAAAGCGCCTGATGATAGCGCTGCGCCAAAGCAACAAGGATCGCGTCTTTGTTGGGGAAGAAGTGATAGATCGAGGGCAAAGGGACGCCCGCCGCCTCTGCCACTACGGCAAGGCTCATGTCGCTGTCGGGCGCTTCGGTCAAAATAATCTCTGTGGCGTCAAGGAGTTGCTGAAACCGCGCGATACCCCGCTGCCGTTGCGGCTCTCGGATCCCAGCTCGGCGTGCGACATGCGTTTCTTGATCCATTGCGTCTCGCTTTTTGTTTATCGAATGCAATTCGATACAAAAGGCTAAGGCCCGTCGCCGAAGATTACTACATCTTTCGGTATCACTGTGGGAACTCATCCGATTAAATGCCCTGCCGTTCATTAACGTTGACCTGAGCCCCAAGTTCCTTCCAGCTCTGAGCGGAGTCCTTGGTGTTAAATCTTTGGCGTTAGGCCGCCACCTTGTCCGTTGCCTTTCTCTGCAAAAATTTCATCGGTGTCAGGTTGCCCAATGCTGAATGTGGTCTGCGCCAGTTGTAATCCTCCTGCCATTCTTCAAGCGTGTTGCGGGCATCGCGTAATGTTCCAAACAGCGTTTCGTTGAGACATTCGTCTCGCAGTTTGCCGTTGAAGCTTTCAATGAAGCCGTTCTGCTCAGGCTTTCCAGGCGCGATGTAATACCAATCGATGCCGGTTTCCTGAACCCATTTGAGGATCGCCATGCTGGTGAACTCAGTGCCGTAACACCTTTGGAATGAAGCTGATTGAGAGGCTATGGCCGCCTGCGCAGCCCCAGGTAGCGCAGCAGGTGGTCATAGCCGGGTCTCGGGTCCCTACAGTGGTTTTGCACAAACCACACCGCAAAGGAGACCAGCTATGACCAAGATTATTGTTGCACAAGATGCCCCTGTTTTGGTGGCTATCGACATCGCCAAGGCCCGGCATGAAGTTTTGATCGCTATTCCAGATAAGAAAAGGCGACGTCGCTTAACCGTTTTAAACGAACTCGCCGACTTTAATCGCCTCGTTACCGCACTTAAGGGATACGGACGCCCAGTTCGTGTAGCGTTTGAGGCGACTGGCAATTATCACCGTGCCTTGGCGTACTATCTGGCAACTGCTGGCTTTGAGGTAAAGCTGGTGTCCTCAGTGGCTTTGGCGCGTACGCGCGAAGCCCTCAGCAACAGTTGGGATAAGAATGACCCAAAGGACGCGCAAGTGATCCTCCACATGATGGAGATCGGGAACGTGCAATATTACCACGATCCACTGGTATGCGGCACAAACGACATCCAAGAGCTGTCCAAAACCCACGATATCGTCTCCAAGTCGAAGACTGAACTTTGGCACCGGGTGTTGACCCATTATCTGCCGCTGTACTTCCCTGAAGCGGATCGGTTTCACCGCAGCTCACGCAGTGATTGGTTCTTTGCATTCCTTGAGCGTTATCCATCACCACATTTGATCACAGCAATGGACAAAGCCGCTTTCACCGCTGATGCTTGGGACGTCATTGGGCGCAAGGTCGCGAAAGAGCGTTTGCTTGCAGATATTTACGAGACAGCTAAGTCTTCCGTGGGATTGCCGGTTGCCCCAGATTCTGATGCGATCAGAATGTTCCGCTTGGTCCTTGGAGAAGGCCGCAGTCTCATTGCGCAACGTAATCAAATTGAAGATCGCGCCGTCGCGCTTCTCAAGGATCTACCTGACTATCAGTTGCTGACATCAATACCTGGGATCGGCCCGATTAACGCTCTGACCATCCTCGCAGAAGCTGGCGACTTGCGCCGTTTTGGACATCATCGGCAGTTCTTGAAGTTCTGCGGCATGGACTTGGCAACCATTCAGTCGGGCACATTCCGGGGCCAAACCAAGCTGTCAAAATACGGGAATGCCCGCTTGCGCCGCACCCTATGGATGGCTGGCCAGGTTGCCATACTGCAGCGCACCAACAGCTTCCGGGATAAGTTCGAGCGCTACATCGCCAAGGACCGACAAAACACCCATTTGCGTCGAAAGGCGTATTCCGCAATCGCCGCCAAGATGGCCCGTACGGTTCACGGGATTATCAAACATGGCGAGCCCTATCGCCCTTTCTTTGAGGGGTGATCGATCGCAGAAGGACCTTTCTCTGTAGGTGCCGTGGAGGCAGGTAACTGACCTCGTAGATAATGTTCAGGCCTTCTGTGTTAGCGACCCGATGATCTCGTCTTAAGGACGGTGAGAGCCGCAAAAGCGTACTCTGTGTTTGTTATGGGAGAGACTGTCGTTGACAAAAAGCCGAACTGAGGCATTCTCTGAACGTGTCGAGGCACCTCGATACGACAATGACCTGATGCCAAATCAGCCAGTTATTCCGCGCATAGGACGTTGTCCGATACAATCGTCTCTGGCATGCCCCGCTCAGCGATCACACGGTTCAGTTCTCTGGCAACCCTTTGTCCCGACAATGATGTGTCCGCGACCAGCACCAAGTTCTCGCGACTGAAGTCATCGACGACGGCCAGAATGCGAAAACGGCGACCGTCTGTCAGCGCGTCAGACACGAAATCTAAGCTCCGACTTTGGTTTGGGCCATCGGGTGGGACCATCGGCTTTCTCGTGCCCAACGCACGCTTCCTGCAACCTCTGTGCCGCACCTGAAGCTTCTCTTCGGTATAGATGCGCCTCACCTTTTTGTGCCCTCTCATGCATGTAAACATGCACTGCCGGGTGACAGTTCACCGCAAAACCTTCCCGTGCAATCATCACATGGACACGACGACACCCAAACCGCCGCCGTTCTCTGGCTACCCGTTTGATCACATCGCGCAGCTCAGTGTCATCGCCACGGCGCGTCAGGTATCGCACCGACGACCGATCAACTTGCAGCGTATCGCACGGCCGTCGCTGGCTGACCTGATGGACCTCTATCAAGTGCGCCACCGCTTTCCGCTTCCCGGCGGGCGTCACCACTTTCTTGAATTGATGTCTCGGAGCATGGCGTTGTCGAGCATCTGTTCGGCCAACAGCTTCTTCAGCTTACCGTTCTCGTCCTCCAAAGCCCTTAATCGCTTCGCATCAGAAGGCTCCATTCCGCCATACTTCGATTTGTATTTGTAGAACGTCGCCGAGCTGATCCCATGCCGCCGACATACATCGGCGGTCTTCTCTCCAGCTTCCTGTTCTTTGATCATCGCAATGATCTGCTCGTCTGTGAATCTTGCCTTCATTGAGCCGTCCTTTTGTTGGGCGGACTCTACACAAATCTGGAAGAATTTTAGGGGCTCAGGTCAGCAACTCTCGACAAACATTGGAAGGCATGAGCTCCTCCTATAGAAATTATCTGGTCAGATTTCATCACATGTTCTCTGGGCTCGCGTCCAGTTTCTCTCTGTCAATGTAAGTGCAGTCGGTTGATCACCTGGTCCACAGAATCCAGCATCCTCGCGACTGACCTTAGGCTCATGAGCTGTGGAGCCTTGATAGCCTTAATGACTTCCTTAACTGCATCAACGGCTTCGGGCGGGAGGTTCCTATCGGCGCCCAAGCGATCCGCAAATCCAAGCAGATGCTCCAGTGAAAGCGGAGGGATGTAGATTTCCACGCAGAAGTGAGCCGGGTGAGCAGATAATTTCCACTGAGATTTGAGCCATGTGACCTTTCCTCCAGCGCGATGCGCAATGGGGGACATCGGAGTGATACACATGGGACTTTTGAACATCATTCGACGTATGGCACTGCGCGAGAAACTATCGACCCGCGAGATCGCGCGTCGCACGGGGATGTCGCGCAACACCATCACCAAATATTTGAACGCGGGCACGATCGAGCCGCAGTTCACGACGCCGGAGCGGCAAAGTAAGCTCGATCCGTTCGCCGACAAGCTGACCGGGTGGCTGAAGACGGAGGCTGGCAAGTCGCGCAAGCTGAAGCAATTGCATGCCGATCTGATGGTTCTCGGATTTGACGGGTCCTACGGCCGGGTTGCGGCTTTTGCGCGTGAGTGGCGGGCCGATCGGCAACGGGATCAGCAGACGACGGGGCGCGGCACCTTTGTGCCGCTTTCGTTCCGCCCGGGCGAGGCGTTCCAGTTCGACTGGAGCGAGGATTTTGCCGTTCTGGGTGGTGAGCGCACGAAGCTGCAAGTCGCCCACATCAAGCTGTCGCACAGCCGTGCCTTTCTGGTCCGAGCCTATCTGCTACAAACGCACGAGATGCTGTTCGACGCTCATTGGCATGGGTTCCGGGTCTTCGGTGGCATCCCGGGGCGCGGGATTTACGACAATATGAAGACGGCAGTCGATCGCGTCGGTCGCGGAAAGGAGCGACAGGTCAACATGCGCTTTCTCGCAATGGCGAACCACTATGTATTTGAGCCAGCGTTCTGCAATCCGGCCGCAGGCTGGGAGAAGGGGCAGGTCGAGAAGAACGTGCAGGATTCCCGACATCGACTGTGGCAACCCATGCCGGACTTCCCCGATCTTGCGGCTCTGAACGACTGGCTGGAACAGCAGTGTGTCGTATTATGGGGTAAGATCCCGCACGCAGCATTACCCGGGAGCGTTGCTGACGTTTGGGCCGCCGAACAAGCAGCTCTGATGCCATTACCACCCGCATTCGATGGCTTTGTCGAGCATAGCAAGCGGGTATCGCCGACCTGTCTGATCAGCTTTGAACGCAATCGCTACAGCGTTCCAGCGTCATTTGCGAACCGCCGGTGAGCTTGCGGGTTTATCCTGAACGTCTGGTGATCGCCGCCGAAGGACAGATCCTGTGCGAACATACGCGGGTGATCCAGCGCAGCCACCAATTGCCACCACGCACGATTTACAACTGGCGGCATTACCTGGCCGTTCTCCAGCGCAAGCCCGGTGCCTTGCGGAACGGTGCCCCCTTTTCCGAATTCCCTCCAGCCCTCAAGCAGCTGCAAGATCTCATGTTGCGTCGCCCCGGCGGTGACCGGGAGATGGTCGACATCTTGGCGCTGGTTCTGCATCACGACGAACAGGCTGTGCTGGCCGCCGTGGAAATGGCCCTGGCTGAAGGTGTCGCGACCAAGACCCATGTGCTGAACCTTCTGCACCGTCTTATCGACGGAAAGACGATCTGCGGGCCCGATATCGATACGCCGCAGGCGCTGATCCTTCAGCGCGAACCAGAAGCCAATGTCGAACGCTATGATGGCCTGCGGACCCGGACCGCCGGAGGTCATCATGCGTCATGATCCCGCCAGCGGCGCCATCATCATCATGCTCCGCAGCCTGAAGATGCACGGCATGGCGCAAGCTGTCACCGACCTCATGGAACAAGGCGCACCAGCATTCGACGCTGCGGTGCCGATGCTTGCCCAGTTGTTGAAGGCTGAGGTCGCAGAACGGGAGGTGCGCTCCATTGCATATCACATGAAGGCCGCACGCTTCCCGGCTTATAAAGATCTGTCAGGCTTCGACTTTGCGGCCAGTGAGATCAACGAGGCCACTGTAAGGCAGCTGCATCGCTGCGAGTTCATGGATGGTGCCCAGAACGTTGTGCTGATCGGTGGCCCCGGCACCGGCAAAACGCATGTCGCGACAGCCCTTGGCGTGCAGGCTGTCGAACATCACCGCCGCAAGGTTCGCTTCTTTTCGACCATCGAGCTCGTCAACACGCTCGAGCAAGAGAAGGCAAAAGGCAAAGCTGGGCATCTTGCCGAAAGCCTCGTCCGCCTGGATCTCGTGATCCTGGACGAACTTGGCTACCTGCCGTTCAGTGCATCAGGCGGCGCGCTGCTCTTCCATCTGCTCAGCAAACTCTACGAGCGCACCAGCGTCGTCATCACCACGAACCTGAGCTTCAGCGAATGGGCTACCGTCTTCGGCGATCCTAAGATGACGACCGCACTCCTCGACCGCCTAACCCACCGTTGCCACATCTTGGAGACCGGAAACGATAGCTTCCGCTTCAAAGCCAGTGCAGCCGTAGCGGCGCAGAAAAAGAGGGAGGACAATCATGCATTGACCAGAGCCTGACACCCGAAACATAACTTAAAGGTGGCTCACTTCTCGATGGAAAACCCGGCTCACTTCTGCGTGGAAATCTACACCCCAAGATGAAAGATAGTGATTACGTGACCATCAACTTCATTCGTATTGTTGCCGAATAATACCCTTTGGCATTCTGGGCTTGTTATGGCTGATCGTTATACTCATGTGACTTCGTCTTAGTTATTCTTTGTGAGTGGGGAACTCATTAGGCCCAGTCACAAATCAAGTCTCTCGGATGGAGAATCCGTCATTTTGCCCAGACACCTGCTACAGTTCTGTAGCAACCTAAGCTCAGGACTCATAGCCAGTAGATGACAGTGGCGGCGAGAGCGATGGCTGAGAGGAAGACCTTTGGGCATCGGTCGTAGCGAGTGGCAACGCGCCGCCAGTCCTTGAGTCTGCCGAACATGATCTCGATCCGATTGCGGCGTTTGTATCTGCGCTTGTCATACTTCACCGTCGCCTTCCGCTGTTTTCGTCCGGGGATGCAGGCGTGTATCCCCTTGTCTTTTAATGCTTCTCTGAACCAGTCGGCGTCGTAGCCGCGATCGCCGAGCAGCCAATCGACATCCGGAAGACTATCGCAAAGCGCTCGCGCACCTATGTAGTCGCTCACCTGTCCTGCCGTTACGAACAGGTTGAGTGGGCGCCCCCGGCTATCGCAGATTGCATGAAGTTTGGTGTTCATGCCGCCTTTGGTTCGTCCAATAAGACGTCCACGCCCCCCTTTTTGACGCCCAAACTGGACGCTGCGCGATGAGCCTTCAGGTAGGTAGCATCGATCATCACGGTATTCTTTTCGCTGTGCTCGGCAGCCAGTCCCACCATCATCTGTGCGAAAATGCCTTTGTCGCTCCAACGCTTCCAACGGTTATAGAGCGTCTTGTGGGGGCCATACTCCTTAGGCGCATCTCGCCATCGCAAACCATTGCGATTGATGAAAATAATCCCGCTTAAAACCCGCCGATCATCGACACGTGGTTTGCCATGGGATTTCGGAAAGTAGGGCTCCAGCCGCGCCATCTGCGCATCGTTCAGCCAGAAAAGATCAGACATATCACCGCTCCGTTTTCGGACGGTGAATCATGCGGCTCCGCGATAATCAATGGGTCCTGAGCCTTCTGTATCTCAGTTTTGCTATGTTGCCCCCGTCAGCCGCCTTGGCCGAGGTCGCTGACGGGGCGGTGTATGGCGTCTGAGCCTTGTGGGTTTGACCACGTTTGCTAGCGAGCCAGCGCCGTCTCTCTTCATCATCTCGAACAGTTGAATGTGGCCAATCAGGACCACGGACCAGAAGGAAGAGAACATGGATAAGTTAACACACTCTGCGATCATCGGCACAGATGTCAGCCGCGATTGGCTGGATATTCACTGCCTGCCAGGCGGACAGCGACAGCGCCTGCCCAACACTGAGGAAGGCCACGCGCAGATTGCCGACCTGGCGGCTTCACTCAACGCGCTTGTGTGCTTTGAGGCGACTGGTGGGCAAGAATGGCGCTTGTGGTCTGCTCTGGATGCCGCAGCAATCGCGACACGGCAATTGCCACCCGCTCAGATCAAAGCCTTCGCCGCCAGCCGTGGCACACGCGCCAAGACGGACCGGATCGACGCGGAGCTTATCGCGCGGTTCATGGTCTTCAGACCTGATGCCGGGCGCAACCTGCCGCACGAAAAGATACGCGTTCTCAGAGCCTTGGTATCAAAACGCGGTCAGCTCGTGGAAACGCGGAAGCGACTTCTGGCGCAGGTCAAGGCGCATGGGAAGTTGGGGTCGTCTGACATATTTGCGAGTATGGATGATGAGTTGAAAACCCTTCTCGACCACCAAATAGCAGACCTTGAGGCTCAGATCGAACAGGCCATTGCGGCGGATGAAACGCTTGCCAAAACCGCCAACATCTTGCGCTCCGTTCCTGGCATTGGCCCTGTCGCCAGCACCATGTTGATCGCCGAGATGCCCGAACTCGGCCAAATCTCAGGCGAGCAGGCCGCAGCGCTCACGGGCCTTGCCCCCATTGCCCACGACAGCGGCGCGATGCGCGGCAAGCGTGCAATTGCCGGTGGTCGACGACTGCTTCGGCATGTCATGTTCCAAGCTGCCCTCGTTGCCAGCCATCACAACCCAGTCCTCAGAATCTTCGCCGATCGACTGCGCAACGCCGGAAAATCACACAAGGTTATCATCACAGCCGTTGCGCGAAAACTCGTCACAATCGTCAATGCGCTCGTGAAAGCAGATCAGAAATGGCGCACTCAGAGCGCTTGAGAAATACAGTTGCTAGCAGTTCGCAATGAACTGATTATTGGCTGAGCGCCGATTGCAATCATCGATTTAGATGCAGAGAAATGGCGCTTTGTCCCGCAATGTGTGAATTCACACATCATCAGATCTTGCGGTTGCAGCGAATGACCGGTTCGACGGGCCGCAGCGCAGCATTTAATGACCCCGGCGGACGGCGGCTTTGGGCCGAAATCCACGGGAGGGACTCTGGCCCCATCCTCGAGAATCCAGCGGCACACTGACCTATAGGCTGGACGAACTGTCTTGCAAATCGGGGCATTTGACATATCTGGGCTGGAACATCAGCAATCCAGCCGACAATGCCACCAATAAACATAACATCCACGAGGGAGACCATCGCGTCCTGGATTTCCCGCCGCGCGGCCCATTTCTGGGTGGATGCCGCCACGTTCTGCGTGGACAAGGGGACCTCTCTCACGGCGGTTTTGAAAAATGCAGACGAGGCAATCTCGGCTCTGGAAGATCATGGGGAGACTGTCCCTGAAGAGGTGAGAATATGGTCGCCGCAGCAGAGCGGGAGTGGCACCCGATCTTTCCGTGACTATGCCTTCCCGACCAAATCACTCCAGACACCCGTTATGCGTGGCTGCGCCCCCTGCCTTCGGGAAGACTTCGAGACAACGGGAGCAATGAAAATGCGCGGCCACTGGCTGGTTCCACATGTCACTGTTTGCGTCATCCATCAAACCGCACTCGTTGCCTTATGGCGGGAAGCCAGCCCCCTGAAAAGGTTCGATTCTGCGCCCGTACTAGCAGGTCTCGCGTTGGATATTCTGGCCGAAAAGCATGATGGAAAACCGAGGAAGCTCCTCCCTTTCGACCTATGGTTGGAGGCTCGATTGGCTCATACATCATTCCATGAAACCTGGCTCGACGGCCTTCCGCTGCATGCTGCCTGCAATTTCTGCTACCTGCTGGGGAGTGCGCGGCTACGTCTTGAAGATATTCCTCAATCCCGGATGACGCCAGAGGATCGTCCAATTCTTTATGAAATGGGCTTTCAGGTCGCTCGCCATGGGAAAGACGCCATCCTCGAGACCTTTGATGCCCTCCAACGCAGACCGGGATCCCCCCAAGATGGTCCCAGGGCGAACTTTCCGAAGCTGTATGACCGGCTTGCCCATGACTACCGCGATCATCCCGACTACGCCCCGTTCCGAGACCTCTTGCGCACGCACATGTTGAGCACATGGCCCTTGGGGCCCGGCGACGAGCTCCTCGGCGAACCAGTCAAGGTTCGACGGCTTCATTCCGTTCGTACGGCTGCACAGGCAACCGGCATTGACCAGCGCCGTCTGCGCAAGGCTCTCGTCGGCGCGGGGATTGTACGTGAAATGGACAAGGGCCTGCCCGATCCATGGGAAGTCTTCGATGCAACGGCCGCGGGGCCAGCTCTGGAAAACTTGACCGAACTGATAACTGCCAAGGACATGGCGGCATCAATCAACGCGACGCGCTCCCAGTTCAATCTTCTGGTCGAGGATGGTGTTTTGGGGCCAGATCTTGATGCTTCCGATGTGAAAGCTGTCTGGCACCCGACCCAAGGTCAGCGGTTCCTCGACAGCATCCTGACTGGCGCACAGCAGCTCCGGCAAGCACAACATGGCTGGGAGCATCTTTCCAAGGAAGCCCGGCGACTCAAGATCCGTCCTGTCGAGATCATCGAAGCCATCCGCGACGGTCGGATCTCTCGAGTGGGTAATCACATGGAATGGGAAGGATACGTAGCGGTTCACGTCTATCACGACGAGGTCGCGGCAGTGCTCCGCCCCGACCCTGTCGACGCACAGAGCATCGAAAACTTCGCGAAGGCCGTTGGCATCGGGCAGCCCTCGGTCCTCAAATGCATGATCGACGAGGGGCATGTTAAGACAACGATCTTCAGGAACCCGGTTACTAAGGTAGATCAGGCCTACTTCACCGCCGAAGACGCCGCCGCCTTCGAAGAATGCTACACGACGCCCAAGCTGCTGTCACAGACCCACGGCGCATCGTGGCAGGCCTTAGTTCGACAGCTACGAGATGCAGGTATCAAGCCCTTTGTTGGCAAGCGTGGTGCTTTTGGGAACGTCTACCTGCGGGAAGCGACAGATCGCATTCTGAGGTAAACATCCGACATTGTTATCATAAAAGAGCGGCGCAGGATGATCCTGCGCCGTTTTTCATTTTCTTCGACCAATCTGAAAACCACCCCATGGAAAACCTATGGTGTGAATTCTGGAAAAGGTATGCGGTGACTGACATGAAATGCCCAGGCCAGATCTGCCATCTACCCACGTCTAAACCCTTAATATCATTTGCTCACAAAATCTCTCAGGCCGACAGGCCTACCACCGCGGCGGGTCATTTTCCGCCACTGAAACTTTCTGCATCTACGTCCGCTCTGCCCAGCGCTCGAGCTATAATCGCTTAGCGGTGCCCGCAGTCGCTTATATCGCCTTTATGCGCGGCGAGCTTCCTAACTCTGCCTCCGGTGAAACCGATGCTTCTAGCCCTCAGCCGACCATCGCGGCACATGCTGTGGACGACCGGTCACACCCCGAAGCGGTCATCGCTGCAGAGTGCGGCGAAGGTCAGAAGGAACCCAAACTGACCGAGGTAGGGGAGACCTTCACAGTTGCGGCATAAGCTGCGCCGTCGCGAGCGGCCTAGGGCCGACCTTCGTGCCAAGCGCAGCGTGTGGCGCGCCCTAGCCCAAAGCGGTCGCTCTTGCCTATGGCAGCGAACCGTATCCGCCCGCCTGAAGCGGACAGTGCCTTGGGAGCGACTCATGGCCTTCAGACCGCCCGGCAGTCTGAGCGGGGCGGCCGAAATGCCCAGCGGAGGCGGGTTACCGAAGGAGTCCAGCTTATCACACCAATATAAGTAACTGTTATATAACGTAAAAGAAATTGCGACTGAAATTTCTTGACAGAACGCAAACCTGCGGCCCAGATTGGTCTTACCAAGGTAAGAGGTTCAACGAGATCAATGGAACGAACCGTCTCAAAGTCAGAAAACATCGTGGCGTATTTTCGGAACGCGATCATTCTGGGCGAAATGAAACCGGGCGATCGACTACTAAACGAGCGCGAGCTCGCGAAACAGCTTAACGTCGGCCGCCCACTTCTCCGTGAAGTTGTCAGGTCACTTGCGATCCTCGGCGTTCTCGAAACTCGCATAGGTGACGGCACCTATGTCGCAAGAATGAGTTTGGAAGCGTTTTCGGAATACTTCACGTTCTTTCTGGCACAGAACGACAGGGCCTTTTCGGACATTATTCAAGCGCGCATCGCGATTGAATGTCAGGCGGTCCGGTTGGCCTGTAGCTACGCGACAGCAGAAGATTTGGGAGACCTGCAGCAAGGTCTCACGTTGTTGCGAGAAACTGCCCTGGACCCTATCGCCGGGGCTGACGCAGAAGCTCAGTTCCACTCGGCTCTGGTGCGGGCAAGCCACAGCCCGTCATTGAACACCGTTTACCAAGCGATTTCTGAGTTAATGAAACACAGTTTTCTGTGGCGCCGCCAGCAATCAAACGTTCGAGAAGAGCATGTTCCCGCGTTGATCGAAGTTCACCTGCTTGTTTACAAAGCCATCGTCCTCAAGAAAGAAGACGAGGCAGAACAAAGACTTCGCGAGCATTTCGAATTCAACGATAAGCTCGAAGTCGAACGGCAATTACAAGAGATCGCCGGACGGGAGTAACCGGCATAACGCTCCGACGCCGCTACAATGACACGCGGCTTTGGGAAATCCACCAAGGGAGGAAACTATGAAAGCCATCACAAAAGCCCTAACCAGCGGCATTCTCGCTGCGGCATTTGCTGTCGGAGGCCCCATTTTGGCGGCGGCGGAAGACAAGCCAATCACCTTAAACTATTCGGACACCGCCGGACCTGCGGAGGCACAGATTGCCTTCGCCGGGAAGTTCTCTGAATATGCCACGGATCTTTCGGATGGATCGATCAAAATCAACGTACACCCCGGTGGCACGCTCGCCGGCTACAGTCTTGAACCAGTGCGTGCCGGAATTGCCGATATCACACAGGTCGGGCCGACGCTAGCCTCTGACGTGGTGCCGTGGATCTCCATCCTTGAAGCACCTTACCTTATTGAGTCAGATGCCCACTTCGACAAGGTTTCGGCTCAAGACAGTCCTGTCATACAAGATATTCGCCAGAAGATGCTTAACGACAACATCTACCTTCTTGGCTTCTTCAATTTCGGCATGCGTGATCTGACACTGAAAGAGCCAGTATATACGCCTGCTGAACTTGATGGCCGCCGCATGCGCGTCATCCCCTCGAAGCACTGGAGTGATATGTGGCAAAACTTCGGCGCGGTGCCGGTCCCCATGTCGAGCTCGGAAACTGTTTCGGCCATCCTTACGAACGTGATCGAAGGTCAAGAAAACCAATGGCATGATATCGTCGGCAAGGGAATTTATGATGTAAACAAGTATGTCATGAAAACTGAGCATGTTGTGACATTTGCGGGTGTTTGGATGAACGCGGACAAATGGAACCAGATGTCAGAAACGCAACAAGCCGCGCTGACCGAAGCATTCGAAAGCGCCAAGACTTGGTTCCAGACTGACTACAACCCCAACAAGATGGCGGAATATGAGGAATTTCTCGTCTCGAAAGGCACAACCATCATCCGTGAGGCTGACGGCCTCGACCGCGACGCGTTCATCGAAACTTCACAGACATTTTACGATGCCAACAAAGATACTTGGGGCGAGTGGATCGAGGCGATCCGCAACATGAAGTAACACCACCCCTTATTCACCCTTCAATTTCAACAAATTTTGTCGCCCACGAAAACAACATTCGTGGACTAGGGAAGTTTTGCCTCACGACAAGCGTGGGCGACAAATCCAAAACTCGGGTAAAATACAGTGTCCAGCACCAAATCAGACATACAACCTGTGTCCAATGAATCCCCGATCCGCACCGTTCTCGTTGGCTGCGGTGAACATGCGAGGGTCGTCATTCACGCCGCACTATCGCTGATCGAAGATATCGAAGTCGTCGCAGCTTGCGATCTGGATCAGGAACGCGCCCGTGACGCCTCGCGCCGGTTTGGCAATTGCCCGCACTATTCTGACCTAGAGGTCATGCTCTCGGAGACGGACGCCCAAGCCGCAGTAATTGTCGGACCGCCTCATGTCCACACCAGCATTGCTGTGACCTGTCTTCAGGCCGGTCTGCACATATTTGTAGAGAAACCTCTCTTCACCAGCCTCGAAGACCTGAACCGAATTTCCGTGCTCGCGGCGGAGAAGCCTGGGTTAAATATCTCGGTCTCATTCAACAAACGATATGCGCCCTATATCTGTCAAACTAGAGAAATTCTCAACAGCGACAGCTTCGGGATGCCGTCCTATCTTTACGCAAAATTCGCCGGAGGCTATCGTAACGGATCGACCGACTTATTGCGGGTCGGAGCCATTCACTACTTCGATCTTGCACGTCATCTTTTTGGCGATATTACCCGCGTCTCCGCCCTGCCCTACGAAAAACAGGCAGGACAGGCCCACATCGCGGTGAACCTGCAGTTTGCTAGCGGAGCAATAGGGAACTTCTTTCTCAGTTCTCTCGGACTTTGGTCTGCCAAAGGCGCCGAGTATCTCGAAATTCGTGGTGATAGAAACTTTATCACCCTCGACAACCTGCGCGAACTGACCTGGCAGAAACCGCCGCTTTCCATTCGGAACAGTGGTAGCAGCCATCAAGCAGGCATCGAGTTGCCCGCCCCGGCCGAATATCTCGAGCCAAACTATAGCAACATCAGTTTACTCGAATACCAGAGCAACTATCAAAACGGCTATTTCACGCGGATCAAAACCTTCGTCACCGACCTGCGGTCAGGCCAACAGTCGGGCCCTGGGCTAAAAGATGCTGAGCATGCCTTCAAGACTGCATTGGCTATCGAGGAAAGCATAGCCGCCAACGGCACATATGTCGAGCTGTAGACATCGTCGACTAAAGAACACGCTTCGCAAGACCTCACCAGAAACCCAGACAAATTTCTAAGGAGAAAATCGTGAAAAAGGTTATTCAACAAGAGCTCGTAAACTTCTATACTTCCGACTTCTGGAAGTCCTTTCTGGAACAGATCGAGTTGGCCAAGGGTGTCCGGCACGCGCACCTTTCGGTTGATGCCTCGATCCACCCAGCCAACCTGAAATACCTGACCAACGCCTATTTTGAGAAGCACGGCGAAAACCTACGTCGCTCGATTTGGTTGACCAGCGAAGGACCGGGGTTCTCGAACTGCTATTACATCGCCCCCGAAACCCGCTGCCACTTTGAGATCATGCAGATCTTCAATCCCGAAGTGATTATCGAACCCATGCCGCCAGAAAAAGCGATCGGCAAGAAGAATATCGACATCTGGGACGACACCTATATGGAGAACTACTACAAGCAGTTCGACTTCCGTCCTGTGGATGATGACGCCGCACAACAGATTGACGACTTCTTTGAATCCAAGGCTTGGCACAGGTTGCTAGAACAGATGGTTTACAACGTGCAGCGCAACAAGCACGGCCATCTTATTGCGCGCGTCGGCGTACATCCGGAAGAAATCGCCAAACGCGGCATTCAGGCTCTCCGCAACAAGGGATGGGTCGTGGACAGAGCGGTCGACGTCACATTCCGCGGAGATGTCGGCGGAGCAATGACTGGTGAGAACTTTGAGTACAAGAAGATCACCTTTCTTCTGCAACAGCCGGAAACCGTTCTCGAAATCGAATGGGAATATGATCCCTCGGTCGTAATCGAAGCTCGCCCCTATGATATAGTGCGGCTTCTGACAGTGCAGGACATCCAGAAAGACCTCGAATCTGTGCCCTACGTGACGCTCACAGAAAGCGAGCTTAAGGAGGTTGCTGCACAGTTCTGAGCAAGAACACAACACCGTCCGCGGCCGCACTGGCCGCGGACCATCACAGGGAGGAGTACCGTCATGGCGACAACAACAATTGCAAAACGTATTCTAATTGCGACCTCGGAGCTTGCGGCCATCATCGCGGCACTGTCCCTGCTGGTGGCAACTGGGAGCGTACTGATCCAGATCATAACGCGATATCAAAACAATCCGACCCTTTGGTCAATCGAGGCGTGCCAATTCGCGGTCATCGCAATGGTATTCATTGGCGCGGCAACTGCCGCGCGAGAGCGCCAGCATTTTCGCGTGGACTATCTCGCGACAATGCTGCATCCGCGCTGGCAATATGGCCTAAACGTTACGACCAAGGTTATTTCAGCCTGCATCTTGGCGCTGCTTGGTTACTTCACCGTCGATATGCTGTCCCGTGTCATGAATACCTATTCCATCGCTGCTCGGATTCCTGTGCGCTTCATCTACTACTTCATGATCTACGGTGTCCTGAGCTGGCTTCTAGTGACTCTTCTCGACGAAGTCTCTCCGCCCGATCACGACGAGAATTAAGTCTGCACACGCAAAACTGGAGCTCTATAACGATGGTGGCCTTTTCTATCATAACAGCTTTTGCGGTCCTGATGATTTTACAGGTACCAATTGTGCTGACCCTCCTCGGAATCGCCTTCGGGTATTTCTGGATCAGTGACTTTCCACTGACTATCGTGCCCTACACGATGTACAAAACCCTCAACTCATTTACTCTGATCGCCATTCCTATGTTTATTTTCATGGGCGAACTTCTCAATCGTTTCGGCTTTGCAGGCGACATGATCACCATCACGCGCCGCATATTTCGAGAGAAGTTTGGCTATTCATTGCGCCTCAACGTGATTCTGAGCCTAATCTTCTCGGGCATGTCCGGATCGGCAATTGCCGACATCGGCGCGACCGGCCGTATGTTGATCAACGCTGCTGGCCGTGAAGGTATCAGAAAGCCCTTCGCCGCCGGCTTGACCATGGCAAGCGCGACCATCGGCCCAATCTTTCCACCGAGTATCCCCCTGCTCGTCTACGCCATCGCGGCAAACAGTTCGAGCGTGCGGATGCTTGTCGCCGGCGTGATCCCCGCAGTGACCATCGCGGCCATTCTCTATGCCTTCGTAACCATCTACATCTGGATTTTAAAGCGCAAGCGCGGGAACCAGGATATCCCCACAGTTGAATGTTCGATGAGCGAACCGGCATCAGCAAAAAGCTCATTCTATCGCGACCTGCTGTTGGCGCTGCCGGTTCTCTGTATCATGCCTGCCATCACCTGTGGGATGATCTTCGGCATTATGAGCCCCTCGGAAGTAGGTGCCGCCGCCGTACTTTACACTTTGATCCTTGCAGTTCTCTACCGCCGCATCAGCATCCGCAGTTTTTGGGAATCCATTCGGTCCACAATCATAAGTGCCGCTGCCGTGGTCGCGCTTTTGGCCGCAGGATCACTGTACTCGACAATTATGGTGAACGAAGGTGTCAGCCAATATGCGGCTTCGGTCTTTGGTAACATAGGGAACAACCCGCTAATATTCTTCCTGATCATCAACTTGCTCTTGATCATCATTGGGATGTTCATTGACGGATTGACGATTATTATTTTGCTGACGCCGATCCTTCTTCCCATCGCACAGACCATGGGCATTCAACCCGAACAGTTGGGCATCGTAATTGTTTTCAATACGATGCTGGGCATGATGACGCCGCCCTTTGGCCTGAGCATCTTTGCCGTCGCTTCCGTCAGCGGCCTCAAAATCTCAGACATCTTGCGCAGCATCCTGCCTTTTTACGGCGTCATGCTAGTCTGCCTCTTTGCTCTGTCCGCCATTCCAGCCCTGTCGCAATGGCTACCTGACACGGTGTTCCGATAATGGCCGATTGCAAGCCTATTCCCCACCCGAGCCATGCGCGCAAGCCCGTTCGTGCCTTGCCACCGTCAGGTGCGCCTCCGAGCGCTCCTCCCTGAGCGCCAGACAGCGCCCACTTAAAAAGTAAATGCAGACCCGAAAATCACGTCGCAATCCAAGGGATTTACGCGAACAGGTACTAACACCCTGAAGGAACCAACATGTCTCACAACTTAAACGACACCAACACACTCACCGATCACGCCAAAGCAGTCGCAGACTATCTCGCCTCAGACCACTGGAACGGTTTTCTTAAAGATCTTGAGGGTGATGTCTGGCACTCTCATATTTACGCCGACACCTGTATCCATCCAGATTCCCTGAACACGGTTATCGAAGCCTATTTTGCCAAGCGCGGACAGCCGTTGTTGCGTCGTATCGATTACCTGACCCCAAGCGCCACTTCCAAAGTCGCGGCGCTGCACAACCTTCATCCTGACGGTCTTCCGCATTTTGATCTTTTCTTCCGGTTCAAAGCGGGATGCGCACTGGCACCAATGGCACCTGAACGTGCGCAAGACGGTCGCAACATTCTACATTGGGGCAAAGCAGTGTTGGATGATTTCCATCAACAGTTCCCCTTCAAGATCGTGGGCGTCAAAGAGGAAGAGGAGATCCGTCGCTATTTCAAGTCGCGTCACTGGAAAGACACGCTGAACATGATCATGGATCCGGACATCATACATCTGCACTGCAATTTGGTAATCAACTTCGATCCAAAGATTCTAGAGCTGCTTGCACGCGAAGCTCTCGCCGCTCAAGGGTGGACGATCGACAAGGTCGTGCCCAATATTTTTAACGTCCACGGTACGTACAAGGGCAAGCTTGTCTTCCTCGGCACCCATCCAGAGCGTGTGTATGATATCGGCTGGGAGTTTGCCCCTGACACGTTGATCGCACCGGCAGATAAACCGTGGTCTCGCAATGACGTCCCGATCGGTTTCGATCTTTGTTTCACTTCAGAATTTGATCGGCTGATCGCCAGCCAAGACTTCGTCACGCTTTCTGACGAGGAAATTCAATCGATTATCAGGACATTTGGCTAATTCCGCAAGAACGCCTTCAATTCAGCGGTCTGAACGCCGCAACACACAGACTAAAGGAGCAAAAATTGAAACATCCACTTCCCAGTGAGGACCGACCACGGATCCGTCTTGGTCTGATCGGGTGCGGTGAGCACGCGACGACGGTTCTGCATAGCGCAGTTGGTTTCATCGACGATTTCGAAGTCGTAGGGGTTTGCGATATCGACACGTCTCGCGCACAAGCAGCGGCACGTCGATTTAGCCTAGCGGAGTATCACGACAACCATGAGAGCCTTCTGCAAGAGGCTAGGCCTGATGCCGTGCTTTTAGTTACCTACCCCGCCCTTCAACCGAAGCTGACCAACGAGCTACTTCAAGCAGGCATACACGTCTACGTGGAAAAACCCATTGTCATGACGAATGCCGACGTAGTGGCTCTCAGCCATACCCAAAAGGAGCACCCCAATCTGGTGGCTGCTGTATCCTTTAACAAGAGATTCTCGCCCCATTACCAACGGGTTAAAGAGATTGTTAGCGGCGAGGGTTTTGGGTCCTCAAATTACTTTCACTTCCGCTTCGCTGGCGGACACCGAGCGACAACATGGGACTTGCTTGCCGTCGGCGCGATCCATGGGTTCGACATGGCCCGCAACATAATGGGCGAAATTGAGGAAGTCTCCGCGTATTTCGTCGAACCCAACGACGGTCAGGCTGATATTTCGGCCAATGTCCGTTTCCGTTCAGGGGCAATCGGACAATTCTTCCTGAGCTCCATGGGGTTCTGGTCAGCAAAAGGGGCTGAACACATGGATATCCGCAGCAACCAGAACGTCGTGACTTTGGAAAACCATCGGCAACTCACATGGCAAGGACCGCCTCTGGAAAAGTCGAAGAGCGACACGACCCAGATGCAAAAGGAAACCCCTTCTTTCGCCCAGTATTTGGAACCCAATTATTCCAATGTTAGCGCCCGAGAATTCCAATCAATCGCTCAGAACGGCTATCTGCAACCACTGCAAATATTTGCCCAGGACATCCTAAACGGCTCGCGGCGACTGCCAACGCTCGACGATGGCGTAGCTGCCCTGAACATAGCCAAAGCAATCGATCAAAGCATGCGCGATGGCGGACAGACCGTAAAGGTCGAAACAGCCTGACCCCCAGTCGGGGGGTGTGGAGGAACTGGAACGAAATCACCCCAGGAGGAGATCATGATCACAGGCATACGTGAACACGCACACAAAGTCATGACACAAGTCCAATTTAATGGCGCCGGAAAATCGCAATTGGTGGCATCGTGGCATCGTTGTCTTCTGCGGCACAATCTGGATCCTACTATGCCAACAGAGCTTCGGCGACTTGACGCACATGAACTGTCACGGGCGCGACAAGGCGCCGCCCCCCTAATTCGCGCTTTTCAAAGGGCGTTGCGGGATCAGAAAAGTGCTTTTCCCGGCCAAAGAGTCTGCGCCCTAGTTACCGATGCAAACGGAATTGTTCTGAGTGCCTATAGACACGGGATTGATGCGGACTGTCTTGCCCGCATGGGCCTTTCTCAGGGATACGATTGGAGCGAGGCGCATCGCGGCACAAATGGTGTTGGTACCTGTCTGGTGTCCGAGCGTCCCGTTACGATCCGCCGTGATGAGCATTTCTATTTGCCTATTGCCCCCATGGCCTGCGTTGCAGCCCCAATTTTTGGCCCAGATGGCGAATTGTCCGGCGCCTTCAACCTTTCACTTTTAAGTCGAACGGCTGACAGCGCCTTCGCTCGGCAAGCACTACTCTTTCTCGCCATATCAGTTGCGCGCGATATCGAGAAAACCCTCTTTGTCAACGCCTACCCCGATTGCCGCATCATAACTATGGGGGACACCTCACGCTCGGGGGTAGGCCTCTTTGCCGTCGACCAAGACGATGTGGTCATCGGCGCCACACGCATGGCACGCACTTTGAAGGGCCTAACTCCGCAAAGCCTTTTAAAGGGTATTCCGGCAAGCGACATATTCGAGGACAACGGCAAAGACAGCTTTGCACAAGCTGAAAGGGCCGTTTTGCGTCGCGCACTGTTGCGCACGCGAGGCAATGTCACCGCAGCGGCCGATTGTTTGGAAATCAGCCGAGCGACAATGAAGCGAAAGGTCGGCAAGCACTTCACGTCGCCCGTCAGCGCAACACCTCAGTTGAGAGCGATACCTGCCCGCCACCGTCCCAACTGAACCCCCAAGCCAAATTGCAACCACAGAAAAGGGACATCCTATGAAAGAAGACATCCTTCTGACTGCCCATCTCAGCCCAGAGGCGGAAGCGGCACTAATGCCCCACGCCCGCCTGTACTTTCTTGACGAAATGATTGAATCAGAACTTGTAGAACGGATCAGAGACAAATCTGTCCTGATTGTTCGCGGTGCGGCACCCATCACAGCCAAGGTAATTGAAGCAGCTCCTCGATTGAAACTAATCGCTCGCACTGGCGTCGGATATGACAAGGTGGATATTGCCTGCGCCACGGCAAGGGGCATTCCCGTCGTCAACACGCCCGGCGCTGGTTCCCGTGCGGTGGCCGAGGCGGCAATGACCTTCATGCTGACACTCATCAAACGACTGCCCGAATGGAATGACGGACTAAAGCGCGGTGATTGGCAGGCACGCTACTCCCGACAGGGCGGTGATCTCGACGGCAAACACCTTGGAATTGTCGGGTTCGGCCAGATTGGCCGTATCCTCGCCGAGATGGCGCGGCCATTTAATATGCGCGTCTCGGCCTACGACCCATTTGCACCTCGAGAGGCGTTTGACGTCCTTGACGTAAAGCGCGCCACTCTGGACGAGCTTTACGCGAACTCCGACATACTTTCACTACACTGTCCGCAGACGCCTGAAACCACGGGATTGATCAACAAAGAAGCCGTGCGTTCAATGAAGGCTGGCGCCTTCCTTATCAACCTCGCACGTGGCGGTGTCGTAGAAAGTCTCGACGTGCTGTATGATGGATTGTCGTCTGGCCAGTTGGCGGGGGTTGGTCTCGACGTATTTGATCCTGCACCACCCGACACAACCCATCCGATCTTCACTTTGCCGAATTGTGTGGTCGCGCCGCATGCGTTGGCCACGACCAAGGGCGCTATGGATCGCATATTTGCGGCAAGCGTTGCCAATGTCATCGCCGTGCTCGAAGGCGGCCAACCATGCCATGTCGTCAACCCCGAAGTTCTAAAACAGAGGATTCCGCAATGAAAACAGCCAACACAATGGCCCAGAAGATGCGTCAAAATCAAACTGCTCTCGGTCTTGGCATTGGGCTTCCCGCAAACCCATTTACGCCGCGATTTTCGCAACAATTCGGCATCGACTGGGCTTTCATTGATCTCGAGCACAGTTTGCTGTCGGCATCAGAAGTCGGCATGATGGCAAACTATCTATCCTCGGTTGGCGTCACGCCATTAGTGAGATTGGACAAGAGCGCCATACCCGAAGCCAGCCGCTACCTCGACAGCGGTGTACAAGGGATCATCATGCCGCATGTCGATAGTGCAGAAGAAGCGGCCACTTTTGTCTCGCATTGCAAATATCCGCCCGTCGGCAAACGCTCATGGGGAGGGGCGTCACCCCAGCTGGGGTTTCCGGCCAAGCCAACTGCAGAGCTAATTGGCGAGGGCATTAGAGAAACTCTCGCAATTGCTATGATCGAGTCCCGCGCGGCGCTGCGGGATCTCGATCGGATTGCCGCCACTCCGGGTCTCGACGGGCTATTGATCGGCGCCACAGATCTTTCAGTTGAGCTTGGCGTGCCCGGAGACATGAATGCCGAGGTGATGCGGCATGCATTCCGCGCTGTCTGTCAGGCGACCAACAAATCCGGAATATTTTTTGGTCTCGCAGGCGTTGCATCACCCGAAGCAATCGAAACCCTTCCGGATGTGAGCGCTGATTTCCTTTTGATCGGCATGGATTACAGGATGCTGGCCGCGGAAATCTACACTCGCACTCAACGTTGGGATGTATTTCGGCAGACCCACGCTAGCACGGAGAAAGAGATATGAACGTTCAAGATCACTGGGGCTTTCTTTTGCCCAATAGATCCCGCGTCGTCCACGGCGAAGGGGCCGGAATAAAATCTCCCTTCCCGCATTTTTCGCTGAAGATGCACGAGCTTTCGCGCGGGGGACAATCTTTCGAGGGACAATTCGGGGTAATTCCATTCTGCACTGAATACAGGATGCCGCGCCACGTTCACATTGGTAAAGATGCTGTCACCGGAGAACACGAACTACTCGCCGAGCGCATTCTGGTGATAAACGGTGCCGGATTGCTTGAACTGGCCGGAGAACTATATGTAATCCCCCCGCTCACACTAATCGATATCGCTCCCGGTCTGCCCCACACTTGGACGGCTTGCCCAAAAGGTCTTGAACTGCCCGATGGCACGTGCAGCACCGGGAAGTTCGACATGATCTATCAATACGAGCGCCCTACGGGTTTCACGCCTGTTCGCGATTGCGCGCCTGTTTCACATGTGGATGAATGCCAACCCTACGAAGGGCCTATCGAAGATGTCTTTTTCCCAAAAATGAGCCTCGTGGAGGTCAAAGAGCGCGCGCAACTAATTTGGAACCAGAACATCGTTCAGCTCGGGACGGTCTAACCAAGCCCACAAGCTAGGTTTGTTCCCATCGGCTTCGGCTTCAATTAAGCTAGCATCTGCCGACAGACGCTGCCCGCTCACCGAGCCATCTGCGATGCACAATGCAACTGTCTTCTCAAACAGATGCCGCAGCAGTGCGCTCTCACGAGAACAACGATGGCGGTTCTTTGTAAATGTCGAATGGTTCGGCACTGGATCAGACAAATCGAGGCGGCAAGAAACTGGCGGATACCACCCAGAGCGACAAAACGATCAATTGAGCGCAGCAGGTGATCTTGAGGCACGTGACCTACAAGCTTGAACTCATTAACCATCGCAGCGTGTGCTTCTTGCTTCGGTCCCATCATAGCAAAACCCCTTAACCTATAATGGAGTTGCGCCAGCGACTTATCCACCGATAAATGAATAGCTTTTCAACAGCATTCGCTCAAATACACCGATCCTGCGGCATGTATAAATGTTGGTTTTGACCTAAAAAAATGAGCCAGTACATTACGAAAATTATTTGAAGCCTAATTCGGAGATGAGATAGCATTGTATGACATTCTAGTGACTCTGTTGCGTAAATCAGCTGACGAACGGATCTCACCTTCCCCCATACGGATTTACCCTGGGGCTTTCGTGACAGGGATGCCAAGGGCGGTTTAACCGTTCAGGATTGCGACCTGCACCTGCACCTCCGCGACCTGGCGGTCAAAGTCGCGCGCCATCAGGCGCTGGCCAAGTAGCATCACGCAATGCATCTTTGTATCAACGCGGCTTCGGCGGTGGTAGCCGCTCCTTTCGCCAGAGCGGCCGTGCCAGATATTTCGATGCGCTAAGTGCGTCGTTTCTGGAGATAGCACCGGCTGTGGTCGGCTTCCATGGCTGGGCATTCCGGCGCGGCGGGATAACTGCAGCCGTACCGCGGTCAGCGATGGCCTTGTGGCATCGGCGCGTGTCGTAGGCACCATCGGCAGTTACGCTGCCAACCTCCTGATCGGGCGGGATCTGTCCCAGTAGACGAGGCAACATCGGTGCATCCCCAGTGTTGCCGCCCGTGACCTCAATTGCGCTGATTTTCGGTGTTTTCTCATCAATGCCGGTGTGAACCTTGCGCCAGACGCGCCGCTTTGGGCCGCCGTGCTTGCGGGCACTCCATTCGCCTGCGGTGGTTTGTCTTCAAACCGTGGGAGGGGTTCAGCAGGTGCAGCGGGCCCTTCGCGCGACGATATAGAATGTCCATCGAAAGCGTCCCTTGACGGCGGAAGATGGTGCTGAAGATAGGCACGTCCCAATCGAGGCCCGTCAGCCGAAGCAGGCTTTCTACTTTCCACAGAGCCCGTCGTCTGACCCAGCGCCATCCCGAACAGCACCTTCATCGTCAAACAGGTTTGGATCGCCGCGTCACTGAATGTCCGCGACCTACCCCTCTTGCCGGAGGGTTCGGCATCCCAGTTTATCTCCGGATCGAACCAGATCTTCAGTGATCCGCGGCGCTCCAGCGTCTCAATATAGGCAGTCTAATTCGCGTCTTATAGATAGGTGTTGTTGGTTTGCTCATGCGAGCCAGCTACCATATTAGATTCACGCCATAAAGACCCGCTGGTCTTGTGCAACATAGCCCATTCTATTACCCAAATTTACGTTACTACCGAAGCGGCATTTAGCTTTCATCCGTTCGACACATGCCAAAGTGAGTATTTGAGCGGCGTGCGCCGGACTGCTTTGGCTTACTCTTGGATGTACACCACTTGTGTCACGGTGAATTCGTAAAGCCCGTGCTTACCATCTGCGCCACCCATACCCGATTTTCTATGGCCCGCGTGGTACCCCTGCATAGCCTCAAAGTTTTCGCGGTTGATGTAGGTTTCGCCGAATTTCAATTCCCGGGCAGCCTGCATGGCTGAAGTGAGGTTGCTGGTGTAGACAGACGACGTCAGCCCATATTCACTGTCATTGGACAAGGTGATTGCTTCCTCGAGGGAGTCCACTATCTGGATGGGAAGAACCGGCCCAAATGTTTCTTTGCGCATGATATCCATCTCATGGGTCGCACCGGTGATCAAAGTTGGTTCGAAGTGAAAGCCTTTTCCCAGATCAGCTGGCTTGCCGCCACACACAATGGTCGCGCCCTGCGTTTTTGCCAAATCAACCGCAGCAGTTACCTTTGTCAAACCAATTTCGCTGACTAGTGGCCCCATCTCGAGATCATCGCTTTCCGATGGGTCCCCGTAGCGGGTCGCCTCGAAATGCGCAGTGAGCTTTTCGACCAACGCATCGTGAACAGTGCGTTCAACATAAACGCGTTCTGCGCAATTGCAAACTTGTCCGGTGTTGATAACGCGTGAATCGTAAATGGCTTTGGCGGCGAGATCCAGATCAGCATCCTTCAAAACAATTGCAGGGGCCTTGCCCCCCAATTCCAGATTGACCTTGGTTAGGTTCTTACCCGCCGCCTGCATGATATGAGATCCAGTCGCAACGCTGCCGGTAAAGGTGATGAGGTCAACGTCCTTGTGGGTGATCAAGGCCTCACCTGCGACGCTCCCGCGTCCGCCGACAAGGTTAAAGACACCTTTGGGCAGATCGGTTTCGGCCAACAGTTCGGCAAAAAGATAGGCATTGATCGGTGTCTCTTCGCTGGGTTTGATAACGATTGTGTTGCCCGTCACCAGCGCGGGGGCCAGCTTGCGTGCAATCAAAAAGAACGGGAAATTCCATGGCAGAATGCCCGCAACAACGCCAACGGGTTTCCGCATTAGCAGCATGGTCTCTTTTGGGCGATCACTGGTCAACACTTCGCCTTCGATCCGGCGGGCCCACTCGGCCATGTAGTCCATGTAATCGCTGGTAAAATCGACCTCGACCTGCGCCAACGCGCGTACCTTGCCCTGTTCTTTGACAATCACATCAGCCAACTCAATACGGTGTTCGCGCAGCTTTGCGGAGATCTTGCGCAAGTAGTGCGCCCGCTCAATCGCAGGCAGGCTTTCCCAAGGGCCTTTGGCTTTTCTGGCGGCTTTAACTGCCGCATCAACGGTATCAGCACTGGTTTCTGGAATGCGCCCCAGGAGGGTACCATTGGCTGGGTTCATGACGTCAATCATGTCGCCGCTATTGGCGACAAAGGCACCGTCGATGTAATTACGATAGTCCTGTGGTTCAGCCGAAAAGCCTTGGGCGTGCGTGCGTGTGGTCATTTTGTTTCCTCCTCTGTGGAATTTAATTCCTATTTGTTGTCACCAACATTTGGAGGAAGTTTGGGGTGATTTTTATATGACACAATATGGGCACGCACTCAGCCCCTCCAAACCGGCTCAAATGTGAGCCGATTTATCAGTTTAGTTCAGGCAACGCGGATCGTTGTCGATCTGGTGTGATCCTGAGATAACGGAGCTCAGCTTTCTGCGCGGCTCAATGCAGGGTGACAAGCCAGCTTACACATCTTGGGACGCAAGGCGCAGTCCCACGCTGCCCGCCTATTGGGGCCTTCCCATCATTAAGCGCAACGGCTCGTACACCATGACAGTTTTACCTTCTTGATTGCGAACCGTGTTGCGTGTTCGCACTAGACCACGGTCGCCATTGCTTTCCTGGCGAACACTGAGCACTTCCATTTCGACATCAATCGTATCGCCAGCTTGGACAGGCCCTTTAATGTCTAGTGTGGAAAGCCCAAGGAAAGCTAAACCCGTTTCTTGAGCTGTGGCATTAAGGGCCAGCGCCTCTGCTACCGAAAGCACTAGCGCTCCGGGTGACGGTTCGCCCTTCAAGGTGCTTTCGGTTTTACGGTATTCCACATTGGTGAAAAGCACTTCGATCATGCCGGCCAGACCGACGAAGGTGCTGATATCCGCCGAGGTGATAGTGCGGCCGTATGTTGAGTACCGATCGCCTACTGTCAGTTCTTGCCAGTAAAAGCCACGGCCTAGGCGAATGGGTGCAGACGTCATTGATCTTCTCCGTATTTTGCTACGAGGTCCAGAACCCGCTTTGCACGCTTGAGATGCGGCATATCAATCATCTGTCCGTCGATGCTGACCGCACCCACATTAGGGTTGCTCGCCAGCGCCTTCGTGATCCGTTGGGCCAGCGCAATTTCAGAAGCCGTTGGTCGGAACGCCTGATTGATGATCGGTACTTGTGCGGGGTGGATTGCCATCTTGCCGGTGAACCCGTCGCGCCGGGCGGCGTTGCATTCCTTCTCCAGCCCGGCGAGATCCCGGATGTCGGTCCAAACCGTGTCTATGGGTTGGCACTTTGCCTGCCTCGCACCGGCCAACATCAAATTGCGGGCCACCGCGAACGGGCCAGTCAAGGCTCCGGTATCGTCGCGTGAAGCTGTGCTCCCCAAGTCTGCCGATAAATCTTCTGCCCCCCAGGCCAACCCAAAGAGATGTGTCTCCAGCCCTGCATACTGGCCTAAGCCGAACAAGGAGCCCGCGGTTTCCGTAGCGATAGCGAGGATTGGCGGGCAAGCGTTGCCAGCCATACCGATCAGGTCGCGGACCGTTCCGCCGTTTTCGGATTTTGGCAGGACCAGCCCATCGGCGCGCCCATTGATCGCTGTCGCGACATCTTGCGTGCAATAGGCGCTGGATATGGGGTTCACCCGCACCCATAACTGCGCGCTCCGATCAAGCGTGGAGAGGGCGTTTGCCACTGCCTCGCGTGCCTCTTCCTTTTTTTGAGGCGCAACGGAGTCTTCGAGATCTAGGATGATGGCATCGGCGCCCACGCGCACTGCCTTTGCCATCATGTCGGGGCGGTTGCCCGGGACGAAAAGCCACGATCGCATCAGTTTGCCTCCTGTGCTGGACGTGCGCGCATAAGCGCAGAACGACGGCAGGAAGCAACCAAAGTTCCGTCCTGTTTGTAGGCGCGATGGATGAGCTCCACGATACCCTGACCAGCGCGCGACTTTGAAGCCCGTGCTGAGATTACTTCAGTCTCCACCCGCAGGCTGTCGCCATGAAAGACCGGCGCCGGAAATATCACATCAGTCATTCCCAGGTTGCCGACAGTAGTGCCCAGTGTGGTTTCATGAACCGAAATACCGATCATGATCCCCAACGTCAGAAGCGAGTTAACCAGCGGCTTACCCCATTCTGATTGAGCGGCGAAGTTCCGATCAATGTGCAGCGGCTGGGGGTTCATCGTCTGGGTTGAAAAAGCAAAATTGTCAGCTTCGGTGACCGTGCGTGTGATCGCATGCGAGATAACCATGCCTGGCTTAAATTCTTCTAGCCACAGACCTGCCATCCTATTCCCCCTCCTTTGGTGGGGGGGCCTGCACGACGCCGCGCTCTATCATGTCGTGAACTTTGGTAGGTTCGTAACCGAGTTCCTGAAGCAGACTGATCGAATTCTCACTAAGCAGCGGCGCACCTCTGTCTACGGTGGTGTGAGCTCCATTGACCTTTACCGGCTGGGGCACCGACCGCGCTCGGCCAGTTGTATCATCTGTAACACCAAAGAAATCGACAGCCTGGAGGTGTGGATCATTCAGCAGGTCCCCCAAAGAACTAACCCGCGAATGCGGCACATCCAGCCGCTCAAAGGTGTTGATCCAGTCGTCGGTACTACGCTTGGGCATTACTTGAGCGAGGATTTCATACATCTCCGCTACATGGTTCGATCGAGTTGAAGCGCTTTTAAACCACTCCTGATCAATCACGTCAGCGCGCCCGATCTCCTCAAGCGTGCTGCGCCAGTGAGCTTCGGTATAAGGAAGAACCGCGACCCAACCATCAGAGCTTTTGAAAGGCCGGCGATGGCGGTTGAGCAGCCGGCGATATCCTGGTTTAGCGTCCTGTTCGAAAGATGCCGCAGCAAGATGCTCGGTCATCACGAAAGAGGTCATAACCTCGAACATTGGGACCTCGATTTCGACGCCCTGTCCCGTTTGGGCTTTGTTGTATAATGCTGAGGAAATCGCATTGGCCGCGTAGAGCGCTGCCACCTTATCCGCGATCACGCCCGGCACATATGCGGGCTCGGCACCTGTGTATGTCGGCAAGTGCGCAATACCTGATGCTGCCTGAATAACGTCATCATAGGCTGGACGATCAGCATAGGGGCCATCGCTGCCAAAGCCGATGGCGGAACAATAAACGAGGCCGGGGTTTATGGCGCGCAGAGTCGCGGCATCGAACCCTAGTTTGCGCACCGCCTTCATACGCATGTTATGCAGGAAGACATCGGCCTGCGATATCAGGCGCTTCAAAACCTCGCGGCCCTCTTGGGTCTTCAAGTCTATCGCGATGCTCTGTTTGTTGCGATTGCAATTCACAAACATCGAGCTTTCGCCGGCTTCTGAACGGGGCTCGACATGTCGTGCTAAATCGCCGTCGGGAGCCTCGATTTTAACAACGTCGGCTCCGAAGTCTGCAAGTATCTGGCCCGCCATGGGGCCCAATACAATTGTGGTCAGTTCGACCACGCGAACGCCTTTTAGAAGATCAAACACAATGGCCTCTGATGGGTTAGGGTGAGGTTCGGGAAATCGGCTTGCGATACACGCGGCGACGAAAGTTTCCGTCGCCGCGATTAGAGGATTTAATCGTTGGCGACCCGTAGCTTTTCGACTTCGCTGCGGAAGGCCGCGAGCGCTTCGCTGCCCTTCTTGTCCCGGCTGTCGAGGTTTTTAGCCCAATCTTGGGCAACGGTTTCGAAGGATGCGTTCAGCCGCGCTGTCTCATCGTCAGAGAGACTGAAGACATTAACACCCTTAGCAGAGAGGTCGTCGGCGAACTGAACCTCTGCTTCGTCAAACGCCAAGCAAGCGCTTTCCGTCACCTCTTGCCCGACGCGGGTCAGGACTTCCTGAACATCCTGGGGAAGGCTGTCCCACTTCTTTTCCGAAATCGAATAGGTAATCCCAACGGTGCCAAAATTCGCGTTCCGTGTAGCCGACCCGACGATCTGATCGAGACCATAGGAGAAGGTAGAGGTGAAGGGCAAAAGAGCACCGTCGATTGTGCCTTTTGTCATGGCATCAAAAATCTCTGGCGGCGTCATGCGCACAGGAACGGCTTCGACCGACTGTAGCGACAATTCCATCGCGCCAGCATTCGAACGCAGCTTCATACCGTCGAATTCATCCAGCGAGCCCACGCCTGCCCGTTCTGAGAAAATTGCCTGGTAAGGTGAGAGTGCGACGTTGTAGAGCACGCGAACGCCAGCAGGCTGAAACTCGAGTTCGTCGAGCATCCCACCGGGTTGCACGAGGTTGCGGAACGCCAGCGATCCTTCGCAAGAAGATGCGATTTCGCCGGGCAGTTCCACGACGCCACCCAAAGGCATCTTCTCAGATACATAGGATGGCACGATATAGCCGATGTCTGCGATCCCGGCCTGAGTAATGGAAAGGATGTCCTTTGCTTTAGCAAGCTGCTGAGCAGGATAGTGTTCGAAGGCAACGCGGTCGCCCAGTTCTTCCTGCACCCGCGCCATGAACACGTCGGTCGTATTCTTGGTGATGATGTGGTCCGCTGGCAGACTGTCGGCGATCTTCAGTGTAACCTCTTGCGCAAACGCCGGGTTGATAGCGCTTACCGCCAGCAAAGAGATCGCAGTTAGGGTCGTTTTCATGATTTTACTCCTCCAGTTCATCATGTTTGGTAGAAATTGCCCTTAGCACTCGACGCGAGCGCCTTCTCCGTAAGGGGGGGCGTAACAAATGAGCACACGCACCGGCGTCTCACCAATGGCGGTGAAGGTGTGCGGCATGTCGGCGGCGAAAAAGCAGCTTTCTCCTGGCCCAATCTCTTGTTTGTGCGACCCGATGGTAACGTCCGCGCGGCCTTCGAGCATCCAGCAGAACTGATCAATTCCCGGATGGAAATGTGCGCTGGCGCCTTGGCCCGGCTCGATCCGTCCGATCAAAACTTCCATTTGGGTTGCGCCGGTTTCAGGAGAAACGAGACGACGATTTACAGTTCCGGAGTGTCCGCTTGGCGAATAGGGCTGCGCCATGTCTTCGGTCATGAAAAAAACGGATGGGTTCAGAGCTGCAGCCTTTGGTTGCGTCATTTTCAGTGTCCTTTTTAGTTGTTGATTGTGCTGGGCAGCCACAGAACCAGCTGTGGAAACGCGATAAGCAATGCGATGATGATCAGATGGGTTACCACATGCGGCGCAACGCCACGGAAGATCTCTGATAGCGGTCTTCCGGCATAGCGGGCTACCACAAAGATGTTCATGCCCAGAGGCGGTGTGATCATGCCTACCTCAGCGGAGACGACGACGACCACGCCGAACCAGACCGGATCAAAACCCAAGGTGACGATGGCTGGCACCATGACGGGAACAGTCAGGATCAGAATGGCGAGCTGGTCCATGAAACAGCCAAGAACCAAGTAGAACAGGATGATCCCGGCCATCACGACATAGGGCGAAACGTTCAGCGTGGTGATCCACGTCACGAACTGTGGGGTTATCTGCCCTAATGTCAGGACATAGCCAAAAATGTGCGCGCCGATGATGATTAGGAAAATCATACATGTCGCGCGCACTGCACGAGACAGGGCGCCCCAAGTTCTTGCCCAGGTCAGCGAACGAAAAGCGGCAGCGATGACGAAGGCTCCGAATGCCCCGAGGCCAGCGGCCTCCGTGGGTGTTGCAACCCCGAGATAGATCGACCCTGTTACACATGCGAGTAAGGCGAGCATCGGGCCGATCTCGCGCAGGGCAAAAAGCTTTTCCCGCAGTGACCAACGCTTTGCCGCTGGGGCAATGGATGGATCGCGCGCCATGAGGGCGTAGACCGTTACGATGATACCAAAGGTCACCAGAACACCGGGGATAACGCCGCCAATCAGCAGCGACGCGATATTCACTTCGACGATAATGCCGTACAAGACCAAGGCAATCGAGGGCGGGATGAGCATGGCCAAAGTGCCCGAGACGGCCACCACGCCAGCTGAAAATTTGGCCTCATAGCCAGCTTTTTGCATGGCGGGTATTGATGTCGACGACAGAGCCGCAGCGGCCGCAGTTGAAGATCCGGAGATTGCACCAAAGCCAGCCCCGGCAAGGGCCGTGGCAACAGCCAGACCACCGGGCAAACGGCCAACCCAGATCGTAATCGCCTTGAACATCCGATCGGCGATGCCGCTTACGATCACAAACTCGGCCATCAGGATGAACAGCGGGACGGCGATTAGCTCATAACCGTTGGTCGTGGACAGTGGAGTGGTTGCTAGAACCGACAAGGCTGAGTTGAATCCGACAATAGCGACCAGTCCCACCATGCCTGAAAAGGCAAGCGCGAGACCAACCGGAACACCGAGGAACAGAAGAAAGAGAAGTCCGATAACGACAATCAGCGAGGTCATAATGTTTCTTCCCCGGGTTCGGTGTGTTGAGCGCTGGAAGGCTTTTCACCGGTGAAAACGACTCGGATGGCCAAAAAGAGGCGCGCCAGACAGACAAGGGCCATCGCTACCGATCCGACCGGCACTAAGATGTAACTAAGCCATGCTGGCCAGGGCACAATGCTGGCGATCCGCTCGCTGTTAACAAAGCTTGTCCATGCTCTGTCCCATGACACCCAGATAAGAAGTGAGAAGATGAACAGGCCGATGGTAGCACTGACGGCATCTGTCACGGCACGTTTTCGAACTGATAGGCGCAACACGAGAAGATCGACGGCGAGGTGCTCGTCGCGCCAATACGTTGGACCGACACCAAAGAAGAAAAGAGCGGGTGTCAGGTACAGGACGACGACGTCGTGTGCGAAGAACACTGGCTTGCCAATGCCGTAGCGCAAGGAGACATCCGCGACGACGAGAAGCGTCAATGCTGCGATGGCAGTAACGGCAACAGCGGTGAATGCCGTGTCGATGATGTGCATGGTTTTATTAATCATTTGATGCCTCCCGACCCGCTTATCTGGTCGCGGAGCGCCTTTATTGATCGAGTAAGCGCCTCGGCGATTGAGGCATGCTGGCCTTCCATGCGATAGTTCGGCCCGGCTACCGACAAACCAAGCTGGCGGCCTGCGACCTCCAGCATAACCCCCACGCCCGAAACCTCAGGAGTGAACTCGGTCGCGTTAAGGAACCAGCCACGCTGGCGGCCCTCAACGATCATTTGGAACAACTTGTCCGGATCGGTCACAGAATTCTCGTTGGCACCGGAGTAGTCCATCGCCTCGAGTTCAGCCATTAATGCCTTGTCATCGAGCGCGGCGAGCAACGCCTTTCCAGATGACACAGCATAGATGGGACGCCGTTCACCGGGCTCAGCCGAGTATCGCACGCCCTGATCGGAAACCATTGTATCCAGGTAGATTAGGTCGTTACCGTCGCGAGCTGCCAGCAGCACCGTTTCTCCGGTTTCGGAGCGTAGTTTGGCCATTTGGTCGCGCACGCTTGCAAGAACCGGATCGCCATCAATGATGTTCTGGCTAACGTCGAATAGCCTCCGGGTAGGATAGAACCCACCTCTTGGGCGCACCTCGAATAGGTATCCCTGTTCACGCAGCGTCTTAATTAGATTGCTGGTGCTAGAGACCGGTAGCGACAGGGCCGCCGACAGCCGCGTCAATGTTGCAGGCACTCGTTCGTCCGAGAAAAACTCGAAAAAACGCAGCACGTTTTCGACCTGCTTTACAGACATACTCTCCCCCCATTTTAGCCGTGCATCCTTCCTCAAAGACGCAGAGCTTTTCACATATGTGAAAAAAATTTCTTGTGTAGAGAATTTCGCCAAACACGGTATCTGTCAAGAACAAAGATTTAGAGGGTAGCGACGACACAGGTAGCTCGAGAAGCCGCCGAGTTTTGCCTCAATTGGAACAACGGTGCGGGGGGGGGGCTGGACTACATCCCGGCGCGGTATCAAGTGATTGTCACGATCCGCCCGAAGTACGCCCGCCCCAAAGGACGCGCGGGCGTAGTTCAGGCGAACGCTCCCGCGCATCTTCTGGAGGGCAGCTGGCCCACTCTGAGGCGCTGCTGGCGCAGATCGCCGTGTCCAAGCATTCAGAGTACATGCCGCTGAACTATCAAGCCGTTGTCATGGCGCGGCAGGGCGTGCTAAACGACAGATCGGTCCTCGCCGACTGGATAGGTCGGACCGGTACACTGATCGCAGCGGTGGTGGATCGAATGGCGATACCGCTGAAACAAGGCAGTACCCGGCCGTATATCGATAAGACGACGGCTCCCGTTTTGGACCCCGGACGTGGCAAAACCAAGACTGGCTACCTGTGGGCGGTGCTGCGCGACGATCGCGGCTGGAACCGGGGCCAATCCAGGAGGCGGGCATCCCGCCCATCCCGCTAGGCTTCTCATTTCATATCCGGAAAAGGTCCTCGCAAGCCCTGTCAGGACTCAGATTTCCTACCCAAAATCAAGCTATGGTATCGGCTACGCCTAACTTGATAGTTCCGTGCCATTTCTCTGGTAGAGGTCAAAAACTCCTAGGCCATCCAGAATGGCTAAAGTCTGTCGGATTGTCATGCCACCATCCAACAGCGCGCGTAAGGCCTGCACATCCTGCACACGGACCTCCCGAATATCTTCATCTGCCCCCCGTTCCGGGGAGATG
This sequence comes from Sulfitobacter sp. DSM 110093, assembly GCF_022788715.1. Classification (NCBI taxonomy): domain Bacteria; kingdom Pseudomonadati; phylum Pseudomonadota; class Alphaproteobacteria; order Rhodobacterales; family Roseobacteraceae; genus Sulfitobacter; species Sulfitobacter sp. DSM 110093. Next base: position 2,690,004 of record NZ_CP085167.1, read on the forward strand.
AAATGTATATTTGTGACATATAAGGTTTCACCGTCGACCTCCTCAACACCCGTTGCGATGAATACGGACGAACCAACCTGCTCTTTCCCTTGCGCCATAGCCTCAACAAGGAGATGATCGTAATAGACCTCATGATCACGACCGCTTATCTCCTGCCGAAAGCCCACTAAAATTTCATTCTCAGCGATAGGATGGACTTTATGAGCAGACATTTCGCTCCAGCTGTTGAAGCCATACTGCTTTGCGATTTCATCCAGCGCCTCGTGAAGCTTGAGGTTTTTCGCTTTCTTTAGCGCCTTCGCATTCTGCCTGAGCAACGACATTGGTGTTCCATCGCTCAAGAATGTGAGGCCTTCTAACTTTTTTCCATCTGACTTCATTGTCATTTTCCAGGAACCAATATTCTTAGGGAGCGCCACCAGTATCTGTGATTACAATTAGGTCGCTATGACATGTGGCCTCAAAAAGCATGAGGTCAGCCGATTTGGGACCCATCGAGGCTCTCCCAAATACCTGCGTCGATCAGATACTCACTCTCTGACCGGAGAAACTCCCGACAATATCCAACGCTTATGTTTCGGACATCGGTTTGCCCAACCATGGCGCGCAGCCGGCGATGCGAATGGCCAAAAAACCAAGCTGAGGGGGCAAACCTGTCAATCAGGTCTGTTAAGTCAGAGTGGAATGCGGGGGTAAGGCAATCTACTGCCCCTGCGACCGACAGATGCGGCCCATGATGGGTTGCGACAACCGTGCGGCCGGCCTCCCCGCAAGGGTGGGGGGACATCAACTTGTCCTCAAGCCATTTGCGATGGTCGCGGTGAACGGCAAGCGTGTCCGCGGGCTCTATTTCCCTTGCTAAAGGTTGCCGCGTGCCTCCGCTCCCTTCAGCAGAACCTACGGAGAGATCAATCCAGATACGAGAATAGTCCCGCATGACGCTTCCGGCGATCCTCATCGCCGTTTCAGGATCCCCCAAGAGATCGAAGTCCGTCCACATCGTGCAACATAGGATGCGGGTGTCGCCATGGTGTAATTCCTCTTTCTGCACGTAATGTGCGCCGACGGACCGCGCGTGTTCAGCAAGCAGATGGTCGTCCGCAAGTGTGCCGCCGTAATAATCATGGTTTCCGGGCATCACATAGATGCGCTCCGGAGCGACATGCGGTGTTATTTGAGCGAGCCCCCGGATCCATCTCGGTGCTGGCCCATCCGTAAGGTCCCCGGCTATGATAAGCGCATCAAGCGTGTCGTTCACGATGCCATGAAGCCCCAGCGAGGTGATCGGATCAATCCCTCTGTGGTCGAACGTATTGGCATGCAAATCCGAAAGGATGGCGATCCGGCTGCTGTTGAATGGAATTGTCAGTGTCATGCCGGTCGCCCTGAACCATGGGAAGGTGATTTTCGCCCCATGTGACACCGGGTCGAGATACGAGTCAACCACATGTTTTTAAAAGGTTTTCGAATAATTCGCCCACTCTGTTATTCGCAAGTTTTCAAAGATCAGTATTTACAGTCTAATGTGGGCATCCAGAGGGGTTTTGCGCTGTTTTTCGCAATACAAGCGCTTCTGAATAACGTTGTGGTCAATAAATTCGCACAAGGGCTCGCTGTGGAGAAAGCAAACCAAACTCTCTTTTGGAATGTTTATGTCTACGCGCAGCATAGGTTGAAAAGAACGGGGTACAGACTCTGAGCAGCCTTCCGGTCTTAAGCATCTACCCAGCGCTTAACCCTGCCGTACGGGACCCTTATCACAGCGGCTCTGACGCATTTGTTGGAGCATCGAGGACGAATAAAGGACCAGGGCCGCCCATATCATCGGAAAGGCGATCATCCGCGCGCGTCCGAACTCCTCATCAAAGACAAAGACCGCCACGATGAAAATCATGGTCGGCGCGATGTATTGCAAAATTCCGATGGTCGAGAGCCGAAGGAGTTTGGCGCCATTTGCATAAATCAACAATGGCACTGCCGTGATCGCGCCACAGCCTAGTAAGAGCCAGGTATCAAGGGGCGGCGCCGTGAGGAAGTTTCCCTGACCGGTTGCTGTTAGATAGGCAATGTAGCCCAAGGCCGGGACGAGCAGGATGAGCACTTCAAGTAAGAAGCCCTGATTGGGCCCGATCGCGAGACCCTTCTTTGCCAAGGCATAAAACCCCCAGCTCAGCGTCAGGCCCAAAGCAACCCAAGGGACTGATCCAGTATCCAACGCCAGAACCAGAACTGCTCCGAAGGCAAGGCCAACTGCAACTAACTGCCGTTTTGTCATGCGTTCGCCCAAAAGGAGCGCGCCCAACAGAATGCTAAACAACGGATTGATGTAATATCCCAGTGCCGCATCAAGTGCATGGCCCGAGGCAATCGCCCAGACATAAGTGCCCCAGTTGACCGAAATCAGAGTCGCTGTCACCGCGCCCATGAGGAGCGTTCGGGGAGAATGTAGCGCAGCTTTCAAATCCTGCGTCCGCCGCATCACTACCAGTACAAGCGCGGCAATGGGCACAGACCAGACCACCCGATGCGCAACGACTTCGGCAGCCGGGATGTGCGACAGTGCTTTCATATAGAGGGGCAAGAACCCCCAGAGCACATAGGCCGTGATGGCAAACGCGAGACCTTGGGGCGTGTCTTCGTTTGTCGTGGTCTTGAGGCTGTCAGGGTTGCGCATAAATGGACCTCCGCATTCGTCCTAGCCCCTTCCGTGAGCGCCTGCCAGATCAATACTAAACCGCAGTCAAAGCAGGCATCCCATAATCCAAGCCTTTTCGCATCGGTCGGATCCAGACTAGTAGAAGTTTGCGCTTAAGCTTCAAAAAGAAAAACTTCCGTCAATGTAAGCAAAAGGGCACAGATTAAGTAGGCTGCGCCCGCAGTTCATAGAGAACGCCCAACCGACAGCTACGGCCCACACCGGACATTCGAGTCAGGGTTAGAGAAGGTCTGGTCTCCGCTGGTTCTGTTGAAAAACTCTTTGCTGCAACCGCAAGTTTCAGAGAAGTGGAAATCTGTCTCCCAACGAACTACTTGCGCCTCCAGGACAACTCCGAAAATGCCATTGTTCGGAATTGTTCTGCAAAGTTTGGGTCCAACGCGCTGTAGGAGGGTTCTTGACGCAAAGCTCCTCTTAACCAAAAGTTATGATGTTCGCCACAGCTACTATCTTCACACATCATTTATTACCGCATACTGCACAGATGGATGGCGTGGAACCGCAAGTGCTCATCGACAAAGCTGGAGATGAAGTAATAGCTATGATCATAGCCCTCGCGCTGGTGAAATGTCAGTGGGTAGTTGCTCTCCTTTGCTGCCGTCTCGAGCGCATAGGGCTTCAGCTGTTCTTCGAGAAAGTCATCTGCGTCACCCTGATCCACCAGAGCAGGGACAGCGTCTTCGGTTTTGCGCATCAGTAGGCTCGCATCGTATTCAGTCCATGTCTTGCGATCCTCACCCAGATAAGCAGCAAATGCCTTCTGCCCCCAAGTGCAATTGATAGGGTTGCTGATCGGGCTGAAGGCCGAAACAGATTTATACCGATGCGGATTGCGCAGCGCGAGAACGAGCGCGCCGTGGCCACCCATGGAGTGACCAAAGATCGAACGCTGATCCGTCACTGGGAACGTAGCCTCAATTAGTCGTGGCAGCTCGTTCAGAACGTAATCATACATCTGATAGTGCCGGTTCCACGGCGCCTGGGTCGCATTAACGTAGAAACCCGCACCTTTGCCGAGGTCATAAGTATCAGCGTCAGCCACATCAGCGCCGCGGGGGCTAGTATCGGGAGCGACGATGGCCATGCCCAGCTCAGCGGCCACACGCTGCGCCCCGGCCTTCTGCATAAAGTTTTCGTCGGTGCAGGTGAGGCCCGATAGGAAATAGACCACTGGAACCTTCTGGCCCTTTGCTGTCTGCGGTGGCAGGTAAATCGCGAAACGCATGTCGCAGTTCAGCGTTTCGGAAAGATGGCTGTAATGCTTTGTCCAACCGCCGAAGTTTTTGTTCATGCTTTCAATAACAAGGGACATGGAACGCTTCCTGATGGGCCGCTCCGGCCGCGCAGACCGAATGCGCGACCGGAAGAAGATTAATTACCGAAGTGGATGACTGAACGGATGCTCTTGCCTTCATGCATTAGCTTGAAAGCCTCGTTGATCTCTTCCAGCCGCATGGTGTGGGTAATGAAGTCATTCAGCTTGAATTCGCCGTTCATGTAACGCTCTACATAGTCAGGTAGCTCGGAGCGTCCCTTGACCCCGCCAAAGGCCGACCCCCGCCAGACGCGGCCCGTGACTAACTGGAACGGACGGGTCGAGATTTCCTGCCCTGCCCCGGCGACACCGATAACCACGGATTCGCCCCAGCCCTTGTGGCAGCATTCCAACGCCGAGCGCATAACATTGACGTTGCCGATACACTCGAACGAATAATCCACGCCGCCGTCTGTCATCTCGACAATCACGTCCTGAATGGGTTTGTCGTGATCTTTGGGGTTGATGAAATCGGTGGCACCCAGCTTGCGTGCCAGATCGAATTTGCTTTCGTTGATATCGATCACGATGATCCGGCTGGCCTTGGCCATAGTCGCGCCGATCACGGCGGACAGGCCAATGCCGCCCATGCCGAAGATCGCAACGGTCGACCCCTCTTCGACCTTCGCGGTGTTCATCACAGCCCCCATGCCGGTGGTCACGCCGCAGCCCAGCAGGCAAACCTCTTCAAGCGGCGCGTCGGGGTTCACCTTGGCAAGCGATATCTCGGGCAGCACTGTATATTCCGAGAAGGTCGAGCAGCCCATGTAGTGCAGGATGGGCTGACCATCCTTGTAGAACCGGCTGGTGCCGTCGGGCATCAGACCGCGCCCCTGGGTTTCCCGGATCTTCTGGCAGAGGTTGGTCTTGCCGGATTTGCAGAATTTGCACTCGCCACATTCTGGCGTGTAGAGCGGGATCACATGGTCACCCACCGCCACGCTGGTGACGCCCTCGCCGATGGATTCGACAATCCCACCCCCTTCATGGCCGAGAATGACCGGGAACAGGCCTTCGGGGTCTTCGCCCGACAAAGTGAAAGCATCGGTATGGCAAACGCCCGAGGCGATAATTTTGATGCGCACTTCGCCAGCCTTAGGCGGCATTACGTCGATTTCCTCGATCGAGAGAGGTTCGTTAACGGCCCAGGCGACGGCCGCTTTGCATTTGATGATATCGGTCATGGGTCTCATTTCGCGGTTAGGACTATTTTGGCGGGTGACGTTGTAGGGTCAGTCATTTACACTGTTTCCCACTGGCGATAATCCGAGGAATCTGCAAAACACCGTTACCTACTGGCAATAGTTCTTCCGCCATTAAGATTGAAAGGAACATCATGCTGAGTTGGGAGGGGGTATCAGAATTTGTGGCCGTCGCTGAAGCCCAAAGCTTTACAGCTGCTGCCAACAGCTTGGGTATTTCTACGGCTCAGGTCAGCCGCCAAGTCGGCGCACTTGAGGCGCGATTGGACACCAAGCTGTTCTACCGCACCACGCGCAAGGTCACGATCACCGAAACGGGTCAGGTCTATTACAACCATTGCCGGCAGGTGCTTGATGGGCTGGCCGAAGCGGAGCGCGCGATTACCGATCTGCATCAGAGCCCAAAAGGACGGCTGAACCTTACAGCGCCGGTGACGTTTGGCGAGAACCGCATCGCACCATTGGTGAACGATTTCCTGCAATGCTATCCTGAGCTTGAGATCAACCTCAGATTGACCAATCAGCTGCTCGATCTTGTAGCGGAAAGCTACGATCTCGCAATCCGGCTGGGAGAGTTGGAAGACAGCTCCATGATGGCAAAGCGGTTGGCTTCTCGCAGGCATTACACCTGCGCAGCGCCCGAATACCTTTCCGCTCACGGAACCCCGCACACCCTATCCGAACTTGACACCCACAACTGCCTGCAAGGCACTTTGGGCTATTGGCGGTTTCAAGAAAAAGGGACCACCCGCCATGTACGGGTGAAAGGCAATCTACGTTGCAACAGTGGCGCGTCGCTGGTCGATGCGGCATTGAAGAACCTGGGGATCATCCAGCTGCCGGATTATTATGTCGAGGCGGAACTTCGGGCCGAGCGGTTGATCTCTGTTTTGGATACGTATCGCGCGCCGGACGATGGCATCTGGGCGATCTATCCGCAGAACCGACATCTTTCGCCAAAGGTCCGGCTGCTGCTTGGTCACCTTGGGAAAGGGTTGCGATGATCCGCAAAGTCATTGCCTTAGCATTTGAAAGGAAGGCCCGATGATCGTGAGAGACCCGCCAAGCGCGCTGACGCTGTTCTTTGTCATGCAGGGATCGATCGTGCCAAAGATCACCGGCAGAATTGTCGGGGTCGCTTTGCTGACAGCGATTGTGCTGCTGGTGGATCAGCACGTTATCGCATTGCCACGCATTTCCATCGCCGCCATGGGTATCTTCGGCGTCGCGCTGTCGCTGTTTCTCGGCTTTCGCAACAATGCGGCTTATGACCGGTGGTGGGAGGCCCGCAAACTCTGGGGCGCGATGATCGCTGACCTTCGGAACTTGGGCCGTCATCTGAGCATCTTCGTCAAAGAGAGCGAGGACCGGGCAGAGATTGTATCTCTCGGCGTGGCGTTCAGCCATCTGCACCGGGGCTACCTGCGAGATGTAAACGTAAGCGCCGAGATATCAGGCTGGATCGGCGAAACGCAATCGAAAGCCCTCACCGCGCAGGCCAACCCGGCAGATGCGGCTCTCAGAACGATGGCTGATCGGATCAGGGCGCTTGCCGAAAGCGGGGCAATCAATGGTTTTGGGCAGATGACCATTTCCGACACGCTCTCCTCACTGGCGCGATCGCAAGCCGGGTGCGAACGCATCGCCACGACGCCGCTGCCGTTCGTCTACTCGCTCATGGTGCGGCGCACGACATATCTCTATTGCTGGCTACTGCCCTTTGCACTTATCGAGGCGACAAGCTGGTTCGCCCCGGTCTTCGCGGCGGTGGTCGCCTATGTGTTCTTTGGCCTTCAAACCGTTACCAATGAATTGGAACTTCCATTTCGCAACGTCCAGAACGGCTTGCCTCTCGACGCGATGTGTCGTGTCATCGAGATTTCAGCCTGTGAAGGCTTGCGCCAAGAAGCTCCACCAATGCGAACTTTAGAAAACTACGTGCTGACATAAGGGGTTGGAGTGCGGCTTTCGGCTTAACATCGTTCAGCAAAATGGGCTCATTTGAAACAGCTATCAACACTCTAACGCGGCGCGGATGGATTCGCCTTTGAGCATCAGCTCGAAGCATTTGTTAATGTCATTGAGCTTCAGCTTGTGGGTGATCTTCGGTTCGGTCTCGATCTTACCCGTCCATGTTCAGCCGACGAATGTCGGCATGTCCGTGCGGCCCTTGTGGCCATCGAAGGCGGTGCCTTTTCCAGATGCAGCTAAGTACCAGCTGGAGCGGCCGGTGAGTTCTTGGCACCTGCAGATGCCACGCTGATCATCACCGAGCGCCCCAGTCTCGATGCGATCAGTCCAACGTATCGTGCATCACCTGCGCGTTGCCAATAACATTGAAGGAATTATATACGTCCCCGAAAGCGCTCTTCTCGGTCTTGGTCAGCTCGATAATCGCCTCGGTCTCAGACTGACCTCCGGGGGGCTTCGACAGCTTCACGAAGTGGGTCATGCTGCATTTCTTCGCCATCTTGGCCTTGTCGTCATTCAGGTCGACCTCGGTGATTATCTCGGCCCCGCAATGGATCACCCTCAATCGGATGGCGCCCCTGTAGCGATACGCGTTGGTTCAGGCAGATGCCGTTGGGATTTTGGGATCTCCTACAGCATCTTGCAGATACGATTGGCGTCGAGCATAGCCGCGTGGACGCCGCGTGCCGAAACACAGTCTCCGATACGGAAGAAGGCAAAGCCACCCTGCTGGACGGCGTCGGTGGCCAAACAGGATTGCTGGCCAGCGCTGATCAGCTGATCGATATTCGCATGACCACCATTCACGGCCTGCGATGCAAGATCATCATATAGATCATCCATTGGTACAGTGCCTGTTTCGATCACGACCTGCTCGTATTCTCGCAGTTCTTCTTGGGCGCTGTACTCATTGCGGATTGTTGCGTTGATACGGCTTTCATTGCGTTCAAGCTTGAGAAGCCGCCAATCGGGTAGAATGTTAACTCCGGCGCCGTACAGGTTTCGCAGGTGGATCGCATGGTTGGTAACTCCCACACCTTCAGCAATCATGCGGTCCGGCGTCATCAAGTCGACCTGGCTTCCCGTTCCTGCGATGTATTCGGCAACCGTGGGGCCGCTTTGACCACCGGTTTCGTCATACACCAGAACTTTTTTGCCAAGTGAAACCTCTCCGGACAGGATATCCCAAGTCGAATTGCCGAGCATATCTCCGCCGATTATCTGCCCGCTTTCGGGCAAACCGCCAGTCGCCAGAATGACCACGTTGGGCGAAAGACTTAGAACGTCATCCGCTTCGGCATAGGTGTTAAACCGGAATTCAACCCCAAGGGACACGCAGCGGTCGTAGAGCCAGCGGGTAATGCCAATCATGTTTTGTCGCCAGGGAATGCGAGCGGCATAGACAATCTGCCCGCCGGGATTGGACTGAGCTTCCAGAAGTGCGACTTTGTGACCGCGCTCGGCGCAGACCCTGGCCGCCTCCAGTCCGGCCGGGCCAGCACCGACGATCACGACCTTGCGCGTGGTATCGGCGGTCCTGGTTTCATGTGAGAACGTGCCTTCACGCCCCGTTACTGCGTTGTGTAGGCAAAGCGCATCACCCCCACGATAAATGCGGTCAATGCAATAGCCGGCACCGACACATGGTCGGATTTCCTCGTCTTTGCCCTCCAGATGCTTGCGTACCATATGTGGATCGGCAATCTGCGCGCGGGTCATGCCGATCAAGTCGACATGACCTTCGCTGACAGCGAAATTTGCTGTTGCGAGATCAGCCACACCCGCGGCATGCAACACTGGCAATCCGGTAGACCAACGCACCTTGCCTGCCAGTTCTACGAACCGCCCTGCTGGAAATGCCATTGATGGAACGGTTTCTGCCACACCAGCCTTAGTCCAATTAGCCGCGCCCGAAACGTTGAGGCAATCGACCAGCCCGCTTTGAGCATGAGCCACCCCAATGGCGATGCCGTCTTCTTCGGTTATCCCGCCGTCGATGAACTCATTCGCGGTGAAGCGCAGGCTGACGATGAAATTCTTGCGCACTACGTCGCGGATCGCTTCCAACACCTCCATCCCAAACCGGAGACGGTTTTCCAGAGTTCCACCGTAGTTGTCGGATCGGGTATTGGACAAGGGACTCCAAAATTGGCCAATCAGGTGACCCGACGCCAAGAGTTCGATCCCATCAAGTCCGCCCTCGGAACAGCGTTTTGCTGCAGCGGCATAGTCTGCCACGATACGCCGGATATCCGTCGGCTCAATAATTTTCGGCGTCGCGCCATGCGCTGGTTCCCGTAGGGCCGAAGGTGCAACAGTGGGTAGCCAGTGATTGCCGTCCGGCCGGGTTCGGCGCCCTGCATGACTGAGTTGGCAGATGAGCGGCACATCATGGGCATGGATGCGATTGGCAAAGGCCCGGAAGTGCGGAATGATCCGGTCGTCCGAGACGTTTAGCTGCCCGAAACTGGGGGGAGAGTCCTTGGAGACCGAAGACGCACCTCCGAACATGGTCATTGCCAAGCCGCCCCGCGCTTTCTCCTCGTGATAGCGTTGATACCGTTCACCGGGAATCCCGTCTTCGGCATAGGCCGGGGCATGGCAGGTGCTGATGATCCTGTTCTTGAGCGTTAAGTGCCCAAGCTTAAAGGGTTCAAACAGAGCTTTGTATGGAGAAGAGGTCATGTGTTTACACGCGGTGTTGAGTGATGTGAGTGATTGAGGGATGAGGGTAGCTTCTGACTCATCTGCTATCTTCCGACCACGGAAACAGGATATTGTTATACATTCTCGATCCTCCGCGATGCCCGCGTGCGCTGTAGAGCAATAATCATTGCGACGATGGTCAGCAGGGGCAAGAACAGCCAGTTTGGGTTGATCCGGTCGACAGAACGCTCCAGCGTCAGGATCTCCCAGTCATAGTCCAGCCCTGCTTTTTGCGCTGAACCGTCGAAACTGAGATCAGTAACCAATAGTGTATCACCCTCGGGTTCGACACCAAGACCGGCCGATTCATAGAGCACGTCTTCGGCGGACTGTCCGCCGTCCCCGGTCAACGTAAGCATTATGGTTTTGGATACGATCGTGCCAGACAGGTTTTCTCCTTCCGCGATCATACGCACATCCGCTTCGCCCTTCAGGCCATCAGCCAGTTGCAGCAATACCTGTGCGGGTTCGCTTTCGAAGGGCGGCTGCACCGCATCCAACAATGTTGCTGGTCGCAAAAGCAGGATGGCGATGACCACAAGAGTGACAGATTCCCACAATCTTGACCGCGTAAAGAAATACCCCTGCGTCCCGGCAGCAAAGATCACCATGGCGATCAGAGATGAGCCGATGACCATCGCAAACTGCCAAGCGCTTTGGATGCCGATCAGCAACAGGGCCGGATTCAGCACGAAGATGAAGGGCAGGATCGCGGTTCGTAGACCGTAGACAAAGGCGATCAGACTGGTGCGCAGCGGATCTGACCGCGCCACGGCGGCCCCAGCAAAGGCATCAATTGCCACCGGCGGCGTAGTGCCCGACAACAGACCAAAATAGAACACAAACAGGTGTACCGCGATGGGCGGAACCTCGATCCCCTGTTCAGCGGCCAGTGTCACGAAAGGATGGGCCATGATAGCCGCGACAACGATGTAGTTCGCCGTCGTCGGAAGGCCCATGCCCAGCACGACGCACATGCCTGCCGTCAACAGCATCATTAGGAAAAAGCTGCCACCGGACAGGGTCTGAATAATCTCGGTCATCAACAATCCAAGCCCAGTGGCGGAAACGACGCCCACGATGATGCCGGCAGCGGCCATGGCCACAGCAACCCCGGTCATGTTGCGCGCTCCCGCGATCAATCCACTGATCAGATCTTGCGCCCCCTCCCGCCAAAGCGCTGCATCGACAGGCCTCTTGTGCGCCAGCGCAATCAACGGCTTCTGGGTCAATAGGAGGACAAAGATCGACAAGATCGCCCAGGAAACGGACAGTGCAGGCGAAAAGCGTTCGATCATCAGGCACCAGACCAGCACACCGATAGGCAAGATATAGAACAGACCAGCTAAGAAAATCGGTAAGGGGGCAGGCACCGTGAGCAGCGGCGCATCGGGGTCGTCCACTTCGATCTCAGGATAGCGGCGCGACGCGAAGATCAGGCCCAGATAGAGCGCCGCCAAGATCAGCACCGTTACGATCAAGGCATTGTCACCAAAGGCCGCGCCAATCGCTTCAAACAACAGGTACAGGCCGAAGGCCAGGCTGGACAGCAGAATAATCGTCAAGATAGACCGCATCAGCCTTTGGGTGCCGCTATAGGTAACAGCGCGTTCCAGCACCGACATGCGACCCTTCAACGCCTCAATATGCACGATGCAGTAAAGGCCGAAATAGGAGATGAACGCGGGAATGAAAGCGTGGGTGATGACTTCGAAATAACTGATGCCCACGAACTCTGCCATCAGGAAGGCCGCAGCCCCCATGATGGGCGGCATGATCTGCCCATTGATTGACGATGATACTTCGATGGCCCCGGCTTTCTCGGGCGAGAACCCCACCCGTTTCATAAGCGGGATCGTAAACGTGCCTGTTGTAACAACGTTGGCAATGGCCGAGCCCGAGATCATGCCGGTCAATGCCGAAGAGATCACAGCCGCCTTGGCCGGGCCGCCCCGGAGGTGTCCCAACAGCCCGAAGGAAAGTTGGATGAAATAGTTACCGGCACCCGCCTTGTCCAAAAGGCTACCGAACAGAACATAGAGAAAAATAAATCCGCTGGAGACACCCAGTGGCAAGCCAAAAATCCCCTCGGTGGACAACCACATATGTTCGGTGAACCGGTTCAGTGACAGACCGCGATGCGAAATGATCTCGGGCATGTAGGGTCCAAGGAAGGCGTAAGCGATGAACACCACGCCGATAATGACCATCGGCAGCCCAAGTGCGCGCCGGGTGGCCTCGAGCAAAAGACCCAGACCAGCGAACGCCACAAAAAATTCCAGTTGTGTACGAGACCCACCGGACCGCAACACCACACTTTCGTAGTTCACGACTGTATAAAAGCAGGTCCCGACAGCGACCAGGCTCAAGACTATGTCTGTAATCGGAATCTGATCTCGGCGGGACCGCGCGGCAGCAGGGAAAGTCAGAAAGACCAGCGCCAAGGCGAAAGCCAGGTGAATGGACCTTTGCACCGTGTCGTTGAGAATAAGAAAGTCGAACCAGAAGGGAAACGGAGAGGCGATCCACAATTGATAGAGTGACCACAGAAGAGCCACACCAGTGATTGTGAGGTGCGCTTTGCCGGTCAGATTGCGACCGCCCAAATCGTTCTCTTCGATCAGACGAGCATGTTCGGTGGGCTTTACAACTGTGTTTTCCATAGTTTTCCTCTTGGGGAAAAAAGAGCTCCGGCACCTGAGCGGGCCGGAGCTATGTCGGGGAATTTACTCGATCAGGCCGACTTCGCGGAAATACCGTTCGGCACCCGGGTGATAGGGCGCAGTCCGGCCAGCTGTGGCTGCGGTTTCAATTTTTACCGCGTTGAACATCGGCGATTGTGCTTTGAAGGACTCGAAATCGTCGAATACTGCCTTAACCAAATAATAGACCACTTCTTCCGGGGTGTCCGCATGAGCGTTGATCGTGGCTGGAGTACCCCAGCTGACAACTTCGGCGTCCTGCCCCTTGTAAGTTCCGGCAGGAATTACCACTGGAATAACAAATGGCTGTTCTTCCATCTTCGCCGCAACAACGTCATCGTTCCAAGAAATCACCTTCGCATCGCAAGTGTTCGTCGCTTCAAGAATTGAGGCCGCGCCGACCGCAGTGGGGTAGAAGAAGGCATCGATCTTGCCGTCGCACAATGCCTGCGCCTGCTCTTTCGAAGTCAGTTTTGTCTCCTGTTTGAAGAAGGTATCGGCAGACACGCCGTAGCGATCCAGCATCTCATAGACCTGGGCTTCGGAGCCTGAGCCGGCGTTGCCAGTGTTGACGATTTTGCCTTCAAGGCTCCGGAAATCCTCGATACCAGAACCTGCGCGGGTGACGATATGAGCCGCATCGGCATGCAACGAGAACAGAAAGCGCAAATCTTCGTTCTTGCCGTCTTCGGTAAACTGATCACTTCCGTGCCAGGAGTGGAATTGCCAAGCAGACATCGCAATGCCGACCTCAAGGTCGCCAATCTGGATCGAGCGCATGTTGGCGACCGATCCGCCCGTTGATTCCACGGTACACCGGATATTGTGACCGTTCGCTTTGCGGCTTTTATTAAGCACGTTACAGATAAATCCGCCGGTCGGGTAATAGCCGCCGCCGATCCCGGCCGTGCCGATATTGACATACTGGCGATCCTGAGCGATCGCGCCGGTCGCCGTAGCCGCGGCCATACCGGCTGCCACTACGAATTTCGTGAATATACCCATGTTGGAACTTCCTTTGCAGCTTGTTGATTTCGGGAGTAGGTTGGTTCAAATGCCTCTTCTGAGAAAGGCTGCGACCTCTTTTTGGGTCGCTTCGATATGCTGGCGGAGCATACCCACGGCTCCTTCCACATCTTGCTTTTCACAAGCCTCAAGGATTTTGTCATGCTCACGCATGGGCCGCTCCAATCCGCTTGCGGTAGAAACGAGTAGGCGGAGGTACTGGCCCAGTCGCTCTTGCAGGTCATCGATCATGGCAAGCAGGAGGGTGTTCCCGCAGGGCTCGTAAAGCATGTGGTGGAACCGGGCGTTCATCGCGCTCCATTGAGCCACTTCGGTACGTTGCGCATAGTCGGCCAGAAGTTGGCGCATGTCTCGAAAATCGGAGGTGATCATGCTGGGGATGGCCAGTTCGAGCGCGCGGCATTCCAGGGCAACACGGATATCCAGTAGCTGCAGTATTTCTTTCTCGGAATGCTGACGCACGGTCGCGCCTTTGTTCCTTTCGAAAGTGACGAGGTTCTCAACCTCAAGTCGCCGCAGCGCTTCGCGCACCGGTATCTTGCTGACGCCAAACCGCTTGGCAATTTCGTCTTGGCGCAGGGGAGAGCCCGGCTTGATCGCGCCCGACAAGATCTGAGCTCTAACGTCGTCATAGATGGGATCTGCGGCACTTGAGGGCATGTGGGCTCCACGGAAAAGCGGCATCTTCGGATTTGATCCTTGCAAATCGTATACCATTTTGTCAATATTAAATCCGAAATGCCATATCAGGTTTGTTCGACCCTTCTAAACTTGCCTGAAAATCACAGGAAGTCACCGCAATGAGCTCTCTATCCACGATTGTCATCGGTACCGGAATCATCGGAATCGCCACCGCCTATTACCTCGCCAAGAATCATGGGCAGACTCGGATCACCCTGATTGACCGCGATCAGCCAATGGCGTTCACTTCGGCTCAATCAGGAGAAAACTACCGCAACTGGTGGCCCCATCCTGCAATGGTGGCCTTTACCAATCGAAGCACGGACCTGATGGAAGAGATTGCCCGCGACAGCGGCAATCGCATCAACATGAACCGGCGCGGTTATGCGCTGGCTACCCGCGAAAAAAATATTGATGAGTTGGTGGGGCAACTGCATGACGGACTTGGTGATAGCGCCAAAAATATGCTGCGCTATCATTCACACCGTCGCTCAGACACTTACGTGCCCTTCGATAGTCCCGACTGGGAAGGAATGCCCGACGGCGTGGATATCATCCAAAACCAAGCTCTGATCCGCGATCGCTTCCCTGGCTACGATCCAGAAATTCAAACAATCATCCAGATTCGGCGTGGGGGCGATATCAGCGGACAGCAGCTGGGTATGTATATGCTGGACTACCTCAAGTCAGTCGGTGTGAAACGTGTGGTCGGCGAGGTTCGCAATATTACCCAGCAAGGTGGGTACCAGGTTAAAGTTGCAAATTCTTCCGGTTCAGAAACCTTGGTGGCCGATCAGGTTGTCAACGCTGCAGGACCTTTCGCCGACAAGATTGCCAAGATGTTGGGCGTCGACCTACCAGTCTATAACACATTCCAACAGAAAATCGCCTTCGAAGACCGGAGAGGTGCCATTCCCCGCACGATGCCTTTTTCGATTGATCTGGACGGTCAGAAGATCGACTGGTCCGACGAAGAACGCGACATGCTGCTTGAGGACCCTGATTTTGCATGGCTGGCTGGCGATATGCCAGGCGCCATTCATTGCCGCCCCGATGGTGGCGATGCAGGCAAATGGGTGAAGCTCGGCTGGGCCTACAATGAAACCCCCGCCAAGGCGACATGGGAACAGCAACTGGACTCAAACTTCCCTGACATCGTGCTGCGGGGCGCCACGCGGCTCAACCCCGCCCTCAAATCCTATTACGGGCAGTTGCCCCGCAACATGCACCACTATGGCGGCTGGTACACGATGACCGAGGAAAACTGGCCTCTTATCGGTCGCATGGGCCCAGAAAGATCTTTCATGAACTGCGCGATGTCCGGATTCGGCACCATGGCGGCCTGCGCAGCAGGCGAACTGTGTGCTGCAACCATCGCCGAGACCGAACTTCCTGACTATGCCTCGGACTTTTCACTGGCGCGATATGATAACGCCCAGCTGATGACCACTCTTCGCGCTGCGAACAAGGGGGTTTTGTAATGGAAACCATCCTTCTTATCGGTGCTGGGCGCATGGGCGGGGCTATGCTGCGTGGTTGGATCAACGCGATGGGCGGCGGCTTTCATTTTATTGCACTGGACCCCCATGCGGGCCCTATGCTTACCGATATTGAAGACGAGCCTGTGCCCGGTAGCCGGTTCACCCACGTCGCCGAGGCCAGGGACCTTCCTCCCGATCTGCGCCCCAAGGTGGTTGTGCTGGCCACCAAACCGCAGCTGATAAACCAAGCCATCGCAGACCTTCGCAAATACATCGTTTCCGAAACGGTGCTTGTATCCGTCGCTGCCGGTGTCTCCACCCAATCTATCAACGCGGCTGCCAGTACGGGCGCAGCCATCGTCCGTGTTATGCCCAATATTGGAGCCTTAGTTGGCAACTCTGTTTCAGCAGGTTTCGCGTCACCCAAAACAACGCAATCGCAAAAAACGTTGGTTGAAAAGCTTTTCGCATCCGTGGGTCAGATGACTTGGCTGGACAAGGAAGAGGACATGCACCTTGTAACTGCGGTGTCCGGAAGTGGTCCGGCCTATTATTTCGCCTTCTGCGAAGCCATGATTGCAGCTGCCGAAGCTGAAGGACTTTCCGCGGAAGTTGCCCGCGCCCTCGCGATTGGAACTGTCACCTCGGCGGGGCAATTGCTTGCCCGCGAACCCGACCCGTCACATTTGAGGGAAACCGTCACAAGTCCCAATGGAACGACGGCGGCAGGATTGGCGGCGCTATTGTCTAACGGTGCGTTTGCGAGACTGTCTCACGACGCCATTCGAGCCGCCGCCAAGCGCTCTCAAGAACTCTCCTGAAAACTGTAAACAGAGGAACCCGCTCATGAAGGTATTGGTGCCTGTCAAACGCGTGATCGACTATAACGTGAAAGTTCGTGTCAAAGCGGACGGATCGGGTGTTGATCTTGCCAATGTGAAAATGTCGATGAACCCCTTCGACGAAATCGCCGTTGAACAAGCGATTCGTCTGAAAGAAGCCGGTCAGGCTGAAGAGATCGTCGCAGTCTCCATCGGTGTGAAACAAGCGCAGGAAACCCTGCGCACCGCGCTCGCCATGGGTGCAGACCGCGCGATTCTTGTTGTGGCGTCGGACGATGTACACAAAGATATCGAGCCGCTGGCCGTGGCCAAGATCCTCAAAGCCATTGTTGACGAAGAGCAGCCGGGCCTTGTGCTTTGCGGCAAACAGGCGATCGACAATGACATGAACGCCACCGGCCAAATGCTATCGGCGCTGATCGGCTGGTCTCAGGCGACATTCGCCTCTGGAATTGCCATCGAAGGCGACAAGGCAAAAGTCACCCGCGAAGTCGACGGCGGTTTGCAGACCATCGAGGTCACCATGCCGACAGTCGTCACCGTGGACCTCCGTCTCAATGAGCCGCGCTATGCCTCGCTGCCGAACATCATGAAGGCCAAGAAAATGCCGCTGGATGAGAAAACTGCCGAAGACTACGGCGTCGATGTCTCCAACCGGTTGGAAATCGTCAAAACCGTTGAGCCCGCCGAGCGTGCCGCTGGCATCAAGGTCGGTTCGGTTGACGAGCTTGTGGCGAAACTCAAAGAAGCGGGGGCTGTGTAATGGCTGTTCTTCTGATTGCCGAAATTTTCGATGGCGAATTGTCCATGGACGCAACCGCCAAGGCCGTGACCGCGGCCAAGGCTCTGGGCGACGTGACCATTCTGGCGGCGGGCAGCTCTGCCGCAGCGGCAAGTGAAGCGGCGGCCAAGATCGATGGCGTCTCCAAGGTGCTGGTCGCCGAGGACGAGATGCTGGGCCACCGTCTGGCCGAAGCCACCGCAGCGCTGATCGTGTCGCTGGCCGGCGACTACGACCACATCGTCGCGCCCGCCACCACGGATGCCAAGAACATCATGCCCCGCGTCGCGGCCTTGCTTGATGTCATGGTGATTTCGGATGCTTCCGGCGTTGTCGACGCCGACACATTCGAGCGCCCGATCTATGCGGGCAACGCGGTGCAGACCGTGAAGTCGAACGACGCCAAAAGAGTCATCACCTTCCGAACATCGACCTTCGATGCCGCCAGTGAAGGCGGCTCTGCTTCGGTCGAGACCATCTCGGCTGCCGACAACCCTGGCCTGTCCACATGGGTCGAAGACAAGGTCGCCGAATCCGACCGCCCCGAGCTAACAAGCGCAGGCGTGGTGGTTTCCGGTGGTCGTGGCGTCGGCTCCGAAGAAGACTTCGCCCTGATCGAGAAGCTGGCCGACAAACTTGGCGCGGCTGTTGGCGCTTCGCGCGCGGCGGTCGATTCGGGTTATGCGCCGAACGATTGGCAGGTGGGCCAGACTGGTAAAGTTGTCGCCCCTGACCTTTATGTTGCGGTTGGCATCTCCGGTGCGATCCAGCACCTTGCCGGGATGAAGGACTCCAAGATCATCGTGGCGATCAACAAAGACGAAGAATCGCCGATCTTTCAGGTTGCCGACTTCGGGCTCGTAGCCGACCTCTTCGACGCCGTCCCGGAGCTAACCCAGAAACTATAAGTTCGCTTCCTTCGTAATGATATGGCCCGCCAAATCGGCGGGCCATTTTTGCACTCAACGGACTAAGATCGCTCTGAAATCGCTTATAGTGGCGCCAGTCTGAGGGAAGTTAAGAAGTTCGCCTATCGACTTATACAAGCGGTACGAGAATATAATCCGAAGTTGTCATCCAGCTGCGCCCCAAAGCGGTCATTTATTGAAATTGCAGCGAATGCACACTTTCCGCCCTCCCTGCCTGGGTGATGTGAGCGGCCCAAAACCGACCGTGACCATGAGAGCGGACGCCGCATCGCAGCTTTCCCGAAGCTGCCATTGACGCAGACCGCAGCATTCTGGGCAGGCAGACGTCGCCTATGTGGGACTAAGAGGCTGTCCAGTTTGGTGATTGTTTGTCCGTTTCGGGCGACAAACGGAATTTTTAGATGAAAATGTGGGGAAATCTATCTGAAGCCTTCAGATGGAGCCGAGGTAGTATCCAATGGCTTCCGCCAATTCAGTTTCCTCGTAGCCAAAGTGAGAGCGTATGACCTCTTCCAATTTTCTGAATGTTATGGCGGCCTGAACGAAATTTTCGTCCTGCGGATCTTTCGCCAGAGCATCCGCAGCCCCACCGAGGCGGATGATCAGCTCGTGGACGACCTCGTGTTCTGCCTTCAGCTTGGCCACGACCTCGCGGAACTTGCCGCCGCCCGCTGCCTCGATCCGCGGGAACATGTCGGCACTTTCGATGTCGTGGTGAAACTTGAGAATTTGGCATTCGCGCCCGCAGAGAGATCCGAATGCGCGAAAGTTTTCGGCCATATCAAGCGATAGAACGATCCGCTTGAGGTTATCGGGAGGGCACTCCCCAGCTTCTATCCGGGACAGGACCGCACCGATCTGAGCGATTTCCATCAGGTAGTGACGGTGGATCGCAGCCAGTTGCCGCCCTTGACGGCGGTGTCCATCCGTTGCCTCCGGCACTGGCGGCGCTTTCGGTCGGGCGGCCTCGTCGAGGGTGAGGTCATCCAGTGATTGAGCGGAAAGGTCAGTCATGTTCGACAACAAAGCCCTTGCTCATGCTAAGTCAAGCACGGCTTCGGGCGTCAAGCAGCCCTGCGGCAACGCGGCGCGGCACGATGTAGCGTCGAGACAAGTTCGGCGCAGCGCTGGCATGTGTGGCGGAACGGCGTAAAACGCCATGTGCGCTGCCAATCTTCCAGCTATCCGTGCCTACCACCCGGCATGGATCAAGGGCGGGCCATTTCCAGCCGAGCGTCCCGCTCGCGAAACGCTTAACGCTATTCTTCGCCGTCGCCAGATAGGAACGCTTCTTCCATACAGTGGTTGGCGTGATCCTCTACCACCAAGCGCTCGTCGGCCCGCAGCGGTTTGCACCAAGACATCAAAGCAATAGCGGTCTTCGTCCACCATGCGCGTTCCGCCCCGGAGCTGCCCTTCCAAACGCGCCAAATGTCTCACAATAGCTTCCTTGTTCTGCCTCGCTCCCGCGTCTCGCGCCTCCACGCAAAGGAACTATGCCAACAGTGACCAGTTATCATACCATAGGAGAGTATCGGCGCTGCCCGGGTCACATGCTGGTTCAACGACCGAATGGCATATTTTGGACACCGACGGTGCTACGAATTAAAATCTCTGAATACCACAGCGCGAAGGAGCCTCTCGCGCCAACCTTGTTATAGGAAACCATCCCATGTCCTACTGGCGTTTCGCTGCAATGATCGCGACCTCCACGATAGTAATGTTCGGCCTGATGTATCTGAATACCTATGCCTTTGAGCATGTATTCTTCAGCGAAACCCGAACCTATATGGCGCTCCTGATGGGGGCGGTCATGGCCGTAATCATGCTGAGCTTCATGCTTTCGATGTATGACAACAAGGCCATCAATATCGCGATCTACGTGGGGTCCATCGCCGTCTTCGCCGGGACGCTGTGGCTGGTGCGCAGCCAAGTTACCGTGGGCGACACGAGCTACATGCGCGCGATGATCCCGCACCATTCCATTGCCATCATGACCTCGGAACGCGCCGAACTGTCGGACCCGCGGGTGAAGAAGATGGCCGAGGGCATCATCGCGGCGCAGCGCAAAGAGATCGCCGAGATGCGCAGCCTGATCGCTGACATCGAAGAGAACGGGGATGCAACGGACCCGGAATTGGGCAACCCTGATGAACCAGCGAAAGTCGGGACGGTCGAAGAAGCGATGGCTTCCGCCGAGCTGGCCGGCATCGATCCCGCGGGGCTCAAGCCCGAAGATGTTGAGGGCCTTCTGGGAGGGCCCGCGGTCTGTGAGTTCCGCCGCACCAACGAGGGGGAACCGACCCTCATCATGGCCCAAGAAACGGGCGGCATTAAAATGTCTGGGACGTTGGTGAAACTGACAACTGAAGCACCGGTCGACGAAGCAGCCCTTGCCGACGGCGCACGCTATACGGCGGAGGGCATCGAGGTGTCGGTGGCCCCGATCGCGGGCGCGGACTGGAGCGATACCGAAAGTAACTTCCGCCGTTCGGAGGCGGAGATGAAGTTCCATCTCGATCGCGGTCTGACAGTCGCTTACCGCGGTTTCCTGGGTTGCCGCGCCGAAGGCTGAAGCACCGCTCACCTTTCAGGTATCAAAGGCGCGCGGGCATCCCGCGCGCCGCAATCATCTATATTCTTAGGCCGGGGTATAGCCCGTCTCTCGAACCGCTTCGCGCAGCGCCTCATCGCTTGCGGACGTTTCAATGGTCACCCGGCGGGCGTCGATGTCGACCGTGACCTCTGCGTCTTGATCGAGCTCCTTGACTGCCGCGGTCACAAACGCCGCACTGCCGTCGTTCAACCGGAAGCTGCATCGCAGCGTCACCGAAGCGGCCACTTGCGCATCGCGCCGCATTTGGAATGATGGAGCTGTAAAAGCCCAAATGTGACGCTACTGCGTAGCGATACTGGAATTGTCCTATTGCCGCCCGGTAATGTCGATCTTGCCCTTAACTTTGGCGCCACTTTCCGTTGCCATCACCTTGGCCACAACATCAGCCTGAACCTGTGAGGTCGATGCAAGCTTTAGATCGTCGCACTTCAAACTACCGGTGTGGCTGCCTTCAACCGCGATCTTCGTTGCCGACATTGCCCCGTCAACCGAACCGCTCAGCTGAACGGCAATAATCTCAGCGCTGACATCCCCAACCACTCGACCGTTGATATCGACGCTTCCCTCACTTGATCTGATGTTGCCTTCAATCGTCAGATCTTCTTCAATAACTGAGCTCGGCACATTGAGACCCTTTGGCTGAGATATTGGCGACCATAGATTGAAAAGTGGGATTTGACCACCGTTGTCGAAGGTGGTCTCGAGTGAATCCAAGCGCAGGAAGTCACCGGGCACGTGTGTGGTGCAGCCTCGACCTATCACGGGGCTTGGTCGAGGACGGAGACGGCCCTTAGCCGACCTTGATGATGTCTGCAGCGAATGACGGCTTCGAGCCCCAGCTGACCGCATGAGGGACGGAGTTCTTCGCGGTTGCGCCAAAAGCTTGGCCGGCACGGTCGACCCTTAGCAGATCTTCACCGATTATACCTTATGATACGGTGCGGCACGCCAAACCGGACATTGCCCACACCCATTATTGAGAAGTTATAGAAACCGTAGCGTCTACCGAAATGCATTAAAGGTCAGAAACTGGCCAAGTGAAACGTGCTGCCACGCTGTTCGGCATCTCAAGATGTTTATGCACCAGGTTCTTCGCCGGCGTTGTTTCCACCGTCTTTATGGCCAAACAACGCGGCACCTTGATGGGCATTATCTGAGGTTTCAAACTCAAGGCTCGAGTGGGTGATGCCGAAGTCATCCGCGAGCTTTTTCTTGACCGCCTGCTTTACAGCTTCAAGGTCCGTCCAATCTCGCCCCATCAACACTACATGACAATCAAGCGCCACCTCATGCTCCTGCATCTGCCAGAGATGGACGTGATGCACATCCCGGACCCCATCGACATCAGTCATCGCGTCGACCACTGCGCCTGCATCCATGTCAGGCGGGCTACCCAGCATCAGCATACGGATCGGACCGCCGATTTCAGTGAGTGCCAGATAAAGGATATAAAGCGCGATACCGATGGTGATCGCGGGATCAACCCAACGCAGGTCGTAAAGGATGATGAGCGTGCCGCCGATAATCACCGCGACCGAGGCCAGAGCGTCTGACAGGTTATGCAAGAACAATGCCCTGATGTTCACGCTACCCCTTTGCATCGAATAGGTCAGCAGCGCCGTCATCGTATCAACCACCAGCGCGACCCCGCCCAGAATGACCACCGTCCAGCCCGCCACTTGCGGCGGATCAATCATGCGCATCCCGCCCTCGTAGATCAGATAGATCCCAACAAGAATAAGCGTGGTGTAGTTGATCAGCGCGGCAACGATTTCGATCCGGCCATAGCCAAAGGTCATCCGCGCATCTGCCGGACGCCGTGCGATTTTGCGAGCCACAAAGGCGATCACCAAGGAGGCCATGTCTGAAAAATTGTGAAGCGCGTCCGCGATAAGGGCGAGCGACCCCGCAAAGACACCGCCCACGATCTGCGCCACAGTCAGAAGGGCATTCGCCCAGATGGCCAGTGATACTCTGCGGTCCCCACTTTCGGGGTCAATATGGGCGTGATCATGTGCCATGCGCGCTTCTTGCTTGTTTGGTCCAAGTCCGCTGCGATTTAGGCAGCCTCGTAGCTTGTGAACACCTCGCTGTTGCCATCGCGAGCAATCAGATAGACATCATAGGCGTCGCGCTCACTCTCCGGCCCCATCCCCGGCGAACCATAGGGCATCCCCGGCACGGCAAGGCCGATGGCATCCGGGCGCTCGGCAAGCAATTTACGGATGTCGGCGGGCGGGACGTGCCCTTCGATCATATAGCCGTCAATCTTTCCGGTGTGACAAGAGGCCATGTCCTGCGGGATGCCGTTGTCTTGCTTGTATTTGATCAAGAGCGTTCCCAAGCTGCGCTCGGTCGTCACGGCAAAACCCTCGTTCTCCAGAATCTCGATCCACGCCGAACAGCAGCCGCAGTTGGGGTCTTTCATCACGTGGATGGCGGGCTTGCCTTCGGCCCATGCCGCAAATGGTGCGGCGGCGGCAAAGCTTGCGGAACAGGCCAGCAGGCTGCGTCGTGTGAGGGTCATGTAAAATCCTTCCAAAGGTTCAGACTGTCGTTTCGTTGGTTGCATGGGTTGTAGGGCGGCAACCGGGCTCGGCCAACCGCTCGGCGGTAGTTGACCGGAAAAACAGCAGCCGCAGGGCGTTGAGCGTTACCAGAACAGTCGCGCCAGTATCCGCCAGGATCGCAATCCAGAGGCCGGTGATGCCAAGCACCGTGGTGACAAGGAACACGGCTTTCAGCCCGAGCGCGATGGCGATGTTCTGCCGGATATTGCCCATCGCGGCGCGGGCGAGACGGATCTGGCCGGGCACATCTGTCACCCGGTCACGCAAAATCGCGGCATCGGCAGTCTCGAGCGCCACATCGGTGCCGGAGCCCATTGCGACGCCCACGTGCGCTGCGGCCAATGCAGGGGCATCATTGATGCCGTCGCCGATCATCATGACCTTCGCCTCAGCCGTGAGGTTTTGAATGGCCGCAACCTTATCCTCCGGCATCAATTCAGCGCGGTGGTCGATGCCCAGCCCCTCTGCAATGGCCGCAGCGGTGCGCCGGTTGTCCCCGGTGAGCATCACCGATGAAATACCCAAAGCGTTCAATTGCGCCACTGCTTCTGCCGCATCGGCGCGGGGTTCATCGCGAAGAGCAATGAGGCCTTGGGCCTCGTTATCGCGCAAGACAATCACCACGGTCTTGCCCTGCGCTTCGAGCGTCTCGACCTGGGCGCGCAAAGTCTCTGACAGCGCCCCGCGTTCTGCCGCCAAACGCGGCGAGCCGACGCAGATGGTTGCCCCCGCGATCACCGCCTCGGCCCCTTTGCCGGGCAAGGCGCGGGACTGTGTCGCTGCGGCGGGGTCGATGTCGCGTGCCTCAGCCGCACCGCAAATCGCTTGGCCGAGCGGGTGGCTCGCACCGTTCTCAACTCCAGCGGCGAGGGCCAGAAGATCGGCTTCATTTCCCACAAGCACCTGAACATCAGTTACGCGGGGCTTGCCGTGGGTCAGCGTTCCAGTCTTGTCAAAAACCACATCGGTGACCCGCGCCGCCGCTTCGATCACTGCGCCGCCCTTCATCAGCAACCCGTTGCGCGCCCCGGTGGACAGGGCCGAGGTGATCGACGCAGGCACCGAGATCACCAGCGCGCAGGGGCAGCCGATCAGCAACAGAGCCAGCGCCCGATAGATCCATTCGCCCCAGGCGCCACCAAAGACAAGCGGCGGCACCACGGCCACTAAAGCGGCCATACCGACCACGGCAGGCATGTAGACGCGGCTGAACCGATCGATGAAGCGCTCGGTCGGCGCGCGGGCGCTCTCGGCCTCTTCCACCAGCCGCACAATACGCGCGATGGTGTTGTCCGCCGCAACCTTTGTGACTCGGATGCGCAGCAACGCTTCTGTGTTGATCGATCCGGCAAAGACATCCGCACCCGGCTCCTTAAGGCGCGGCACGCTTTCGCCGGTAACGGGGCTTTCGTCTACGCCCGAAGTGCCGCTGACCACCTCGCCGTCACAGGGCACCCGGTCCCCGGGGCGCACCTGCACAATCTGGCCGACGCTGAGCGCCTCTGCCGCCACCTCCCGCGTCTTGTTGCCCACCTCAAGCCGCGCCGTTTTCGGCACCAGCTTGGTCAGCGCACGGATGCTGTTGCGGGCCTTCCCGGCAGAGACACCTTCCAACAATTCGCCCACGGCAAAGAGAAAGACCACCAGCGCGGCTTCTTCCGGCTCTCCGATCACAAGCGCGCCACTGGCGGCGATGGTCATGAGCATTTCGATTGTAAAGGGCATGCCCACCCGCGCCATGGCAAAGGCCCGGCGCGCGACGGGAATAAGCCCGATCAACGTGGCTACGACAAAAGCCCAATGCGAAACCTCAGCAGGCAGGACAAGCCGCGAGGCCCATGCCATTGCGAGCAGAGCGCCGCTGCCGAGGACCAAGCGGCCTTTCGCGGTTTGATACCAAGCGGGGTCTGGCATCTCTTCGGGCGCATGCGCTTGAGGTGATGCCGCTGTCCCACCGATCACCGCATCGTCCGGCAGGATGAAACCGCCCTTCGGCCTCTCTGCCTGTGCCCCCTTCGGAGAGATGCCAAAACCGATGCCGCGCACGGCCTTCTCGATCCGCTCGGGCGAGGTCTCATTCTTATCCAGCGTCAGGCACAGCCGTTCTGACATCAGCGCGACATCGACATCCGCGACCCCGGGCAAGCGCTCCACCGCGCCGCGCACCTTGGCCGCGCAGGCGCCGCAGTCCATCCCCGTGACGCGCCATTCCCGTTGTGCTATGCTCCCGTCCGTCATGTCTGCTTCCAATCCGATTCACCGTCAGACACAGAGATACGACCTACAGCAACTGTAGCTTCAAGTGGTTTGTTTAACTTTTCTTCTCCCGATCATCCTTCTTTGCAATAGGCTGCGAGAATGGCCGCGTGGCGGAACGTGATACAACGATTTGCAGAAATCTCAGCGTTGAGTGTCATCCAGTTCACGAACTGCCGGCTTGTGCGACACCCTTCAAAAAACCTACAGAGACTGTAGAATGAAAGGCGTCAGATATGCTCGCGATCGGCACACTCGCAAAACGGACCGGCACCAAAGTGCAGACGATCCGGTATTACGAACAGATCGGTCTGATGCCCGAGCCGGGCCGGACCGAAGGCGGCCAGCGGCGTTACGGCGATGCTGAGTTGGACCGCCTCTCCTTCATCCGCCATTCCCGCCAGCTCGGCTTTTCGCTCGAGGCGATCCGAGAGTTGTTGGACCTCTCAGACACGCCAGACCGGTCCTGTGCGCAGGTCGATGCCATCGCCCAAAGGCAACTTCGCGACGTCGAGGCGCGGCTAGTGCGGCTCGAGGCCCTCCGCGTTGAATTGCTACGCATGATCGGTGCCTGCAATGCGGATCGGGTGGCTGATTGTCGCATTCTTGAGGTGCTGCGCGACCATGAGGAATGTCTTGCCGATCACGGGCCCACCGCCTGATGCCCGCTGCCCCCCCTCTATCCGCTTGCGGCATTGGCAAATACATTAGGGTGTTTCCCGGTCTGAGAGTTGCAAGAGGTTGCCGCTGTAGCTGGTGTCAGGGCTGCTGAGCCTGCTTTCGGCAAAGCTGACCTTTGTGCAATTTGCAGCGAGTGTCTGGTTTCCGCCCTTCCTACATGAGGGAGCGCCAACGCGAACGGCCCTTAGCTGCCGTTCGTCAGTCATTCGGTACGCTGCGTTGCGGCCCGTCTAAGCGGCCATTCGTGCCACTTGCAGCATTTTCGGAGACTGAAGGTCGGCAGTGCGGACTTTCCTGCCGTTCGCTGCGACCGCTAAGTTTCCACCGCGATTGCGAGGGCCTTTGGAATGAAGGGCGAAAGCAACGTTCGCCACGCTCGCGCAGCCACCCCAACAGGGAACCGGAAGCGGGCATCCATCGAGGAGCAGTACCCGTGTCCTATTGGAGGTCAGAACAGATTAGAATTGAACAGCGATCTGATCCAATTCGAGAACGACCGCAATGTCAATCAGAACGACCTGAGCGGGCTTGAGTCGTGCAATCTCAAGAAATCAGCGAGTTGCTCTTGTTTTATTGTCCGCTTCAGTCATTGCTGAGACGGTGACGTTTGAAGGCGAGAGGTTAGGATACACGTTCCTCAAACGTTGCATGATGCTGTCAACGGCCAGAAATACGCGGATGCACGCAGTGATGGCGCAGAGCACTGCGCTCGGCGGCGACGGTATGCTTCTTCCTCTCTCCCTTCGCGAAGCTACGCAACCCGAGATCATCGAACTTGCAGACCCACTCATCACTTCGCCGATTGTTCTGCTTCACAAAAGCGACAGTGCCTGCCAGCACGAAGGCGGAACATGGGAGTGGAATTGACGTCGATTGAAGTAAGAGGCAGTTCGTCCAGTGGAAAGTCCGTATCTGGGCTTGCTAAAAATCACTTTCTCCCATCCAACGCACCCCATGATTTTTCACAGGGGTCTCGAAGCTTTTGTGATAGAAGGTATCTGACGCCTTTGTCCATCTTAGCGCAACACAACATCAGTTGGACCACCTGTAAGTTACCCCACTTTTTGGGCCCATACCGTCTTCAAAAATTTTGTGTTGATCCATTCTGAACCCGCGTTACGTATGGGCCTCAGTCTGGCTCAAAGCCGGGCCTCTTTGGGCTATCTGTGCGGTTTTTGGCTGCGGTGCGCCTTGGGGTGCTTCAAACCGCGTTAAGGAATTCAAGATTGCCATCTAAAGTGCCAGCCTCTCTTCTCGAATACATACAAAAAGCAGGTATTCCCCTCGCGCTTGGTGCTTTGGATGAGCCTGATGAGCCGCTGGTCGAGGTTAACGAGGCTTTTTGTACGCTGACGGGCTATACCCGTAGGTCGGTATTGGGGTGGAACTGCCGGTTCTTGCAACCTCGGACCGATGAGGTTCGGGACGCACGATTGAAGATGCGGAATTTCTTGAACGACCCTGAGGCCGAGGCCGGTCGGTTCGAGGTGCCGAACCTGCGCTCTGATGGCACGCCCTTCGTCAATTTGGTTTTCATGTCCCGGCTCAAGAAACGGTCAGGAACTGGCAGCCTGATTTTCGCCTCGCAGTTCGATCTCAAAGCGTCCAAGGGCATGGCCGAGCTGAAGGATTATGACGCGCGGTTGGGCAAAAATATCGACGATATGGCGGATCTCAGCGCCAACTACGGTTTGATGATGCGCCAATCGGCAGAGCTTTTGTCGCAATCCGCAACCACCATCGCAAACATCCGCTACGATGGATAAGGGAGCGAAGGCCGATACTGCGCAAAAGCCATTGTCGCAAGAAGATGGGCCGCCGGTCATCGGCATCGGCGCATCCGCGGGCGGGCTTGAGGCGCTGCGCGACATGCTGGCCCCGGCGAAACTGCCGACCGGGATGGCCTATGTCGTGGTGCAACATCTCGACCCGCATCACGAAAGCCTTCTGGCCGAACTGTTGGGCCGCCAAACCACGCTGTCGGTGCGTCAGGCTGAAGAGGGCGAGATGGTCATGGCGGACAATGTCTATATCATTCCGCCCGGTCATGGCCTGTCGATCCATGACGGGAAACTGTCGCTCAAAGCTTTTGAGGAGCCGCGCGGCCTGCGCCGGCCGATCGACGATTTCTTCATGTCGCTGTCCGAGGATGCGGGCCGTCTGTCTGCCTGTGTGATCCTGTCGGGGACCGGGGCGGACGGCACATTGGGGCTGCGCGCGATCAAGGAACATGGCGGGCTGGCGCTGGTGCAAACGCCGCGCTCGGCGCGCTATGACGGGATGCCCCTCTCGGCGGTCTCTACCGGAATGGTCGATTTCGTTTTGCGGCCCGAGGATATGCTTGACCGTCTCAGGGATTACTTTAGCCGCGCCATCGGCGAGATGGGGGCGGTAGTTGGTGACAGTGACCAGATCGACGCCATTTGCCAGACGCTGCGCAGCCAGACCGGGCATGATTTTTCCGGCTACAAACACACCACCTTGGCCCGCCGCATCCAGCGGCGGATGCAGGTGTTGCAGCTTTCCGACCCGGTCGACTACCGCAAAAAGGTGCGCGACGACGACACAGAGGCCGCGGCACTGCTGCGTGATCTGCTGATCAATGTGACACGGTTTTTCCGCGATCCCGAACATTTCGAGACGCTGCGCAAACATGTGATCGCCCCGCTGGTCAAACGCGCCGCGGCGCATCAGGAGATCCGCGTCTGGGTGCCCGGTTGCTCCAGTGGCGAAGAAGCCTATACGCTTGCGATGCTCTTCGACGATGAGGCGCTGCGGCAGGACGCGCCCCCCCGGGTCAGCATCTTTGCGACCGATATCGACGAACAGATGCTGGAGATTGCGCGAGAGGCGCGCTACCTCGCGTCCGCGCTTAACGACATTCCCGAAGAATTCCGGGAGCGTTACACCATCCAGCATGGCGATCACTTCCGCATCGCGCCGGCCATCCGGGATATGGTGCGCATTTCTCCCCACAGTGTGATCAAGGACCCGCCGTTCTCGCGCCTGTCGCTGGTCTGCTGTCGCAACCTGCTGATCTATTTCGGCGAAGAGCTGCAATCGCAGGTGCTGCCGACCTTTCACTACGCGCTGCGGCCTGACGGGTTTCTCTTTTTGGGACCGTCTGAGACCATTGGCCGTTCGGAAGAGCTGTTTACGGCCATCGACCACAAGGCGCGGGTGTTTTCGCGCAACGAGGGGGAGGCGCGCTATTCCGTGCAGTTGCCCTTCTCGACCGACCGCAGGACGCGGCAATTGCATGGCAAATTCTCGGGCGAGCGCGGCGGGGCCACGACGGGGCGCAGTCTGGCGCTGGAGCGTCTGGCCAGCCGCTATGCGCGGCCCTGT
The DNA here is from genome assembly GCF_022788715.1 of Sulfitobacter sp. DSM 110093. NCBI lineage: Bacteria > Pseudomonadati > Pseudomonadota > Alphaproteobacteria > Rhodobacterales > Roseobacteraceae > Sulfitobacter > Sulfitobacter sp. DSM 110093. Next base: position 2,719,828 of record NZ_CP085167.1, read on the forward strand.
GTCGTGCTCGACAGCAACGGGATGATCATCGAAAGCCATGGGCGGCTTGGGCGCTATTTTGAATTCTCCGCTGGCGCCAATCTCTCGGCCTCCCAGACCGCGCGCCCGGGGCTGCGGGAAGTGCTGTTGCCCCTGATGCGCCGAGCCAATGCGGATCGGCAAAGAATGGTAGCGCGGAATATCGAAGTGCGCGCCGAATTTGGCCGCCAGAAGATCGACGTCGTGGCCGACCCGCTGGCTGATGACACTGTGCTCATGGTGTTCCGCGATCTCGCCGCTTTCGAGGTCGAGCCGGATGACGACCTGCTTGAACTGGGGCCCGCGGACGGGCAGATCGAGATGCTCGAAGGTGAGTTGCAGCATATCCGGCGCCAGTTGCGCGATAAGACCGAGGAACTGGAAACCGCGAATGAAGAGCTGAAAAGCTCGAACGAAGAAATGATGTCGATGAACGAAGAGCTTCAGTCGACGAACGAAGAACTCTCCACCGTGAACGATGAGCTGAAGGAGAAGGTCGACCAACTCAGCGTTGCGAATGACGATCTGCGGAACTTCTTTGAATCCACGCAATTGCCGATGGTCGTATTGGATAGCAATATGTGCCTGCGCAGCCATACGGATGCGGCGCTTGAAATCTTCCCTCTCCAGCCCGGTGATCTGGGCCGTCCTCTGCAACAGTTGACCAGCCTGCTGTCGAGCGATGCGCATCTGACCGCCGCCGCGCGGGTGAACGACGGAGAAAAGGCGCTGCGGCAGTCAATGATGCATGCCGATGGTTCGCGCCAATGGATCCTGATGGTCTACCCCTACTACTTGCGCGATGACAAACAGGACGGGGTCACGCTGATTTTCACCGATGTGACCGAAATGACCGACCTACGGGCCGAATTGGACCGCGAGCGGGAGCAGCTTGAACTTGCCGTTCAACTCGCCGGGATCGGCATCTGGGAATACAACCCAAAGGCCGACCGGATTGTCGTCGACGAATGTCAGGCGGCGCTTCTGGAATTGCCCAAGGCTGGCGGGCACCCGGCGCCGGAGTTTTTCGAGCAGGTACTGGATGAGGATCGGACCGGTTTGCGTGAGACCCTTAGGAAATGCGCGGAAGGGGCCGAGGAGGTCTCGACCGAATTCCGCGTACCCGTTCCGGGCGAAGACCGTCCCCGCTGGCTGCGGTGCCTCGCGCGCCCGCTGGCCGCCGAAAACCAGAACCGCGTATTGGGCGTTAGCTTCGACATGACGTCTGACCGCCATCTTGCCGAAAACCGCGAATTGATGATCGGTGAGATGAACCACCGCGTGAAAAACCTGTTCGCCGTGATCAACGCGCTCGTCGCTACAATGGCGCGCGATGCCGTGAGCACTGAACAATTCGTCCGCGATCTTCGCGAAAAGATCGCCGGGCTGGGCCGTGCCCATGCACTGACCAACCGACCGGACAAGGTGCAGGGCGTCACGCTGGAAAGCCTTGTCAAAGCAGTTCTGAAACCGTTTTTGCCGCATTTCGATGTTACCCTCACGGGCTGTGACATCGTGCTTGAGCAATCCGAAGTCACGCCACTGGCGCTGATCTTTCACGAATGGTCGACTAATGCTGCGAAATACGGCGTTCTGGGCGCAGACAGTGGTGAACTCCGGATCACCTGCGAAACCAACGAGGATGATGGTTGGGCGCTCTATTGGCAGGAAATGCGCGAAGATCGTCTTAAGGCAGATGTCGACCCGTCGGGCTTTGGCTCGAATATGTTGCGGATCGCCGCGCAGCAATTGAACGCTAAACTGGAAAATCATGCCGCGGACAAGATGTTCGAATGGAGCCTGAAGCGCCCCGGAAAGAAAGGAACCTAACTTATGGTCAAGATCCTATTGGTCGAGGACGAGCTGCTTGTCGGGATGGATATCAAAATGACATTGGAAGACGAAGGCTTTGAGGTAGACGGGCCATACCCGACAGTCGCCGAAGCGCTCACTGTCGCCAAAACCGCAACGCCCAACCTCGGTTTTCTGGATGTCCGATTGGCGGATGGTGTGGTTGACCCGCTTGCCAGCTGGCTTTTGGAAAAGTCCGTTCCCTTGGTGTTTCACTCGGGACATGCCGAGGCCCATGATTACGGGGCGAGGTATCCTGGAGCGGGCTTTTGCGAGAAGCCCTCGCCCCCCGCGGAATTGGTATCGGTTGTAATCCAGCAACTTACCAAACTTCAAACCTGATATACGAATTTCCTTCGTCATAGGCCCTCCACAGGGTCAACGAAAAATAGTTTTGTTTTTATATCGACGCTTAAGAACTGGTTTGGTCCGGCTATAGCTTCGATCTTTCCTGCTGGTAAGTCGTTAGCGCACGCTGACCGTTTGGCGGTCCGGACTTGTCAGTCAATCGGCAAGGGAGCGCGTCCGAAAAGTGATTTTGCCTAAGATTTGCGTCTTAGGCTTTATCTTGGTTCAGCCATTCATCAAAATGCGCCGGAAAAAGTGCTTCCACATTGGATATCCCGCACAGCCAACTCTCTCTGGGTGGACATCCTGCGTGATACATGAATGGCGGGTTTGGCGAAGCCACCGTACGGCATTAAATTCGAGTTTGAATGTCGGCCTTGGGCCGTCTGTAACGACGGCCCAGCGGTTTAAATTTCGATAGCTTCGGCGATCACCAGCGCATCTTCAAGCTCGACGCCGAGGTACCTGACAGTGCTGTCCATCTTGGTGTGACCTAACAGCAGTTGGACCGCCCTTAGGTTGCCTGTTTTCTTGTAAATCTGCGTGACTTTCGTTCGCCGCATCGAGTACGTGCCATAGGCGCTTGCCTCCAGACCAATGGATGTCACCCAGTCACGCACAATGCGCGCGTACTGGCGGGTAGAGATGTGAAGCCGTTCGTGAAAACGCCCAGGCCAGAGGTATTCGGATCCGACCATCAGCGGCTCCCGCATCCATCTTGCCAGCGATGCACGGGTGCCTTCGGAGATTTCGAAGCGCACAGGTTTCTGGGTCTTGCTCTGAAGAACCGACGCGCGTTCTTTGATTTGGCCTGAAGCCATGACATCGACCACCTTCATCTTGACCAGATCGCAGCCGCGCAGCTTGCTGTCGATGGCAAGATTGAACAGGGCCAGATCACGATGGTTTCCAGCCAATTCCAGCCGCACTCTGATCGCCCAGACATGTTTGGGTTTGAGAGGCCGCTTCTGGCCGACGATCCGGCCTTTGTTCCAGACCGGACGTAGTGCGCGGATGGCGGGTAAGTTTGATGTTTCCATGATAGATCCTCCGATCCACCACGCCCTCCCACATCGACAACCCGACGTTGACATGACATCTTATCACATGATGCTGCGCTGCCTCCGAGGTCCGCAGTGAGCCCAAACCGTCTATCACAGATGGTTATGGCTTGCCCTCGAATGCCAGAGCATTTGATTTCAGATCGTCCGGCGTAAACCTGAAAATCGTCATCTCGTCTACGCTATAGGCGCCAAGGCTTCTGTAGAATTCGATGGTGGGTTTGTTCCAGTCCAGAACCCCCCATTCCATCATCTCGCAGTTTCTCTTGAGGGCAAGAGAGCAAAGATACCCCATAATGATCTTGCCAAGACCCTGATGGCGGACTTTCGTATCCACGAAGAATCCATCGATATAGATTCCTGACCGTCCAGTAAATGCAGATGACTTCTGGCAAAAATAGGCAAAGCCCGCAATTTCGCCCTTGTAGTATCCAAACAGCGCTTCGCCCAGTTTTTCATTCAGAAGCCGTTTGATCTGAGGCTCAGTTGCCGTGATCTTGTCCGACATCTTTTGATAGGCGCCCAGTTTTTTCATGTATTCGACAACAAGCCCCGCATCATCCGGAGAAGCGTGTTGGATCATGAAATTCGGATTGGATGTCGCTATTTTCTGCACAGTTTCATTCTCCCATACCTGTGTTTGCGAAGGTAAATGTCCTGCTAGTCACAGCAAGTCAGAAGATGTCTGCTTTGTCCGCATAGCGGACTTTGGCCCAGACCGTAGCGAACGACTGCTTCCCGCACCTCTCTGTCGGAAACCCTGGCCCTCAATTCTCAAATATCTGCGCAATCGTCAAAATTTCCGCTGATGTCACATCGTCGATGACAATGTACGGTCCAAGTGTATCCATGCTCGGGTTAATACGGACTCTTAGGGTCTTTGAGATCTTTCGCAGCACCGAATGCTTAGCATACAGTTTCAGGCGCGCAGGCGGCCCGCCACCAGCTCGACTGCGGACATCGTATTTGAGCTTCCTTGGTCTATGATCCTCCGAACCACTGCCCGCAAACTCAGAAGAACTTTTGAAGCCGCCTGATGCCAACCTCAACCTCTTGCGAGGTGCTAATCGGGCTACCGGCTCCAAGTGGGAAATTTGGTATCCCCCCAAGAGGATGGGAATACCCTTCAGAGCTTTCACAACGCGGCGCGGCGATGATTCAACTACCTTGCATGGACATGGTTCAGCTTCGGCTGAAGTGAGGGGTTGGGTCCGCGAACGCATCCCGCGATGAACGTTGAAAGGCATCAATACCTCCTATAGAACCTATTTCGTTAGATTGAGTCACAAGCTCTCTGGGCTCGCGCCCGGTTTCTCTCTGTCAATGTAAGTTCGGTCGGTTGATCACCTGCTCGACAGAATCCAGCATTTTCGCGACTGAACGTAGGCTTATGAGTTGCGGAGCCTTGATGGCCTTAATGACCTCGTTAACGGCATAAACGGCTTCGGGCGGGAGGTTCCTTTCTGCACCCAAACGATCTGCAAATCCAAGCAGATGCTCCATAGATAACGGAGGGATTGTTAAAGGCGGGCAACGGCTGAGAAACGGTGCGGACAATCCATCCACGCTGTTTGCGGTCATGATCCATGTGATCCAAGACATATCGAAAGATACGCGGAAATAGGGGCAAGACCATTGCGTGGCCGTCGAGCGCTCGAGCAATGGCAAAAGGCCTTCAGATAAATTAAACCGTTGCCCGCTGCGGGACTCGACCGTGCCGGCTTTCTCGATCTCATCAACCACGACAACCGGGTTCGCAACACCACTGGCCATGATCGATTCCAAGGGCTTTCCCGGCCCGGCGGATCCCCATCCACGTTGGGATCCGGTGACGGAGAATGAAGCGGGTTCGCCAGTAGCTTCGATCACTGACGTCGGTACCATCAAATGCTGCGCCAAGGCGCGCGCCCAATAGGTTTTCCCGATGCCAGGTGGCCCGACCAAAAGCAGAGGCTTCAACCGTGGTGCCGCATCACCGTTGCGCACAGAGGCGCGCATGTCCTGCCAGATTCTCTCCGTTGCCTCTGCCATCCAGGGCATCTCGCAATGGATGGCAGAGGCAATCTCATCGGCGCGGTGTTCGGATTCGACATGAACCAGCGTGGCGCCATTGCGAAACATCTCCAGCCTCTGGCGGTCTTTGTCTGCAAGATGGCCCATGCCTGATCTACGTGAAACCGCGTCTCTGTAGGCTGCTATCTTCCGCTGAATATTGCGCCGATCTCGGTCAGAGATTTGATTGTCCGATTTGCATTTGCCCATCTTCTCTCGGAAATTGATCAGGTGCTGTTTCAACCTATGTTCAATGTCAAAGACCGACGGGGCATTCGGGTCCGGGAAACTCACGTCGGCAAATTTGATGCGTGGCATTTAACGTCCTCTTTTGGCCGGTTCACCAGCAACTTGGTGACCAGCATTCGACAGCGAATGGCTGCCTGGGGTTAATCGAGAGGATCCGGATCCTAGAGAACTTTATGCGAACATCTAATGCCTTCCGTCAACGGCCGCGCCCAGCCTCCTAGACTGCAACGCGAAATGCCGACCCTTTCGGATCGGCATTCAGGAAATTAATCTATTTCAAATACTTAAGCGTTCAGAAAATTTATAATGGCCATTTGATATGGGTCGAAAGGTCAAAAAACAGCAGCAATGGCCATTATTTCCTGTGTCCGACAACTGACGTCCGACATAGGTATTACGTCTTCTCTTAAATTTATATCGCTATAAATCAATGACTTAAGCCTTAAAGCGACATTTAGGACCCCGACTTACGACACGAAAAAAACGTGCTACGACGCCTAAAAACCGTCTCAAACCAGAACCAATTCCCCCTTCTATAGTAGCGAAAACGAAAAAGCCGCCCAGAGGGCGGCCATTGTTCTGACAGGAGATCGGATCTGGAAGTTTACTTAGGGCGGCGCCTGTTGACCTGCCGTTCCTCTTCGTATCGCTGCAATGCTTTCATGGTATCAATCGTCGACCAGTGCTCGGCAACGAAAGGATTCAATTCTTCATCGCAGTCCATACGGATCTCGTAGGCGTCCGCAAAGTGCCCCATGTCAATGACGTCGCCTCCCTCTCCCAAGCATCCTCCAATTGCCTCAATCGCCATTTCAATGGCAACACCGAGCCGACCGGCGGACGCGTGGATAAGAATTCTGACGAATTCATCGTGAGAGAGAATGCCAGGATCAGAGATACCCGCATCTTTGAACAGCCGCTTAAGAGCATTGCGGAGCATCTGCCCGTCCGCATCAAATGTCATTGGGCGCATCTCCATGGGCCGCAGCCTGCGCTTCAGGGGTTCGTCCATATTGACCAAATGCTGGGCCTCTGGCGTTGCCGTCATAATGAGGCAGACCGGCCATTCTTTGTGCTGCATCATGTTGCGAAAAACCTTGAGGAAAGCCTCCACGCTGTCCTTGGTCTTGTAGCGCCCGCTGTCCTGAACCTCATCAAGATGAACAGCCGCAATACGGCATTCCTTCAGGTACTCCATGACCAGGTTTGTCAGATAAGTTTCATCCCGCCGCCCCTTCGCCGGGTGCCCCAGAGCATGCAAAATGGCGGTGAGACTTTCCTTAACGGTGGAGCGACCAGGAACGACAACACTCAAAATCCTCGTACCGAAACGCCAATTTCCAGACAGTTTCGTCAGCCCTTGGTGTTCCGCGATGACCTCTTCCGCAATCCGGGACTTGCCCGCCCCTGCAGGGCCGATAAGCACCGCCCCCTTGAGCTCGGTCTTTCCAACCCTCAGACGGGACTCACGCATGGCAAGAACGCCAAAAACACGCTCCCGAAAGCGGTGGTATGTCTCCGTCTTCTCGAAGTGATCTTCCAGACGCACAAGACGATCTGCCAGCTCAACGCTCTCATTAAAGTCGGCAATTGATTCCGGGCTAAACTGTGTGACGTAAAGGTGGTCAGCCGTGTAAGGCGCGGCACTAACAATGGCGTCTCCACCATCAATGTCGGTAGAAATTTCGGTGGAAGTATGAATCATGGCATAACTTTCTCGTTCGCGACCATCGTTAGATGACGCGTGATGTTGGGTTTCGGACTCGGAACAGACCTCGGTGGTCATTTGGCCGGGCTGACGGGATCAGTATTAGAATGTCAGCATGCCTAGGTGTGTAATCGAAAGTGCGTGCCATATCCGAGTGGCGACCTCTGGAAACACAACGCATTGGCGATACGGGTATTTATTTGTTGGCGGATATCACCACACCTGAACGTTAAAGCCTCCTTGTTTTGTTTGTTACGATGACACAAGGACATCATTGTGTTGATGCAATCTCAGACCGAGGATGCTTAGGGATGTGCCAGAACGGCGTTTAGACAAAAGATCGGTTCTGTTCAGCCTGCACCCTGCCCTTCTCATGTTTACGACAAATCAGAGGATCAGCCCGGCTTCCTAGAAACATCTGGACACCACCCCTCACGATTCGTCAATTACTGATTCAAAATCAATGACTTGCGAAAAATCCTGCCAGTCACATTTTTCCGCGTTAGTTACTTCACCCCTCTTCCTACAGGCTCCTCCTGCGTGTCGACGTATCATTCATTTCACCCTCGCAATTTTAAGTAGGTCCCCAAAATCCAATTCAGATGCCATATTTTATATAGATAACTCAACGACGCCAAGAACTGCTGAAGTGACAACTGAAAATCTGCTGCCAAAGGCTTGACCTCACGCTTGTCTGCCTATCGGTGCGGCTGGTACCTAAACTTGGGTGCCGGATACGTTTCGTAGCTCTGGATCAATAGCGAATAAAATTCTTCCACTCCCCCGCGCGTTAACTGCATGTCCATAGAGTAATCCCCCTAAAATTAAGACCGCCTGGGAGTTCTTGCAGATCATGCTCGAAGCAGTGCCTTATCGCGTCCACACCATTTTGACCGACAACGGCATCCAGTTCGCTGAGCAACCGCGCAATCGCAACACCGCATATTTAAGGCCAATGCGTTTCGACATGATCTGTGAGGCCAATGGTATCGAGCATCGCCTTACCAAGCCAAACCATCCGTGGACCAACGGTCAGGTGGAGCGCATGAACCGCACGATCAAAGACGCGACGGTCAAGCATTTCCACTACGATGACCACGACCAACTGCGCACCCACTTGGCGGACTTCATGGCAGCCTACAACTTCGCGCGCAGGCTCAAGACCCTCGGCGGTCTCACGCCCTACGAATACATCTGCAAGATCTGGACATCCGAGCCAGACAATTTCATCGTAAGCGGTGCGCCGATCCCACCTATTTAGCGTAATTCCATGGTAGCAGATCGTTGATCTGGCTTTGTTTGTGGCCTGCGACGATGGCAGTGACCGTATCTGTCAGATAGGCATGCGGATCGACACTGTTCAATTTGCAGGTCTCGATCAAGGAAGCGATGACGCCCCAGTTTGTGGCCCCGTCGTCGTGGCCAGCGAAGAGTGCGTTTTTGCGGTTCAGAGCTATGGGACGGATCGTGCGCTCCACTGCGTTGCTGTCCATTTCGATGCGGCCGTCGGTCAAAAACAGGCACAGCCCGTCCCAGTATTTTGCGATGTATTTGAGCGCTTCACCCAAAGGGGCTTTAGCAGACAGCCGCGCGCGGTTGGTCGTGAGCCACTCCTCAAACGCGACGATCAACGGTGCCGATTGGTCTTGCCGTGCTGCCAATCGCACCTCGGGTGCCAGACCCCGGATATCCTTTTCGATCAGGTAGAGCGCAGCGATCTGTTTCAGCCCGTCTTCGGCGATGGGGGCAGTGCCAGATTGTGCAACTTCGTGCAGTTTGCGACGTGCGTGGGCCCAGCAGTAGGCCAAGACGACATTGTCATCGGCGCGTTTGAGTAAGCGGTTATACCCGGCATATCCGTCCACTTGGAGGATGCCAGAGAAGCCTTTCAAAATGTCATCTGCATATTGGCCGGAACGCCCGGGCGCATATGTAAAGGCAACGCCCGGTGGAGCCGCTCCACACCAAGCCCTGTCATCGCGGGCCAGTGCCCAGAAGTAACCAGTTTTGGTTTTACGTTTGCCAGGATCAAGCACTGGTGCTCTTGTTTCATCCATGAACAATTTGGTTGAGCTTTTCAGATCAGCCATTAACGCATCGAAGACAGGACGGAGTTCATAGGCTGCCTTGCCGACCCATCCTGCAAGGGTGGAGCGATCCAGATCGATGCCTTGGCGGCTGTAAATCTGTGCTTGGCGATACAACGGCAAGTGATCCGCGTATTTGCTGACAACAACATGCGCCACCGTTGCCTCTGTCGGCATACCACCAGGGATAAGCCGGGCGGGTGCGGGTGCCTGAACAACCCCATTGGTGCAGGACCGACATGCATACTTTGGGCGGCGGGTAACGATCACACGGAACTGGGCGGGGATGATGTCCAATCGTTCAGACGTATCCTCACCAATCATATGGCGTTCAGCACCGCAGCCGCAGGTCATGCTATCGGGCGTAATCACTTCTTCAATACGCAGTAAATGTTTGGGGAATGAGCCACGGTTGGTATTGCGCGGTTTTGTCGGGCGCGATGCAGGTGGATCCACCGCGTCATCTTCAGCGTGGACCGCCGCCATCGCCGTTTCGATGTCTTCCAGCGCCAGCTCAAACTGCTCGGGATCGGCCTTCTCAGAGCGTGCGCCAAACAGCGCACGCTTGAAGTCAGCAACCAGTTTCTCCAACTGATCGATACGATCCTGCTTGCGCAGATTGCGGTCCTCTGAGGCGGCAAGCAGCGCCTTCAGGGCCTCAATATCATTAGGGAGATCGGCAGGTTTTGACATGGGGAATGACTACCATTTCCTGCACCTCAATACCTCTGCAAAAGACGGCCTGATTCATTCTGCCGCAGTCGGCGGACGCGCGGACAAAGCCCTTACTTTCCGCCAGTCCAATCCTGAGAATAGCGCTTCAAACTGGGCGTGGTTCAGCGCCATCAAGCCATCTTTGATGGCAGGCCAGGTGAAGATATGCTCCTCCAGCCTCTTGTAAGCCATGACCAGCCCGGTGCCGTCCCAATACAACAGCTTCAGCCGATCTGCCCGTTTCGAGCGGAACACAAATACGGTCCCCGTAAAGGGGTCTTTGCGTAACTCGTTTTTGACAAGCGCTGCCAGACCGTCATGACCTTTGCGGAAGTCTACCGGCTTGGTCGCCACAACGATCCGCACCCGGTTTGAAGGGAACATCATGAGGGCGCATTCAAGGCGCGAGCAATCTCGGCAATGCGCGCCGCTGATGTTCTTGCATCCAATCGCACGGTGACAGCACCACATATCAGATCCAACGGCGACAGCTGCGCAGGTTCAGGTGCCACATCGACATCCTCGCGCACAATCAGCGCTGCAAAGCTCGGTTCTTCAGCCAAAGCAGGCAGAACCAGCTTGCCCTCCCGGGCCATGCGCCGCCATTCCGACAAATGATTGGCCCGCATGTCATACCGCCGCGCAACTGCGTCCACCGAGGCACCCTCCACCAGCGTCTCGGCCACAATTTGCGCCTTCACCGCATCCGGCCACCGGCGGTGACCACGCGGGCCCACAACCAAATCAATGTTACTGAGAAACTCCGTTGAGCGCTCCATGGAGAAACTCCCTGATAATCCATCCGTCAGGGCTGAATCTCAGATCAGAGGCTCACAAGGAAGGTGGGGGCGGCACATCGCTTACATTTCATCCTAAACCCGATCCACCTGATGCCGGGACTGAACACCCAACCGCGCTCAGTCGTTCGTCGTAGCTGTACATGGACTATCTCCACAATAGTCCAACTTTTCGTCCGCACCCCCACTGGGTCAGTTCTCAGTGACAATCAACACGAATAATCTTGGTCGACCTGTGCCTTAAATTGCAACAAGCGCCTAAGTGGGGGGGGCGAGACGCTGGGAACTCACAGATGAGGTTTCTTACAAAAGCTCAAATTTCGATAGCAAATTGGCCTAACTACTTTTTGCGCAGGACTGCAACTTGGGCCGATGTGAGAGGCCGCGTCCGGTGCCCTTGCAACAATAAGAAAAGACGTGCTGTTTCCTCCAGTTCTTCGGTCGCATATTGAGCTTCCTCAAGGGAGCGACCGGCAACCACTGGGCCGTGATTGGCCAGCAGCACCGCGTGGTTTTCGCCCGCCTCTTCTTCGACGGCGCGGGCAAGCATTTCGTCACCTGGCGCAAAATATGGGATCAGCGGCAGGCGTCCGACACGCATGACGTAATAAGCGGTAAGCGGAGGCAAGACATCGGCTGGATCGACATCGGACAACGTACTCACGGCGACTGAGTGGGTCGAATGCAGGTGAACCACCGCGTTCGAATGAGGCCGCTGACAGTACATGCACATGTGCAAGAACGATTCCTTGGTAGGTTTGTCGCCATCCAAAAAGGCGCCCGACGCGTCGAATCGCGACAGCCTAGCAGGATCAAGCGCGCCCAGAGACGCATTAGTCGGCGTCATGAGCATCGATCCGTCAGACAGTCTGACGCTGATGTTTCCAGTCGAGCCAAAGGTCAAGCCCCTGTCGAATATCGACTTGCCTACGGCGCAGATACGGTCGCGCGACTTGGTGGCCTCAGAAATGGTTCCGCTCATGCCAACATGCCCCAAGCTTTGATGAAGAAATCTTCGCTTCCGAAATTGCCCGATTTGAGCGCGAGGCACAAAGGTCGCTCTGAATCCAGCGCGGCAACCCAAGGCACGCCTGGGTCGATCTCTGGGCCGATCTGCAGCGCCGATATTCCAAGCGCAGCGACCACCGCACCCGAGGTCTCGCCCCCAGCCGAGATGATGCGTGTAAAGCCCTGCGCGGCAAGGCGCGTGGCCACGCCCGCCAACAGATCCTCTACAATCTCGCCTGCGCGCATCTGGCCTAGTTCCGCCTGAGCCTGAGCCACTACGGCAGGATCGGCGCTAGAATAGACCAAAGGTGGCGTGGCGGCGCTCTGTGCTTCGACGAAATCCACTACCGTTTCGCGCGTGGTCTCGCCACTGGCGATCTTTAGTGCATCAAGGTGCAGCGTTGAAACGCCGGCTTTTTTCGCAGCGATAATCTGGCGCCGGGTCATGGCAGAGCATGAGCCGGCAAGGATCACGCCGCGCCCGTGCGGCGCGGTAAAACCCGCGCCAGGCGAGAGGGCACCAACTAACCCGCGCTCGCGATAGACCTTTGGCAGGCCCATGGCGGCAGCCGAGCCGCCCGTGATTAGCGGCAAATCCGCCACCGCCCGCCCGATGGTTTGCAGGTCGTGGTCGGTGATCGCGTCAATGATGGAAAGGCCTGGCCGAAGAGCTCCGACGATTGCTTCATGGCCCTGCTGGACCGTCTCGTGCGGGATTAGATGCACGGGCTTGTCGGTCTGCCGTGACAGAACCTGGACCAAGTCGGAATCGCGCATTGGGGTCAGGGGATGGTCCTTCATGGGGCTGTCCGAGATCAGTTGATCGAATACAAACAGATGACCTTTGTAGACCGTCCGCCCGTTTTCGGGAAAAGACGGGCAGACGATGGTGGTGTCCGTGCCAACTTCTTCCATTAAGGCTGCCGCCACTGGGCCGATATTGCCTGAATCAGTCGAATCGAAAGTAGAGCAGTATTTGAAAAACAATTGCCGCGCGCCGGCTGCCTTTAGGGCCCGGGCAGCGGCGAGGCTTGTCGCAATAGCCTGGTCAGCGGGAATAGTGCGTGATTTCAAGGCGACGACGACAGCATCGGCCTTCTGTGCGATAGCATCAAGGCTGGCCGGTACGCCTATAACTTGCACTACACGCATCCCGTTCCGGGACAGAATCAGCGCAAGGTCGGTTGCGCCGGTGAGGTCGTCCGCGATAGCTCCGAGGATCATGGGGGCTCTCCGTAAGGTTTGCTCAGTGCAGCCACTGGCCAGGAATAATTACGATTTGCGGGAAAAGCACCAGTAGTAGCAGCAGCGCGATCTGGACCAGAATGAAAGGCGCAACCCCCCGCACCACGTCGGAATAGCGTTGCTTGGCGACCGCACAGACCACGTTGAGCACAGCGCCCACCGGCGGGGTAAGCAAGCCGATGGCTGCTGACATCATGAAGACGACGCCGAAATAAACTGGGTCAATGCCCGCCTGTTTCGCGATGGGTAGCAACACCGGGGTCAGCACTAAGATCGTCGGAATGAAGTCTAGTGCAGTTCCCACAGCGATTACGATAACTACCATTGCAAGCATTAACAGGACTTGGTTGTCGCCCAATGGCCCGAGCAAACCAGCAAGTTGTTGTGGCACGCCCGCGATGGTGATCGCATAGGCGGTGATCCCGGCAGCAGCGATCAACAGCATCACCGCGGCGGTGGTGCGTACGGCGTTGATCATGCAGGCATAGAGCGCCTTCAGGGTTATTTCCCGATAGATAACAGCACCGGCAAAGATAGCGTATACGCAGGCGACTACCCCCGCCTCGGTTGGGGTGAATACACCAAACTTGAGCCCGCCGACTATGATCACTGGCAGCATCAGCGCAACTAACGCGGATAAAAATGCGGACCAGATCTCAGGTCCGGACTGGCGAGGGAGCTTCTCCATGTCCTCGCGGCGGCACATCAGCCACCACGTCAAGGTGAGCGCCAGCGCCATGGCGAGGCCGGGTACGATGCCCGATAGGAACAGTCGTGTAATCGACACATTGCCTGCGACGCCGAACACGATGTAACCGATGGACGGTGGGATGACGGGAGCAATGATGCCACCAGAAGCAATCAACCCCGAAGCCCGTCCCATGGGATAACCCGATTTGCGCATGATCGGCACTAGCATCCCGGCAAGGACGGCCGTGTCTGCGATGGCGGAACCCGATAGGCTGGCTAGCAGAACGGCAGTGACAATGGCGACGTAGCCAAGACCGCCTCGCAGGTGCCCTACGAGTGCTAGGCCAAGGTTCACCAACCGCTTTGACAGCCCGCCAGCATTCATAATTTCGCCTGCGAGAAGGAAGAAGGGGATCGCCAACAGCGGAAAGCTGTCGGCGCTGTTGGTCATCTGCAGCGCAATGGATTGCCAGTCAAGAAAGCCAATCTGCCACAGCATTGCGATGCCAGCGAGCATCAGGCCAAAGGCGATGGGCACGCCTGCGGCGATGGCGACCAGAAGGACGCCGAGAAAGATCAAGATGACACTCATGCGCCGGCGCTTTCTTCATGATGCGCCGCTGGGGGCAGCCCAAAGGCCGCGCCAAGCGCGTTGCAAAGCGCGATCACCGCAATGCCGATCCCGCCCAACCAGGGCGCGGCATAGGTGATCGCCGTCGGCAGGCCAGACACCGGCGCGGTGTTGATCCAATTGAGCTGCATCTGCCCCCATGCGCCGATCACCAGAACCAGCGCGCTGAACAGGATGGCTAGATTTCCAATCACCCGCACTAGGCGCTGCGGCCCCTTGGGTAATGCCTCGACCACGAAATCGACGCCAAGCTGCTGGTGTCGCCGCGACACCGCGATTGCACCGACAAAGGCGAGCCAGACGAACATCATGCGGCTAATTTCGTCGGTCACGGTGATGCCGCTGTCGAACCCGTAGCGCAGGACCACATTGCTGAAGACCAGCACTATCATCGCCGCCAGCACCAGCACCAACAGCGCTTCGAGCGCCACAAGCGCTTGATCGGCGGCGCGGATCACGCCCGTCACAAAGGCGGGGGGACGGGTCATGCGAGCCCCTCGATGGCAAAGATGCGCGCGGGCGCGCCGTCGGCATTGCAGATCTTGAGCGGCGCGGCGCATAGAAAAGTGCGCGGCCCCTTCAGCGCGGCAGTGTTTACCACGTATTCGATCAGCGTCACCCCGGCACGTAGCAGCACGTCATGGGTCACATGCTCTTCGTCCGGGACGCGGATACCGTCGAGAAGAAGGCGAATGGGGTAATCCTGCGGGAAATCCACGGCCACGGCGCTGGGTGCCAGCGACAGAAGGTAGTCGGCAGCGGCGCGGTTCAGCCACGGCGCCTCGGTCCAGAATTCACGGGTCTGGTGATCGCGCTTGCGATCCCATTGCGTAGCAAGCAGCAGGATCTCGCCCGGCGCACCACCCGGATCGGCGGCCTCCAGGGTCTCGGCCCCGATCTCTTCGTCTGGCGCGACAGCAGAGATGTCAAAGATACGGGCCGGCCCCACCACCCGGTTCAGAGGCGTTGCCTCTATGGTGGGACCGGCTTCGATGAAATGCGCCTGCGCATCCACATGCGAGAAGCCATGACAGGTTGTCGACAGCCGCGTGACGCGGAACTGATCTCCGGCCTGCTTGTCCCCTTTGACGGAAATTTCGGGGGCCCAGCGGAAATGCGGCCCGACCGTCATGCTCAGATCGACGATATCCATGGTCTTCTCTCGTGTTGTGTGAGGTCAGGCGGCGGCGGCATTGATCCGGTCGATCAAATCGCTTCCGAACTCATCGGCAAAGGTTGCCTGCACCGGTTCCGACACGATGGCGCGGAAAAGGTCGCGGTCGGGGGTCTCGACCACCTCCATGCCCTCTTCCTTGAGCGTGGCAAGGCTGCTGCCTTCGCGTTCGACGTTCATCGCGCGCTGACGGCGGGCGCCCTCTTGCGCGGTTTCAATCAGCAAGGCGCTGCGGTCCTCGCCCATCGCATCAAGCTTGGCGGCGTTAGTCACCAGCGGCGACGCGGTAAAGGCATGCTGCGTCAGTGTCAGGTACTTCTGCGCCTCGTGGAACCGCGAATTCAAGATCAGCGTGGTGGGGTTTTCCTGGCCGTCGACTGCGCCCATCTCGAGTGCCGTAAACAGCTCTGTAAAGGCCATCGGCGTGGGCACCGCACCAAGCAGGCGGAACGCCTCGATATGAGCCGGGTTCGGCGTGGTGCGGATCTTGAGGCCGCGAATGTCCTCGGGCGTCTCGACCGGACGGCGGCTGTTGGTCAGGTGGCGCCAGCCAGTTTCCCAAAGAGACAGTGCAAAAAGTCCGGTGCCTTCGAAATCAGCTCGTAGCTCGTCGCCGATCTCGCCGTCGAGGACACGAGCGATGTGGTCACGGTTTCGGAAGAGATAGGGTAAGTCTAGTACGTTAAGTTGCGGCGCAAGGCTGGTAAAAAACGGATTGCCCGTGACCATAATGTCGAGCGATCCAGCACGCACCGAGTTGATCATCGTCGGATCATTTCCAAGCAGGCCATTAGGGAAAACCTGTAGTGTGATCTCGCCACTGGATTTCTCTTTCAGCGTCTCGGCCATCCACAGGGCAGTGTCCTGCCAACTGTCGGATTCGGGGTGTGGATGGCCCATGCGCAAAGCGAGGGTGCTTTGCGCACTCAGGATTGCAGGGCTTGCAAGCGTTGCGGCACCGGCCGCGAGAAAGCTACGTCTATTAAAAGTCATTGGTATTCCTCCCTTGGTATGTCGTTCAGGCGTTCTTGTAAGCATTGAAAAAGCGGGCATCTTGAGCCGCGCGCAGCCGCGCCAACGGGCTGTCCTGCGGTATCTCCAGGTCGCACATACGGATCATAGCACCTGCCTCGACATTGCGCGCGAGGCGGCAGTTGGAGGCAAGGTAGAACGGCGCTGGACTGTCAGCATCGAGCGCACTCGCTGGTACCATTCGGGCCGATACGCCCGAAATGGAATGGTGGTGGCCGCCCATTCGCAGCTCGTGCCCGACAGACAGCGCAGTATCGGCAAAGGCGACGAGATCGAAATGATGGCCGGGGACAGCTGCGCCGCTCGACACGCCGCGCAGCCCGACCTCGAGGATCGAGGTGGCCGCTTCTAGGCCAAGCAGGTGGCGCGGAATGAAAATCATCGCAGTTCGCCCACTGCGGCTGACCACATGCCCCTTGCTGCGCAGCATTTCCCAGGTGTCGCTATGGTCGCAACGAAGGACGACAAAGACGCCGCCTGCAAAGCTAATCTCGCCTGGCGCCCGCAAACAGTGGAAGACGTCGAGCATACCTTTGCTGTTCAAAATACCGCCATCCTCTACAGGGCAAAGAATATCCGGCACCTCGTCGATGCGAGCGATCGGGCAATGCAGGTCTGCGCGATCCGGTCCCATGCCACAGGCATTGGCAACTACTGTCATTTCACACAGGTCCGGGACGGCGCGCTGGGGCAGTTCCCGGGCTGCTTCGGCGCGGGCCGCTACGATCTCTTCGGCGCTGAGAGACCCCATCTGAGCGAAAGGGGCGAAGTTGGGCACATCGAAGCGGACGTTATTGCATAAGATGGTGTCGGTACTGGGGTCATGCACAAAATCGTATTCGCTTGACTTGCCGGCAGCGACGATCTCGAAACCCATGACTTGCGCCCAAGTGATCAATCCAATGAGTAGACTCGGCTGATCGCCGTCCACCGGCGTGACTATCAGTCCCTTCTCCGCCGCCATGGCGGCGAGGCCGGGGCCAACAACGCTGTCGACCTCTTTGGAGACCATAGCGACATGTTTGCCGGCCATTATTGCAAGCTCGGCGTGACGCGCACCATGTACCGGGTGACCAGTCGCCTCGACGGCGACATCGAAGGGAAGGTCAGCGACATGAGCAAAATCTGCCGCCGCGATGAAGCACCCAGCCTCCCAAGCAGCGCGAGCCGTTTCGGCATCGCTGCAAACCTTGATCCTGTTTTCGGGAATGCCGACGTCGCGCATCGCGGCCGCGGCAGTCTCCGCGTCCACGTCGACGCCGATGCGTACCTCCATGAGAGGCACCCGGAGGCCCTGCGATAGGAAGCTGCGGCCGAAGCCGCCGGTGCCGATGATGCAGGTGCCGACAGCGCGATCAGCCCCGGCGAAATAGGTATGGTGGTTCATCAACCGTCCTCAAAAGTGTCGAGATTGCATCGAAGAGCGGCGCTTTGGGCCCTCATTGCACGCAATGCCGATGTTTACCTTGACAAAAGCTCGATTAAATCTGCCTTTTCGGCTATATTGCATTCAAAACAACTTCAGTCAACAGCCTTGCGGATCGCCGCCCCAGAATCTACTCTGATTGCATGCAATGGAGAGGACCCATGGGAGAGAACAGGTGGCATGCGCTTGCAGAAGAAGTCTCGGCATGGCCGCGCGGGCAGCGGTCAATTTTAGTGACGAACTTCTTACGCGACCTGATCGTCAGCGGCGACATCCCGCCAGGTGAGCGCATCAACGAACGCACATTGACCGAACGACTCGGAATCTCTCGAACGCCACTTCGCGAAGCGTTCAAGATCCTAGAGGGCGAGGGGCTGGTGTCGATCCGTCCCAATGCAGGAGCGACGGTGGTTCAACTGTCCGCAAGGGATGTGGAAGACGCTCTCGAGATCTTGATCGGCCTTGAAAGCATTGGCGCACAGCGGGCCGTTGAGCGCGCAACTTCCTCCATGATCGAAGAAATATCTGAACTAGATGCCCGGATGGTTGAGGCTTTCGGGCGCCGCGCCCTAATGGACTATTTCAATTTGAACCAGCTGATTCACCAGAAAATCATTAATGCAGCTCAGAACGACGCGCTATCGCGTGTCTATGCCAGCGAGTCGGCCCGCATTCGGCGCTTTAGGTTCGTCGGCAATCGAGATCATGCCCGTTGGGCACAGGCGGTCAGTGAGCATGCCCAAATCCTGGATGCTCTAAGGCGGCGCGAAGGCCCCCTCCTCCGCGAACTATTGCGAGCACACCACCGCGCAGGCTGGAAGGTTGCGCGCAAAGCCCTGCCCGCCCCAGACAATCCTACGTAAATGCATTCAAAATGGGCAACTGAGGCGCACTTTTCAAAAAGAATCTTTGACATTAACCTTGCATTGCATGCAATGTGCGCGAACACATCGATCGTTCGGGATTAGGAGGGGACGTGTCGACACCACCAAACATCCACGCGCTTCCAATCGTAGATGCCCACTGTCATGTTTGGGATTTGACCCTAGGAAAGCATCCTTGGCTGGCGCCAAGTGCGTTGCATCCGCATCGCTACGGGGATTACAGTGCCGCGAAAGCCAATTTTTTGCCGACCGATTATCGCGCCGCAGCAGCGCCCTGGGTCATCACCGCCGCCGTTCACATGGAAGCCGAGTGGACCCCGGATGACCCATTGGGAGAGGCTCGGTGGATTTCCGAGTTAAGCAAGCATACAGGTTTTCCTGCGGCAATGACGGCACAGGTTTGGTTTGAGAAAGCAGATTCCGCCGATCTAATCGCGCAACAGGCGGCCTTTCCGCTTGTCCGCTCGGTCCGCCAAAAGCCGAAAGCCTTCGCGAAGGCGTCGGATTGGGCACCGGATCATCGCCTGGACGGTTCGATGAATAGCCCGAATTTCCGCAATGGCTATGCCGCTCTTGCAGAATACGGACTGCATTTTGAGCTTCAGACACCCTTCTGGCACCTCCCGGACGCAGCGGCGCTGGCAAAGGATTTCCCGAATACTCTGATCGTTATTAACCACGCCGGAGTGCCTGGCGGATTTGACCGCGCCACGCTGGATGCTTGGCGCGTGGCCTTGGCGCAGGCGGCCGCGGAACCGAACGTTTGCATCAAGGTGGGCGGGCTTGGGATGCACGGCGGCGCACTGCCCCGCGATGCCCGGCGCGAAATTGTGCTGACCTGCATCGAATTGTTTGGCGCAGAACGCGCCATGTTCGCCAGCAACATGCCAATCGACGGGCTGTTCTTCAACTTCCCCGACCTGATCGCGGAGGCTTTCGAGACTACGGCGCAGCTGCCTGAACAGGCCCGCCGCTCTTTCTTCGCCGGGACCGCGGCGAAGGTGTACGGGCTGGATTTGCCCTAAACGAATTTACACTAGGGAGGAGACCCACATGACCACTATCACCCGCCGCGGCGCCGCCGCGCTGATCGCAGGACTGACGTTTGCTGCTGGCGCCGCTGCAGCCGAATACCCCGATCGTCCGATCCAGCTGATCGTGCCCTATCCCGCCGGAGGGGGCACGGACATCGTCGCGCGCACTTTGGCCAACGAGCTTGAAAATGAACTCGGCCAGCCAGTCACCGTAATCAACCGCGCAGGCGGTGGCGGCATTCCGGGCCAGACCGCCATCGCGCGCGCGCGCCCTGATGGCTATACGATCGGCCTGATTGCTTCTGATATTTCGCTTTACAGCCCGCAGGAGCTTTCGCCGCTCACTTACGCGGACATGACCGCCATCGGCCAGACCAACGAACTGCCTGGCAGTGTCACCGTCAGTGTCGACAGTCCTTACCAAACCATGGAAGAGCTGGTCGCGGCGATCCGCGAGAATCCCGGCACCGTCAAGGGCACTGGCGCCGCTCCGGGGGCAAGCTGGCACGCAGGCTTCCTTGGGCTGATGTTCACACTTGGCTTCGATCCGAAGGATGTCATCTGGGTCCCGACCCAAGGCGGCACCAAAGGTCATCTCGACGTGGCGGCGGGCAACAGCGATTTCTCGACAGCCTCGTTGGTTGAAGCCCGCGCCCTGGTTGAAGGTGGCAAGCTGCGCCCGCTGGCAACCATGGCATCCGAACGGATCGATCTGTTCCCCGAAGTGCCGACCCTGATCGAACACGGTATCGATTATAGCTACGGGCTTTGGCACGGCGTGACCGGGCCGAAAGATCTTGACCCCGAAGCGCTTGACGTGCTGAGCCGCGCCGTCGAAGCTGCAGCCAACAGCGACGCTTTCGTCAGCACTCTTGAAGAGCGCGGCTTCAAGCATGTGTGGCGTCCCGGAGTCGAGTTCGAGGCCTTCATGGCCGAAGATCTGGGCAAGATGCAAACCATTTTCGATAATCTGAACAGCGGCAACTGACCGCAGGACAGGGGGCGTCCAATGCAGATCCAGGACACGGCCATCGGGCTGCTTCTTTCCGTGCTCGGGGTGACGGTGATCTGGCATGTGGGCAGCTTTCCAATGGTCGCGGGCCAGAACTATGGCCCGGACCTGTTCCCCCGCCTTGCGGGGATCGGCCTGCTTTTTTGTGGAAGCGGGCTTGTGCTGCGCGGGGTCCGCGCCAGGAACGGGATCGTGACGCTTATCCCAGGAACCGACACGCGGCGCGGCATCATCGCTGCGGTCTATATTGTCGCCTCGGTGCTGAGCATCGTGGTTCTTGCCGAACCGGTGGGGCTTCAGATCCTCGTTTTCGTCATCGTGTTAAGTGGGCTGTTGGCGGCCTGGCGCCGCCCACTCGCCGCGTTGGTGCTGGCATTGGGCCTGACGGTGGCCTTCGACGCCATTTTTCGACTGCTGCTTCGGGTGCCTCTACCCTCGGGCCTGCTTGAAGGAATGCTTTGAAGATGTTTCAAGATTTCCTGTCCGCAGCCGCACTGGTGACAAGCCCGGACACGCTCTTGTCCATCGTGATCGCGTCGTTCTTCGGCTTTGTCGTAGGAGCGCTTCCCGGATTGACTGCGACGATGGCCGTGGCTCTCCTGATCCCGATCACCTTCCTGCTGTCGCCCATCGCGGCCATCGCGTCGATCGTGTCTGCCGCCGCGATGTCCATCTTTGCTGGAGATATTCCCGGCGCGCTACTGCGCATCCCCGGAACCCCCGCCTCGGCTGCCTATATGGAGGATGCTCACGCGCTGGTCCTGAAGGGCGAGGCAGGTTACGTGATCGGTGCCTCTGCCGTGTTTGGACTGGTCGGCGGCACCATCGGGACAATCATCCTAGTCGCCGCCTCGCCCCTACTGGCAGATTTCGCGCTGAGCTTCTCGAGCTTCGAATTCTTCTGGCTGGGATGTCTTGGCCTGAGTTGCGCGGTACTTGTGGCGGGGGACGACCTGCTTAAGGGAATAGCCGCACTGATGATCGGACTTCTGATCGCAAGCGTAGGGATGGATTACACTACGGGCTATCCTCGTTTTACCTTCGGAACTTGGGTGCTGCTCGAAGGCATTTCCTTCATCCCGGCGTTGATCGGCATGTTCGCGCTTCCCGAGATCCTGCGCCTCCTGTCCAGCAAAAGCGGGCCCCGGACGCTGCCGGACGCGGCGCCGGGTTCTGCCCCGTCGAAGATTTCCAAAGCCGGGCGACGCTATTGGTGGACGTCGCTGCGCAGCGCCGTGATGGGAACCGGGCTCGGATCATTGCCGGGCGCTGGCGCAGATATTGCCGCCTGGATCGCCGTTGCGGTGACACGGCGGTCGACGAAAGAGCCCCAGCTTTGGGGCAAGGGCCATATCGAACCCATTGTCGCTGGTGGATCGGCCAATAACGCGGCGCTTGCGGGGGCTTGGATTCCCGCGCTTGTCTTCGCCATCCCGGGCGACACGATCACCGCTATCGCGATTGGCGTATTGTATCTAAAAGGCGTGAATCCAGGTCCAATGGTGTTCATCGAAAGCGGCCAGATGGTCTATGCCGTGTTTTTGGTGTTCTTCCTTGCCAACCTGTTGCTGCTTCCTTTCGGCTGGCTCGGCATCCGCTTGGCGGGGCTGGTTCTGCGCGTGCCGCCGAGCGTCATCGCGCCAACGCTGTTGATCCTCGCCTGCCTAGGCGCTTTTGCGATCGACAACGACGTGACCGGCTTACTTGTAATGCTCTGCTTAGGGGTGCTGGCGACGATCATGAATGCATCTGATCTGCCGCTTGCTCCGGTGGTTCTCGGAATCGTCATGGGGCAAATTGTTGAAGAAAATCTGATGCAGTCACTCATTAGCACGCAAGGTGATCTCCTAGCCTTCTTTGATCGACCTGGCTCTGCAATCCTCGGAATCTTAACTCTTCTCATATGGAGTGGCGCCTTGATCAAAGCAGTGCTGCGGTTAAGGGGATAAAGGCCGCTAATTTGAGGCCAATGCCGACATGGAACTTTCTTTGCAGAATTACTTAAAAAATTCCGATTGATAAGGTAATCCCCCCTAAAATTAGTGGTGATGGATTCAGGCGGTCACTGCAACACCTGCTCTAACTTACACGCTGGTATGAGAAACCCTAAGGTTTTCCGTGGCCGATTGTTGAGTTGGTTTGCGACCTCATCCAACTGTTCCTGTGGTGTGCCCCCATCGGGTGGTCCAGTTTGAATGTTAGTGCATAGTCGGTCTTTGGTCTATCGGGACAATGCTCTTGGGCGCTGACGGCCGGTATCCTAAGGCGCTGTGGGGCCTGACCGTATTGTAGTGACGCCGCCAGCGTTCGATCAGGATCTGGGCTTCGCGTAATGTTGTGAAGACCTCGCCGTTGAGCAGCTCATCCCGGAAACGGGCATTGAAGCTCTCGCAGTAGCCGTTCTTCATGCGCCGCTTTCCCGGCTGAACAGGGGTTCTGGAGGGTGCAACGACGTCGCAGACATGTCCGAGTCCGAGAAGATGGCGGTGCAAGCCATAGCCGCACGGACCTGCTTCATAGGCAAAAGATATCGCTTCAAACCTGACCGACAATTTCTTGACCATTCGATTGATGGCGGTCGTCTCGTGCGGGATTGAACCCAAAGAGCAAACCTCGCCGGATCGTTCGCCTTCAGCAAAAGCCACAGCGATTGTATCCTTGTGTACATCGAGACCCACATAGGCATCAAAATTATCCATAACAGTTCTCCTTTCCTCGCCGCACAATTATGCACTGCAGTCACGGAAAACGGTCATCTCATCTGGCTCTTTGCAGGGGCCGACACAGGTGCGGAAACCTTGGCCCGCGCTATGACTATTATCGAGACGGCAAAGCTAAACGGGCCGACCCACAGGCATATCTCGCGGACGTTCTCGACCGCATCCACGACCACAAGATCAACCAGCTGGATGAGCTGCTGCCGTGGAACTGGAAAGCGTCAAACCCAGAAGCAAGCAGTCAGGCCGCATAATCCGCGGTGCCAATGGCTTGGTTACGACATTCCCCTTGCCCGCCCAGCGAAGGGCATTTGCCGCGCTATCGACACCGCTCGCATGATGGAACTGATGAGCATGCTGGACCGGCCCCCGTTTCACCGGACACCTAAGCGGTTTCGGTTTTGGCCTTGATGAACTCGCGAGGCGAGCGCCATTTTAGGCCGCTGTGTGGGTGGTTGTCGTTATAGTCCTCGATCCATTCTCCTATCAAATTCAAAACGGTTTCGGCATTGGGTAGTGGATTGACGCGCACGTAGTCGCGTTTGAGCGTCTTTACGAAGGCTTCGGACATGCCGTTGGATTGCGGGCTGGCGACTGGGGTGAAACATGACTTCAGGCCGAGCTGGCGAGCGAAGATGCGGGTTTCCTTTGCTGTGTAAGCGCTTCCATTGTCGGATAAGACCTCGACCACCTCTGGCGCACGATAGCTGCCGAAGCGTTTCTCGACCGCCTCCAGAAGCATGTCACGCACGTCCGAGCCGCTAATCCCGGCATTGGCGACGGCCCGCCAGGCAATGATCTCACGATCATGAGCATCGAGCAGAAACGCCGCGCGGATAATGTCGCCATTCCAGCAGGTGAACTCCAGCCCGTCAGAGCACCAGCGCAAGTTCGACCGCATCATGATGACCTTGCCATCATGGGCGCGTTCGGGCCGGTCGAAGCCGGATCGCTCCAGCAGCAGGTGATTGGCCTTCATAATGCGATAGACGCGTTTATGATTTGCCGGGGCAAGGCTTTCTGCCTTGAGTTCCCGGTTCAGCACTGCACAGATCCGGCGGTAGCCATAGGTTGGGCGCTCCGCCACCAAACGCTCGATACGTGGCAAGAGCGCCGCGTCCTGAGCTTTATAATAGCTCCGACGCGGCTCCGTGTTTCCCCTCTGCCGTTCATGTAGGTTCGAACGGGATACGCCTAACGTCTGTGCCACCGCCTTCACCGGGAACCGCCCGGTTTGAGCGACTGCGCAAGCAAGGTCGGTTTTTTTGAGCGGGACTTGTCGAGCGCTTCCTTCAAGATCTCCACTTCCAGCGTTTTGCGTCCCAGCTGGCGCTCAAGCTCCCGAACGCGGGCTTCCATCTCTCGAACAGCCTTATTGCTGGTCACGCTGTCATCCCCTGTCACAGCGACACTCCCTCCCTCAAGCATCAATCTACGCCAACGATACAACAGATTAGGCGCCACGCCATTACGACGAGCAACGGCGGAAACGCTATCCCCGTCGTAGAGGGTCTCTTCAACGATCCGCAGCTTTTCAGCCGCAGACCAGCGTCGACGGCGCCCACCATCAGTAATGATTTCCATCTCAGACATAAGCACGTGCTTAAGGCTATCCTTAAGCCTCCTTGGTCAGTCCAAGGTGTCCGGTCGAAATGGGGGCCAGTTCACATGCCCTCCGTCCGACCCTGAGGAGATCCATCATGACAAGGTTTCCAATCTCGAGATGGGGTGTCTTTTCGAAGAACTAATTCGCCATTTCTGGGAAACCTCCAATAAGACCGCCGGTTAACATTTTGCCCCGCGCTAAGTTGTCCGTCTTATCGTGGTTCTTCTCCTGGCGAACGATGAGGAGGCAATCTCGGGTGCGGGGATCATCCGCCGGGTTTATGATCCAGCATGCGGCACCGGTGGCATACTTTCAGTGGCGGAAGTAGCCACGGAATGGACACTGCTTGCCATGCCGCCCATAGTGGCACCGGTTTCAGTCTAGGAGCACTCGAGATGGTGGAAGACAGCTTTCCAGAGAATCTTCGGCTGCTTTGCAGCTACGCTCATTCGATCACCGAAGTGTGTGAGAAGCTGTCGATCAACCGACAGCAGTTTCATAGGTACCTGAACGGAAAAAGCCGACCCTCGCACAGGAACTTGAGGAATATCTGCGACTTTTTCGGGGTCGAATTGCACGAGATTTTCATGGAAAAGGGAAATTTCAGCACGTTGATTTCTCTGCGCAGCCCTCGTGGACCCGAGATCGATCCGTTCGGCAATTTCATCGCCAAATTGCACAGGGTAAACCCGAACGCGCGCCGTGATATGGCAGAGTATATCGGCTATTATAGATGCTATTTCCGGCAGGTGGAGTTTCCCGGAATGATGCAGTGTTCTCTGATGCGGATGTTCGCCGACCGGGGGTTTGTCTATATATGGAATATCGAGAATTACGGGGCATCGAAGCGGCGGGCGCGGAACCTTCTGTTCTATACCGGAATCGCCTTCCATAACGGTGAGCGTATCATGGTGCATGAGCGCGAAAAGCGGTCCGGGCAGATGATGTGGACCTCGATCCTTTACCCGTCGAGGATGGATCAGGCCTCGCTTATGACGGGACTGAGCCTTGGGGTCAGCAGTGCGATGTCGCGGGATATAGCATGTTACCGGGTGGTGTGGGAGGCGCTGGGGCCTAGGGTTGATGTCCGCTCAGAGATCCGGAAATGTGGTTTGATCAGCCTCGATGATCCGTCAATTCCGTCGGATATCCTTGCAGCGACCCGTAACGATTCCGACCCCGAGGACCAAGTATTCACAGGCCGGCCTTGGGATATTTTCACATCCTGACATACTGTCGCGACATGTAGCTTTTCCCACTACAGAGCACGACTTTGATTCGCCCCAGTCTAGCGCATAGTGATGCGTGAAGGCCGGGCCCGGCCTGTGGTGCGGCAACATTCACGTCGCACGGCTCAGCCACAGTGACCGGACAAACAACGCCAAATCAGCAGGGAGAAACTTATGACTTTCACGAAAACTTCAATCCGGACACTGGCTGGAGCGGCATGTCTTGCCACCGCAGGGCCC
Organism: Sulfitobacter sp. DSM 110093; assembly: GCF_022788715.1. Classification (NCBI taxonomy): domain Bacteria; kingdom Pseudomonadati; phylum Pseudomonadota; class Alphaproteobacteria; order Rhodobacterales; family Roseobacteraceae; genus Sulfitobacter; species Sulfitobacter sp. DSM 110093. The sequence goes on from NZ_CP085167.1 coordinate 2,746,641, forward strand.
GCGCTTGCCACCGACCGGACGGAACCGGTGGTCATTCCCATCGTGAGCGACACCTCGACCGACCTGATCTCGACCATTCTGGGCGCGACATTGGAAAAGGCGGGGTACAACATCGAGTATGTCGATGCAGATTATGCGGCGAGCTTCTCGGGCATTCAGACCGGCGACCTGCATTTCACCGTCTGCTGGCAGTCGACGATGGAGCTTTGCGAAGGCTCGACCGAAAACGGCAAGGCCATCAACGCCGGATCGACGGGTATCCGCACAGCAGAGGGTTGGTGGTATCCGATGTCACTGAAGGAAAATTGCCCGGGTCTGCCCAACTGGAAAGCCCTCACGGAACCTGCCTGTATCGAGGCGCTTGCCACTGCCGAGACTGCACCCAAGGCGCGTTTTGTGGAAGGACCGGCCGACTGGGTCATGCCGGTCGAGGAAATGGCCCGTGCCTTCGACATCGACGTCGAGCCGATCGCATCGGGCAGTGCCGCCGCACTTGTCGCCACGGTCTCGACCGCCGCGCGCCGGGGTGAGCCGGTGGTCGCGTGGGGCTATACACCGCACTGGTACTTCATGAGCGACGAAGGTGAGTTCGTCGAGTTCCCGGAATACCAAGAAGGGTGTCACGACGACCCGTCGTGGGGGGCGAACCCAGATGCGACCTATGATTGCAACGTAGAAACGGGCGTGCTGTGGCTCTTTGCCAACAAGAAATTCATCGATGCCGAACCGGAGGCCGCCGAGATCATCGAGAAGTTTGAGTTGGAAGACAGTCAAGTGACTGATGGCTACCGCAAGGTCGACGTCGAGGGCGTACCGATCGAAACTGTCACCGAACAGTGGATGAACGAAAACGAGGCCATCTGGCAAGCCTGGCTGCAGTAACATCGGTCTAACATCCGCACGGCCTGCTCGCGCGAGTTCACGGCAAGGGATAGACAGGTTCGGATTTCCTCGAACCGGTATAGGATGAGGTGCGGGGTCACATGAAGGACTTGCAGAGTTCAATGATTAAGGACAATTCGGAAAACGTCGTTATCCGGTGCAATGCCGTATGGAAGCTTTACGGCGATGCCGCAAGCGGGCTTGCGCGGGACGGGGCCGGGTCCATCACCGACGAGGTGCTTGCGGAAATGGACGTCATCGCCGCCGTGCGCGATGTCAACCTCGAGGTGAGGCGGGACGAGATTTTCGTGATCATGGGGCTGTCGGGCTCGGGCAAGTCAAGTTTGCTGCGATGCATGACGGGGCTGGTCGAGCTGACGATGGGCGAGCTCGAAGTCGCCGGGTATGAACTTGGTCGCGCAAGCGCGCAGAGGTTGATCGAGATGCGCCGCCATGCTGTGAGTATGGTGTTCCAGGATTTCGCGCTGTTGCCGCATCTAACAGTGCTTGACAATGTGGCGTTTCCACTGCGCATGCAGGGTGTGCCGCGTGCCGAACGGCACCGAAAGGCGAGGGAGTTGGTCGAGCTTGTGGGTCTGGCGGGACGTGAGAGCTATCTACCGCACGAGTTGTCGGGCGGTCAGCAGCAGCGCGTCGGTATTGCCCGGAGCCTGATGACGGAGCCTGAAATCTGGTTTCTTGACGAGCCTTTCTCGGCGCTTGACCCCTTGATCCGGGCAGAGATGCAGAACGAATTCCTACGGATTCAGGGTATGCTTCGTAAATCTATCGTCTTTGTCACACATGATTTTGAAGAGGCGGTGCGGCTGGCCGATCGCATTGCCATCATGCATTCCGGCAAGGTCGTACAAATCGGCACGCCGGAGGAGCTGATCACCAGCCCGGCCGACGACTACGTAGCCAAATTTACCCGGAAGATCCCGCGCCGGCAGGTCATAAAGGTAGGCTCGGTGATGACGCCCGCCAACGGCGTGGCAGCGGGAAATCGAGTCCATGCGTGCGATGTTATCGGCGATGTTGCGGCGCAGGTGGTGAATTCCACGGAGCCAACCGAGGTGGTCGACGATACCGGAGCGCTTGTCGGAATGATTGACGCCAAGACAATGATTCAACTGCTGCTGAACGACGAAGTGACATGATCGCGAGTCTTAACATATACTTTGGTCGGCGCCGGATTGGGGCAGGCTTTGTGATCCTGATCGTTCTACTCGCTGTCGCGGCTCTGAGTATGGCTGATCTGCCGACATGGCTCGTAGATTATCCCGAAAGCATGGTCTGGGAGTTGGCGCCATGGGGAACCGATGCGATCAAGTATGTGGTCCACGACCTAGCCTTGGCTGGCATCACGCTTTCAGAAGTCTCCCGCATGTTCGCGGGCTTGCTAGAGGTTCCGGTAGATCTCATGCGAGGCTCGCTGGCGGAGGGGTTCGAGTTTTATCGCACCGATGGTACTGCGAAAACACTGCCGCCTCTCCCATGGCCTGCGGTCTGTGCTGTCTTCACGTATTTCGCATGGCGGCTGGCCGGGCCGGGCCTTGCTTTCTTCACGGGTTTTACACTGGGGTATTTTCTGATCTTCGGGTTATGGACCTCGGCAATGTTGACGCTGTCTTCGGTAATCTTTGCCGTACTGTTCAGTCTGATGCTCGGCGTTCTGCTGGGTATTCTGGGTTACCGGAGCAGAACCGCCAACCGCATCCTGACGCCCGTCTATGACGTGATGCAGACCATCCCGACATTTTCCTACCTCGTGCCGGTGCTGTTACTGTTCGGGTTCAACCCAGTGGCGGCGATCATCGCCACGGTGATCTACGCGATGCCGCCTATGGCCCGGGTAACGACGATCGCGCTTCAGCGGGTGCCGGAAAATATCGGTGATTTCGGGTCGATGGCCGGCTGTACGCCGCGTCAGAAAATGTGGAACGTATTGCTTCCGGCGGCGCGCCAGCACCTGCTGATCGGCCTGAACCAAGTGATCTTGCTGACCTTCGCCATGGTGATCATCGCATCGGTGATCGGCGCGGGCGGACTTGGCGGCGAGGTCTACAAAGGGCTCAAGGCCCTACGTATCGGCGAGGCCGTCGAGGCGGGGATCGCGATCACGCTGATGGCGGTGCTGCTGGACCGGCTGTCAAAGGCGGCCGCGCTAAAGCGCCCATCTCATGTCCAGACGGTTGCATTGGTCCGGTTGCGCTTAAGGGCGTGGTTGCTTTGCCTTTTGATTACAGCCATCCTGATCGCATTGGCGCCCTTCGCGCCCTTCCTCAGCGAATATCCTGGGGCGTGGACGGTTTCCACCGGCAGTTTTTGGGACGACATGGTCCTATGGATCAGTGATACGTATTACTCCGAGATCAAGACGATCCGGGACACCACGATCCTTTACGTGATGCGCCCGACCAAGGATTTTCTGCTGGCGGCGCCATGGTCGGCTGCTATCGCTTTGATAGCGCTGCTTGGCTGGCTTCTAAACTGCTGGCGGCTGGCCCTGGTCTGCGCCGTGCTCCTGGGATTCATCGTAGTCACGGGATATTGGGACGCTGCGATGACCTCGTTCTATCTGGTGTTTCTTGCCACGATCGTGACACTGATCATTGCCTTACCTGTCGGCATCTTGGCCGGGTTGTCAAATTGGGCCGACCAGTGCGTGACGCCCGTCATCGACACGCTGCAGACGATGCCGAATTTCGTCTATCTGATCCCGGTCGTTATGCTGTTCAGCGTAGGAGAGTTCTCCGGTCTGATCGCCATCGTCGCCTATTCGCTGCCGCCCGGAATCCGCTACACCAAGGAAGGGATCAGAGGAGTCGCGAGGTCCAGCATCGAAGCCGCGGAGATGTCCGGATGTTCGCGGTGGCAAAAGTTGTGCCACGTGCAGCTACCACTTGCAGTGCCCGACATTCTGTTAGGCGTGAACCAGACCGTGATGTTCGCCTTTGGAATGCTGGTGATCACGGCGCTGGTGGGCACCCGCGGGCTGGAACACGACACGCTGATTGCAATCTCGAAGGTTCAGCCGGGAGAGGGGATCGTCGCCGGTCTCGGGATTTCATTCCTGTCGATCATCATCGATCGACTTATCCGCAGCGGTAGCGGGCATCTTCGCATCAAGAACGCCAGAGCTGCATAGCCGGGGAAGACATTCATGAGTAACTTAGCGATCATGCTGCACGGCGACGAATTGTGGCGGCTGCCGGCAACGGAACTGATCAGGCTTTACCGGGCAAGGGACCTGTCGCCTGTAGAGGTTGTTAAGGCACAGATCCGGCAGGCGGAGCTAGTCGAACCCATGATCAACGCGTTTACGGAAACGTTCTTCGACGCGGCGCTCCTACAGGCGCGGGATGCCGAGGCACGCTATGCAGGCAGAGGGGAGATCAGACCGCTCGAGGGGCTGACCGTGGCGATCAAGGACGTCTACGATCAGCGCGGCGCCCGCACAACACGTGGCAGCAAGGTGATCGACGCGCGGCAAGCCGGCCGCGATCATCCCGTAGTGCGCCGCATTCGCGATGCCGGCGGCATTTTGCATGCTCGCACCACGACGTCGGAATTTGCAATGGGCTGGATCACTGCGACAAAGGCTTGGGGGGTCACGCGAAACCCGTGGAACACCGAGATCACGCCAGGCGGGTCGTCCGGCGGCTCTGCGGCGAGCATTGCCTCGGGCACCAGCACGCTGGCCATCGGAGGGGACAGCGCCGGGTCTGTAAGGGTTCCGGCCGCGATGTGCGGTATTGTCGGCTATAAGCCGCCACATGGACGGGTGCCGGACCCGGACGAGGGCCACGATGTCTACAGCGTTGTAGGGCCTATGGGGCAGACGGTCGGGGATTGCGCCCTGCTGCTCAATGTCATCTCCGGATGCGACGGAGAGGATATCCACAGTCTGCGCGAAATGGTCGAGGTTCCGCTCGTTTTCCCGCAGTCCCCAGTGCCGCGCTTTGCCGTCAGCTTCGATCTAGGGAAGACATTGCCATCTTCGGAGATACAGGCCGTTTTGGACAAAGCGCTGAAACAGCTCCAGGCCTGCGGCGCCGTTCTGAGCCAATCATCTGTCGAGTGGCCGGAAGACCTAAGTGTAGCGGCCCAAAATCATGCTGCCATCATGTTGGGCACAGACATCGCGCAGTATTTTCCGAACCGTTCAGAAGAGCTGTCTGCCTATCTGCTCTGGCAGAAAGATCAGCTTGAGCGCGTCGATCTCTCTTCGCTGGCCCGAGGCCGGAACTGTGCCGGACTCCTCTATTCCCGGTTAGAACCCATTCTGAGCACGCATGACGCTTTGCTATGCCCCACGACGCTTGTCAACGACGTCGGCGCCGAGCAAATGCCCTGGGAATTGATGAGTGTGAACGGCGCTAATTTGAACAGCGATTACGATTGGGTAACGACCTATGCCTTCAACATGCTCGGTCAATTGCCTGTTTTAACAGTTCCGGTCGGCAGAACGGCCAACGGCATACCGGTCGGATTGCAGGTTGTCGCACAAAGCTTCGATGATCTGCGCGCATTTCGGGCCGCAGCGTTTATCGAAAGAGTAATGCAGTTTACCTGATGAGCCAGAGAGGCCTATTTTATAATTATCAGTCCAGTTCTTTCTACTCTACCGGATTGCAACGCCGGATGCGTAATTCAATATCCCCATTGGAACGTGTTGATTGTCCCTGAGAAATGATAGGATTGGAAGCAGCTAATCCCTGCGAGGGCGAGAGCTTGGGAAAAGTAATTGCGAAGGCAACGTTTGGCTCCGCCTAATGTCCACATCGGGAAATCTCCTGTTAAGAAATTCAAAGTTCGACGAAATCCCGCAAAGAGCGGTTATCCCCCCCCCCGCCCCTTGCCGTAGCACACAAGCCACTGTGGAACTGGCACCTGCTACACCACGAGCCCGAAGGCCTGTCACACGTCGAGCGGCGGCAGGCCTTCTTCTGGGGCGTCAATCCTCACTGCCATCTTTCGGACGACGTTTCCGCTCGAAAGAAATGTGTCTGAACTCCCCGGTTTTGCGGTCTCGGTAGATCGCTACCTTGTCGCGTCGCAGCTTCCGAAATGGCATATTCTCCTCCTGGAGTTCCCGGGGCGATATCTCCCCCCGCGCCAGCCTCTCTTCATCGCGTTGACGTGACCGCGCTTTCTGCCGCTGCCGTTCCTCGAAATCGAAGTACTTGGGGCCTTCTTCATCGGACATGTCAGCCCTCCCCTTTATGGTCGAGCGCCATACGTGCCCGCCAAGCCACCAAAAGTTCATCTAGCAACGACAAGTCGTTCAGCGGCCGATACCCAGGTACGTCCATCTGCACGAACCCGGAAGGCGCCTCTTCCAGCCCGAGATCCTTGGCTATGGTCCTCTCATAGTCGGCGAATGGACGACCCAGCGCATACCACCGTGATGCCGTGCGCGCCCAGCCTTGGGTGACGTCCATCGCGACAAGCTGCGAGGTCGTGATCCAGCCGCCGGTCAGCCTTGGGTGCCCGGACGCGATCCCCCACAGGATGGGTGCGCCATGGCGGGATACATGCGGTCGCCAGTATGTCAGAACTGGTGCGCCGGCGAGGTCGGTTTCGGAAGGTCCGGCATCAGCAGCTTTGATGGCGGAACGTAATTTTTGGGCCCAAAGGGCTTTATTGGTCATGGGAAACTCCAAAGTAAGGTTGATGGTGTGGTTGAAGGACAGACAGAGAGACCAGCGAGACGAGATACCCCTCAACCCAGCCGACATCTGCTCAGTGCAAAACAGGCCGGTTCATCGTCTGTTCGACGGCATCGAGCATTCGGATGACCGAACGCAGACTGACGTTGTGCGGCGGTTCGATCGCCAGGATGAGGTCCTTGACCGCATCAATAGCATCTTGGGGAAGGACTCGACGCGCCCCTTCGCGCTCAGCAAATCCAATCTGGTGTTCTTGCGTCAGAGCCCTCAGCTCGGTGGGTGGACATCGGCTCAGAAACGGCTCCGACAGTCCGTTCACGCTGTTTGCTGTCAAAACCCAAGTGATCCATGACATGTCGAACTGCACCCTGTAGTATGGACAGCTCCAACTTTGTGCAGTCAATCGCTCGAGGAGCGGCAATAGGCCTTGAGACAAATCATAAGATTGCCCCTTCGTAGAAACCGATAGCCCCGCCTTCTCAATCTCGTCGACTACGACCACAGGATTCGCAATCTGAGAAGCCATGATCCCTTCCAGAACCTTTCCCGGGCCCGCCGATCCCCAGCCCCGCTGAGACCCCGTCACAGCAAATGAGGCGGGCTCACCCGTGGCTTCTATGATTGTCGTCGGCACGGAGAGTTGCGCGCCCAGCAGGCGGGACCAGTGGCTCTTGCCGATCCCCGGCGGACCGACGAGGAGCATTGGCCGGACAAAGGGGGCAGGATCGCCGTTGCGGACCGAAGCCCGCATGTCGTGCCAAAGACGCTCTGTTGCAGGAGCCATCCACGGCATCTCCCTGTGAAGACAACTGGCGACTTCGTCGGCGCGGTGCTCGGTTTCCACTGGCTGTACTTGTGCGCCATTTCGGAACACCTCGAGTCGCGCACGATCCTTCGGGTCAAGGTGGTCCATGCCAGAGTTGCGTGAAACGGCGCTGAGGTATGCCGCCGATCTCCGTTTGATTTTTAGCCGGTCGGCTTCGGACAGCGCGTAGTCAAATTTTGGGCTACCAATCCGTTCTCGGAAGCTGTCCAGGAACTTCTTTAAACGGACTTCGATGTCGTAGGCCGAAGGCAGGTTGGGATCAGGGAACCTGACGTCGACAAATTTGATACGTGGCATGGATCGTGCTTTCTGAACCGGAGTGACCGAATATGTTGTTTCTGCCAGAGACAGAATAGAACATAAGGGAAACATTCAGAGGCCGGCCGAGCAGGTCAATACCTATTTTCTGGGCACAAATTACTTCATGAATTTTTCGCAAATAGCCTCTGGCAGCCAGTTAAAGGCGTGACCGCTTTTTTAAGTACTTTTTCGCAAGGCCTAATTATGGAGATTATTTTCAGATTGTTCGCTGCGCGGTCGGTTAAACGGTGGCGGCTGACGGTCACAATAGGATTAAGCAATATTCAGCTCGGCCCGATTCGCTTCAAATATGTCCGCCGAAGCACTGTGTGCCTCAGCGGTCATGATCAGTTCCGTTTCTTATTGTGCTTCCGGCTCCTCGCGCCGGACCGAAACCGGTCCATGCTGGTCTTGCGTTCATTGTCGATGCTGTCAGGATCCTCGCCTTCATCAATTGTAGACTCCGCTGGCTGACCAGTCTTATACCCACCCTCTGTCAGTGGATCGACGTATTCATCGCGCCCGACGAACGGCTTTTCGTGCTGCCCTTTACCAAATTCCAGTTCTGTCTTAGCGCGTTCAATTTCAGCCTGAGTATAGCCGAAAATACCGATGTCGGACGAGCGCATGATGGCGTTTGCGAGGTTGCGCCACAGATCATGTGCTTCGCGACGCGCGCCTTCCTGTTCACAAGCCTCCGCCTCAGCTTTGAGGCGCTCAAGCTTCCGCTCCGCCTGGAATTCGCGCAGCGACTTACCTGCCATATTCGGGTCGAGGCAGCGGACCGAGATAAGGTCGCCGTTCGCGAGCACCGAAATGCCACCCAAATCGTAGGGATCCACCATGATCTCGACGCTCTCGCCCGGTGCAGCGATGCGATCGACGAGGCGAGCTTTGCGTTGGTTGCGAATAAACTCATTGGTGTACACCGCACCACCGTAGCGAATGCCCTCAGCTGTAACTTTCGCCGTGGTGTGATAACCACAGGCCTCGCGGAACTGTGCCGGAGAGGGCATTTGCGTCGGATCATAGTCGACGCCATTTGAGAGCTCTTCCCACATAGCGGACGGCGTCCGCCGGTTGATCCCGCGATGTGGAGACTTATGGTACTCGGCGATGAACAGCAGGTACAATGTCTGGAACTCATCGAAACAGATGCAGGTTTCGGTGAGGTACTTTCGATCGTTTCGCGCTTGTGGATTCTGGGCCGTATAGCCCGGCAAGTACCGCGCCCATTTCAGGTCGCAGGTCCAATAGAAACGCTCCATGGCGCCGCGCAGATTGGACACACCAGCCGCACCATTCATCTGAGAGCTTGCCAGAAGGCGAACGGCGTTGGAAAACTGCGCTCCGCCGAAGGGTTCATCACCGAATTCCGAACCAGAATCATTGCTACCTTCCTGCATCATGCAAACGAAGTTCCAGTGCGATTTTTTGAGTCCTATTTCGCGGAAGAGATAGGTCTTGTCCCTGTAAATCATACGCAGACATTCCAGAGACGCCTCTTGGTTCGGGGTCCGGCTGAAGGAGACGCCGACAATTGCCCGGGTCGCCAAGTCTTCGGCAGTTGTGATCCAGGGGCTAATGAATTTGACGTCTTTGCGATCATCTTCACCCATCATGTTGTATTCTTCGCGCGTGCAATCGAGCACTTTCATATGCGCACGCCAAGCATCAAACTGGACGATCTGGCCGATGGCAGTTGCTTTCCGGCCCGGTTCGAAAGATCCGAATTTCTTGATGGCAGCTGCCAAACCCTCGCGTTGCATCGTGACTTCGAAAGGATCGAGATACAGGTCAATCCACCGCTCGTACTGTCGCGTGGAAAGGATACTGATCTCAGGTTTCCCGATCGAAACACGGTAAGAATTTTCCAATTCCGCATCTTTGATCATATCGTCGATGACCTTCTTTTTAGATGACGGATAGCTGGTGGCATATTTCCCCAGCCGTTCCATCACGAAACAGAAATCGAGACTTGCCTGAAGATCCAGCTCAATCGGGTCGGACTCGGTCGGCAGAAAGATGTTCGGGTTTCCATTGGCGCGCCTATATTTCAGAAAACTGTCCAGCAAGGTGCTATTGGCAGGGAGGCGTTTCAAACGTTGCGCAGCGTTGGGCTTTTGCGTTCCATAGAACTTACGCGCTTGATAAGTTTCGTAACTCTGGATCAGTAGCGAGCGAAATTCTTCAACGCCGTCGCGCGTTAACTGCATGCCCATGGCACGGCACCGTTCCATCTGCCTACATTGCTGCATGATAAGATCAACACGTTCTCGCTGATGAGCGTTCGCTCCATTCAGCTCGCGGGAACCATAAAGATCGCGATCACGCGTGCGCGCAGGGCTGTAGTAACCGTGCTCGACCACCAGGATTTCGGTATCAATCAGGTGACAGATTTCCTCCGGCCGGAACGTGCGAATTTCAACATCACCTTCACGGGTTTTGACGGACATGCGGTAGTGTTTGATCTCCTTGGAATGCTTGTCGACATCGACTGCGAAATTCGACACGGGGCATCCATCGTAGGTCACGCGGTCGTTTGGGCTGATTTGCGAAAAGTAGGTCATGCGGCAGCCCTCCAGAGCTTGGTTTCGGGCTCAAACGGATCCAAGAGATCTTTGCGTAGGTCCCCATCACCGACGAGACGAATTACAGCCCGATGCGCGCGATGTCCCAAGTCAGACGCCTCCACGATGTCACGAAAGCGGAACCACTTCCCCAGATGCTGAGAGAGCTCGAGTACAGCATCGTCGGCCACCGGGTCCCAGCCCCGGCGCGCCTTGTGAATGGCCTCTACGCAGGCGCGATGGGTCGGATGAAACAGATAGCGCGATGCCACCGTGAACCTGTCAGCGACTTCGACAGGTGTTTGGGCCGCGATGTTCGCGACCTCTTGCAAATAAGTTCTTCTGCGCGCCTTTTCATCATACTTGACTGAGACCAACACCTCTTCCCCAGTACGAAGCAGCACATGGACGTCAACCCGGGTGAATGTCTTCCTGCCGTCTAAGTTACAGAAAGGAACGTTGGTCAATTGTTCTTTAAAATTGATAACATCCGGATGGCCCGCGATATTGATATATACCTGCGCTTCTTCAAACGATGCGCACCAAAACTCCTGCATCACAGCGCGGCGGTGCATACGCGTCAAGAACGCGACCCGGCAGGTCCCGCTGGATTTGCCAATTTCCTTCTTATTCAAACGTGTACGTACGATCTTGTGAGGGTCATCCGGATCGGCCAATGGCGGAGGACTAAAGGTTGCCTGCCAAAGATGAGGGAGGGCGGAATGCGGGTGTTCGACATCGGTTTGCCTAGAGTTATGTTTCTGCATAGCATGACTTTCTTGTTCACGCCGGTGAGCACGGCGCGCTGACTGATAATGCTTCGCCCTGTAGGGCGAATGTTGTTGATGAATGCAGGCCAACCACCCATCGCGCGCTCGGCAGACGGGAAGATATGCCGACGGATTTTACGCAGGCGGCCTTGTACAAGAAGGTCAGCTCGACTAGATTATTGATGTCTTACGTCGACCAGCAGTGAACTATACCTTCTTGGCTTGGTGCATTCAGCGCCTTGCGCTGATGGTTTGTGGTTGACAGCGGTGCTTTTCCCCTCGTGATTAGTATGCATGCGACAAGTACTGATGTATCTGTACAGAACCGTGTTGGTGTCGCTTTTCCCTGCGGCGATTTTGTTCTGCTCCTTGCGTTCTGACGCGAGATCATCCCGCATTTGGCCTGATAGTGTGTTCAAAGAAGACCTATCGTCCTTCGGCTCGAATCGTTGTCTTACCGAGTAGAACGAAACAGCCGAAAGAGTCAATTTGCCCTTCGTTATCAGGCACTTGCGAGCTTTACGCTTCTCACTTTTTTCGCAAACCACTCCTTCTTCCTCATTCATCCGGTTCTGCGTCTTGACTACTTCTCGATCAGCGTTGCCGCCGGGGTGATCGGAAGTAGGGGTAAAAATTCTCGATTGATACGGCGGGCTGATATTTTCCTATATAGAAAACTCAACAGGTTGCTCGAATGGCATGATGCGAACAACACTTGGACCAGTGCTCTTGCTGGCCACAAGGTAGCCACAAGCCCACAAACGTCCCCCAAGCTTCTCAGTTAATACAAAGGCTACACTTACGAAGAGCAGCAGATGCACTTGGCAAGCAATCCAGGTCCACCTGGACCAAGGTCTTGTTTCAAGATTTTCCTGACACGGAAGGCTGTTGGATATGCGACACCCATGAATTCAGCTAATGCATGAAGACCAAAATCGTGTTGAGAATTCCTCGCCCGCCAGCGAATGTACTCGTCAGCGACTTCGAACCAGAGTTGCGCAGACAACTTACTGGAGCGAAGCAGAGTACCCGTCAAAACAGTGAACTGATATCTGCAATTCCGGCAATGGTAGGTTTTTCGCAAAGTCAGCTGCCCGACCTCCATGGACCCGCACCTGATGCAGACGACTCCGGTGGGCCACCTCGTCAAAGCAAGTCGCTCTCGGCACGCAGCATCCGTAGGAAGGATGGAGGCGACGCCATTTGGTGGCAAACGTTGCTCCAGGTCCCGCCAGTACCGAAGTTCATGATCGTCGTCTGTATGCTCGATGGTCATTCGAGCGATGTAACGCACCTGCAGTGGCGCAGGCAATCATATCTAAAGCTCGTTGGGGATCTATTTGCGCCCAACGACGATAGAGGAATAGCACCACAAAAAGGTGATCCCATCATTCAAGCTTGATGCTAAGATCTGCGCTCACCACTATCGGTTGCAAGTCGCGATCCATGATATGTGAAGTTGCGAAAACGATGGAAGGGGTGGATCTTGGATTCCCTGGAGTATTTTAGAACCGAAGTTGACTGCGCTTATCGTGGGGAAAACTAAAGTGGTCGAGACAACGGCGCAGTTCTTAGACAGGCCCGTATTGGCATGCGAAAACGGCCGCTTGATGAATCTTGGACTTTCGGCAATCCAAGTAAAAGCGATGGCTACATGACGATCTCAGATCATAAGCTTCACCGGATTGTCGCTACTGCATTTCATGGAGAACAACCAAGTAACAGCCACATAGTGGATCACATAGATACGAACCGCCGCAACAATCGCCCTGAAAACTTACGATGGGTCACACGCCTCGAGAACATCCTTCTCAATCCCATCACCGCGAAGCGGAACCAAAATCGGTATGGTAGCATTGAGGATTTCCTTGCCGATCCACGCAATCCGAAGAATGGGGCTCTAGCTGTTGATTTCGAATGGATGAAGAATGTGACGCCCCGCGAAGCTGAATATAGTCTGCAACGGATGCTGGCATGGGCGGTCTCAGAGAAGCCATCGTCCGGCGGGAGTCTGGGAGACTGGATTTTTGGCCGCGACCCAACACCAGTTGAAAAACAAACTGAACAACTGGTTGCAGCCAAAACAGTTGGCGCGGCTCAGCGAAACTGGAGGGTGCCCGCAGAATTTCCTCTTTGCCCTGACACAACTGTAGCTCAGCCCCTCAAAGCATACTTCGACCAACTGCATATAGGTGTCGTTGCGGTTATTTCACCGTGGGGAGAGACGAAGGTTGGAGACGTTGCAATGATCGGCCATGAAGACGCAATCTACTTACTTGGGCGCGCACAACGAAAGCGAGATAAAACCCTGGTCGGTGTCCAAGATCACTTTTGAAAATGAACAATTCGTTCATGAGAGACAAGGCACGTTCTTCATGCGAGATGGCGCCGAAAAAGCATTCACTTTGGCTCGAGGCTTACCATGGGAAGGCGGCGAAATGTTCGACGATTTTTGTTGATGCTCGCAAACCACCGGCCCTTGGTGTCGAGCGACACGAACGGCCCAATCCGGACATTGATCCAACCACGCGTCGCCGCGCCTCAGTTTCCCCGAAGCGGTCATTGGAACAGTTGCGCAGCATTTTGGCCCATTCGATGTCGGCGATGCGGACCAAGCGACCTTTCGCTGCGGTTACTCCAATGACCGCAAATAGCAAAGTCGCTAAGGCGAAACGCCATGTCGTGGTCAAACTTGAAACGATCTCGCTGACGCAGGCAGTTGAAAGTCTACATCCAAGTGAACAGGCATTGATGGGACGCTGCCCATCGGATCAAGACCGTCGGCTGCAAGCTGGTTGAGCCGCTCTCTCTGTTTGCCATCCAAAGCTTGGAACCAGTCGGGATTGAAAAAGACGTTCTCCACATGCTTCATTACAAACTGAAGGCACGCTAATGCTCGTTGATCATCCGGCAGTGCCAAAAGCTGATCTGCGATGACATGCCCGGGCGCGTCGTCAATATTTCGCCAAGAAACACAAATCGTAGCGCTGGAGTCACCAGCAAACGAAGAAACGAAAATCTGTTCAAGAAGTTCGTCCACATACCCTTTCTGAAGCTCTCCGCCATGGAGGTCGGTAAAGGGCGACCAAGCGCCTGCAAACATGAATGGCAAAGGTGCCGCAAATTCGAAGACAACCGACCTAATTGTATCGAGACGGACATCCACCAGTGCAGTGGTCAACGCATCATGCGTAGCCTTTAGTTCGCGTCGCGCAGCTTCATTCCCTGTGTTAATCTCGTTCAACATCTGCTGAAGCATGAATTGCTCGAAAGGTTTCAAACCCTTGTCGGCCTCCCGCAACGTTTCTCTCAAATGCGCTCCAGCATCCTTCCCATAGAGTTCTCTGCTCATTGTGCGATAGGCCACAGCAAGGCACTGATCGGGTCGTCCCGTAAACACCTCATTCTCGATACAGGAGAAAAGCTCTCGATCATGCTTGCTGCAAAAGCCGTGGAAAACTGACGCATCTTTGATGCCGATCTTCTTCACAGATAGCATTCCGCCGTTCTTGTTCATGTCCGATATGCTCGCAACATAGTGCAGAACATGGCCTTCTTTGGCGATCTTGGTCAGGTTCGGTCCGCGCGAGACAGTGTGGGCTTTGACCACGCTGCCGTCGCAATCACCTAAACCTACGTCACGCGCACAGCACTTCTTTTGGGAAAAGGCTTTTCGGTTTACATTCACAGCATCCCAGGGATTCCCCTTCGGCTGAGCATCTCGGCCGAGATGGCATTTTTTGAACTTCTTGCCAGAGCCGCACCAGCACGGGGCATTTCGGTCTCTACCCTTCATGGCTTGAATTTCAGGTAAACTAAGGGTCCGATTTCATTCATAATGCGCACTCTAAGAGTTGTCTTCCAATTTAGCGAATAGCCCATTCGCTCAGATTGCGGCCGCTCATGCAACGCTCAGCATCGGTCAATATGGGCTCACTGCGGACCTCGGAGGCAGCGCAGCATCATGTGATATGATGTCTTGTCAACGTCGGGTTGTCGATGTGGGAGGGCGTGGTGGATCGGAGGATCCATCATGGAAACATCAAACTTACCGGCCATCCGCGCCTTGCGCCCATCCTGGAACAAAGGCCGGATCGTCGGCCAGAAAAGGCCGCTCAAGCCCAAACACGTCTGGGCGATCAGGGTGCGGCTGGAATTGGCCGAGAACCACCGTGATCTGGCCCTCTTCAATCTTGCCATCGACAGCAAGCTGCGCGGCTGCGATCTGGTGAAAATGAGGGTTGTCGATGTTATGGCATCCGGCCAAATCAAGGAACGCGCGTCGGTTCTTCAGAGCAAGACCCAGAAACCTGTGCGCTTCGAAATCTCCGAAGGCACCCGTGCATCGCTGGCAAGATGGATGCGGGAACCGCTGATGGTCGGATCCGAATACCTCTGGCCTGGGCGTTTTCACGCACGGCTTCACATCTCGACCCGCCAGTACGCGCGCATTGTGCGTGACTGGGTGACATCCATTGGTCTGGAGGCAAGCGCCTATGGCACGCACTCGATGCGGCGAACGAAAGTTACGCAGATTTACAAGAAAACAGGCAACCTGAGGGCGGTCCAACTGCTGTTGGGTCACACCAAGATGGACAGCACTGTCAGGTACCTCGGCGTCGAGCTTGAAGATGCGCTGGTGATCGCCGAAGCTATCGAAATCTGAAGGCTTGGGCCGTCGTCACGGACGGCCCACTGCGGTCATTCGTCCGACTGGCCGCGTTGCGTCGCAGCTTCGCCAAACCGGACATCGGTGGCATCCAGCAGCAAGATTGGGCACGCCAAGGTCAGCTCCCCGGGCAGAGTGGTCATTGCCCTTTTTCAGTAAGCCCATGATAAAGTAACATAGTCTTTTGGCCCGCACGGGGAGTTCTGGAATGAAATTTGGTCTGTCGTTGGCTCTGATCCTGGTCGCGGGGCCTTCTCTTGCTGAAACCGTTCCGGGATTTGCCCATCTCCGGGACACATCCGAAGACGGGCGCCCTTTGTCCGTGTCGATCTGGTATCCGCCTGAGGAAATAGCATCGGGCACTGTCGCTGGAAATCCTGTTTTCGAAGGGGTTGCAGCAGCACCAAATGCCGAGTTCACGCAAAGCTCGCTTCCGCTGATAATCGTATCACATGGCGGCTTGCGGTCCGCGACTGACTCAGGTGCCTGGCTCAGTTCCTCCATCGCACGGGAAGGCTTCGTCGTGGTCGAAGTCAATGCCCCGCGCCCGGACAACGCCGAAGATGCTGTGAACGAAATCTGGCAAAGACCACAGAATATCAGCCGCGCGATTGACTTGGTGCTGGCCGATTCAACCTGGGGGCCGCGAATTGATGAAACCACGGTGTCAGTCGCAGGATTTGCACTGGGGGCGACCGCTGCCCTGTCCGTTGGCGGAGCGGAGCTGGATGTTGCCGGCTACCTTCACTCTTGCGCGCAGGAAAGAGAGCAGCTCGGACCGGATTGCGGGTGGTTTGCTGCCCAAGGAGTCGACATGTCGGCCACCAACCCGGACGGCCTCGCCGGGATGGCGCGAGACCCCCGCGTGACTTCGGCGATAGCCATAAACCCGGAATACTCGGAGAACCTGGGCTCAGTGCCGGCGGATGTTCGGGCGCTATCGATTTCCCTCGGCCAGCTCGCGCGCACATCGGCTGATGGTCAACAGACTCCGTCCTTTGTCATGCCCCAAGCGTCGGCATTCGATGCCTTCGCCGTTTGCACGGTCGCCGGACCGAAGATCCTGATGGAGGAAGAAGGTGATGCATCGATCTGTGGTGGATCTATGGACGCACGCCGGGCGATCCATCAAGATGTTTCTGAAGCAATCATATCTTTCCTGAATGGCGGCCCCGAATAAGCTGAGGCGGGCCGTCAGACCGGCCCGAAGGAGACATCCACAAGCCAGCCTTGATGCTGTGGTAGAAGCCCGCATTGCAGTCATGCGTCTACTGCGCGAGGTGTAACCAGGCAGGATACGGAACAAGGCGATATCGCAGTCGACGAACAAGGATCGCGCTTCGGGACCCTACAATGTCATCAGTGAGTCCGCAGCACCTCTGCAATCGACGAGAGCCCGTCCCTGTCAGTGATGCACCACATCGCATTGGCAACGCTCGCCGCCGCGTGGGGGACCGCACAAACCTCCTTGATGATCTCCAGCTGCTCTTTGTCCAGATCCCAATGGGCAAGGCATGCCGGCAGATCTTCCCCCTCCTCACCACTGCCTGCCCACTCGATCAGGTCGTATTCGACTTCTTTCAATGTCGTCGTTTGCTCATAGTTCATAATGGTCTCCATTCTTGTGATCAGGAGATCGGGTCGTTTGCCGAAGACGGTAAAGATTTTCCGGACTCTTTCGCCCCTCGTCTGGTTGCGGTCAGCGTCCGCGGCAAAGGTCCCAATCGGCCCAAACCGGACATACATGTAGTACGCAGCTAAGGTCAGCTTTTGGGAGCCCTTACGAAGCCCGTTCAGTCGCAAACGTCCAGATAAATTGGTGAAAATGTCGACCGCCACTCAGAAGGTGCATCGCAAGCAACCGCAGAGAGATTTTAATTTCTTAAGGCGGTCTCATAACACCAAGATGAAAGAGCACTCGCACCCCCCGGAAAGCTGACACAATATTTGGATTCCTTCACCGATTAGAAAGTATTCGATGATTGACGGTATAGGCTTGGAGACGTGCCATAGGACTTACGAAACTCACGGTGAAAATGCGCAGAATCTGCAAACCCTGCGTCAGCTGCAACTTCGGCGATCCTGTCCGTGGTATGCGTCAATCGCCAAAGCGCGTAGCTGAGCCGCATTGAACGGAAATACTGAGATGGTGTTTGCCCCATTGCCTGATTAAATCGCCGGTCAAGCTGACGGACGCTGATCCCAACCTCGGCGGCCAGGACATCCATTGATGGCGGCATATTGATTTTTTGCTCCATTAGTGCTGCGCAGCGCCGTACCACCTCATCTTTCACATCATGGGTGCTCTTTGAGAAGTGCGCTTGGGGAAAAGTCCCCGCGCGCTGGCCTTGCATCATCATATGTCGGATGGCCTGCTGTGCATACTCACTGCCGCAGTGGCGATGGATCAGGTGAAGTGCGAGATCCGAGGCCCCGGTCGACCCTGCGCAAGTGATCCGCGCCCCGGCGTCCAAAAATATCCGGTCAGTAAAGGCTTCGACCCGCGGAAATTGATCATGGAATTCGTCAGCTACGTTCCAATGCACGCAGGCCGGATAGCCCTGCATCAGCCCTGCCCGCGCGATGTTAAATGTCCCAGTACAGAGCCCGATTAAAGGGACACCAGCCTCTGTAGCTTCGGAAAGGTATTGATCCAGCCATTGGGGCTGGGACCTAATACGGTAACCATTGCCACCGCAGACCGCGACATAGTCGACCTCTTCCGGATTTATCAAAGGTGCTGTTGCTGTAATGGTCAGCCCGCAACTGGCCGCAACCTTGCCCTTCCCCATAACTTCCCAACCACAGGCAACCTGCCGGCTGCGGCCACCATGATCAGCGGCAAGGCGGATCGCTTCGACGAATCCGGAGAAGGCGTTGAGGGTGAAGCTATCCAACAGCAAAAACCCGACACGAAGTTTCTGTTCAGTACGGCGCATCACATCTCCATAAACGGTAGCGTCATGACCAGAGGGCAGTGAATTCGAACAAAAATGTCTGAATTATCCATCTATCTGTCTAATCTATTCTATCGAGAGAGTTTATGGCTGTCTAACGTCATATACAGCCCCACCGTATACAACGGGGTACAGAGAGGGAGACTCAAGATGAACCGCAGAACTTTTGCCGCCTTTGCTTTAGCCGCTTCGGCCAGCGCTTTGGCAACCTTGCCCGCAGTGGCGCAAGATATCAATTTCCGTGTCAATGTTCCCGGCAACGAAGACGGGATCGCATTCCGCTCGGTTGAGCATTTCAACGAGGTTCTGAAGGACAAAAGCGGCGGAAGCCTCGGCACCAAATTGTTCCACTCCAGCGCGCTCGGCGATCAGGAAAGCTCGATTGAAGCGATGCAGTCCTCGATCCTCGACATGGCCACAATCGAAACACCGATCACCGCCGTCGCTCCTGAACTTGGCGCAACCGCGTTGCCCTATATCTTTTCCAGCCGCGAACACGTGAAAGCGGCAATGGATGGCGAAGCAGGCCAATTGATCGAAGCTATGCTTGCCGAAAAAGGCCTGCGGGTGGTTGGCTTTTTGGAAGGTGGCTTTCGCCAGATCACTAACAATGTCCGCCCCATCACGACCCCCGAAGACCTGAAAGGCGTCAAAATTCGCACCCCAGGCAGCGCCCTGCGCATTGCGATCTTCAATCACTATGGCGCCAATGCCTCCCCACTACCGTTCAGCGAACTCTACTCGGCGCTCCAGACCGGCGTTTATGACGGGCAAGAGAATCCAGTGATCTGGGCACAAAGCACCAAATTTTACGAAGTGCAGAAGTACCTTTCTCTGACCAATCACCTCTATACAGTCACCTATCTCCTGATGGCCGAAGACAAATTCCAAGCCCTTACCGAAGACCAGCAGGCCGCTGTGCTCGCAGCAGGTGAGGCCGCCGAGGCACGTTCAGTTGAACTGGGAATCAAAGCCGACACTGAGATCGTCACCTTCCTTGAGGAAGAAGGCATGGAGGTGAACGAGGCGGATGTTGAGGCCTTCACCGCGCAATCCGGCCAAATCTGGGAAGATTGGGCAGCCGAGCAGGGCCCCGATGCACAAAAGCTGATTGATCTGATCCGCGCCGCAGATCAGTAAACCCAGCCCCGAGGAGATAGCCATGATCAACCGCATACTCGAAGCGATCATCTCAGCCCTGCTGCTTGCGGCCGTCGGTGTGGCGTTTCTGGCGGTAATCTACCGCTATCTCCTCGACAACGCGCTCAGCTGGAGCTTTGAGGTTTCGCTGGCGCTGCTGACCTATATTACCTTTTTAGGCAGCTATTTGGCGCTGCGCCGGGGTGCGCATTTGAAGGTCGATGTCCTCGTGCGCAAGCTGCCCTTCTGGGTGCAAGGCGTTCTTTACGTCGTCAACCAGGTACTCATCGGTGGCGTGGGCTGGATCATGGCTTGGTACGGTGGGCGGCAGGTTATCCGCTTTGCAGGCCAAACTACCAATGTGTTGGAAATCTCCAGTAGCTGGCTCTACGCAGCGATCCCCATTGCAGGCGCGCTGATCTGCCTTGATGCGCTGATACAGATTGCCCGCAGCCTGCCGCGCATCCGTCAGGGGCTTGACCCCGACAGCCGCCAAGACGCCGACAACAGCCCTTTCGATCTTTGACCCGAGGATAATTGACCATGGAACTGCTTTTAATCCTCTGCATCCTGTTGGGGTTGATCGGCATCGGCCTGCCCATCGCATTTGCGTTGGTTTGCATCGCCATCGGCATCTTCTGGATGGGAGACATCGACCAGTTGATCGTCGCCCAGCGTCTTTACCGCGGGGTGCAAAGTTTCCCATTGCTTGCGGTGCCCCTTTTCATCCTTGCCGGTCAAATCATGAGCCGTTCTGGCATCTCTGGTCATCTAATCGAATTTGCTAAGACCCTCGTTGGTCAAATGCGCGGCGGGCTGGCGGCGGTTAATGTTGTCACCTCAATGTTCTTTGCTGGGATGAGCGGCACCTCAATGTCCGACACTGCCGCCGTGGGCGGGATGATCATCGACCCGATGATTAAGCGCGGCTACAGCCGCCCCTTCACCGCGGCCGTAACTGCCGCCTCGTCCACCATTGGTATCATCATTCCGCCCAGCGTGCCCATGGTCATTCTGGGGGCCTATCTTGGCATCTCCACTGGCGCGCTTTTTGCTGCGGGGCTGATGGCGGGCGTGCTGCTGGGCGTGGCTCTGATCATTGTAGCATGGATCATCTCGGTGCGCGAAGGCTACCCAGTTGAGGCACCTTTCAGCGGCAAACGCATGGTGGTTGCCTTTGGCAAAGCGCTTCCCGCGCTGCTAATGCCGACCATCATCCTTGGGGGCATTCTGGGGGGTATCTTTACCCCGACTGAAGCCTCTGCCGTGGCTGTTGTTTATGGCATCTTTGTTGGCATGTTCTACTACCGTACCCTCAAGCTGCGTGTACTCTATCAAACCTTCTGCGAAGCCGCAGTTCTATCCGGCGCAGTGATGCTGGTGACTGCAACTGCGCATGTCATGGGCTTTGCCTTCACGTTTGAACAATTGGCTGACAGCATTCTCGCGCCGCTCGCACAGATGGACATGTCACCCATTCTGTTCCTCATCATGCTGAGCGCGATCATGATCATCGCGGGCACCTTTTTGGACGGGATTGCGATGATCTTCATCATCGTGCCACTGTTCCTTCCCGCTGTAAAACTACTGGGGATTGACCCAATCCACTTTGGCATGGTCGTTGTCCTTTGCTGGGGCATCGGCCAACAGACGCCGCCAGTTGGGGCCGCGCTGTTTATCACCAGCGTCATCGCGAAGGTCGATATCTTGACCCTAACCCGGGCGAACCTGCCCTTTATCGCGGTGATGTTCCTTGTTCTGGGTGCCGTGATCGCCTTCCCCGATCAACTTGTGCTGCTGATCCCGCGCGCGCTCGGACTCTAACACTTTTTCACTTTTCAAGAAAAACCACAGGAGGACTCTGTCCAATGATGACCAATAACCGTTTCGTCGATGTGATCTATACACATACCGATGGTGAACCCACCTGCATCATCCATGGGGGCATCCCCTATCCCCACGGGCTGAGCGTCACCGAAAAACGTCAGTTTATCCGAGACAACTATAACTTTGTGCGAACCGCCCTTCTGCGTGAGCCACGTGGCCACCACGATATGGTCGGCGTCTTCGTCACGCCCCCATCCAGCCCCGACTATGATGCCGGTATGCTTTGGTGCGACGGCGATGACTTCATGGAGATGTGTGGTCACGGCACAATCGCACTGTCCATGGCACTTGTCTCTCACGGGCTGGTGCATGACGCGGGCGGCGATGTGACGAAAATCCGTTTTGAAACACCGGCGGGTGACGTGACCTCTGAAGTTGGCCGCGAAAACGGTCAAATCGCTTGGACCAAATTCCAAAACGTTCCTGCCTTTGTTCTGGAACAAGATGTGCCGATCACCCTGCCGGGCTATGGCGAATTGAAGGCTGACATCACCTTTGGTGGCAACTTCTTTGCTGTCGTTAAATGGCCAGACGGGGAACGCCCGATCGGCCCCCAGAACGGCAAGCTGCTGTCTGAGATGGGTGTAATGGTGAAAGATCAGATCAACGCCAAGATGAAGATTCAGCACCCGACTGAGAAGCATATTCAGGGACTGAACTTCACTACCTTCTGGCAAGAGCCTGACCACGCGGACAGCCTTTACCGCAACGTGCATGTCTTCAGCGACGGTAAGCTTGATCGCTCGCCCGGCGGCACAGGCACTTCGATGATGATGGCAATGTTCGAAGCGCGTGGGCAGATGAAGATCGGTCAAACCATCAAATCCGAAGGCCTGCTGGGACAGGGGCGCTTTGAAGGCCAGCTTTTGGGCGAAACCATGCTGGGGAACCAACGCGCCGTAATCCCTACGGTTAAGGGCACTGCCAAAGTTATCGGCTATGCCAAATGGTTGATCGATGAAACCGACCCTGTCGGCCGCGGTTTTACCATCACCTAAAGGCATAGTCGTGACGGTTGGCCGCCGCAGCTTACGTGGCGGCCTACTGTTTCATAGCGTGTGGGAAAGTCTCCATACTCGCCATGAGATTTACGTCACTTCACAGATAGTTGCGCAACACATTCGGCGCAGAGCCGCCTCTCGCCAATGTGTCCGATGCCGCACCGCAGCTTCCCCAGACCGGCCATCCGTGCGCCGCGCAGCATTTTGCCGTCGGAATCGTCAGTCAGTGGGACAGGCCATCGCTGCGCATACACCCATGTCCGGTTAGGTGAAGCATTCAACATACGGACGGTTTTGAACGGTGTTCAGGAGCGGTGTGCTCTAAGAGTTTCTGGCACTGCGATGAGCAGCAAGAGGGCTGCGGCGAGCGCAAATACCCAATTCCCGAAAATCTGAAAAGACAGCGCACCACAAAAACCGCCGAAGGCAAAACTGGCGAGGGTCAAGCCGTGCAGCCGGAGATTTGACGCGGCGTCTGACCTTGATCTCTCACCCCCGACAAGCGCCGCCAGCCCGATGCCAATATCAGTTGCCATTCCAGACACATGGGTGGTGCGGACGCGCGCCCGTGAAATCATCGTCGTTACCGCGTTTTGAAGGCCCATAACGAAGCTGAGGACAATGACCAGAAATGTCTCTGTTTCAGCGGCCGATGACATGGCAAGTGCAGTGCCGAACAGAAGAAGAATGATGGCCTCGCCAGCAATTGCCAAAGCGTAGACCGAAGGGAGCTGTCGTTTGCGTCCGGCCTGGATGGCAAGAGCGGCTATGCTTGCACCACAGATGAAGGCAACGACCAGCCCCAAGAAGGAAAGTGCCAGCGGGATCGCGCCATTCGCGATGTGCTCGGCAAATTCCGAGATGTTTCCTGTCATGTTTGCCGTGAATGATCCGGCAATAAGGAACCCGACGGCGTTCAAGGCACCAGCAATTGAAGAAAGTAACCCCGCCAGAACCAGATCAATATTTGAGGTGCGGGCATCGCCAACATTGATGAGCATCATAATTCCAAAAGGTTAGGCTCTTAGAATGCCATTCCACCCGTATCCATGCAACTGTCGGTCAAGACTGAAAATTTCGCCGTATGACTGTAGCACGTCAGCGAGTGGAAGAACTTAGATCAATGCGGCGCTCCGCACAACAGCATGATCTTTGCGCCTCAGCCCCTTATCACTCGATACGGGCGGCCCAAAGCGGCCTTCCATCCAGCACGCCGATGCCGCGCCGCAGCTTCCCCAGACTGGCCATTCGTCCATGGCGCGGCATTTTCGGAGGATGAAGGTCGACAGAGCAGGCATAGCTGCGGTTTGTTGACTTCGCAGCAGTGACGGCCTTCTGAAGCTGCGTGGTGATCGAAGACCAGCCCGCCTAAGTTTCCGCTTGTTCGGCGTCACGCTTCGGCGATTTAGAACACTGCGCGCAATTGAAGATATCGAGATTCGTCTTCTGGCGCGTGTACGTCGAAAATTTTTGTTGATGCCAGAAAACCCCTCGCGACAGCATCATATTGTACCA
This sequence comes from Sulfitobacter sp. DSM 110093, assembly GCF_022788715.1. Classification (NCBI taxonomy): domain Bacteria; kingdom Pseudomonadati; phylum Pseudomonadota; class Alphaproteobacteria; order Rhodobacterales; family Roseobacteraceae; genus Sulfitobacter; species Sulfitobacter sp. DSM 110093. The sequence goes on from NZ_CP085167.1 coordinate 2,770,833, forward strand.
TCGTGAGGGGTAACGAGGCTAAGAAAGAAACCTTGCAGATTTAGGAGCGGCGCACCTTCTTGATAGCTGCTGCGGGCTTAGAGGGAAGGGCCGCAGAGCCGAAGAAAAGTGCTATATAATGCTTTTCCCATCGCGGCTGGCTTTGCGCCACTCCTTCCAAAAGGCACGCAGCAAGAAGAATAGCACGGCCGCAACAATGACCGGAAAAATCAGTACATAGATCGTCAGAAAAGTCGGAGACATTGGTCTTCCTTTCGTTAAACGGTGGGTGTTGCGGTGTCGAAATTACCGGTCTTGGCACTGATGCGGTCGAAATCGAACCGCTCACGTCCGGACCAGGACAGTGCCACACAAAGGATCATGCTGACGGCGTAAGCCAAGAGCGACGCGGTCAACACCGGGTATTGGTGCAAAAAACCGACCCCAAAGGGAAGTACCACTATGGATGCGATCAACCCGGCCGCGATGCCGGCGGTACGACCGAGGAAGCCAAAAATCATCAGTCCCGCAATCACACCGACACCAATGACGGCCAGAAGGTCTGTTGCAAATGCCGTTGCCCCCTCCAATGCGATCCAGCCAAAGCGAACAGGGAAGAAGGCTGCGAGTGCCGCAATAACTGAGATGGAGAAAGCCTTGTTTGTGACTTTATCCCAATAAAAGCTGGCGATCACAGGAAAAACCAATGCCCCCCAAATCGCGCCAACCAATACTAAAAGCTCCAGAATGTTGAACTTGCTTGAAGCAAAGAACAGCGCAGCAAGCGTTGCCGTGATCATAGTAATTCGGCCCACCAACAGCAAAAGCCGTGGGTTTGCATTGCCATTTTGCGCTATATTACGCCCATAGATATCGGTCATCACGATCGAAGACATCGCTGCCAGATCCGAGTCCGCAGTGGATGCAAGTGAGCCAATGACCATCACAAAAAAGACGCACAGCAGCACCGGGCCAAGATACATGGATGCAAGCTGCGGGATCAGGTTGTTGGTATCGCCGTCCATCGGCTCAACCCCGAGATAAAGTGCCAGCACACCAAGGATACCGACACCGATCACAGTGGCCCCATAGCCGATTGTCGCGGTCACAAAGGTCTGGCGGATTTTGTCTTCCCTCACCGCAAAAAGACGCTGGGCGATAGTCTGGTTGCCGATGGCATATGCCAGAACCGCCGCGATGTAGGGCGCGCCTTGGTTGAAGAATGCGTCAGAGGAAAAGAAGCTCTGCTGCGAGGGCGTGAGGTTGACCGCACCGGTTGAGAAAATCTCAGGCCCGCCTGCCGCGAAAAACACTGCTGGAACGATGATAACAACAGCGCCTAACATGGCGCAGACTTGAATGAAGTCGGTCAGGATCGAAGCCCGCACCCCGGACCATAGCGTATAGAGCAGCACACCGGTGCCGATCATTAAAATACCTGCGCTAAAGGAAACGGGCGAGAGCATTGCAATCAGCGCACCACCTGCGATGAAGTTGGACGTAAGGCTCAACAGGCTGCCCAGCAAATTGGACCCCGCAAGTATCAACTGGCTGGATCGGCCGTGGCGCGCGTGCAGAATTTCAGCCAGAGTATGCGCGTTTGGCGCGATACTGCGAATACGGCGCCCGAAAGGATAGATGAAAAGGATCATCAGCGCACCCCAGAGACCATAGTGGATAGGTCCCGAGATGCCATATGTGTAGCCTGACGTGGCCGAGGCATAAAGCGATGCGGCCCAGATCCAGGTGGCAGTCATAGAGGCCGCGGAGATGCCGAAACCAACCTCATTGCCCGCAGTCATGTAGTTATCAGCGTTCTCACGCTTGCGCCCAATGGTAAGCGATAAAAGAAATGTTCCGCCGAAGAAAAAGAGGATCAGAAAGAGTATAAGCGGTGTTCCAAGGGTGTTGAGTTGCATAAGTCCTTGCCATGTTGTTGTCGCAAGCGGTCACCGGCGTTGCCGAGCACGACATCGCTTAAGGTATTGCCACGGGCCGCGGCTTGTTCGGGGTCGGTGCTTTCGACACCTCCGTGCTGCTTGGATGGCGGCACGGCGCGCGTAGGGAGTTGCGCTCATCTCAGCCTCCACTGGGCGAGATCGGACGCTTCTTAACCTGTACACTTTCGGGATACAAACCGGTTAACTGACCACCCTTATCGGGAAAAAAAGGCCGCGCGGGCAATGCTGTGCTTATTGTCCATCATACCGATCCTCGCACCGTAACCAATAACGGGGAGCCTGCTGGGCGACACAGATGCCAATGCTCAGCTACGAGATCACAGAAGGCAGCTCGTATTGGCCGCACAACCGTAGTTGCACTCGATTTAGATCAGACCTTTAGTTCCCGTGCAGAGAAAGTCCGGTATCCGTCCTTTCTCCAAGAGGTCTTCTCAACTGAAACGGAAACTGTGCGTCCGCAGCGAACGGCAACAAAGTCCGCACAGCAGACCTCAGTGCGCGACGCAGCGAATGACCGCAATCCACCCAAGGTGTCAGTCGACACGAACGGCCCTAACCGGACATTGACCGGCCCCGACGATGCCGCGTCGCAGCTTTCCTAAAGCGGCCATTGGCAATGGAACGCAGCATTTTAATGGGGCGGTGACTGCTAAGCGGACCTTGGAGACCTTCGGTGCAAGTGCGCGAATGTCGGGTTCAATGAACCCGTTTAACAAACAGCGATTTTAAGGAGCCTGTATTTTAGGTGATAGACCGGGCATCCGGTTGCGCAAAAGTGACGACTTGACGATTGATGTATGCGTTTCGGCTCGCTCATGAAGCGGCAGCAGGACATCGTCAAGTTCCGCGACGCTCACCAAGGCTAAGCGAGCGATGAAGCAGTCGTCACCGGTCACTCGGTCACAGGATGTAAAACGTGGCTCATTCTGGATTATCTGCTCGACGTTATGAAGCTGTCTTGAACGTGGTTTGATACGGACAATGGCCTCCAGCGTATAGCCAAGGGCCTTTGCATCTACACATACCGTAAACCCCTCGACCACCCCATCCGATTGTAAGCGCCGCAAGCGCTCACCGACTGCTGGTCCAGAGAGACCGACGCCTTTTCCAATTTCGGCCAAGCTCGCTCGTCCGTCATGTTCAAAGGGGGAGATGATTCCCCGGTCAATTTCATCAATAGCTTTCGTCATAGTGGTTGAATACGCTAATAGACTGCCGATGTGATCGCATAATGCTGATAATACTTACGGTATCGCCGGGACGTCATGGGTTGGGAACATGCATATTCTGACCATAACCAAAATGGAGAACCAAACATGAATATTCAGCGCATTGCAGCCTTCAGTGCTAACGGCAAAGGCGGCAACCCTGCCGGGGTCGTTCTGCTCGACAACGCCGCACCCGAAGCGGATATGCAAAAGGTGGCAGCCGAGGTCGGATACTCTGAAACAGTCTTTGCCGTTCCCGTAGAAGGGACAGATCGGTCGTGGCGCGTCCGTTATTTTTCGCCAGAGTCGGAAGTATCGTTCTGTGGGCACGCGACCATTGCGCTCGGGGCCGCCCTTGGACAGCGCAATGGTCCGGGAACCTATAATCTGGATTTGAACAACGCTTCGATCACGGTCGATGCTGCGACATCGGCTGAAGGCATGGCGGCAATGCTGGCGTCGCCGCCAACCGAAAGCCGTGCGATAACTGACGATGAGTCAATGAATGCGATGGCACTGCTTGGCCTGACCTCGGACGATTTGGACATGCGCCTGCCACCAGCGCACATTCATGGCGGTGCCGATCACTTGGTGTTTGCGCTTCGTGATCGCGCCCGGCTAACCGCAATGGCTTACGATCTTGATGAGGGGCGGGACATGATGCGGCGGCACAAACTCGTGACAATCATGCTCGTTCACATCGAGGGGGATCGCGCCTTTTCAGTCCGCAATGCATTTGCATCCGGGGGTGTTTTGGAAGACCCCGCTACTGGCGCAGCGGCAGCGGCATTTGCCGGTTATCTGCGGGATCGCAAGTGGCCACATGGCGGGCAATTCACGATCCGGCAGGGCGAAGATATGGGAGCGCCGTCAATCATCGAGGTTGAGTTTGACAGTGAGGTCGGATCGTCGATCCGTGTCTCGGGCAACGCACACTCGATGCAGCCAGCTTAGTAGTTATCTGCGCAACGCGCCGCTGCGTGTTGCGTGACGACCATGGAGAGTGCAAAAAATACATTTAGTAAGATTTTCTATCGTTTTTCCTATTTTCTATAAAAAGTAGTGTGATGATCTGGCCGTGGTTTGCGATGTTATGCAATAACAAGGTCAGAAGTTTTGGCGATTATGCATTTTATGTGTCGTCCCCCCCCGTAGCTTTCCGACCCTCCTGCATCTCGCACAATGCGCAGAAAACCACTCCGGTAGCTCACGACTGGTGCTTGTATGGCCTTGCTTCGCCGATATATGGTACCGTTCAGCTGCACCGCAGTAGTAGGTAATCTAGGAAAGCAGGCGCTGCTCATGATGAGCCGCGCCTCTTCAATATTTTTTAGGCCCAGGGCGTCACCAGGTATTTTTCGCCTGTCTTCATAGCGCGGTAGTCCATAACGGCATCCTTCTTCAGCATGCCTTCCAATGAAACACGTGATTTGTAGGTGCTGGCAAAAGTGGTAGTAAGATTGTCCCGTACACGCTTCCGCATACGACCCATAGTCTCCTGTCCAACGGACTGCAAAAAGGGGAACAATAGCCAACCCGACAGGGTCCATCCGAACCCGTAGGACGGTGTTAGCAAAGTTGGGCTGGTATCAAGGCGACCGTAGATAAACATTCGTTTCTGTTGGTTGGAGCCATAGCGAGAGTATTCGGTCATCTGCTCGATCGCGACACGTTCCATCGCCTTAAACGACATATCGACATGCTTGCCACCACCAACAGGGTCAAAGCCATAGAACGCACCTGTTTCACGGATGGCATCGCTCAGTCGATCCATAAAACCATCGTCCGATGAATTAACAACATGCGTCGCCCCAAGCTCCTTCAGGAGGTCAACCTGTTCATCCTTGCGCACGATGTTTACCAGCCCAAGTCCGTCCTCTTTACAGATACGCGTCAGCATCTGCCCAAGGTTTGACGCTCCCACCGTATGGAGAATGGCGTCCTGTCCATCGGCTTTGGCGTTTTCGACAAATCCAAGCGCAGTCATCGGATTGACGAAAGCACTTGCACCTTCTTCGGCTGAATGATCGCCCAGAGGCAAACACATGGATGCGTCGGCGAGACAATATTGACTGTAGGCGTTGCCTGGCACGCAAGACACCCGCTGCCCGACAAGTGCTTGCGCTGCGTCGCTTTCACCAGCTTCGATTACAGTGCCGGCCCCTTCGTTGCCAGCGGGCAGCTTCATTCCGTGGCGCGCCTTAGATCCAGCATTTGCAGCCTCTGGCATCTTGGCCACAAATTTGCCTTGTGTATATTCGGCGTTTCCGACGTCTGCTCCGCCAACCAGAATGGCAAGGTCTGACGGGTTGATCGGCGCAGCTTCCATTTTGACCAAAACCTGATTGCCGGTGGGAGCATCAAAGGTCACATCTTCAATCGCAACGGTCAGCGTGCCGTCGGCCTCGAGCGTAGTGAACAACTGTTTTCCAGTAGTCGTCATAATCAGGTCTCCTTATAAATCGATAATGAAGGGATCTCGGGTATCCCATTATTATCTGATGTCACCACAAATACTTATAGTCACGGGATACTTGTATAGTAACCTATCCATGCCCTGTCAGCTTAGGGGCGTGCCGGATACAAAATATCGCCATGCAGTAAGTGCTGAGAGAGCGATAGACATGATAGTGGTGTGGTGCCAAAACGATCATGCTATGCCCCACGTCGGTTGCTCGCAGCCGAAGTCCGGCCCCCGTGCTGGGTCGTCAGTCCCGATGACATTTACCGATCTTCTCAGCTGCCTGCGCGGCAGCTCATCGACCGAAGCCTGTGTTGAAGATAGGATCAACTGGCGGAACAGCCCCACCCCCCGACGAACTCGCCATATGAGCGCGGCCAGACTGGGGGCTTTTCCATTACTCTGGCGGATTGAAATGATTTGTGAAACTTGATGTTAAGCATGCCGGACTCCCGTAGCAACTGAATGCTTTCTGCCTGCCGTAGCTCGCCGGTTTAGGCTCCATTGCGCTGTATCGGTACAGAGAGCTTACCCTTGCTGCGTATCGTTCCAAGGTCCGCAATGCGGACGAAGCGGTCCTTCGACCTGTGTCGCTTGGCTACCCAAGATATATTTGCCCTGCGGGGTACTTTACCCGCGGCGCGCTGCGGGTCGCGAGGAAAAAACCGATGGCCAGAGGGCCAACCCGACCGATGAACATCATCGCCATAATGATTGCCCTGCCGATACCATCAAGCTCTCCGGTCGTCCCGCGCGACAGACCCACTGTGCCGAATGCCGATGTGACCTCGAACGCGAGGTCGATGAATTCACCGTCGTGATTGATCAACGTGACAAAAATGCCCGTTAGTACCAGAAGCATTGAAATGGTCGTGAGAGCGAGGACCTTCATGACTTCGTCGACACCCAAAGATCGCCCAAAGGCGTGCAATGTTGTTTGACGCCTGAAGAAAGCGACAGTGGCGAGCAACAACACGCAGAGTGTCGTCACTTTGATCCCTCCTGCAGTCGAGGTGCTGCCACCGCCAACCAACATGAGAGTCATCGTCAACATGGTCGTGCTGTCATGCATTCCGCCGGTGTCGATCGTATTGAACCCGGCCGTGCGCGGCGTGACCCCCTGAAACCAACTTGCCCATAGTTTTTCGCCAGTGCTCAACGGGCCCAAGGTGTTGGGGTTCGTCCATTCAAGAAGTCCGAACATGATGCTCCCCCAGGCAATCAGAATGCCGGTTCCGAGCAGCATCAGTTTGGAATGCAGCGTAAGTTTGCGCCACTGGCGTTTCTGATAGATATCCCCCACGACAATGAACCCGAGCCCTCCCAGAATGAAGATGACAGGGATCACAATGTTGACGATCGGGTGGCCTACCCATTGAGAGAGGCTGTCGGGATAAAGCGCAAAACCCGCGTTATTGAAGGCCGAAATAGAATGAAAAACCGCCTGCCATATGCCATGCCAGCCGAACTCAGGAACAAAGACCAGGGCAAGCAAGGCGGCCCCGATCACCTCGCAGACCAGGGCGATGATAAAGATGATGCGCGCAAGATAGGTCAGGTTTGACAGCGATGTCTGGTTCAGGTCTTCGCGCAGGATCAGGCGTTGTGGCATACCTACCGGAATGCCGAGCGCCCCGAGCAAGAGCACCGCAAAAGTCATCAAGCCTAACCCGCCGAGCTGAATGAGCGCGGCAATGACAGCCTGCCCAAAGCCCGTAAAAGCAGCACCCGTGTCAGCAAGCACAAGCCCTGTTACGGTCACGGCAGAGGTTGATGTAAACAGTGCTTCGCCCAGTCCGATTTCACCGTGATGTGAGATCGGCAGCCAGAGCAGCAGCGCACCCACGATGATGAAGGCGAGGTAAAAGAGCACCAGAACCGCGGGGGGAGGCATCCGCAAGGTCGCGAACCGCTTCACCAGTTTCGAGGGCCGAAATACCATGGTTAGAGGCTAGCTGCGAAGTTGCGCAGGTCTTTTCGTTGGCCGAGCAATAGCAGAAGGTCGTGCCGCTCCAGTTGGCATCCTGTCGCATCTTGCCCTACGTAATCGGTTCCCCGCATGACCCCGATGCAACGCAGATTGAATTTATCGCCATGCGGCAGGTCTTTCAGGCTCTTGCCTTCAAGGCTTTCAGGGATACGAAAATTGACAACGTGGTAGCCGTTGCCCAGGCTGACATAGTCACGCACCAGCGGGTTGTGCAAAACCTGCGCGATGTGTTGACCGACCTCAACTTCCGGATGAATGATCCTGTCGACACCAAGTTTGCTCAGAATTCGGTGATGCGTTTTGGTCGTGGCTTTGGCCCAAACAACCGGAACCCCGACAAGTTTGAGGTTGATCGCCGCAAGGATACTGGCCTCCAGATCGTCGCCCATGGCAACTACGGCCACATCACAATCACCAAAGCCCGCTTCCCGCAAAGCCGCATCATCGCGTGCATCCACAATCATGGCCTGAGAGAGTGTATCGGCAAGGGTTATGACGCGTGCTTCGGATATGTCGACCCCGACGACGTGATTGCCGAATCGCTGCAACTCCTTTGCGACGGTGCTGCCAAAATTGCCGAGCCCGACGACACCAAAAGTTCGGTTAGCAGTATTTTTCATGTCTGAACTCACGATCTTTGATCATAGATGGGGAACCTTGCCGCGGCGCAGCAATTTGTCAACATGGGCTCATTCCTGCCATTCGCCGCGGTCGCGCACCCAAACAGCGCTCAGGTTTGAAGGTCAAAGGTCGCCTCTGCGGACAAAGCCGCCGCTGAAATTCATCCCTATTTTGAAATTATTTCCGCAATGGATGCCGCACTTTCCCTGAGTGCGGACTGGCTTTGTGTCCAGGCGGCGGGCTCTATCGCAAAGGTGCTCCTAAACCAGGCCAGCGTCAGCCGCCGCGTGGCCTCCAGCGCGTCTGGGTCTTCTGCTTCAGTTTCGCGCGCGTCCCATCCCGCGATGCCGCCCAGGCCGTGGCCGACGCCGTTGATCGTCAGCAGAGCCTCGGCGCCGGGGGCGTCGTGGAACGGATCGGCGTGCCATTCCGGGCCGCGCGGCGTAAAATGCGGGTCGTCATCGGCACCGCAAACCACGAGGGTTGGTGTGTTGATCCCGCTAAAATCCACATCGAAGAACGGAAACCGCGCGGCGTTTTCGGGGGTCAGGTCCGCACCGCCCCGGCCCGGAGAGGCCAACAGGATGCCCGCACGGATGCGCGGGTCGGAAAAGTCTTCATCCTGCGGGCGCGCGCCAAGCAGCAGGCTGCAGGTGAACCCGCCAAAGGAATGCCCGGCTACCGCAATCCGGTCATGGTCCAGCCGCCCGGCTACGGCTGGTGCCTGTCCCTCGACCTCGGTCAGCTGGTCGAGGATGGCGCGCATTTCCGCCACCCGCTCGCGCCAGAAGAAAGGTCCATCGGGCAGATCGGGGCCAAGCCCGCCAACCCGGGAGCTGGCCTGGGTCGGCTGGATGACGGCGACACCCCGTTCGGCCCAGAACTGCGCAATCGGGGCATAGCCGTCCTTGGAGGAGATGTAGTTCGAGGGGCCGAAGCCATGCGACAGGATCACGATGGGCAGGTCCTCCCCGGCAGCAGGTGCTGTCAGACGCAGCTCAAGCTGCTGGCGGCCGGGCATCGGCAGCTGGATCGGCGTATAGGCGACGGTGATCTCAGACTCTGGTGTCGGCAGGGCGCGGGAGAGAGTGATAAGTCTGTTCATGGGGTGTTTCCGTTTGAGAGTAAAATCAGCATCGGACGCGTCACGCCGTGGCAAGGCCTGCTTCGCGCGCCCAGGTTTCTGCGTCCGTGCCTGCGGGCAGCTTCATCGGCGCCGTCTCGTCCGTAACGGCGCGCCAGACAGCCTGCGCGACATCGCGCGCCTCGGTCTTCTCGGTCGCGAACTGGAGGCTCTGGAAATAGGCCTGCACGAAGGGGCCATAGGCCTCTGGCACATCCATGCCCATCCGCGCCACGGCATTGCGTCCGAAGGATGTAGACGGCGCGCTGCCGGGCAGAACCAGCCGGGCACGTATGCCGAATTCGTTGACCTCAAGCGCGAAGCTTTCGGTAAAGGCATTCAGCGCGGCCTTGCTGGCGCTATAGATCGACAGGGCGGGCAGCGGGCGCAGCGTCACGCTGGAACTTACGTTGACCACGACGCCACTGCGGCGCGCGCGCATCGCAGGCATCACGGCGCGGGTCATCGCCATGGCACCCAGAACGTTGGTCTCGAACAGCTCACGGGCCCGGGCGATGTCAGCACCTTCCAGCACGTTGAGCATGCCGACACCGGCGTTGTTCACAAGCGCGTCGATCTGCCCTGCCGCTTCGATCGCGGCCGCGATGCTTGCGGCGTTGGTAACGTCCAGGGCCAGCACCTGCAGGCGGTCGGACTCCGGCAGCCCTTCCGCAGAAGGACTGCGCATCGTGGCGATGACGTCCCAGCCCTGATCGAGGAACTGCGCTGCGATGGCCTGACCGAAACCAGAGGAACAACCGGTGATGAGGATACGGGGCATATGAAATCTCCTTGTCTTGCCTTAACAAAGATAGACGGCGGGAATTGGTCCATCTATATTCAAGTATCCGCAATCCTCCATAGATCGTCCAAACTCATGCTCGACAGCCCCTCGGATCCCCTTTCCAGTGTCGTGACCCTGCTCAAGCCTGCGGTCTCCATCTCTAAGATGGTGTCAGCCGGTGGCCAGTGGCTGGTGAAACGTCACGACGTGGCCAGCCCCTTTTACTGCGCGATGGTCGAAGGGCAGTGCCGGTTGCACGTCACCGGGCGCGATCCGGTCACGCTGAGGACTGGTGATTTCGTGCTGATCCCGCACCTGCAGGGATTTACCATGTCCAGCGAGGTGCCCCCGCCGCCCCATGTGCCCCGCCTGCCGCTTGAAACCGGTCCCGGGCAGTTCCGGCTTGGCGCGGCGGAGGCCCCTGTCGATGTGCGCGCCCTCGTCGGGCATTGCCGCTTTGACACGCCGGCCCGGGGCCTTCTGGTGTCTCTGCTGCCGGAGATGATTCATGTCTCGGGTCAGGATCGTTTGACGGCCCTGGTGCCGGTGATCCACGAGGAAACCCGCGCAGACCGTCCGGGGCGCGGGATGATCCTCGAGCGATTGCTGGAGGTCCTTCTGATCGAGGCTCTACGCTCTGACCCGGCGACGACCCTGCCGCCGGGGTTGCTGCGCGGCCTGTCGGATCCACAGCTTTCGGGTGCATTGCAACGGATCCACGCCGAGACGAGCGGCCCCCTGTCCGTTTCGGAAATGGCAAAGGCGGCGGGTATGTCGCGCTCCGGCTTTTTCGAGCGGTTCCGCAGGCAGGTTGGCCGCGCGCCGATGGAATACGCCACCGAGTGGCGCATGGCCGTGGCCAAGACCTTGCTGCGGCAGGGTGGGCTGACCAATGCCGAGATCGCGCTGCAGGTCGGTTACGGGTCCGCCAGCGCCTTTGGACTGGCCTTCCTCCGCCACGAGGGTCTGTCGCCTGGTGCTTTTTCAAATAAGGACAGACCGTAAAATTGAAAGGGGATCCGGATGTGCGTCGACAATCAGTAGGCAACGTCGAATTTGGGCTCATTCTGTTGAAAAACTCCTTGCTGTAACTGCAAATTTCTGAAATGTGGGAAACCGTTCTCCGACGGACTGATTGCGCCGCGTGACGCCGTCGAAATTTGAGTAGGTCGGAATGTTGTTCTCCCAAATTTGACCCCAACGCGCTGTATAAGAGTTTTTCAACACAATCGGCTCGTTCCTGCCATTCGCTGCGGTCGCCCACCCAAACGGCGCTAAGGCTTGCAGGTCAAGGTCGCCTCTGCGGGATGGAGCGGATGTTTGACGGTGCTGCCTTTCAACTTGCTGGCGTGCTACTGGCTGATAAACACAATGAAGATAGAGGGCTTTCCTATACGCCAGCTCAAGTAATCAATCGTTAGGTGCCACATCCTATGACCCGACCAGTTGTCGCCACAATTGCTGCATTGTTCAAGCGGGGCCATGTTTTGCTGGTAAGACGAGCGAACCCGCCTGATGCTGGTAGATGGGGCTTTCCAGGCGGAAAAGTAGACCTCGGAGAGTCACTTGAGGACGCAGCAGTTCGTGAGCTGGCGGAAGAGACTGGGATACAGGCAACGGCGAAGCAGGTTTTTACAGCGGTTGATGCTTTCGACCATGATGAGAGCGGTGTCTTGCGCCACCACTACGTTCTCGTAGCCGTCCTTTGCTCTTGGGTTTCGGGGAAACCACTTGCCGGCGACGATGCCCTCGAAGCACGCTGGTTCCCGATAGAGCAGCTGGGATCTGCGGATCTTGCTCTTAGTCTTGATGTCGAAAAAGTTGCCAAGCTAGGCGCGCAAATTCACTCCAATCGTGCATTCGAGCTTGGTTTCTGACCGTCCGGTAAGGGCTGATTCTGTTGAAAAACTATTTGCTGCAACTGCAAATTTCTAAAAAGTGGGAGGCTGCTCTCCGACAAGCTACTTGCGCCCCGAGGTGCCGCCGAAATTCCCATAGTTTGGAATTTTTTTCTTCCGAATTTGGCTTCAGCGCGCTGTACGAGAGTTTTTCAACACAATCGGCTCGAAGAAGACGTTAGCTGCAACGAGCACTGAGGTCTGCTTGTGCGGACAGAGCTGCCGTTGGCTTCAATCGCGCCATCGGCCGCTTACGGGTTTGAGAACTGGAATTCACTTTCACCATAGATCAATCTGAAGATGCGCCTGCCCGTCGCTTGTCCGTTCGATCGAATGCCCTTTGGGGCCAATGACACCACGAATGCGCGAGCGGAAATTTGAGAAGCCATCGAATGTGACAACGTCTACGGCTTCATCCAAGTCCAGCTCCAACCGGAACCACTCTGGTTTCAGGGTCGAAATAGAGACCACATGCCCCGTGAACGGTTGCGACAGATACGTTCCGCTGACTTTGTCACCGATGGCCCGGCCCTTGAGGGGCGCGTTGCCGATGGCGGCAACCATCGTGTTCCAATCGCTGAAGCCGTGCTGGTGGGCGACCAGTTCGAGGGACTTGGCATGGCCAATTGATGTCCCGTCCTCGGCCATTTTTGCCCGCAAACGCTTTGCTTGATCCTTGGCTTTCGCAGCGGATGGAAGTTGCGGGTTCATAGAGCTTCTCCTTCTTTGTTGTGGAAAATACCCCATTTCAAGCTTTGGTCCTGTGCGGCGAGCCTGAGCACTACAGCCGTCAAACCCAATAGCATGACTTCGGCCAATGGGCCCGCAATCCAGATGCCTATTTCACCGAACCAGACGGGCAACAAGAACGTCAATGGGATCGCAAATGCATAGGTTTTTGTGAGCCCCAGCAGAGCGGCCTTGCTCGCGGAGCCAATCGCTTGGAAATAGGTCGCGATCATCATCAACGGCCCCACCAGAAGGAAGACGCTGGCCATGACGGGGAGGATACGTGACACCTCGTCAATGACTGCGACATCCTCCACGAATGCGCTGGCGATCCGGCTCGGCATGCTCATCACGACGATCTGCACCACTGCGCAATAGATAAACGCGACCCAAAGGGCCATGCGCAGGCTCGCATCCGACCTATGCAAGAGGGCGGCGCCATAGTTGTTGCCCGTGACGGTTTGCATCGCGAAGGACAGACCCAAGAGCGGCAGGAAGGTGAATGTGATGACCCGCGTGATAATGCCATATGCCGTGATCGTGTCGGCATAGCCCGGTCGGCCGACCCATTGCAGCGCGGTGATAATCGCCGCCGACCCAAGCGCAAGCCCGATGAAATTCAGGCTTTGGGGTGCGCCCAGGGCGAGGATTCGCCCCCATTTTCCGCACATGGAATGGGACAGCAGGGTCGCAGGACGCAGCGACGTTTCGCCGAACAAACGGAACGCAAGAATGACCGCAAACGCGAATGCTTGAGCCGTCGCTGTCCCATAGGCTGACCCAGCAACGCCCATGTCCAAAATGGCGATCAGCACATAATTAAACCCTATGTTTGCAAGCGACACCAGCAGGCTCATTGCGGCCATAAAGCCCACGCGCCCTTCATTCCGCAGTGCGTCAGAATTGACCGATAACACGAACAACAGTGGAGAGAAGAACACCGTGATCCGAAGGTAGACCAATCCCATCTGCGCCAAACTCTCTGACCCGCCAGCGGCGAGCAATGCAACAGGCTGGCCCAATAGGAGGAACAACACGATCAGGACCGCGCCCAATCCCACGGCCAGCCCATGTGCGCCTGCAAACGTCGCACGCGCACCGTCTATGTCGCCCGCGCCGAGGGACCGGGCCAGAAGGCTCGACATGCCGTTGGCAACAAGCGTGGAGAGCGCCACAATCATCATGTAAATCGGGAACATCAACGTAACCGCTGCCAGCGCATCAGGCCCGACGTAAATACCCAAAAACAACGCATCTGCAACGGACAGCAGCCCGTTCATCCCCATCACGAAAATGATCGGCAGCGCAGTCTTAAGGTAGATTGTGCCAAGCGGCCCATCGGTGAATGTATTGGTGGGAGTATCACTCATATCCCATATCTCTCTTGCCTGATCGCGCAGTTTGAGATGGGACCCGCATTACCATCCGCGCGATATGCGGAAAGAGGTCGATAGAGAATTACGTCGCAGAACTTAACCAAGACAAACGTCAGCGGGAGGCAGGCGTCTACAGCCTGAATGCTGGCTAATCCGAAAATTTTCCGCGGTCAAGCGGTTTAGGAACATCCCATTCTGCGAAAGCCGACCTTCGCCGCGCAGCAAGAAATCGGTAAAGTTGGGCTGTTTTTCCACAGAATCGGGCTCGAAGCGGACCTCGGCTGCGTTGCAGCATCCTGTGATATGTAGGTTCGGTCAACGTGGGGTTGTCGATGTGGGAGGGCATGGTGGATCGGAGGATCAGTCATGGAAACACCAAACTTACCTGCCATTCGCGCGCTACGCCCCGCTTGGAACAAGGGCGGCATAGTCGGTCAAAAACGCCCATTGAAGCCAAAGCACGTGTGGGCAATCAGGGTTAGGCTTGAGCTTGCCGAGAAACACCGCGATCTCGCGCTGTTCAATCTGGCCATCGACAGCAAATTGCGCGGCTGCGACTTGTCAAAATGAAAGTGGTCGATGTCATGGCATCCGGTCAGATCAAAGAGAGGGCGTCAGTGTTACAAAGTAAAACCCAGAAACCGGTGCGCTTCGAGATCTCCGAAGGGACCAGAGCTTCGCTCACGAAGTGGATGGAAGATCCGCTGATGGTCGGGTCCGAGTATCTCTGGCCTGGCCGCTTCCACGAGCGTTTGCACATCTCAACCCGCCAGTATGCTCGGATCGTTCGGGACTGGGTTTCCTCGATTGGCTTGGAAGTGACGGCATATGGAACCCATTCAATGCGACGCACGAAAGTTACCCAAATATACAAGAAGACTGGAAACTTGCGGGCGGTTCAGCTGCTGTTGGGTCATACCAAGATGGACAGCACGGTGCGCTATCTCGGCGTAGAGTTGGAAGATGCCCTCGCTATCGCTGAAGCCATTGAAATCTAAACAATTGGGCCGTCTTCACGGACGTCCCATAGCGGACCTTGCCGGCTTCCGCAACGAGAGGCCGCTCTGTGTCCAACTTGTCGGAAGCAGAATGAATGCGACATAGTCAGTTCATGGATCGAAACAGCCTGTAGCAATATGATTATGATTAAAAATGTGTCGCCATTTGGGGGCGCGGAAGGCACGATACCACATATGCGGACGTTCATGCCAACCTTGGTTTCAAACCAGAAAAATCTCTCTGATCGCGGCAATCACATGCTGAACCCCGCGATTGTTCGATTGGCGCGTGTGGCTGGCCAGATGCAAGGGAAAGCCACTGACCTTAACCGGCGGTTCAAAGCTGGTCAAAAGCGGATGCGCGTTTTGATCAAACCCGTGTTTGGGCAACATCGCGATATGATCTGTGTGCGCCAACAGCGACGGGACAAGTTGGAAGGACGGCACAACCGCACCGACACGGCGCGACCGCCCTATCGCCGCAAGCTGAGCATCCAGAGGTGATTGCGTCCCTCCTGTTCCGGACATCAAGACGTGCGGGAACGCCAGCCATGCATCCAGATCAAACGCCTGTGCGGCAGGATGATCGCGCCGCATCGCAACAACATATGTCTCGTTAAACAATGTGGTCTGTTCGATGCCCTCAATCTGGTGCCCAAAGACCGAAACGGCAATGTCTGTTTCGCCACTCAGCAAATCACGCGCCGCTGCCGTGCTGCCGTTCCAAGGTTGGAAAATAGGAGTCACGCCCGGGGCGGTGGATTGTAATGCGGTCAGAAGCGGCCCCGCGATCAAAAATGCTGGGTCGTCTGCCATGGTGAGCCGCACGGTTTGACGCAAGGTATGCAAAGGGGTTTCCGGCGGATCGAGAAGGTCATTCAGCTCGCCCAGAACGGATTTAAGCGGCCCCCGCAGAGCGTCTGCCCGGGCGGTCCGCCGCATTGCACCGCGTCCGCGCTCAAGCAACGGGTCGTCAAACAGATCACGGCACCTTTGCAGCGCATTCGATACGGCGGGTTGAGAGAGGTTCAACCGATGTGCGGCGCGGCTCACATGAGCTTCGTCCAATAGCGCATCCAGCACCACCAGTAGGTTCAAGTCGATCGATCTTAAATTCATAGGGTCAATAATAGACTATATCTTATATCAGTTGGAGTTATTTGTTTCGCGGATCTACGTCTTGGCCAAAAGAACTCGAAAGGACTGCGAGAATGAGCAAGACACTGCTACTTATGTTCCACCGCGATATCGAAAAATCCGTCGCCAATGCGGCTTTTCTTCGCGCGGCGCACGCCATTGAAGACGTGACCGCTATCGATGTCCAAGCACGCTATCCCGATGGGCACATCGACCTGTTCACGGATGCCGCAGCCGATGCCCAACTGCTGCTTGGGGCCGACCGGATTGTGCTACAGTTTCCCGTGCAATGGTATGCGACGCCGTCCATTTTGAAGGCTTGGCAAGACGCCGTGCTGACGCGGATGTACTATGTCTTTCCACAAGACGAGGGCGAGCGCCTTGCAGGGACGCCGTTGATGGTTGCCGCGACGCTTGGCAACGTGGCCGAAGCCTATACACGGTCGGGGCAAAATTACTATTCGGTCGACGAAATTTTCACCCCTTTGAAAGCGATGGCGCATCGCTGTGGCCTGCCATGGCATGCGCCACATCTGACGTTTTCAGCGGACAAGCTCGATGACGCCGCATTGGCAGCCGCAGCCCAGAGCTACACCCGTGCGCTTCAAGCATTCATCACGACCCCACGGGTTGCGCAGACGGCAGAGGTCTGAGCGATGACCGCAAGCACGCACGATACTTTCGTCGCTCTCGAGCGCGGCACGCCGGCCCTGTTTGTGTGGTCGGCCCGATTGCTCCCCGTCGCCCTCGCGGGTCAGTTCTTTCTCGCGGGGCAATCGCTCTTCGCCGGCTTGCCGTGGTCCATACACGGCATGGTCGGCGGCTTGGCCGGTGTGCCGATTGTTGTCATGGCCATTATGGCCTGCGCCATTGGGTATCTGCGCGGGTTCGCATGGTGGGCTTGCGGCGCTCTGGCGCTTTACGGGGTTCAGATTGCGCTGGCCACGGGAGACGCGACCATGCTTGCGCTGCACCCTTTCAATGCAAGCCTGCTGCTGATCACTGCCCTCGTTTTGCTGGCCAAGATCGAGCGTCGCCGCGCCTTACACACTTAGCCCCCGATGCGATTGCAAATGCCACCCTGCGCGTTGCAAATTTCACAGACCAAAGGACACCCAATGACCAAACCAGACCCCGTATTCCCGTCAGGCCGCCAAGACCTGTATGAAACCAACCGATATTCTGCGGCCATCCGCTCAGGCGACTTGTTGTTCGTTTCGGGCCAAGTGGGAAGCCGAGAAGACGGAACACCGGAGCCTGATTTCGCGACACAAGTACAGCGCGCCTTCGACAATTTGACCGATGTATTGCACGCCGCAGACTGCTCCCTCAGCGACATAATCGATGTTACAAGTTTTCATACAGATCCCGAGGCCCAGTTCGGTGACATCATGCAGGCGAAGGATCGCGCTTTTCCTGAGAAGCCTTACCCGAACTGGACGGCCGTCGGTGTGAACTGGCTCGCTGGGTTTGACTTCGAAATCAAGGTGATCGCCAGAATTCCCAGCCGAGCTTAAGTCGCCATGCTATCGAAGCATATAGCTTCAAGGAACAGAGCCATGTGCTTAGGCAATCAAGGGGTCTGCACGAAAACCGCAATAGTTTCCGCGATCTGAAACCTATCAATGAGATCTGCACAGGCAAGGCCCGGGTTTCCCGACAGCAGACATCGGGACAAAGCGCAGCGAAGGTCGGCTCTCCGCCCGTGCTGTCGATCAACACGAACGGCCCAAAGCTACCGATCGCCTTGTGGCGGAACGCTGCTGAGCAGCTTCTTCAGACCTGCCATTCATTCATTGTGCAGCATTTTCGTCGGATGAAGGTTGGCAGAGCGCAACAGAGGATGAATTCCCCGCGATTGCTTCAATGATCAGTCTATCGCCGCACATGACACCGAGAGGCCAATAGCCAGTTTCAGTAGCTCCCTTTGTTAGCTAAGGTTCCAGAGTAGACAAGCGAAACGGGCCACAGGCAGGCCCAGCTACATCCAGAGTTTTATCATTCGTCAAACCCCGGGACATTTCCCAGCCTCACAAGGAAGCTTGGATCGGCGACTTCTCCGCTGTTTGGATCTTCGCGGATCATGTAAGCGTCGGCACCAACAAAATCGTCGGATAAAGCCTCTCGTTCGGCACGGTTCTGTGCCTCTTGCGCGGAGGAATATTCAAATTGCTTGGCAATTTTCAGGCCAGTCTGCCCATTGCGCCCAGCCTTTGTCGTCACATAGGTCTGGCAGATATAGTGGATCTTTTCTGATGAAGGTTCTGGGTCGGTCACGAATGACTCCTTGGAAACGACTGGGTGGATTGGAAGGTTAAAGAGCGGCCTCAACCAATTGTAATGCGCTTGAAGTGCCTGTTGTCCTGTTCGGGAGCCACTTAACAAACGGCCGTCGGAGCTTGTTTGCAGTTATGAATCAGTTTCAGTGCGGCGGGTTTTGCGCACCGGTTTAGCTGCCGCCTCGGGTGGCGTGTTCGCTTCCCTTTCAAGGCGCGCAGTTCGCAATCTGGAGTTCTTCATCTGTCGCTGCTCCGCTTCTTCGTCGACCATTTGTCTGACGACACGCGTTGTCTTTTCCATCGCGGTTTCCGGTTTGGCATCATACACCTTGGACAGGTTCTTTTTTGTGGGCTTTGACAATTTTCAGTTTCCTCTTTGGGTTGCATAAGGTTGAATCAAGTTCGCCCTTTCAAGCAGGCGCCAAGTGGCCAAGCTCATGTTTGCTGCACTCGGACGGTCCTGAAGGTAGATTGTCTAACAGACTTACTTTGATGTCGGGCGCAGCCATGGCGAGCATTAACGCATTGTAATTCATTAAAATTTTTACTTCGGAGCCGACCGGCGGCGGGGATTGGCTTGTCCCAAGGACAAGGTGATCGCTGGTTGCACCAATCAATATGTTCCCAGTAGGCAGTGAAAGCCCCTGAATGTCGGTGTCCTGATGTCCAAGCGCGAGGATCATGAGCGCGGAGGCAGCATAGGCAGGCTCATTGCGACGTCGTTCCGCAGATGGCGCCGCCAGGGCAATGGGGAACGGCTTAGGTTTTACACCCT
This sequence comes from Sulfitobacter sp. DSM 110093, assembly GCF_022788715.1. Lineage (NCBI taxonomy): Bacteria > Pseudomonadati > Pseudomonadota > Alphaproteobacteria > Rhodobacterales > Roseobacteraceae > Sulfitobacter > Sulfitobacter sp. DSM 110093. Next base: position 2,790,152 of record NZ_CP085167.1, read on the forward strand.
TCTCAATAACTTCGGCCAAAAGTGTGAAGGCGTCCCTATGCAAACCCCCGATCCGATCACCGGACAGAGGTTCGACACCCAAAAGGATCGCCTCGCCCAATCTGAGGTCGTTGACGCGGCCCGTTGCGTGCCCGCCGAATGCCCAAGGCAGGTTGGCTGATCCGCCACCTGACACAATCTTGAGGCTGGGGCCGCTCTTTCGCTCAATCTCCTCGGCCAGCTCACCGAATGCGACCATTTCAGAGGCTGTCGGAGCGACCCCGCTCAAACACGCAAAGTTAGCACCGATCCCCTCCAGCCTGACCCCGGGCATCTGCCGGACCTGCTGCGCAATTTCAGCCAGCTTCTCTGGGAATATGCCGTCGCGCCGGTCCCCCATCTCGACCATAAGGATAATACCGTGGATTGACCCATTGCGGATCGCAGCGGCTGCCAAGGCCGAGATGACCAGAATCTCAGTGTTATAGCTCGCTTCGCAGGATTGAACGACCTCATCAACCTGGCTTAACATCGGCGTCCGGATCAGCGTGATCGGGCCTGTCAGCCCTGTCGACCGTAGCCTTTGCACGTTGCTGATACGTGAATCTGCAAGCGCCGTGGCCCCACCATCGAGCATGGCCTGAGCGATTGCAGGATGCCCGCAGACAGCCTTCGTCACGCCAGTGACGCTGACCCCCCGCAGGCCCAAACGCTTGACCAGCGTCTGCGTGTTGTGCCTGATCTTGCATAGGTCCACCTCGATGCGTGGGCAGCTCATACCGTTGCCACAGCAGGCCTTCGCGTCAGTGCTGGGTATGCGGCAGTTACCATCGCAAGCAGATCTGCAACCGGTCTCGCCAATGCATCGGTGACTGGCAGCCCAAGCTGTTGTGACTGGGCCGCGATAGTGTCGGTAATCTCGACCTCGGACATCCCCTCGTGATTGAGCGTGACACCGATGACCTTGGTATCAGCAAAAGCTTCGATCAAAGCGATCTCACTTGATGACGTGGGCATCGGCATAGTTGGAAAGTCGCAGCGATGGGCGCGTTTTGGCGCGTGCTGCAGGATGACCGCATCGGGCTGGCTCCCTCGCAGAATGAAGGCCGATGTGCAAAAGGCAGGGTGGCTCAGGGCGCCCTGCCCTTCGATCAGGATCACATCGGGCTGTTCGGCGTCAGACGCGGCAACAATCGCGCCCTCAAGCTCGCCACAGCAGAACTGCGGCGGCACGGCGTCCATTGCGATGCCGTATTTCGCGCCCTGCATCAGGCCGGTCTGGCCCGTGCCTACAAGCACGGTCTTGATGCCTTGTGCGTTGAGCGCCCGCGCCAAAACGGTGGCCGTTGTTCGCTTTCCGATGGCGCAGTCAGTACCAAGAACAGCAATCCGCAGCGCTTTGACGTCAGCGACACTCCCATCAAAGAGCCGCATGTCTTTGCTGGCTTTTGGCTTGCGGATGTCGCGGATCGTGACATTCCGGTCCGATGCAGCGCTGGCTATTTCTGTATCATCGCACAGATATTCATGCAGCCCGCTTACGATATTCATCCCAAGCTCAATCGCTTGCAGAACAACGCCCCGGTCCGCAGTTGAAAGACGCCCTGTTGAGGGGGCCATCCCATAGATCAGCGTATCGGGCGTGACGGTTTCATGGGCAACTGCCGCCTCCAAATGACCAAAGATCGGTACTTGGTTGACCCTATCATCGAGAACGAGGCCGCTGTCTTGTCCGCTATAGGTGCTGTCGATGACTGAAAGGATGCGATACGCTTGGGAATGGCGAACAAGGCCATTCGCGGTCTTGCCATCAATCCGCGTAAAGTTGCCTTCACAATAGACAATCGCTGTTGGGTGAGCCGCGATCTGCGTGTTTGATAGTGCGACAGACGCGTTGCTCCGGCTCATTGGCGGCGCTTGCGCACCGCTGGCCGGACGGCGGATGGTATCGACAGTGTCAGACTTCGTTTCCATTTTGTTCTCTCTTTTTATGTTAGCATCAAGGACAGGCCCGTTCGCAGCCCCACAGGCTGAAGCCTGTGTTGCGGTGTTTCGCGCTCAGTTGTTAAGGACGCACTGCCCTTTGGACTTTTGGAAATTTCTGTTGCATTCCCATCGGTTGCCCGACCTGCCCAGATGCGCGTACTCAGGAATATCTATCAATTCGCATCTATTGCCCGACGCGGCATATCCACGATCGCACTTCCAGCCTTTTCCATAGCTTGCGCCATCGAAATAGGCATTTTGGGGAATAACGGCGGCTTTGCAAAGACCAGCCTGTGCAACAAAGCCACGCTCACACGTCCAAGGCTGACCGTATCGCGTTCCATTCAGATAGGCGTTGGCCGGAACCGCAATCTCGACACACAGGTTGCCAGTTGCTTCATACCCACGTTCACACCTCCACGCGGAGCCATATGAGGCATCGACCAAATACGCATGCGCTGGCAGGACGATTTCCTGACATGAGTCATCGACTTTGACATAGCCACGTAAACACTCCCACCGCCTGCCTGACGGGTCTAAGAAGCCACCCTCAGGCACCTCGACCGCAATGCAGGTTTCCGTATCGGTTTTGCGAAACCCATGTAGACAGTCCCATCCGGACCCGTAGGACCGCTTCGTGTCATATGCGTTTTGCGGTACGATGACTTCAAGGCAGGCATTTTCGTTCAGGCGGAAACCAATATTACATTCCCAGCCTTTGCCATAACTTCTGGTACTGGCGTTCTCCGGCATCTCTTGTGCGCTGGTTTGGGCCAATGCAGGTAGCACAGAAAGCATGAGCGCCAAGATTGAACCGGCAAACAGACCGATGATTGTGTGAGTTTGCGAAGGGGCGCAGAAGGCAATTGCATGCGGGCCGCGCGACCCTGTAAGTTGTGGTTTACGATCCATCTCTCTTAAGCCCCGCATGACAGGCGTCTGCCAGTTCCCGGCTTGCAGCTTCAATGTCCGGCACCGTGGCAAGTGTCACTCGTTCTTCCACAGGGCTGTCAGCGATCTCCTGTGTGCCGCTGGAAATGGTCAACCCGTCACAGGCGAGGTTAAGGCTCGAGACAGCACCAGCGCCAACTACAGCGCCGTAAATGTTGGGTTTTGTCCGTTCGGGAAATGTCATGTTCGATCCTCTGACGGCGAAAGTCCCGCCTCACTGTTTTGATTGGGTTCATGATTGTATTTGCTTGGTCCTGCGCTAAAGCCAGCTCCCGGCTTCAATGAACTGCGGCGCAATGTCCTGCCTTTCCAATGCGCAGATAAACCAAACAGAGTATCGTTCTTCGTCGGTGTAGCCGCAGAGCTTGAGCCTTCAGCGGCTGCGCCGTCTAACAATCTTCATATTTGCTATTGGGTCGCTCCTCCCCGTTTGCAGCGACCATGGGCAGGTGGAGTGTGTCACAATCGACCTGACCCCACCCGATGCCAACGGCAACGGTTCCAAACAACAAATCCCTGCTAAAGAACCTGACAGCTGAATTTTAATGATGAAGGGTTATGGTCGGCTCTGTCGGGCTAATGCGCCTATTCGGGAGAGAACCACAACTTCGTAACTCATACATAGTATCATAGCCACACGAATACAACGTTGGTGAACCACGCTTCACCTTGCAGTGGTCCATAACGTCAAGAGGTCACACTCTAAAGGCTTCGCCCCTGCGCACCGGAAGAATTTTGCGCAACTATTTAAGTGTATGTTTGGCTGGTCAGGAAGCTCCCTTTCGCTGCAGCATTGATAAATAGTGGCAGTGGGGCCTTTTTTCGCTGCCATTCGCTGCGGTCAAAAGTGCTACGTACTGCCGAATGTCCGCTTTCTCGTACCGTTTAGCTAACTGCGCACCCGCAGCGAACGACCGCTCTCCGCCGATTCTGTGGAAAAACTAACGTTTGCAAACGCAGAAATAGCTATTCCAAATCTGGCGCGTGCGCCTTTCCTATCAGGCTTTGCGCGTTTGCTGCGGCGCAGGAAAGATCTTAGCCAATTTCCGGAGGTTTTGGGCGGTTGCGGCGAGCAGGAATTCATCATTTGCGCCGCATGGACCACGTAATCGGAGCCGTCCCAAGCCAAGGATGCGTTTGAGGTGCGCGAAGAGCATCTCGACTTTCTTTCGCAACCGCATCGAGATCGCATACTGCTTGGTCGTGGCAATATCACGGGCGACCTGCCGGGCATCTTCGTGTTCTTCGCGGGTGATCTTGCGTGCATCGGCTTTCGGACAGCACTTTATCTTCGATGGGCAGGCCTGACAGGTGTGTTTCAAAGCCTGATACTTGGCGACGCCTTTGCCGGTGGGACCACGGTTTGGATCTGAGTAGTTGCGGCGGAATTGCTTGAGCGGCTGGCCTTCCGGGCAGATGTATTGGTTGTTCTCAGGGTCCCATTCAAAGTCGGCGCGAGACCAGGTGCCGTCAGTCCGTCCAGCTTTATCCAGCACCGGAATGTGGGGGTTGATGTTACGATCAACCAGCCATCCCAACATCGGCCCTGATCCATAAGCAGTGTCTGCGATCAGTCTTTCTGGATCAATGTCGTGCCGGTCTTTGATGCGATCCAACATGGTGCGCACTGACCCGACCTCTGCCTGCCGGATCGACCGCGTTCCCTCAACGTCCACGATGACGCTGTGGTCCGTATCAATCAGATAATTGGTAGAATAGCTGAAGAACGCGGGGCCTTTCCGGGCTGCGGTCCATTGGCTGGCGGGATCAGAATGGGACGTAAACTTGGGTTCAACCTCAGATGCTGCACCAAAAGCCGCGTCATCCAAGACGTTGAGATATTCCTTCACCGCACGCGGCGCATCTTTTGGATCGATGGCACTGCGGTCCCAATCTTCCTTCGGTGTAGAGTTCTGTTTGTTCGCATCAGCCTCAATCAGGCTGGCATCTGCCGCAAGGCGTTGCCCGCTCACCAAGCCATCAGCGATACACCGTGCAACGGTCTTCTCGAACAGGTGGCGCAGAAGTTTGCTTTCCCGAAAGCGCCCGTGCCGGTTCTTGGAGAACGTCGAATGGTTTGGGATAGGATCAGACAGATCGAGGCGGCAGAACCAGCGATACGCCAAGTTCAAATGGACCTCTTCGCACAATCGGCGCTCTGACCTGATGCCAAAGCAATAGCCTACCAAAAGCATCCGGATCAGCAACTCAGGATCAATCGAAGGGCGGCCCGTGTGGCTGTAGAACTCGGCCAGATACTGTCTAATGTCGCTCAGATCAACGAACCGATCAATCGACCGCAACAGGTGATCTTGCGGGACATGGTCTTCCAGAGAGAATTCGTAAAACAATGCAGCCTGAGCTTCTTGCTTCGGTCCCATCATCGCTCGATCCCCCAATCAATAAAGTAATTGAATCAGCGAAGGAGCATCCGATCAAGCAAGAGTTTTTCAACAAAATTCGCCGATTCTGTTGAAAAACTCTTTGCTGCAACTGAAAATTTCTGGAATGTGGGAAACCGTTCACCGACGGACTGATTGCGCCTCGTGACGCCGTCGAAATCTGAGTAGTTCGGAATTTTGTTCTCCCAAATTTGGCCCCAACGCGCTGTATAAGAGTTTTTCAACACATTCCGCCCTTCGTGTTGGCCACTACTTTGAGCTCCGATCGGGACGGGTGCGCGCCTTTCTGGGAGTACTTCCCTGCGTTATTTGCCGCATTTCTATTGGAAGTTGGTCGATCCGTCACTCGGTCGAAATGCGAGATATCAAATCGAAAGCACAGTTACGCACGGAGCCGTTGAACACTATCTGGTTGTGAAAGAGCGAAAGAGCTGTCAGCCGATTGGCAAAGGGAGCCACATATGACTGGAAAACTCACGCGCACAACCGACGGCAATCGGGTTTCAGAACTTCTGGGGCTACCTGAGGAAGTCGACAATCAGGATACGCTAAGAGCCCGGGTCCAAGAGGGCCTTCCCGCCGCCTCGGTAGAGAACATCTGGGAAGTCATGCACTCGCAACCGGCCCATAAGATCGTATCAGAACGAGCCTACCGCAGGGCGAAAGCCGAAAAGCTACCTTTGAGTCCTGTCAAAAGCCAAGTCCTTTATAATTTTGCGCGAGCCTATGTGGTCGCTGACAGAATTTACCAAGGCAATGGTGCTCTAATTATGCGCTTTCTGGAAAAGCCCAACTCAGAGCTTGGTGGCGCCGCTCCGATGGCATTGGCAACCTCAAGCCCTGCAGGCGCGGATGCGGTAATAGAACTTCTGGACGGACCAATGATAAGCTAATGGCAGAGGCAACCGGCTCATTCTGAGGACGCGCAGTAGCACCGACCCCCCCTTACTCACCTCTGTGTTGAGGCTGCGAGCCTGAGCCCAATAGCGCCAAATTATCACATAGGTCCTGGTGTCAATATTATTGGTCATGCGGGCACAGGCATTGGCCGGCTGAAGCCTCGTACGGACATCTACAGCTTCAGGACTTTGGTTGTTTTTTGGACGTCTTTTGTTGGCGCGGAGACTTCGTGATGTCTGCGCCTTCTGCTTGATCACGCTTGAGACGGGCGGCACGCAGAAGCTCGGTTTTCTTTGTGCGGTCACTGTTCACTTTGTCTACGATTTCAGTCGCCGCCGCAGTTGTCTGGTCGGCACGCGTCTCCCATTTGGAACGGTCAAGAGAAGTCTTTGTGGTTTTCATTTGATGTCACCTATTGGGAAGAAGTGTAACCGCATCTGTTCGGGCTGACTAACCCATAGAGAGCCATTTGGTGCTTGAGTGCCAAAAGGAAATAGATGTACCGCCGCGTCTGTCGCAAATGGTCGTTAAATATCCAAACACCCGGGCTCGCAGCAAGCCGGTAGCCCGTCGCTTCACCCACTGTTTTACGCAGGAAGGATGGGTAGGAGGGGGTGGGATGCAAATTTCGCGTAGGTAAAAAATTATTCCTCGGTTGAAGCTTTGTGCCCGGCGACGCCCCCGGAACGCAAGTAGCTCGAAATTTAAATCCGCGCAAATTGGCCTCAACAGTCGATATATTCAATAGTCACAGGGGAACCACAGTTCCTCCCCGACCACGGCTGGGCTCGCCGATGCCGCGTCTCTACAGGTGAAATACCAATCTGCGCCGCAACGGATCGAGGCAATTCATCTGGCGACCTACTGCTCTCGCAGCAAGTCGAAGATCGCCCCGCGGTCCGACAACACCAACAGCAGTGCCAGATCTCCGGGTTGCAGTTCGTCGAGGATCTGCTTGGCACCCTCCGGCGGAGAACCGGCGCTAAGGATCTGCACAAGCGGAAATTTGGCCGCGCTAAAAAAGGCTTTTAGGACCGCAGAGGTATCGCCAAGACGACGACCGCGCAAATAATCTTCGATCTCAGCGGTAACGATCACGTCGGGCCCGAACTGAAGAGCCGCCTGGGCCACTTCAGCGAAATCCTGATCGCTGTGGTCTCCGGGCTGGCTCAGCATGATGAAACGGCGCTCAGAGGGGACCGCTGATAGTGCATCGCAGACGGCTGAGATTGAATGAGCGTTATGCGCAAAATCGACGAAGACCCGCGCCCCGTTGTGATGGAATTCATTGAACCGGCCCGGGTTGTCCGTGTGATTGGAAGCAAACCCTGTAAGCCCGGATCGGATCGCGGCTTGCGAGAGGCCAAGCGCGGTGCAGACGCAAACCGCCGCCAGAACATTGCGCACGTTATGCGTTGCGGCCCCTTGAAGCGTGATGGGCATCTCTGAGAGGGGGATCGAGAATGTCCCATTGCGCCCGCCAAAAAAGACCAGATTACCATCTTCGACAGAGCAGCAGGGCATGCCGCGGTCTCGCGCCTGGACGATTTGCGGCGTCGTCGCATCAATCGAGAACCACCAGATCGGCTGCGTTGTTTCCGCTGCGGCCGCGACGACCTGTGAGTCATCGGCGTTCAGCACCACGACGCCATCTGCCGATAAAGCGCGGGTGACGGCAAATTTGGCTGCAGCTAAATCCGCCAATGTCATGACACCATATTCGCCCAGATGATCCCTGGCGACGTTTGTCACCAAGGCCACACGGGCACGACGGGTCGGCAAGCCGCGCCGCAGGATGCCGCCGCGCGCAACCTCAAGGCAGGCGATTTCAAGCCGCGGATCGCGCAGGGCCATCCGTCCACCCCCCGGCCCCGAATAATCCCCGTGGTCGAGGATGTCGTCCCCAACCTGCACCAAATCCGTGGATGTCAGCCCGACAACCTTGCCAGCCGCCGTGGCAATTGCGGCGCAAAGGCGGGTCGTCGTGGTTTTGCCGTTGGTGCCCGTGATCAAGGCTATGGGTACATCGTGGATAGCCGACCAGTTTACTTGCTCTGGGACTGGCAGGCCGTCCACGGGCCAGACTTGCGCGCCCACGCCATGCCCGATTGACACCTCTTCATCGTCACAGAGAAAATCGACATCATGAGCCGCGGCTGCCGACATCAAGGCGATCAGCGGCGGATTTGTTTCCTGCTCCATCACCCGCAGCAGATCTCTGATCATATCCTGAAATGGCTGGCTTGCGGTATGAGACAGATCCGCCGCGCAGTAGTGCCATGCCGTCTTGGCCAAAAAGGTGGCTGAGTGCAGTTGATCCATCGGTGCTGAAACTGCGAGGCTGACACCCCCCTGAAAAACGCGGCAGATCAGCTCTTGATCGGCCCAGCCGACCGCATCAAGCACCGGTCGCGCGTGGTGTGCCCACAGTCTGCTAATAGCGTTAGGATCACTATCTTCGACAGAGACATCCATCACCGCCCCGGGGGCCTGCCACAGCAGGCCCGGCCCGGTCAAACGGCGCGGCGGCGCGACATGAATCCCGTCGACGGTGGCCCAGCGGATATCAAGGGCAGCCTCCAGTTGCTCGATGCGGTTGGTATGGCGGTCTGGATCAATCCCCATCTTCAATGCGTTCCCGGGCCAATCGGACGCCACGCCCATCGCGCACAATGGGTAGATCGTGGTCCATAAATTCTTCGAACACGGCGCCACTTGGCGCGCCTTCTGCATGCGCTGTGCCATTCTCTTGGTCTTCATCGGCATTGAAATAGATGATCTGTTTCCAGCACCGCGCGCTGTTGTCACCAAAGATCACCAGAAGATCCTCGGGCTGTGCCATCTCGAGGCTGGCAGCCACGGCCTCTTCCTCATTCGGGATCACCGAGATCTGATGTTCCGCAATGCCGAGCTTCAAAAACTCTGCCTTGAACATCTGCGGAATCTCATCCTCGCCGCGGTGGCGGCGATCATCATCGGCCTTGCAGATATAGTGGTCGAATTTCCCGGCCAGAACCTGCGCGGCTTCGACCACATCCAAATTGCGGCGGTCGCCCGGCACCGAGAGCACGACAATCCGCCGCCCCTTAACGTCCAGCCGCTCGGCAAGTCCCGCCATCGCGCCCAAGGCAGCGGGGTTATGACCATAGTCCAAGATCACCTTGAACGGGTGTTCATCAAAGACGTTCATCCGCCCCGGAGCCTGGAAATAGCTGGTGTCGAAGGTCCGCAACCCGTGTCGGATATTATCCAGATCGACACCGAAACTATAAGCCATCGCAGCTGCAAACATGGCGTTCTGCACATTATGAACGGCTTTGCCTTCAAGCGTGGCCGGGATCACATGGGACCACAGAACCGGCATGTGCAAACCATTGTCGTAGATCGTCAGCATGTCGCCACTCATGCCTTTTTCAAGAACTATCGCCTGACCACCAGCCTTGATATGCGCCTTTACTAGACTGTGGCCGGGGTTGATGGTCACATAGAAGATCGAACGGACATCTGCATAGTCAGCCATCTTCAGGCAGTTGATGTCGTCAGCGTTCAGCACAGCTGTTTGTGTCGCACTTTCGATGACAACACGTTTGACGGCTGCCAGTTGCTCGACCGTTTCGATACCGCCCAGCCCCAGATGGTCGCCGGTCACGTTCAAACAGGCCGCAACATCGGAGCGCTGAAACCCGAGGCCACTGCGAACCAGCCCGCCGCGGGCCGTTTCCATCACCGCAAAATCGACATTGGGATCGCGCAGGACCATTTGGGCAGATTTCGGCCCGGTCATGTCGCCTTTGACGCTGAGCTTGCCATCCACATAGACGCCGTCGGTCGAAGTCATGCCCACGATCTTGCCGCTGGCCTTCATAATATGGCCCAACATACGCGAGGTGGTTGTCTTGCCGTTGGTGCCGGTGATGGCCGCTATTGGAATGCGGCATTCCTGTCCGAGCGGGAACAGCATGTCGATGACCGCGCCGGCCACATCGCGCGGCTTTCCTTCGGACGGGGCAACGTGCATGCGAAAACCCGGGGCCGCGTTCACTTCGACAATCGCGCCGCCGATCTCCTTGTAGGACCGGGTAATGTCCTCAATGAGGAAATCGACACCCCCGACGTCTAACCCGACAGCCTTGATCGCCCGTTCGGCCATGTCGCGGTTGTCTGGATGGACGACATCGGTCAGATCAATTGCCGTCCCGCCGGTAGAAAGGTTTGCGGTGGCGCGCAGATAGAACAGCTCGCCTGCAGGCAGCACCGTCTCAATGCTATGTCCGGCATCGGCAATCAGACGTTTGGCCTGAGGGTCGATCTCAAGCATTGTCAGCACCTTCTGGTGGCCGATGCCGCGGCGCGGGTCTTGATTGACCGTTTCGACCAGTTCGCTGATTGTATGGATCCCGTCGCCCACCACATGGCCGGGCACCCGTTTGGCCACCGCCACCAGTTTGTCGTTTACAACCAGCATCCGGTGATCGAAACCCGTCACAAAACTCTCGACCAGAATGGCAGCGCTTTTCGACTGTTGCTCCGCCTCGGCGAATGCTGCGGTGACTTCAGCTTCTTTTGTCAGATTGATCGACACGCCGCGCCCATGATTGGCATCAAGCGGTTTGACCACAACGGGAAAGCCGATCTTGTGGGCGGCGCGAACGGCCTCTTCGGCACTGTAGACGATGCTCTGCACCGGCACCGGTAGCCCCAGATCGCTGAGCAGGTTGTGGGTGTCTTCCTTGTCGCAGGAAATTTCGACAGCGATGTGGCGGGTCTCGGAGGTGATGGTTGCTTGAATCCGTTGCTGGTATTTGCCATGACCAAATTGCACCAAGGACCCTTCGTTCAACCTGATCCATGGAATGTCGCGGTCTTGTGCCGCACGCACCAGCGACTCGGTCGATGGCCCAAGCTCCTTTCGTTGGGCGTGCAGCACGAAGCTACGCAATTCCATCGACCAGTCAAAATCAGGATCGAATGGGAAATCTACCTGAGCGCGAAGTGATGGCGGCAAAAGATGCATCAACAGCGTCAGCGCCAACTCTCCCGCGGCCAATCCGACGTCGCGTTGGCGGTAGGCATAGACCATGTTGTATTGTCCCGGCACGCCGGTGCCCCGGGTGCGGCCGAAGGTGACATCGGTCCCGGCGACATTCTGCACCTCGATGGCGCAATGCTCCAGAATATGGCCCATCCATGTGCCGCCGTCTTCCCGTAGACGGCGCAGAAAGCCGCCGGCCACGCCGTAAGAGCAGCCGTGGTCGGCCAATCCGGGCAAGGCCTCGACCAGTCCTTCGACAAAGTCGGTCCCAATCTTTCCGGAAGGCCAGTCTTCCAACACCCCCAGATCAACGATGTGCCGGATGACAGGGAACCCCGCCCAGACATTGGGGCCGACAAACACATTGGTAGAGAGTATCTTCACAGGTTCACCTCATTGATTGTTGATGCTCCGCGCTATGCGGAAACTTCCCCGGTGGCATTTGATGGGATGCCGGCTCCCGGTGGGTCATCGGGAGGATATCCGACACGGGCATTCAGATCATACCGACACCCTTCGCCCAGCACGTCCAGCCGCAGACCTAATAGACTCAGCGCCTCGCCGGGTTTTGCATCCCAAATGGACGAATGGGTCATTTGGCTCGCGTCCACGACGGTAACCGTTCCGCTGCCGACAACTTCCAGAACATCATCTGGCCCTATGAAGGCTGCCGTGTCTTCATCGATGCCCAGTCCGATCAGGAAAGGATTGTAAGACGACGCGGTCAGCAGGCGTCCCAAGCGGTTTCGCTGGGTGAAGTGCTGGTCGATGATAACACTATTGGTGAGACCGATCCCCGGCGCCAAGGACACCCTGCCCTCTGCTGGCGGTTCGTTCCCTGCACCCCCGGCCACCATATGCTCTGACATGATGGACGCACCGGCAGAGGTGCCCGCGACGGGAATTCCCTCCGCATTCCGCCGTCTGATCTTTTGTGCAACGCGCGTGCCCCCGAGGATCGCGGACAGACGCAACTGATTGCCGCCAGTCATGAAGATGCCGGTCGCATTGTCCAGCAGCGCGGCAAAGTCGTCATTGTCGCAATCGGACCGACGGTTGATTTGCAAAAAATCGACCTTGCCGGCCCCAAGTTCGGAGAAGATGCGATGATAGTCCTGGCCGGTCTCATGCAGCATCGATGCAGTAGGTATGACCACGATGGATGCATCTGCTCCCCCCGAAAGCTCCACAAACCTGCGGTGAATTTGCATCTCCTTGATGCGGTCTTCGCCGCCGCCGATTGGGATGATGAACCCGCGCTCGGCTCCGTTGGCCACTGATGCTGGGCACATATTTATTAAATTTCCTTAGGAATTCGAGGTCGGCCGCGTCTTCGCGTCTACTGTGTCTTCATATGACGCTAAAAGCAGCGAAGATGCCATGCAAAAGCCGGGGGGACTTTAGAAACATCAGCGGGCATGGGTGATTGGGTCATCATCGTATCGATAGCCGTGCTGAAATGACTTGGACATGGCAGGCCGGGTGCCGACAACGTTCCTGTCGGCTTTCGGACCGCCCAGCTAAATGTGCAAATCGAGGCGGCAGAGGACCTTCCAGTCGCCCACATAAATGCCTTGTTCGACGCTGCGGAAAGAGGCTGCAGTGATACTGCAACCGCTCCGATAGCCGCCTGCTGTTCAAATCCAACGTTGTGTTGTTTCGTCTGCAATTGAAGGCAGCCGAACCCAAAGCATTGACTGAGGCGGATACGGAACGCGCAACACCCCCCCCTTTCGCCTTTAGAAATGGACCTTCGTAGAGGAGACAGCGAAGGTCGGGGTCCGCTTTCGGCCCTTTAGTGCCGTTCGCTGCATCACCTGATGCCGCGCTGCAGTTTGCCCGAAGCGGACATTGGCAACGGAACGCAGCATTGTTGGTTGCAAGAGCTCGACTTGGATCCTGTTTCACAGGCTTGAGCGAAATTAAAATTGAACGATAATACGCATGCGCTTTCAAGAGCAGAATCCACCCGTCTTCACGGTCGGCCCTTACAGCCGTACACGCTCATCCCGCACTGCTACGGTACGGCCCGTGGAACCGGACTTTCGCTATGGTGCTGCAATGGCCGTTTCTGCCTTGTGACTAAGCACCGATACTGACTGGATGGTCAAAGTTCAAATTAGAACTTTCAAGCGCAGAATATACGCATTTACAACACGGAAGTGTCGCAACTCCTCGAAGGCAAAGGCAGGCGGCGTTTGTTAAATTGTCGAAAAGAGCAGGTTTCAAGAGGGAATAGATCGATATTGAGCAAGACGCGGAATCATCAGCGCGGCGTCTTACTGTATCCACCCTTCTTACTCCGCGGATGCGACCCGGAAACCGCAATGTCCGGTCGAGCTGTCAGGGTCGTTCGCGTTGCGGGAGTGAACGTGATAGCGATCACAATAGCTTTCATGACAAAGGTATGATCCACCGCGCTGAATGCGAGGGTTTGCTGCTTTGATATTCCCCGCAATACGGATCGGGTCTACCAGCGGAATGCGCTTTGCCTCAGGCAGTGCGCCAAAGCAGTCGGCGACCCATTCCCAGACGTTGCCTGTCATGTTGTAAAGGCCAAAAGCGTTCGGCGCGAAGGCATCAGCCGGTGCTGTACCCAGCCATCCGTCTTCCGCCGTGTTGGTTCGCGGGAACTCACCCTGAAAGGTGTTCATCGCATGGTGCCCCCCAGGCATCATCTCGTTTCCCCAAGGAAACCGCTGGCGTACATGCCCACCACGCGCAGCCCGTTCCCATTGTGCTTCCGAGGGAAGGATCAACCCCGACCATTTGCAATAGGCGACCGCGTCGTGCCAGGCAACATGGACTACTGGATGATCCTCACGGCCGGCGATACTGCTGCCCGGCCCTTCGGGGGCACACCAGCATGCCCCGTCCACACGCCGCCACCAAGGCAGGTTCGGCGGGCTTTCAGGCCAGTCGGAGGGCTCATCCAGCAGAAGGTGGAACACGAAACTCCAACCCTCGCGTTCCGCCACAGTGCGATAACCCGTCGCGTCGACGAACCGTTGGTATTGCCGGTTCGTCACAGAGGTTGGTGCCATCCGGTAAGGAGACAGCTTTACCTTGCGCCGGGGGCTATCGAGATCGGCCTCAAAGCGCGACCGGCGGGAGCCCATCTCAAAAATGCCACCAGCAATCGGCACGAGACCCGCCCGGAGTTCGTCACGTTCCGCCGCCGAGGCGTTCGGAACCTCCTTCGCGGCCAAGTGGAATTCAGCTTCGCGCGAGGCAGAGCGATCCGCCCCTTCGCTTCGTCTGGCACCGCAGCAAGTTTTCTTCTCGCCTTCCATCACGCGCCTCTTTCCGTCAATTTCGTAGCACCGCTGGCATCGCGAAGCGGCTATTTGTCGTCACCAAGGATGGTGGTCTCGGCACTGCATATCTGCAGTTTCAGCCGGCCTTCAATGCGAAGGCCGGCACCGCCCCAATCAAATCCTGCTACCTTCAGAAGGTGGTCACCCGTTTCTGAAGCTTGGCGAAGCTGCGGCTAGAACAGCACCATCACGCCCGACAGAACCTGATTGTAGCGTCACAAGAGTTCGGCCTGTGCTGTCACTCCGCGGCCTTCACCGGCATGTGACGGAAGGCCCATTCGTTGTACCCTTCATGCCCGCGGTACCACGGAACACTCTCTCCGGGCGCTTCACCATGGTTCCAGTTCGGCGCGACACCCTTGCTGTTGGCCTCATGGATCAACAGCCGGCGGCGACGATCCTTCATGATACATTCCCACATCGCGGTGCTGTCCCATTTCGCACGAGCCTCGTCAGCAAAGGCTTCAATGATTTCCGTGTACTCTGGATCATCAGCCAAATTCTGGCGTTCGTCCGGGTCTGCCTCCACATCAAACAGCATCAGTGGGTCAACGTCCGAATGAATGTACTTGAACCGGCCACGGCGGATCATCAGGATTGGTGCCGGTGTCGCCTCGGCCAGGTATTCTGCATAGACCGTGCGATCCTCGGGGATCTCGCGATCACCCAAAAACGGCGTTAGATCGTCGCCATCCAGCTCCTCGATCGGGCTGGTCCAACCCGAGCCTTCGGCAAGCCCCATAAACGTGGGCAGCAGATCGACAAGCGACGTCACGCCAGCAACCCGTTTGCCATCATATCCGGGTGCCGCAATGATCAGCGGCACGCGCAGCGAGGGTTCGTAGAAATGCTTCTTGAACCACATTCCCCGTTCGCCAAGCATCTCACCGTGATCCGAGGTGAAGACAATGGCGGTGTTGTCCGCTTGTCCGGTTGCCTCGAGCACCTCCATCAGTTCGCCGACCTTGTCATCCACATAACTGATCGACCCGTAATAGGCGCGACGGGCACGAATGACGTCTTCAGTTGGGAAATCGACCCCCAACATTGAGAAGTTGCTGAGCAACCGCGCAGAATGCGGGTCATGCTCGGTCTCGCTTAGGGCGCCGACGCGGGGCATCGGAATATCGCAATCTTCATACAGTGCCCAATGCTCGGGGCGACAGAAGAACGGATCGTGGGGATGGGTCCAGGATACCTGTAGGAAGAAGGGGCGCTTATCCTTTTCGTCGCGGGCCATATCGTAAAGATATTGGATCGACTCATAAGTAACGCGATCATCATAATCCATTTGAACGGTGCGTTCGGCCACTCCCGATGCCGTGACGCCGCGCGTATCGTTTGTCTCGCTCGGTTTCATCCCGCCTTCGCGGGGTACCCAAGAAAAGTCTGCCGGATAGACATCGGCGGTCAAGCGGCGTTCGAACCCATGGAACTGATCTGGACCGATAAAGTGCATCTTGCCGGCCAGTGCGGTGCGGTACCCCGCTCCGCGTAGGTAATGGGCATAGGTCGGTGCTGAGGCCGGTAGTTCGGCGGCGTTATCCCAAGCACCGATGTTCGAGCAAAGTTTGCCTGTAGCCATCGAGGCCCGCGACGGTGCGCAAAGCGGATAGTTGCAATAGGCCCTTTCGAATACCGCCCCCCGCTGCGCCAGCGCGTCAATGTTAGGCGCATGGCAAAATCCATTGCCATAGGCACCCAACGCTTCGGCCATCAATTGATCGACCTGAATGAACAGGATATTCGTTTTTTCTGTCATGCCGAACCCTTTCAAGGTTATTTTTGTCTCGGTGCGATGGCCGTTTTGCCATCGTCGTGGCTTGCCTCTGGCTTGCTGCCAAAGAGCCCGGTGACCAGGCCTACCGGACCGGACTCATACCACCGCTTGTGACCCCGATCTCGAGAGGGCTGCCCTAGGCTTTGGCTGATACGGTCAATCATGATAGCCAAGAACACGATCCCCAACCCGCCAACCGAGGCGAGCCCCATGTCCAAGCGCCCAATGCCCCGCAGCACCATTTGCCCCAGCCCTGTGACTGAGATCATGGATGCCACGACAACCATAGACAGGGCCATCATGATCGTCTGGTTCACGCCCGCCATGATCGTCGGCATTGCGAGCGGCAATTCGATTTTCCACAGCGTTTGGCGTTGCGTGGCGCCAAAAGCGCGCGCCGCTTCTACCATGTCGGAACGGACCTGCCGAATTCCCAAATTGGTCAGACGAACCAAAGGCGGTAATGCATAGATGAACGTGACGATCACCCCCGAGACGTTGCCAATGGAAAACAGCATAACCACGGGCACCAAATACACGAATGAAGGGATCGTCTGCATCAGGTCAAGCGCCGGACGCATCCAGTTCCACACCCTTTCAGATCGTGCCGAGGCGACACCTAACGGCAGGCCGACCAAGGCGCAAAAGAACACACAAGTCAGCACGATCGAAAGGGTCGTCATGCTTTCTTCCCACGCCCCCATCAGCCCGATGGCCAGCATCGAAAGCGTAGCAACCGTTGCCACCCTGCGCCCTCCGGCCTGCCATGCGATCAACGTGATCAAGAACAGGATCAACAAATCCGGTGCTCCGGTCAGCCCGTCTTCCAAAGCGGACAGCACCACGTCAAATGGCACCTTTATGGCCTGAAAGACAAAACGGAAGTCTGACACAAGCCATTGCAAGAGATTGTCGATCCATGCGCCTACCGGCACCCATTCGGTATCGAATATATTCCACAAATTCATCAGGTTTCATCCTTTCCGGCAAGCGCGGACAATGCAGCGCCCACCGTCACACAGCCCAGTGTGGCGCCGCCTTCGGTCACGGCTATCGGCGTTTGATCCTCAGCAAATTTTGCAAGAACCTCGTTCAGCGGTGTGTCGGGCGCGATACTGCGCCCGGCAGTGTCGGCACCGTGGGTGTCCATAATCTGGCGCGCTGTGATGAAGCCGCCCTTCGGCACGTTTTCCACAAAATCGGCAACGTAATCATTGGCCGGCGCGGTGACGATGTCTTCCGCCGTTCCAGTCTGAACGATTTCGCCATCTTTCATGATGGCGATGCGGTCACCCATGCGGATGGCCTCGTCCAGATCGTGGGTGATGAAAATGGTGGTCTTGCCCAACTTACGCGAAAGGTCGAGAAATTGGTTCTGCAGTTGGCGTCGGATCAGAGGATCGAGCGCGGAAAACGGCTCGTCCATCAGTAGGATATCGGGATCGGCGGCCAATGCACGCGCCAGTCCGACGCGCTGCTGCATGCCGCCCGACAGCTCATTGGGATATTGGTCAGCCCAATCGACAAGCTCCATGTCGGTAAGGGCAGCCAGCGCCCGCTCGCGTCGTTCAGCCTTGGGAACGCCACGCACTTCCAGCCCGAAACCCACGGTTTCGACCAGCGTGCGGTGTGGCCACAGCGCCATATGCTGAAACACCATGCCGATTTTTTCAGCCCGAAGCGTGTTTAGCGCCGTTTCATCCATCGTATCCACCCGGTCGCCCGCCACGTGGATTTCACCAGCCGTCGGGTCGATCAGGCGATTGATGTGACGCACCAGCGTGGATTTACCCGAGCCGGACAGACCCATTATGCAAAAGATTTCGCCCTCATAGACCTCAAAGCTCGCGTCGCGTACGCCAACGACACAATCAAAACGATCGCGCAGCTCGTCCTTGCTTAGCCCTTCGTCGCGGGCGGCACGTAGAGCCTCATCGGCCCGGTCGCCGAACATTTTCCAGACACCGTTGCAAGCGACACGGGGTTGCCTATCGCCACCCCGTGCGCCGTTTCCTTGTAGATCACTACTCACTTTGCAGCCGCGCGCGCTGTTTCAAGCCAGCTGTCGACCGAGCCGCGGTTGTCCGCGATCCAATCTTCGGCCTGCTTGCGGAAATCCTCCGCGCTATCCTCGCCGTTGCGGATCCGGACTTGGACCGCGTTCACGTCGGACAAGGGGATTTGCACCTGTTCCATAAAGGTCGCTGCTGCCGGGTTTGCTTCGGCAAAGTCACGGTTGGCGAGGATATAGATGTCGTTCATTGCAAATCCGGGGTTTGATCCGTCTTCAAGTTCGGTGCTCCCGTCGGGATCACCGGGAATCGCAGAATAGGGCACATCCAACTGCACCGTGTCTTCACCGGGTTTCAGCACGTCACCGACCCAGTTAGGCGTCCATGTATAGTAAAGGATGGGACTGCCATTCTCATGGCGTGCGATCGCATCCGCGATAATCGCGAAATAGCTCCCCTGATCGTGCTGAACCGTGTCGCGCAGATCAAACTCCTCAAGATGATGCTCGATCACAGTCTCACAGCCCCAGCCGGGATTGCAGCCGGCCAGATTGGCGCGGCCGTCGCCATCGCTGTCGAACAGCGCGGCGATCTTGGGGTCTTTTAAATCACCCAAGCTCTTAATGTCATATTCCTCGGCCGTGGCCTTATCGATGTAATACCCTTGACCTGCACCAGTGGTGATTGGCCCCATGCGCACCATGGTGTCTTCGGCACCCGCACGATCATAGTAGGCGTCGTGCAGCGGCTTCCAGTTGTTGGCTGTGAAGTCTGCGTCGCCTTGACCGACGGCCAGGTGAAGCACCGGAAAGTCAGCCTCGCGTATATCGTTAATTTCATAACCAAGTTCACCAAGACCCAGTGCGACGACTTGGTTCCACAGCCAAGCATTGACCGGAGTCGCCTTAATCGGGTGAACGCTGACACCCTCGCCGGGCATATCCTGAGCGGCAGCTGTTGTGGCCAAAAGCATGGAAGTGGTTAGCGCGCAAATATTCGAAATCGGACGGATCATCGGAAGCCTCCGTTGGTTGTTGTAGTAATTTATACTGTGAGCGACAGGTTAAGGCTCTTCCCCGACCCATTCCAGTTGCGATCTACGTAGCGGTGCGTTAACCAAATCGTTATGGCAAATCCTTCTGATCATGCTCATTTCTTGCGTCATCTCGTTGTCTTTTCTACCGCCTGCCGAGCTGAAAACTTCAGCCGTGCCGCCGAGGAGCTTGGGGTATCGCGAGTGGCCGTCAGTCGTCAGATTGCCGATCTTGAGGCACATCTGGACACCCCGCTTTTCGAACGCGGACACCGCACCGTCCACGCGACAGCGGCAGGCCTCGCGCTAGATAGCGTTATAACACCTGCTTTGGTGGACGTTACCGAAGCTTTGGACCGGTTGCGCAGCCCTGATGGGATCCGTCGGCTAAAGGTGACCGTCACATCGGCATTTGCAAACTACTGGCTGATGCCACGGCTGGCGGAATTTTCCGAGCAGCGCCCAGATATCGAGATCGATCTGGCTGTGTCGGACCGCTATCTTAATCTGGAAGCCGAGGCGATTGATCTGGCGATTCGATATGCGCCCGAAGAGCCACCCGGGGCGCGCTTTATGACACAGGAGTCGATCCTGCCAGTTTGGAGCCCAGACTATCCTGCACAGACAGCGCTAGAAACACCTAAGGATCTGCTATCTGAACGGTTGATGCATCTGAGCGGCCTGTACCGCCCGGAGGCCAAGTGGGAGAACTGGTTCAGCGTGCGCGGGATGGAATTGCCTGCTGACCCCCAAGGGCTTCAGTTCAACAGCTACTTCACGATGCTGCAGGCAGCCTTGGAGGGGCATGGTGTTGCGCTGGCAGGCAACCCGTTAGTCGAACGATTTCTGGCTGATGGGCGATTGAAACGGATGAACGGGGTCAGTCCGTTGGCGCGCGACACCTACTGGCTGGTGGTGCGAACCGATGAGCGTCCCGAAACCGCAGCGTTCGCCGATTGGATCATGCGCCATTTTTCGACCGGTGCCACGCAGGCAGCCGATACGCATCTGGCTTTAGCCCCCCAAGGCGACCGGGCGCTATAAACTTCAGCTCAACCGCGCCCTCGCACAGGTGCTTCTTTGATCGTACTGTATCAAACGCCCGTTCGGCGATACGGCGAGATAGGACAGCAATAGTACTGTCTATATTCCCTCAGTCATTGCGTAAAAGCGGCGTAGCAACTGCTTGCTTGAACTCCATTTAGACCATGGAGCGGTTTGTTGCACAAATCTGGGGACATGTCCCTCACTGGTCCCTCATTCAGACCTCGGTGTATGGCCCCTTTGATCGAGAATAGTGCTCGGTTGGATGGCGGCTATTACAGTCGGCACGGAATGCGTTCGCACGTGCGGCGAACTTCGGCTCTCCGCCCCATATGTCCCACGCCCCTAAGGCGTACAAGGCGATCACAGGCATAGGAAACACGACTTTTCTATCGCCGGCCTCTGAACGCACCGCTACTAATTATTGGATAAAGTCGCTCTGCGTATTTGACAGATCAATACTTGGGTCATACTTGATTGAATGACCGAAAAAAATAATCCACTTCCGCTGCAAACCGTGCCCCGCGAACGCGAACCTGCCTTCGCAGTCATGTCCCGTCTCGCTTCAATGGGAGCTGTATCCGCTGTGGATTTCGGACAAGACATCGGACTTCCGTTTGCCGAAATTCTGAAAGGTGAGCCCTCAGGTCTGAAGGAATTCAGCCAGATGATCGGGCATTCCGAAAGCACGTTCTGGGATTGGACACCCAAAGGTATTGGCGCGGCCAAGCGAAGCATTCAGGGGCATGAGTTCCCGGTTAGACCGCTGCTTACGTCCCAGGTCCGTGGATGCCCCTCCTGTCTGAAAGAAGATATCGCAAGCTCAGCGCTGCCTCCGCACCGCTCGATGATTTTCCGGAGTCATTGGCTGATCCACCATGTCAGTCTGTGTCTGCGACATGAGAGGGAGCTAGTGGTTCTGTGGAAGAACGCGGCACAGACGCAGCGATACGACACAGCGGCGCAGTTTCGTTTGATTGCGGACTGTGTCATGTCCGAAGGCTTCAAGCACGAAGTACGTGATCCGACGGACTTCGAAATCTGGTTCGACCAGAGATTGGCAGGACAGCCTCACACCGCAACTTGGCTTGATGACCAACCTCTGCATGCTGCATCGGTTTTTTGTCGCCTTTTGGGTACCTCACGATTGAAACTTGAGGGTGTCAAACCTTCACAGGTTGCCCCTGAATCGGAGTGGGGTTGTTACCAAATGGGTTTCGAGATCGCGCGACACGGAGAGCAAGCCATCCACAAAGAACTACAAAAACTGAGTCGTCTCGCGGAACCTCGACTTGGCCCGAAAGCAGTTTTCCCAATGCTCTATGATCGCCTGTCACAGGATTACATTGCCGATGTTGATTTCGCACCATATCGCGAAATCCTCGCGCAACATCTTCTGGAAAGCTGGCCATTGCAGCCCGGGGATTATGTTCTAGGGATGCCTGTCAAGGAACGAATTTTGCATTCGGTACGGACGGCGGCAGAGGAGACTGGCGTCGATATCCGCCGCTTGCGGACAATGTTAGAGGCATCGGGTTTGATCGACCGCAAATTGCCTGACAATTGGGCCGTGTTCGATGCCGAAGCAGCGCGGTCCTTGTTGGCATCATTGGTTACCTTCATGTCCGCAAAAGAATTCTACGATGCGCTTAACATCGGTCGTTCGCAGTTCTACCTTCTGGCCGAAGATGGCGTTTTGCAACCGTCCCTTTCCGATACGAGTACAAAGCATGTCTGGGACCCGCGGGATGGACGGGCATTCGTAGACCGGCTGTTAAACAGTGCTGAAACGATCCAGCAGGCCCAACATGGGTGGGAAACTATCGCAAAATGCGCACAACGCCTGAAACTGCGCCCTGCCGAAATCATTCACGCAATCTGGGATGGGCAAATTCAACGCGTTGCCCGCAACGTGCAGTTCAGTGGTTACGCCTCTGTCCATGTTTACCATGACGAAGTTTCCCAAATTCTTGCACAGGACATGCCATCCGCAATGTCTATGGAACTGTTCGCTAAAACAGTAGGGTTGGGTAACCCCGTCCACATGCATAGGTTGGTGCGCAATGGGCATGTCTCCTCGACGGAGATGCGCAATCCTCGCACCAAGGCGATGCAGAAATTCATCGCTCCCAAAGATGCTGCGGCATTTTATGATCGCTTCGCTACTCTCCGCATGCTCTCAAAAGCGAAGGGCACCAGTTGGCAGTCATTGTCCAGCAAACTGCGGGGTGCTGGCGTCATACCCTTCAGCCCAGACCACGTCGACTACGGCAACATTTTTCTGAGACAAGAAGCCGAAGCAGCACTTGCCGACTGAATGAAAACGCGGGGAAATCAACAAGGGCGGCGCCTCATAGCGCCGCCCTTGTTGGTTCTCAAACTCGGAATCGGCGTTAGCCTACATGCGGTTCAAAAAACCGTCTTTTGTCGCAAAGACGTAATACCTATGTCGGACGTCAACAACTGACAAATAGCCCAAACGCCCCGTCACCCACACTTACTATGCCCGCAACTCCCGCAAGTCATGCAACCTTCGACCATCCGCAGGTCGAACTGCCCGCAAGACGGACAAGACTTCCCACGCGGGGCGTCCAAGCCGACGACCTTCGCTTGTGGATCAGTCTTCAGTCCCATGCCTTCGCCCGCGATAAAACCGGTAGCGATCATATGCTGTTCGATCACGCCGCCAATCGCCGCGAGGATGGAGGGGATGTATTTGCCCTGCATCCAAGCACCACCACGCGGGTCAAAGACAGCCTTCAGCTCTTCTACTACGAAAGACACGTCGCCGCCGCGCCGGAATACCGCAGAGACCATGCGCGTCAGAGCCACAGTCCAAGCGAAATGCTCCATGTTTTTGGAGTTAATGAAGACCTCAAACGGACGACGATGACCGTTCAGCACAATGTCGTTGATGGTGATATAGAGCGCGTGCTCACTATCGGGCCATTTGACTTTGTAGGTGTTGCCCTCCAACTCGGCGGGACGGTCCAGCGGGTCGGACATATAAACGATTTCGCCGCCTTCGCTGACCTGATCGGGGCTGTCGGCGGGGGCCTTGTCTGTCTTTTCGGACGACACGCTCAGGACCGATCCGGTCACGTCATTCGGGCGGTAGGTGGTGCAGCCTTTGCAGCCCAGATCCCATGCCTGCATGTAGACATCTTTGAAGTCGTCAAAGGAGATATCTTCAGGGCAGTTGATGGTCTTGGAAATCGAGCTGTCGATCCATTTCTGCGCGGCAGCCTGCATCTTTACGTGATCCGCAGGCGGCAGGGTCTGAGCGTTGACGAAATAGTCGGGCAGCGGTGCGTCGCCCTTCAGCTCGCGCCACATCTGCACGGCGTAGTCAACGACCTCTTCCTCGGTTCGGCTGCCGTCTTTTTGCAGCACCTTACGGGTGTAGGCGTAAGCAAAGACCGGCTCGATCCCCGAAGACACGTTCCCGGCATAGAGGCTGATCGTGCCGGTGGGCGCGATGGAGGTCAGCAGCGCGTTGCGGATACCATGTTCGCGGATCGCATCACGCACATCGTCGTCCATCTGCATCATGGTGCCAGAGGCGAGGAATTTCTCTGCGTCAAAGAGTGGGAAAGCACCCTTTTCTTTGGCCAGGTCCACTGACGCAAGGTAGGCGGCACGGGCAATCGCACGCAGCCATTCCTCGGTCTGTTGCGCGGCCTCGTCGCTGCCATAGCGCAAGCCGACCATCAAAAGCGCATCCGCAAGCCCGGTGACTCCAAGGCCGATGCGGCGCTTGGCCTGTGCCTCGGCCTGTTGTTCGGGAAGTGGGAATTTCGACACGTCGACGACGTTGTCCATCATCCGCACGGCGGTGGCGACCAATTCGCTCATGGCGTCCTGATCAAGATGCGCTGCCGCATCAAAGGGTTGCGCCACAAGACGCGCAAGGTTGATCGAACCCAAAAGGCAGGCACCGTAAGGCGGCAGCGGCTGTTCACCACAGGGGTTGGTGGCCGCGATGGTCTCGCAATAGTTCAGGTTGTTGGCAGAGTTGATGCGGTCGATGAAAATCACGCCCGGCTCGGCATAAGAATAGGTCGCCTGCATGATGTTGTTCCACAGATCACGCGCCTGCACGGTCTTGTAGACTTTGCCGCCAAAAACCAAATCCCAAGAACCATCGGCCTTCACGGCTTCCATGAAGGGGTCAGTGACCAGCACCGACATGTTGAACATGCGCAGACGCGCCGGATCGGATTTAGCCGAGATGAAGTCTTCGACATCAGGGTGGTCACAGCGCATGGTGGCCATCATTGCACCACGGCGGCTGCCTGCGGACATGATTGTGCGGCACATTGCATCCCAAACATCCATGAACGACAGCGGGCCAGAGGCATCTGCCGAGACGCCCAGCACATCCGCGCCACGCGGGCGGATGGTGGAGAAGTCATAGCCGATTCCCCCGCCCTGCTGCATGGTCAATGCGGCCTCTTTCAGCATGTCAAAGATGCCGGACATGCTGTCAGGCACGGTGCCCATGACGAAGCAGTTGAACAGGGTCACACGGCGCGCGGTGCCCGCCCCTGCGGTGATGCGGCCAGCGGGGAGGTATTTGAAATCCTCCAGCGCGCCGAAGAATTTGTCTTCCCAAACATCGGCATCCGATTCGACCTGCGCGAGGTCACGCGCGATGCGGCGCCAAGTGTCTTCTACCGTCACGTCTTTTGCGGTGCCATCGGCCCCTTTAAAGCGGTATTTCATATCCCAAATTTGTTCGGCGATCGGGGCGGTAAAGCGGGACATTTTGAAACTCCTGAGGTCAGTGGCAGGGGCCCTTCATAGCTAGGGTGCGCGAAAACGAAAACAGGAAAAATGCCGCCGAACCCACAAGAATTTGCATGTGATTGAAATCCAACTACCTTATATGGCGTAGACCAATGGAATCGCTGGGGGGCGATGTGACCGATAAAATCAACCTAATCAAACTTTCGGTCGGTACCGAGGGCGTCGAGAGCCTCACCAAATGGCAGGCGCGCAAAGATGTGCGGACGAAAGACGGTCTGCCGCGTCATGTGACCCGCATGTGGCCCAAGCGCGAAGCCGAGATTCTCAACGGCGGATCAATCTATTGGGTGATCAAAGGGGTGATTCAGGCCCGTCAGCGCATCCTGCGTTTGGAAGAGATCACCCGCGCCGATGGCATCCGCCGCTGCGCCATCGTGCTGGACCCCGAAATCATTCGCACCCAGAACAGCCTACGCCGCGCGTTCCAAGGCTGGCGATACCTCAAATCCGAAGACGCGCCCCCTGACCTGCCCGAGGGCCGCGAGGAGGAGACCGAACTACCAGTCGAATTGAACCGCGCATTGGCCGAAATTGGCGTGCTCTGACCTAACTCAGGCGTAAAGCGCATAGACCTTGGCGCGGTACAGTTTCATCGTCGCCGTCACCCTGCCATCGTCATGGTCCGATATTTTGCTATGTGATCCGCACAATAAAACACCCGGAACTTTAGGCTCCGGGTGTTGCGATAGAAAAGAATAATCGCGCTATAACGCGACTTCAGGTCAGTTGCGCAATCAGGGCTTTCAGCGCTTTGCGGCTATGGTCTTCCAACGGCGCCATGCGTGACCGCCAAAGCGTCGCCTGCGATTGCAGGATCAACCCATCGCTTAGGATCTTCAGGTGATTGGCGCGCAAAGTCTCTCCACTTGAGGTGATATCGGCAATCGCCTCGGCGGTTTCGTTCAGCACCGTGCCTTCGGTCGCGCCTTGGCTGTCAACCAACGCGTAATCAGCGACCCCGTGGGTGCGCAGGAATTCCCGCACCAAACGGTGATACTTGGTCGCGATGCGCAGCCGGAACCCATGTTCGGCGCGAAAGGCTGCCGCCGCAGCATCCAGATCATCCAGCGTATCGACATCAATCCACGCCTGCGGCACCGCGATGATCAGATCGGCATGGCCAAAGTTCAACTCTTCCAGAGGCTCAACCAACTGATCCCAAAGCGCCAGTTTCTCCTGCACCAAATCGGTGCCAGTCACGCCTAAGTGGATCCGCCCTGCCGACAACTCTCGCGGGATTTCCCCGGCTGAGAGCAGCACCAGAGAGACATCCTCAACCCCCTCGACCTTGCCAGCATATTCGCGATCAGATCCGGTGCGCTGCAGGCGGACGCCACGCGCACCGAACCACTCAAAGGTCTTTTCCATCAGCCGCCCCTTGGACGGCACGCCAAGTTTCAGCGTCATTGCCCGGCCTCCAGTTCCAGCATCAGGCCGGGGCGCATTACGCCGCCCACCGCCGGGATTTCATCGCCCTGCCCCAGCCGCCGCGTCAGCGCATCATAGCGCCCGCCGGTGGCGATGCTGGGCAGATCGGGGCGTGTTTCCGCCCGGAAGGCAAAAACAAAACCGTCGTAATATTCCATCGAAGAACGGCCGTGGCTGGCCTCGAAAAGCAAGGCATCAGTATCAATCCCACGTGCGCGCATCGCCTCGGCACGGTCGGTCACGCCGGTCACCGCATCGGCGATCGCGGGCATGTCCACCATCAGATCACGCAGACGGCTCAGCGCATTCGGCAACGTCTCTCGCACTTCGAGAAGCGCATCGAACAGATCGACCTGTTGCTCTGAGATCGGCGCCGTTTTGGCATCTTCGCGCAGGGCTGCAACCCGCGCGTCAATCTCGGCGCTTGAGCGCAGCCCCACCATAGGCGCATCGCCGTCTGCGGCGTCACCGGCCAACAAGGCTTGACGCGACGCGGGCACCGGGCTGCGGCCCGCGTAACGGTCAAGCAAGGCACGAAACCGGCGGGGCCGCCAGATGTGCCGCATCAAAGCCTGTTTACGTGCAGGCGATGTCTCAAGCCCCTGCACCGCTGCCATGAGCACACCGATGTCGCCCGTCACGGGGCGCACTGGCAGACCCTGCATCGCCTCGGCAATCAGTGCGAACACTTCGGCATCTGCCGCTGCCGGATCGGCGCGGTCAAAGACCTCATAGCCCACTTGGATATACTCATTGGGTCGGTTCGGGTCATGCTCCTGCCGGCGAAACACCTCGCCTGAATAGGTGTAGCGTGCAGGCTCCGCCCCATGTGCCATATGCATCTGCACCACGGGCACGGTGAAATCGGGGCGCAGCATTTGCTCGCCCCGCAGCGCGTCTGAGGTGACATAAGCGCGGGCGCGAATGTCCTCGCCGTAGAGGTCCAGCAAAGTGTCCGCAGGTTGCAAGATTGGCGGTTCAACCAGCACAGCGCCCTGCGCCTCAAAGATCGCGCGCAGGCTTGCCGCGCGGGCCAACGTGTCAGAACTTGTCGGCATCAGTTGGTCCGATCCAGAATATTGCGCACTTCCTGCACCAGATCGCTGCGCTTTACCTCATATTGGTTTTTGCGCTCTTTCCACTCATCATGGCTGGCCTCCTGCGCCAGTTGCGCGCCCAACACCATGTCCTTGATCTGCACCACGCCGCGGTCTTTCTCGTCACCGCCTTCAATGACCACAACCGGGCTCTGACGCTTGTCGGCGTATTTCATCTGGTTGCCGAAGTTCTTTGGGTTGCCCAGATACACCTCTGCCCGAATGCCCGCCTGCCGCAACTCGGCGACCATCGCCTGATAATCGGCCATGCGGTCCCGGTCCATCACGGTGACGACGACGGGGCCTTCAGGTACCATCGTTCGCTCGGCCCGCATTGCTAAAGCGGCCAGCAGCCGATCAACCCCAATAGAGACGCCGGTGGCAGGCACTTCCTGCCCCGTGAAACGCTTCACTAGCCCGTCATAGCGCCCACCGCCCGCGACCGAGCCGAAGTTCCGCGCGCGGCCCTTTTCGTCTTTGATCTCAAAGGTAAGCTCGGCCTCGAACACCGGCCCGGTGTAGTAGCCAAGGCCGCGCACGACGGAAGGGTCAATCTCAACCCGGTCGGGGCCATAGCCACCCGCTGCCAGAAGGTCAGAGATCAGTTCAAGCTCATCCACGCCCTGCACGCCGACATCGGAGCCCGCGACCAACTCGCGCAGCCGCGCCACAGTCTCGGCCCCGCTGTCACGCTTGGCCTGCATGAAGCCCATGACCACATCGGCCTGCGCGTCTTCCAGCCCGGCACCCTTGGTGAAATCGCCGCTGTCGTCCTTGCGGCCCTCGCCCAGCAAGGCGCGCACGCCCTCTGGGCCGAGGCGGTCCAACTTGTCGATGGCGCGCAGCACGATGCCGCGTTCGGCGTCCTTGTCGTCTCCGGCAAGGCCCGCGACTTCCAGCACACCGTTCAGCACCTTGCGGTTGTTCACGCGCACCACATAGTCGCCGCGCGCAATCCCGACCTCTTCCAGACAATCAGCCAGCATCGCGCAAATCTCGGCATCCGCTGCGACCGATGGCGCGCCCACGGTATCCGCATCGCATTGATAAAACTGCCGAAACCGCCCCGGCCCCGGCTTCTCATTGCGCCAGACCGGCCCCATCGCATAGCGGCGGTAGGGCATCGGCAGATCGTTGCGGTGCTGGGCATAGACCCGCGCCAAGGGGGCCGTCAGGTCATAACGTAGCGCCAGCCAATCGCCAGGCTTGTCGCCTTCGGAATCTTCCTGCCACGCAAAGACGCCCTCGTTCGGGCGGTCCACATCGGGAAGAAATTTGCCAAGCGCCTCGACAGTCTCCACGCCCGAGCTTTCCAGCGCGTCGAACCCATAGCGGTGGTAAACTGCGGCGATCTTGCTGAGCATCTCGGCCCGATGGGTCACCTCGGTCCCGAAATAATCGCGGAACCCCTTGGGGGTTTGCGCCTTGGGACGGGGGGTTTTCTTGGGCTTTGCCATGGCAAGGATCCTCGGTGCATCAATTGGCCTCGCGTCTAGCCCAAGCCCCCCGCAAGAGCAAGCAACGCTGCGTGTTGCCCCTGTCTTGTGCCGCCCGCCCATGCTAAATCGCGCAAAAAGGACGCGCCCCTATGTCAGAACAAACCCTAGATCAAACCGCAGAACAAATTAACCAACTCGAAGAGCAGATCGCCCACCTCACCCGCGCGGTTGATGATATGTCAGAGATCGTCACCCGTCAGGAGGATGAGATCGTGACCCTGAACCGCCGCGTGCATATGTTGATGCAGCGCGAGGGGGAGCGGGATGCCTCAGGCGGTGGCGCGGTGCTTTTGGGCGACGAACGGCCACCGCATTATTGAGCCGCGGCGCCGCTCAATTCGCTGATTTCATTGCCACGGCGGCCGCGGCCCCGTCATGCACCAACACCTCAGACCAACGCGCGGTCTGGCCCAAACGCTCATAGGCGCTGACGAAAAACGCCGTTTTGTCGAGCGTGCCAATCCGCTTGCCACAGGGTTTGCTGCGCCCCGCCCCGCAGACGCTGGCCTTGATCGCCTCATAGGCCGCGTCAGTCTCAGCGATGGGCAGGTTTTCCCCGCCCGGGCCATAGTGCAACTGCTCATAGACCGATGGCGTGCCGAACAAGACATTGGCCGCCGTCAACTGGCGTGCGCAGTCATCCGCAAAACCGGTGATGTAAAAACTGCGCGCCCCCGCGCTGCCGGGTTGCGAATCGAACAGCCGATAGCCCCGCGCCGCAGGTTCTTCGACCATCTTGCCCAAATCCTGCTCTCGCACATCACAGACGCGGGCGACCTCCCCAAAGGGCAAGGCGGTGCCAAAGCCGACCTCTGCGACCTGAGGCGATGGCGCGGGGGGCGCCATGCCGCAGGCCGAGAGAAGCGCTGCCATGAATAATAGGCTGATGCGTCGGTACATGGTCGGCTCCCCTTTGGCTGTCAGGGAATTAGCGCAGCCACCGCTTGCCGTCCACTGACGGGCGGAAAAAGGGCGGATCTGCGCGAGGGGCGAGGTCAGATTTCCTCGACCTCCATCACCCCATCAAGCGAACGGATCGCGCCCTTGATCTGCGGTGTCACCGGGAACTCGCGGCCCAGATCAACCTCGACCTCGCCGGGCAGGCTTGGGTCCATCAGACAAAACTGCACCGGCCCCTTGCCCGCCGCCTTGACCGCTTGGCGCGCACCGTCCAGCACATCGGCCACCGCCTGAATCGCCCCCGGCCCGTCAATAAAGACCCGCAGCCCCATGCTGCCCGCATCCGCCACCGCCGCATCAATGGGTGCCACCGAACGGCCCAGCAGCTTGAGCTGATCGCTTTCCATCGTGGCCTCAACCGTGATGACGATCTTTGAGCCTACTTCGAGATGTTCCCGCGCCAGTTCCAGCGTGTCTGAGAACAGCGTCACCTCATAACCGCCCGTGGTGTCAGATAGCTGCGCAAAGGCAAAGCGGTTGCCCCGCGCCGATTTGCGTTCCTGCCGCCCGGCGACGACCCCCGCCAGCCGCGCATTCATCGCGCCGCGTGTGCTGACCTTTTCAGTCAACTCGTCCAGCGTGAGGAAGGGCAGCCCGGTTTCCCGCGCCCATTTGCGGCGCAGCGGGACCATGTAATCATCAAGCGGGTGACCTGAGAGGTAGAAACCAACCGCTTTAAATTCTTCGGCCAAACGTTCAGCCGATTGCCAGTCATCGCAGGGTAACATGCGCGGCTCGGGCAGATCGTCGCCCGCCTCGCCAAAGAGCGAGACCTGATTGCTGGCCTTCTGCTCATGGATCGCCGCCGAATAGCTGACCAACCCGTCGAGCGATTGGAACACCCGGCGGCGGTTGCTGTCGAGCTGGTCAAAAGCGCCCGAGCGCACAAGCATCTCCAAGGGCCGCTTGCCGACGCGCTTGAGGTCCACCCGCCGCGCAAGGTCATAAAGCGTGGCAAAGGGCTTATCGACGCCATCCACCTTGCGCCCCTCGGTCACCAACTTCATCGCTTCAAGCCCGACGTTTTTCAACGCGCCCAATGCATAGACCAGCGCGCCGTCGACCACTTTGAAGCTCGCATCTGAGCGGTTCACACAAGGCGGCACCCAAGGCAACTCCAGCCGTTTGCGCACTTCCTCGAAGTAGACCGCGAGCTTGTCGGTCAGGTGAATATCGCAGTTCATCACCCCGGCCATGAACTCAACCGGATGGTTCGCCTTTAGCCAAGCGGTCTGGTAGCTGACCACCGCATAGGCCGCCGCGTGGGATTTGTTGAAACCGTAGTTGGCGAATTTTTCCAGAAGGTCGAAAACCTCCGCTGCTTTCTTTTTATCGACGCCATTGGCCATCGCGCCCTTTTCGAACTTGGGGCGTTCCTTGGCCATTTCCTCGGCGATCTTTTTACCCATCGCCCGGCGCAGCAAGTCCGCGCCGCCAAGGCTGTACCCCGCCATGACCTGCGCGATCTGCATCACCTGTTCCTGATAAACGATGATGCCTTGGGTTTCCTCAAGGATGTAGTCGATGCTTGGATGCACCGATTCCAGCTCGCGTTGGCCGTTCTTCACCTCACAATAGGTCGGAATATTCTCCATCGGGCCGGGACGATAGAGCGCCACGAGGGCCACGATGTCTTCGATACAGGTCGGCTTCATGCGCTTGAGCGCATCCATCATGCCGCTGGATTCCACCTGAAAGACCGCGACTGTTTTGGCGCTGGAATAGAGTTTATAGGTCGCTTTGTCGTCGAGCGGAATCGTGGCCACGTCATCAACGTGCCCCTCCGGCGGCGCATAAATCTCAGAACCATCGGCGGCGATATGCAGATGCCGCCCGCCTGCCTTGATCTGATCCACGGCGTTTTGAATGACGGTCAGGGTTTTCAAGCCCAGAAAGTCAAATTTCACCAGCCCGGCCTGTTCGACCCATTTCATGTTGAACTGTGTGGCCGGCATATCCGAACGCGGATCTTGGTAGAGTGGCACCAAATGGTCCAGCGGACGGTCGCCAATCACCACACCCGCCGCGTGGGTCGATGCGTTTCTGAGCAGCCCTTCGACCTGCTGGCCGTAGTTCAACAGCCGCGCGACGACCTCTTCGTTCTTCGCCTCTTCGCGCAGGCGCGGCTCATCCGCGAGCGCTTTTTCAATGCTGACGGGTTTGACCCCTTCGACGGGGATCATCTTGGACAGACGGTCCACCTGCCCGTAAGGCATCTGCAACACACGCCCGATGTCACGCACCGCCGCCTTGGACAGCAGCGCGCCAAAGGTAATGATCTGGCCTACTTTGTCGCGGCCATATTTTTCCTGCACATAACGGATTACCTCTTCGCGGCGGTCCATGCAAAAGTCGATATCGAAGTCGGGCATCGATACCCGTTCAGGGTTAAGGAAACGTTCAAACAGCAGCGAATAGCGCAGCGGATCAAGGTCGGTCACGGTCAGCGCGTAGGCCACGAGCGAGCCCGCACCCGAGCCCCGGCCCGGCCCCACCGGAATATTGTTGTCCTTGGCCCATTGGATAAAGTCGGCAACGATCAGGAAGTAGCCGGGGAAGCCCATGCCTTCGATGATGCCCAGCTCGAAATCGAGCCGTTTTTGGTAGTCTTCCACACTCACGGCATG
This sequence comes from Sulfitobacter sp. DSM 110093, assembly GCF_022788715.1. Lineage (NCBI taxonomy): Bacteria > Pseudomonadati > Pseudomonadota > Alphaproteobacteria > Rhodobacterales > Roseobacteraceae > Sulfitobacter > Sulfitobacter sp. DSM 110093. Next base: position 2,823,008 of record NZ_CP085167.1, read on the forward strand.
GGGGATCACGGCAAGACGCGCTTGCAAGCCTTCGTTGGCCATGCGGCGCAATTCGGCGACTTCATCATCGGCAAACTTCGGCAAGATTGGGTCGCGGCGGTACGCCATAAAGGCGCAGCGCTTGGCAATCTCGACGGTGTTGCTCAGCGCTTCGGGCAGATCAGCGAAAAGCGTCGCCATCTCGGCCTGCGACTTGAAGTAATGCTGTGCGGTCAGACGGCGGCGCGGCTGTTGCTGGTCGACATAGGCACCTTCCGAGATACAGATCAGCGCATCGTGTGCCTCATACATGTCCGGCTTGGGGAAGTAGACATCGTTCGTTGCGACCAGCGGGATGTCCATCGCATAAGCCATCTCGACAAAGCCGCGCTCGGTCAGGCGCTCGGGCTCGGGCTGGCCGCCGTCTTCGGGGTGGCGCTGCAACTCGACATAGAGCCGGTCGCCAAAGGCCGCTTTCAACCGTGCCATCAACGCCTCTGCCGCCGGGCGCTGGCCGCCCTGCAACAGCATGCCCACCGGCCCCATTGGCCCACCGGTCAGGCAGATGATATCGGCGCTCAGTGCTTCCAACTCCGCCAAGGTCACCTCGGCCACCGCCCCGCCCTTGTCGAGATAGAGGCAGGAGTTCAGCTTCATCAGGTTTTCATAGCCCAATTCGCTCTGCGCCAGCAGGACCACCGGTGCGGGCGGACGCGGTTTTTCACCGGGCTGCACCTCGACATAGGCGACATCAACCTGACAACCGATGATCGGCTGCACGCCTGCGCCCGCCATGGCGACGGAGAATTCGAGGGCGGCGAACATGTTGTTGGTATCGGTCAGCGCCAGCGCGGGCATACCCGCATCGCGGCACATGCCGGGCAGTTTTTTCAACCGCAGCGCGCCCTCCAGCAAGGAATACTCGGAATGGCTACGCAGGTGAATGAATCGGGGATCATTGGACATGCCCGCAATTTACGCGACCCGCCCCAAAGGCACCAGCACCGGATCGCACCCAGCGCATTTTTCCTTGCCAAAACGCCCCCCGCCCCGCTAGCCTGACCTCTACCTCGCCCGCGCCCGGTTCTACGCCGCATCGAACCCCGCGCACCTTTTTGGGCCACTTTGTACCGCGGCGGATGAGAACCAATGGACATCACTTTTCTTCTCAACGGAGAAGTCGTGTCACTCTCCGACGTGTCTCCGACCACCACCCTGCTTGATTGGCTGCGCGAAGAACGCGGGCTGACCGGGACAAAAGAGGGCTGCAACGAGGGCGACTGCGGAGCCTGTTCGGTGATGATCACCGATGAAAACGGCAGCCGCGCGCTCAATGGCTGTATCCTGTTTCTGCCGCAGGTGAACGGCAAAGCCGTCACCACGGTTGAGGGCATGGCGAGCGCCGATGGCACGCTGCACCCGGTGCAGGAGACGATGATAGAGCATCATGGCAGCCAATGCGGGTTCTGCACGCCGGGCTTCGTGGTCTCCATGGCCACGGCGCATCTTAATGGGGCGACGGATCATGACGTGCAGCTGGCTGGCAACCTTTGCCGCTGCACCGGCTACGCCCCGATCATCCGCGCAGCCGAGGCCGCCGCAGGCGCGCCGGTGCCCGCCCATCTGCGCAGCCTGAAAGACAAGTTGGCGCAGGACATCCCTGCGCCCGCCAAAGCCGAAGGCGCGCCGCATGTGCAGCCCGAAAACAGCGACGAACTCGCCGCTTGGTATCTCGACAATCCCGATGCCACGCTGATCGCCGGGGCGACGGACGTGGGTCTTTGGGTCACCAAAGGCTTCCGCGATCTTGGCGCCGTGGCCTTCCTCAACCGCTGCGCCGATCTGCGCGGCATCACCGAGGATGAAACCGGCCTGCGGATCGGTGCGATGACCACACTGACCGAGGTGGAGGCCAAGCTTGCCCCCCTGCACCCCAGCTTGGGCACCATGCTGCGCCGCTATGGCTCGACGCAGGTGCGCAACGCGGCGACCTTGGGCGGCAATATCGCCAATGGCTCGCCCATCGGGGATGGCCCGCCCGCGCTGATTGCGCTTGGGGCGACCCTGCAGCTTCGGCGCGGTGATGCGCGACGCGAAATAGCGCTTGAGGATTTCTTTCTCGACTACGGCAAACAAGACCGCGCGGCGGGAGAGTTCGTCGAAGCCATCCTCATCCCCCGCCAACATGACACCCTGCGCTGCTACAAACTGTCGAAACGCTTCGATCAAGATATCTCGGCGGTCTGCGGCTGTATGTCGATCACCGGCAATGGCACCGAAATCCTCACCGCGCGCATCGCCTTTGGCGGCATGGCGGCAACACCCAAACGCGCCGCGGCGGCTGAGGCGGCCCTGGTCGGCCAACCGTGGAGCGAAGGCACCATCCGCAAGGCGATGGCAGCGATGACCGACGATTTCACTCCCCTCTCGGACATGCGCGCCTCGGCGGCCTACCGGATGCAGGCGGCCCAAAACATGCTGCTGCGCTATTTCCACGACGCCAATGGTCAAGCCACCAACCTCCAGGAGGTCTCGGCATGAGCGTTGCAAAGCCCCTTCCCCATGACGCGGCGGTGCTGCATGTCACCGGCGCCGCACGCTATGTCGACGACATCCCCACACCACGCGGCACGCTGCATCTGGCCTTTGGCCTGAGCCCCGTCGCGGCGGGTGAATTGACGGCGCTTGACCTCGACGCCGTGCGGTCTGCGCCCGGCGTGGTCAAAGTGCTGACTGCCGATGATCTCGTCCATGACTGCGACACCTCACCCTCGAACCATGACGAGCCGCTTTTGGCGACGGGCGAAATCCATTTCGCAGGCCAGCCGCTCTATCTGGTCGTGGCCACCAGTCACCTCGCCGCCCGTCGCGCCGCGCAACTGGGCAAGCCACAGATCACCCCGCGTGATCCGATCCTGACCGTAGAGCAGGCGCTCGCCGCCGACAGCCGGTTCGAAGACGGCTCGCGCATCTACCAGAAGGGCGATGCCGAGGCCGCGCTCCACAAGGCCAGCCGCCGCCTTTCGGGCCAGATTGAGATGGGCGGGCAGGAGCATTTCTACCTCGAAGGTCAGGCCGCCATGGCGCTGCCGCAGGACAACGGCGACATGCTGGTGCATTCCTCGACCCAGCACCCGACCGAAATTCAGCATAAGGTGGCCCATGCCATTGGCCGCCCGATGCATGCCGTACGGGTCGAGACCCGGCGCATGGGCGGCGGTTTCGGTGGCAAGGAAAGCCAAGGCAACGCGCTGGCGATTGCCTGTTCTGTCGCCGCATCTCTGACCGGCAAACCCTGCAAAATGCGCTATGACCGCGATGACGACATGATCATCACCGGCAAGCGGCATGATTTTCGCATCGCTTACGACGCAGGCTTTGACGAGGCGGGGCGCATCACCGCGCTGGACGTGACCCATTACACCCGCTGCGGCTGGTCGATGGACCTCAGCCTGCCCGTGGCCGACCGCGCCATGCTGCATGCCGATAACGCTTACCATTTGCACGACATCCGCATCACCTCGCACCGCCTGCGCACCAATACCACCAGCGCCACGGCCTTTCGCGGCTTTGGCGGCCCGCAGGGCATCGTCGGGATCGAGCGGGTGATGGACCATATCGCGCAGGAACTGGGCCTTGATCCGCTCGCGGTGCGCCGGGCCAATTACTACAGCGACAACGCCCACCGCCCGACCGAGGTGGAGAATACCGGCACCGCGATCGACAACCGCACCCCGCCGGAGGCCGAGGCCGACCTCTCGTCGCGCGGCGCGCCTCCTGCACCGACGGGCAAGGCTGCGATCCCTGAAACCCCATCGGACGTGCAGACCACGCCCTATCACCAGCCGGTCACCGACTGTATCATCAACGCACTGACCGACCGACTGGTCGAGAGTGCCGACTACAACGCCCGCCGCGCCGCCATCGCCGAGTGGAACGCCGCAAACCCACTGCTGAAACGCGGCATCGCCATCACCCCGGTCAAATTCGGCATTTCCTTCACGCTCACCCACCTCAATCAAGCGGGCGCGCTGGTGCATGTCTATCAGGATGGCTCGATCCACCTGAACCACGGCGGGACCGAGATGGGGCAAGGGTTGTTCCAGAAGGTGGCGCAGGTCACGGCCTCACGCTTTGGCGTCTCGCCCGAGGTGGTCAAGATTACAGCCACCGACACCGCCAAAGTGCCAAACACCTCGGCCACGGCGGCGTCTTCCGGGTCAGACCTCAACGGGATGGCCGCGCAAAACGCCTGCGACACGATCCGCGACCGCATGGCGGAGCATTTGGCGGAACGTTACCAAACCACGCCCGATCAGGTGCGCTTTGCTGACGGCATGGTAAAGATCGGCAGCGAAGAGATCACCTTCGCCGCTGCCGCCGCCTCGGCCTATGAAAATCGCGTCAGCCTTTCGGCCACGGGATTCTACAAAACGCCCGACATCGAATGGGACCGCATCGCCGGGCGCGGGCGGCCATTCTACTACTTCGCCTATGGTGCCGCCTGCACCGAGGTGGTGATCGACACGCTGACCGGCGAAAACCGCATCCTGCGTACCGACATTCTGCATGATGCAGGTGCGTCGCTGAACCCGGCGCTGGATATTGGCCAGATCGAGGGCGGATACGTTCAAGGCGCGGGCTGGCTCACGACCGAGGAACTCGTGTGGGACGAAACCGGCACCCTGCGCACCCACGCACCTTCGACCTATAAAATCCCCGCCTGCTCCGACCGGCCGCCGGTCTTCAACGTGGCGCTCTGGGACCAGCCGAACCCGGCGCAGACGGTCTACCGCTCCAAGGCCGTGGGGGAGCCGCCTTTCATGCTGGGCATCTCGGCCTTTATGGCGTTGTCGCACGCGGTTGCGGCCTGCGGCGACAGCTACGCCGACCTGCAAGCGCCCGCCACCGCTGAGGCCGTCCTTGCCGCCGTGGGACGGGCGCGGAAATGACCGCGATCTTTGTCGAGGTCACCGCCACGCGCGGATCGGCCCCGCGCGATGCGGGCACGGCGATGAAGGTCACGCCGGACAGTATCGACGGCACCATCGGCGGCGGTGCGTTGGAGCATCAGGCGATTGCTCACGCGCGGCGCTTGCTGGCCGAAGGGCGTTTCGAGGACAGCCAAACCCTGCCCCTCGGTCCCGGCCTTGGCCAGTGCTGCGGCGGCGCGGTTAGCCTGCGCTATACCGCCGCGCCCCGCCCGCTCGACAACCCCACGCCGCTGCCGCTGGACGCTACATTCGAGAGCGACACGCCCCTCTGGCTTTGGGGGGCGGGGCATGTCGGCCGCGCCGTGGTGGATGCCTGCCCCGCCCACGCCTTTGCCATCACATGGATCGACAGCGCGCCAGACCGTTTTCCGGCCACCATTCCCCCCCATGTGACCGCAACGCCCACCGCCGATATGCCGCGCCTTGCCGCCCACGCGCCGCAAAACGCGCATCACCTGATCTTCACCTATTCCCATGACATCGACCTCGCCCTCTGCGCGGCCCTGCTAAATCGCGGGGCAGAGAGCGTCGGGTTGATCGGTTCTGACACAAAAAAGTCACGGTTTTCCCGCCGCTTGCGCGACATGGGGGTGGATCCCTCTGGCATCATCTGCCCTATTGGCGATAAGTCGCTGGGCAAGCTGCCCGCCCAGATTGCACATGGTGCGTTGATCTCTCTCATCGCCCGGACCCAGACAAAGGTTTCCGCATGACTGACAAACTTCTCGACCTCTCTGGGTTGACCAAGGCCTATCCCGGCGTCGTCGCGAACGATGACGTTTCCCTGCAGATTGCTCCGGGTGAGGTTCATGCCCTGCTGGGCGAGAACGGCGCGGGCAAATCGACATTGGTCAAAATGATCTACGGGCTGGTCAAACCTGACGCGGGCCAGATGCAAATGCGGGGCGAAAGCTTTGCGCCCACCGATCCCCATGCCGCACGGCAGGCGGGCGTTGGCATGGTATTTCAGCACTTTTCTCTTTTCGACGCGCTCAGCGTGGCAGAAAACATCGCCCTCGGCATGGAAAACCCGCCGCGCATGCGCGAGCTGAGCCAGCAGATCCGCGATGTGTCGGATACCTATGGCCTACCGCTCGCGCCGGACCGCACCGTCGGCGATCTGTCGGCGGGGGAGCGTCAGCGGGTTGAGATCATCCGTTGCCTGCTGCAGGATCCCAAACTGCTAATCATGGACGAGCCGACCTCGGTTCTGACCCCGCAAGAGGTTGAAATCCTGTTTAAAACCTTGCGCAAGCTCAGCGCAGAGGGCACAGCGATCCTTTATATTTCGCACAAGCTCGAAGAGATCCGCAGCCTGTGCGACAGCGCCACGATCCTGCGGTTGGGCAAGGTCGTCGGCCATTGCACCCCACGTGAGACATCCGCGCGGGACATGGCAGAGATGATGGTCGGTTCAGCGCTGAAAACACCCACGCGCGACAGCAAAGAGCCGGGCGAGGTAACGCTGACGCTGAACAACCTCTCGGCCCGCTCGGCCCATGCTTTCGGCATGCCGCTGCGCGAGATTTCGGTCGAGGTGCGGCGTGGTGAGGTGCTGGGCATCGGCGGGGTCGCGGGCAATGGGCAGGACGAACTGCTCAACGCCCTTTCGGGCGAAACACTGGTCAGCGCGGGCATGATCACCTTTGACGGGCGCGATATCGGCCTTCTTGGCCCCACCGCCCGCCGCGCGCTTGGCGTGTTGACCGCGCCCGAAGAACGGCTTGGCCATGCCGCCGTGCCGGACATGTCGCTGACCGAAAACGCCATGCTGACCGGTGCCGCCCGTGAGGGGCTGGAGCGTGGCGGCATGCTCGATTGGGGCAAGGCGCGCAGCTTTGCCGAGAAGATCATAAAGACCTTCGACGTGCGCACCCCCGGCCCCGGCAATGCGGCGCGCTCGCTCTCGGGGGGAAACTTGCAGAAATTCGTTATCGGACGCGAAGTGCTGCAACGGCCTGAGCTTTTGGTGGTGAACCAGCCGACATGGGGTGTTGATGCCTCTGCCGCCGCCGCGATCCGGCAGGCGCTTTTGGACCTCGCCTCGGGCGGGACCGCCGTGATCGTCATCAGCCAAGACCTTGATGAATTGATGGAGATTTCCGACAATTTCGCCGCCCTAAACGAAGGCCGTCTGTCGCCGACGCGCCCCGCGCAGGGGCTAACGGTCGAAGAGATCGGCCTGATGATGGGCGGCGCGCATGGCATGGAGGTGGCGCATGTTTGACGCAGCCTCCGCATCTTTCACTCTGACCATTGGGGGTGATCTGTGATCCGCCTTGAAAAGCGCCCGCAGCCCAGTCGGGCCCTTTCCCTGTCGACACCGATCATGGCGGTGCTTGCCACTTTCATCTTCGGCGGGCTCTTGTTCGCCGTGCTGGGCAAAGACCCGGTCGAGGCGCTGCAAACGATCTTTTGGCAGCCCCTGTTTGGCGAATATGCCTTTTATTACCGCCCACAACTGCTGATCAAAGGCGCGCCCTTGGTGCTGATCGCCATCGGCCTCAGCCTTGGGTTCAAAGCGGGCATCTGGAACATCGGGGCCGAGGGCCAATACATCATGGGTGCCATCTTTGGCGCCGCGATGGGGCTGGCGTTCTACCCTGCCGAGGGCTGGTATATCTTCCCGCTGATGGTGATCGCGGGGGCCTTGGGCGGCTGGCTTTGGGCGATGATTCCGGCCCTTTTGAAAGTGCGTTTTGGCACCAATGAAATCCTCGTCTCGTTGATGTTGGTCTATGTGGCCGAACAGTTCCTCGCCTCTATGTCACTGGGATTGCTAAAAAACCCCGAAGGTTACGGCTTTCCCGGTTCGCGCAATCTACAACAATATGCGCCCGCGCATAACGCCGAGCTTTTCGCCGGGTCCGGCATGCATTGGGGCGTGGTCGCGGCGCTGATCGCGGTGATCTTTGCCTATGTCCTGCTGACCAAACACCGTCTTGGCTTTGCCATCCGCGTCACTGGCGAAGCGCCCCGCGCCGCGCGGTTCTCAGGCGTGAACCCGGCGCGGCTGGTGCTGTTTTGCCTCGGCACCTCGGGTCTGCTCGCTGGGCTTGCGGGAATGTTCGAAGTCTCTGGACCCTCAGGCCAGATCACCATCGACTTTAACGTGGGCTATGGCTTCACCGCGATCATCGTGGCGTTCCTTGGCCGTTTGCACCCGATTGGTATCCTGCTTGCCGGAGCGCTGATGGCGCTGACGTATATTGGCGGGGACATCGCACAGTCGAACCTCGGCCTGCCCGCCGCCGCCATTCAGGTGTTCCAAGGCATGCTCCTGTTCTTCCTGCTCGCGCTGGACGTTTTCACTCATTACCGGCTGCGCTTTGGCGCGGCGGAGGCTGCCTGATGGATCTTTCCGCAATCAACCCGCTTTTGTTCGTCGCAGGCTTTTTGGTCGCGGCCACACCGCTGATCTTTGCCGCCATCGGCGAACTGGTGGCCGAAAAATCCGGTGTGCTGAACCTCGGGGTCGAAGGCATGATGATCACCGGCGCGATCTGCGGCTTCGCCACGGCGGTCGAGACCGGGTCGCCGCTTTTGGGCTTTGCCGCCGCTGCCGTTGGCGGTGCCGTTCTTAGCCTGCTGTTTGCCTTCCTGACGCAGGTGGCGCTGGCCAATCAGGTCGCCTCGGGCCTGTCGCTGACCCTCTTTGGCCTCGGCCTCTCGGCGCTGATCGGGCAGAGCTACGTTGGGATCAAACCGCCCCGGCTGGGCGACATCGACTTCGGGCCGCTGGCCGACATCCCCGTCATCGGGCCGATCCTTTTTACCCATGACATCATCCTTTACCTTGGCATCGCGCTGGTCGCCGGGGTCTGGGCGGCACTGAAATTCACCCGCGCGGGCCTGATCCTGCGTGCCGTGGGCGAAAGCCACGACGCGGCCCATGCGCTTGGCTACAAGGTCAAACGCATCCGCACGATGGCAATCTTGTTCGGCGGGGCCTGCGCGGGCTTGGGCGGCGCCTACATCAGCCTGATCCGCGTGCCGCAATGGACCGAGGGCATGACCGCCGGGATCGGCTGGATCGCCCTCGCCCTCGTCGTCTTTGCCAGCTGGAAACCATGGCGCGCGCTGCTGGGTGCCTATCTTTTCGGCGGCATCACCCAGTTGCAGTTGAACTTGCAAGGCGCGGGCGTTGCCATACCGGTGGAGTATCTGGCAATGTCGCCGTATATCATCACCATCATCGTTCTGGTGGTGCTGTCGGCGGACAAAAGCGCCGCGCCGGCCTCTCTGGGCCGAACCTTCCACGCCTCAAACTAGGGGCATCACGTCACGCGGCATCGCCCGCACATCAAGCCCCAGCAAGGGGCACGTAAACAGGGGAAACCTCATGAAACTATCCACCCTCATGACCAGCGCGGCACTTGCGCTCGGCCTTGCTTCGGGCGCTGTCGCCCAAGACAAGACCAAGGTCGGCTTTGTCTTTGTCGGCCCCGTGGGCGACGGCGGCTGGACCTACGAGCATAACGAAGGCCGCTTGGCCGTCGAAAAAGAGTTCGGCGATAAGGTCGAGACCGTTTTCGTCGAAAGCGTTGCCGAAGGCCCTGACAGTGAGCGTGTGATGACGCAGATGGCGCTCGACGGTGCCGACCTGATCTTCACCACCTCCTTTGGCTACATGGACCCGACCATCAACGTCGCCAAGAAATTTCCCGATGTGAAGTTCGAGCACGCCACCGGCTACAAACGCGCCGACAACGTCTCAACCTATTCCGCGCGTTTCTACGAAGGCCGCGCCATTCAGGGCCACATCGCGGGTTCGATGACCGAAAGCAACATCATCGGCTACATCGGCTCTTTCCCGATCCCCGAAGTCATCCGCGGCATCAACTCGGCCTATATCCATGCCAAGAAAGTAAACCCCGACGTTCAGTTCAAAATCGTCTGGGCCTACACATGGTTTGACCCGGCCAAAGAAGCCGACGCCGCCAAGGTTCTGATCGAACAGGGCGCCGACGTGGTCCTGCAACACACCGATTCCACCGCGCCCCAAGCGGCGGCACAGGAAGCGGGCAATGTGATCACCTTCGGTCAGGCGTCCGACATGGCGCAATACGGCCCCAAGCCGCGCGTCTCTTCAATCATTGACGACTGGGCACCCTACTACATCGAGCGCGTCAAAGCGGTCATGGATGGTACATGGGAATCCACCGACACATGGGACGGCATCGGGCCGGGCATGGTCGGCATTGGCGAGATCACAGACGCCGTGCCAGCGGAGGTGAAAGCCGAAGCGCTTGAGCTGAAGGACAAAATCGCGTCGGGCGACTACCACCCCTTCACCGGGCCGATCAACAAACAAGACGGCTCCGCTTGGCTGGCCGAAGGCGAGAGCGCCGATGACGGCACGCTCGCGGGCATGAACTTTTATGTCGAAGGCATCGAAGGCACGATCCCGCAATAAGCCGAACCGGCTTTCAGTTGAGAGGGGCGCACGGGCAACCGCGCGCCCCTTTTTCATTGCAGCCCGTGTCGGTGTTGCTAGGCTCGCCCTTCCCACTTCGTGAAAGGCCCTGCCATGATCACCGTGCACCACCTCAACCGCTCTCGCTCACAGCGCATCCTTTGGCTGCTGGAGGAGTTGGATCAGCCCTATGACATCATCCGTTACCAACGGGATGCCAAGACCAACCTCGCTCCGCCTGAGCTGAAACTGGTGCACCCTTTGGGCAAGTCCCCGATGATTGAGATTGACGGCCAATTGGTCGTCGAAAGCGCCGCCATCGTCGATCTGCTCTGCACCCGCTTTGCGCCCGAAATGATCCCCGAACGCGATACGCCCGCTTTCCTGCGCCATATGGAATTGATGCATTTCGCCGAAGGCTCTGCCATGACGCCGATCCTGCTGAACCTCTATGTCTCGCGCTTAGGCGATGCCGCCGCGCCCTTACATCCACGTATCAGTTCCGAGTTGGACAACCACTACAGCTATATGAATAGCCTCGTGCGTGCCTCGGGCCATTTTGTGCAAGATACGCTGTCGGCCGCCGACATCATGCTGAGCTTTCCCGCCGAGGTTGCCATGCGTCAAGGCCGCGCCGCAGATTTCCCCGCGCTCAAAGGCTTCGTCGAGATGATCCAAAGCCGCCCCGCCTACCAACGCGCCCTGGAAAAGGGCGAGCCGCAGGACGGCTAGCGCCCCACCGCCTGCCCCGCGCCAAACCCATTGCGCGCGGGCAGCGCCCATGCCACCAATCGTGCATGAACCAGATGCTTACCAGCCTTGATGGCACCCCCGCCAGCCGCCTCGCCTTTGGCACCATGCAGTTCGGTGGTCGCGCTGATGCTGCGGCCTCGCGCGCGATGTTCGACGCTTGCGTTGAGGCGGGGATCACCCATTTTGACACGGCGCATGTCTATACCGACGGGGCGTCTGAAACGCTGCTGGGCCAATTCGTGCAGGAGCGCCGCGACAGCCTGATCGTAGCCACCAAAGCCGCCTTTGACGGCGGCGCGGGCCGGGCAAATATCCTCGCTTCTGCCGAGACATCGCGCCAACGGATGCAGCTCGACACGCTCGACGTGCTCTACCTCCACCGCTTCGATCCAGAGACACCGTTGACCGAAAGCTTCGCCGCACTGGCCGAGGTGAAACAACAGGGCCATATCCGCTATGTGGGCCTGTCGAACTTCGCCGCATGGCAGGTCGTCAAAGCGGCCCATATCGCCGCCAACTTCGGGCTGGACATCGCCGTGATCCAACCGATGTATAACCTCGTCAAACGCCAAGCCGAGGTCGAGATCCTCCCGATGGCCCATGACCTTGACATCCTCGTCGCCCCCTATTCCCCTCTGGGCGGCGGGCTGCTGACCGGGAAATACGCCACCGGTGGCACAGGTCGGCTAAGCGAAGATGACCGCTATGCCGCCCGCTACGGTCAAGAGACAATGCACGGTGCCGCTGCCGGTCTGACCGCCCTCGCCAGCGATCTCGGCACCCATCCTGCAACCCTCGCCGTGGCATGGGCGGCGGCACACCCCACGCGGCCAACCCCGATCATTTCCGCCCGCTCTCTGGCGCAGCTTGAACCGTCACTGGCTGCGCTGAACTACCAAATGACGCCACAAACCTACGCCGCCATCGCCGCGCTCTCGCCCACACCGCCCCCGGCCACCGACCGGCTGGAAGAGCAATCATGAGCCGACTGCCCCCGAGTGCCAGCGTTGCCGAAGACGCAGGCGGCGACCGTCTTTTCGCCCCAGCCGCCGCACGCAATCTCGATGCGCTCTGCGATCTGCTGGCAACACACGCCCCACAAAAGGGCCGCGCGCTGGAAATCGCCAGCGGCACCGGCCAACATGTGGTCGGCTTTGCCAAATGCCTGCCGGGCGTCACATGGCTGCCCAGCGACATCGACACCGCCCGCCGCGCCAGCATCAACGCCCACGCAGCCGAGGCCGCCCTGCCCAATATCGCCCCGGCCCTGCCACTCGACGCGACCCAGCCCGGCTGGGCGGGCGAACATGGCCCCTTCGACCTGATCATGCTGGCCAACCTGCTGCACCTTATCCCAACCGCCGCCACCCAGAGCCTGATCATCGAAGCCGCCACTGCCCTCGCCCCCGGCGGCACACTGATCCTCTACGGCCCCTTCAAACGCGCAGGCCAAACCACCTCTCCCGGCGATACCCGCTTTGACGCCGAACTGCGCGCCGCCGACCCTATGATCGGCTACAAAGACAACATCGACATGGCCCGCTGGCTTAGCGATGCGGCCCTTAGCCCGATCGATGAAGTGGACATGCCCGCCAACAACCTCGCATTCATCGCCAGAAAGCCCAGCCCATGATCCTCCGCCGCGCCCTGATCCTGTCGCTCCTTGCCCTCGCCGCCTGTGGCCGCCCAAGCACCCCGCCCCCCGCCGAACCCGGCACGCTTTTCCCGGCGCGTTTCGGCGACAGCGACCCGGTGGATTTCAACGGCCGCACACCGCAATCCTTCCCCGTCCACGGGATTGACGTGGCCCGCTTTCAAAACAACATCGACTGGAACACTGCCCGGCTGAACGGTGTGAACTTCGCCTTCATCAAAGCCACCGAGGGCGGCGACCTTAAAGACATCAACTTCGACACCCATTGGCAAGGCGCAGGCCAAGCCGCCGTCAAACGCGGCGCCTACCACTTCTACTACTTCTGCACCTCACCCGAGGATCAGGCCCGCTGGTTCATCCGCAATGTGCCGCGCACCCCCGGCATGCTGCCCCCAGTGCTCGACATGGAATGGAACCCGTTTTCCCCCACCTGCGCCCACATCCGCCCGCCTGCATCCGAAGTCCGCGACCAAATGCGCCGCTGGCTCGCCGTGGTAGAGCGTCACTACGGCCAACGCCCGATCATCTACACAACGCCGAAATTCTACCGCGAAAATGGCCTATCTGGCTTTAACGGCTATGACTTCTGGCTGCGCACCACCGCCAAAACCCCCGCCGAGGCCTACCCCGGCCAAACTTGGCGCTTCTGGCAATACAGCGCCACCGGCATCGTCCCCGGCATCGGCGGTGACGTAGACCTCAACACCTTCTCCGGCAGCAGCGCTCAATGGCAAAACTGGGTCGCCACCCGCGCCGCACGCTAAACGCCAAAGGGGGGCGCATCTCCCCCCTTTCATCCTTTCTTAAATACCGCTGCGCCTCAGCAGCCCCGCACGCAACGCTGCTGTTGCGCGTCAATCCCGCGCATAATGACGCGCGACAACAAAGAGCCCGCCCACCAGCAAGAGCGGCAACAGGAAAATCCGGAACACATGCACGCCTAACACCGCCAACAGCGCGCCGATCAACTCATCCGCCCGGCTCCAAAGGTTGCTGGCAAGCTGTCGGTATTCTGTCAGACCCGGCTCTTCTTCACCCAAAGCCTCACTGCCTCCGACACGGGCGGTGATCTCCTCAATCACCTCCATATTGCGCAGATAGACACCTTCGGTAAGCTGCCCCGCCAAAGGTTCGGACACAACCAAGGCCAGCGGCAAGGCAAGCCCCAGAAACCCGCCATACCACGCCAACCGCCGTGGCAGCCCTGCGTGACCGCGCTTGCTCAGCGCCCAGACTGCCAGCGCTGCCGCCAACAACCCCAAGCCAATCGCACTCACCGGCCCCAAGGCCACCGCGATCACGCCCGTAGCCACCATCACGCCAAAGACCAACCCCGCGATCCGCTCAACCGTGTCATCAATCGGTTCCAACACCTTCAAAGGCCGCGCCGACCCCGAAGCGATGAAGGACAGCCCAACCTCGATCTCTTGCGCGGTGGACAAAAAGGCATTCAACGTGCGCAGCGTGACATAAGACGCCGCCGCCGTGGTCGCCACATCCGCGGCATAGCCCTGCGCCGCGCTGACAACCGGATTGTCCCGCAACAGCGCCGCCGTCAGCGCCAGCACGCAGAAAAAAGCAAGCAACCCCCGCCGGATCAACCGTCCGCCCGGATGCGCTGGTTCTTCGGATCATAGGGGCTGTCTTCGACCACCTCGGCCTCCCACAGTTGATCAAGCATCTTTACCTTCAGCTTCGTGCCTACCACCGCGTCCTGCAGTTGCACATAGCCCATGCCAATGCTCTTGCCGAATGCGACCGAATAGCCACCCGAGGTCAGCCGCCCGGTCCGACGCTCGCCATTGTAAAGCACCTCACGGCCCCAAGGGTCAGCATCCTCCGGCCCGTCGATCAGCAGTGTTACGCATTTCGAACGGATGCCGTGATCAACCATCGCCTGCTTCCCGTGAAACTCTTTATTCAAGTCCACGAAACGCGGCAGATCGGCCTCCAACGGCGTGGCATCCCGGCCCAACTCATTGCCAAAGGCGCGATAGCTCTTCTCCTGCCTCAGCCAGTTCTGCGCCCGCGCACCGACCAGCTTCATGCCATGCGGCGCGCCCGCCTTTTCCAACTGGTCGAACAGATGGTTCTGCATCTCGATCGGGTGGTGCAGCTCCCAACCCAGTTCCCCGGTATAGGCCACCCGGATCGCCCGCACCGGCACCATCCCCAACTCGATGTTGCGCATGGTCAGCCAGGGGAACCGCTTGTTGCTCAGCACCGTGTCGGGATCTGCATCCCGCACCAAATCCCGCAACACATCACGCGACTTTGGCCCCGCAATCGCAAATACACCCCACTGCGTGGTCACGTCATGACATTCGACATAACCAACCTCAGGCATCTTGTCGGCAATCGCCTTGCGCAGGTAATCGCTGTCATAGGCGCTCCATGCGCCCGCCGAGACAAGGTAGTATTCATCCTGCGCCAGCCGCACGATGGTATATTCCGTCCGCGTCGTCCCTGCCCCCGTCAGCGCATAGGTCAGGTTAATCCGCCCTACCGACGGCAGCTTGTTGCAGGTGAACCAATCCAGAAACGCCGTCGCCCCCGGCCCGCGCACCAGATGTTTGGTGAATGCCGTGGCATCAATCAAACCCACCCCTTCGCGGATGGCTTTCGCCTCTTCCACCGCATGTTGCCACCAGCCCCCGCGCCGAAAGGACCGGCTGTCATGGTCACTAAACCCCGCAGGCGCAAAATAATTCGGCCGCTCCCAGCCATTGACCTGCCCAAACTGCGCCCCCCGCGCCGCCTGTCGATCATATGCCGGAGAGGTCCGCAGCGGCCGACAGGCCGGACGCTCCTCATCCGGATGGTGCAGGATATAAACGTGGTCGTAGGCTTCCTCATTCTTCCGCGCGGCATATTCCGTGGTCATCCAATCGCCGTAGCGTTTCGGATCAAGGCTCGCCATGTCGATCTCGGCCTCGCCCTCAACCATCATCTGTGCAAGGTAATACCCCGTGCCCCCCGCCGCCGTGATCCCAAACGAAAACCCTTCGGCCAACCACATATTCCGTAGCCCCGGCGCAGGGCCGACCAGCGGATTCCCATCCGGCGTATAACAAATCGGCCCGTTAAAATCGTCCTTCAACCCGCAATTCTCAGCCGAGGGGATGCGATGGTTCATCGCCATATACTGATCTTCGATCCGTTCCAGATCGAGCGGGAACAGATCGGCCCGGAAACTGTCCGGCACACCATATTCAAACCGTGCCGGGGCGTGTTTCTCATAGACCCCAAGGATCCAGCCGCCCCGTTCCTCGCGTACATAGCTCTGCGCATCGGCATCTCGGATCACCGGATGCTCCCCATGCCCCGCCGCGCGGTAATCAACCAGCGCCGGATCACGGTCCATGACGATAAACTGATGTTCCACGGGAATCGCGGGCATCTTGATCCCCAACATCCGCGCCGTGCGCTGCGCGTGGTTGCCCGAAGCGGTCACCACATGTTCAGCAGTAATAACGATCTGCTCATCACTGGCGACAAGGTTCCCGCCCTTCTCCACCATCTTGGTGCAGCTCACTTCCCAGTGGGTGCCGTTCCACGCAAAGGCATCCGCCTGCCACTTGCGCTCAATCGAAACCCCACGCTGCCGCGCGCCCTTGGCCATCGCCATCGTCACATCGGCCGGGTTAATATAGCCGTCCGTCTGGTGATAAAGGGCGCCCTTCAAATCCGATGTCTCAATCAACGGCCATTTCGCCTTGATCTCATTCGGGGTCAGGAACTCATAAGGCACGCCGCAGGTCTCCGCGGTCGAGGCATAGAGCATATACTCGTCCATCCTCGCATCGGTCTGGGCCATCCGCAGATTGCCCACCACGGCACAACCCGCGTTCAGCCCGGTCTCAGCCTCCAACGTCTTATAAAACTCGACCGAGTACTGATGAATATGCGTGGTGGCAAAAGACATGTTGAACAACGGCAGCAGCCCCGCCGCATGCCAAGTCGAGCCCGAGGTCAACTCGTCCCGCTCCAACAGCATCACATCATCCCAACCCGCCTTCGCCAGATGATAAGCAATCGACGTGCCAACCGCGCCGCCACCGACAACCAATGCTTTGACTTGCGTTTTCATCTGCCAATCCCTCTGCCCTAGGCTCCTCCCCGTTGTACGCAGCGAGGCAAGAGACCGCAGGCACCAGCCGACCCAACATGGCCAAAAACCGACCTTACCCCCTCACCAAACGCGCCAATCCCGCGTCAGAGCACCGCCACCCCAACTTCATCCTTTTTCAAATACCGTGCACCACATTTCCCGCCGCACGACATCAGGGCAGACCACCCCATCTCACCCCGGCAAAATCTTTCCCGGATTCAAAATATTATCCGGATCCAGCGCCGCCTTGACGGTCGCCATGACATCCACCGCAGCGCCTAGTTCCTTGCTCAGATAGGCCCGCTTGCCCTGCCCAATTCCGTGTTCGCCGGTGCATGTCCCATCCATGGAGATCGCCAATTCCGCCAGCCAACTCACGAAGGTCTCGCCCCGCGCCACCTCATCGGCGTCGTCCATGTCGATCAACAGCGAGGCATGGAAATTCCCGTCGCCTGCGTGGCCCACGATGGGCGCGATGAGCTTCAACTCTTCCGCCCGCGCCTGTGCCGCGACCACAGCGTCGGCCAACCGCGAGATCGGCACACAGACATCCGTTGCCACGGCCTTGCACCCCGGACGCAGCGCCAACACCGCCCAATAGCCGTCATGTCGCGCCTGCCACAGCTTGTTGCGTTCTTCGGGCGTGGTGGTCGCCGCATAACCGTTGCCGCCGAATTCTTCGGCCAGCATGCCAAAGGTCTCGGCCTGTTCGACAACCCCGGCATCCGAGCCGTGGAATTCTAACAGCAAAAGCGGCGTTTCGGGCAGGGTCAGCTTGGAATAGCCGTTCACGGCCTTCACCACATCGGCGTCCAAAAGCTCAATCCGCGCCACGGGCAGACCGTATTGGATCACCGCCATAACGGTCTCACAGGCCGCCTGCACCGTCGGAAAAGAACAACGCGCCGAGGAGATCGCCTCAGGAATACCCTGCAAGCGCAAGGTGATCTCGGTGATGATCCCCAGCGTACCTTCCGAGCCCACCATCAGCCGCGTCAAATCATAGCCCGCCGAAGATTTCCGCGCCCGGCCGCCGGTGCGGATCACCCGGCCATCGGCCATCACCACCTCAAGGCTCAGTACATTGTCTTTCATCGTGCCATAGCGCACCGCATTGGTGCCGCTGGCCCGTGTCGCCGTCATCCCACCGAGCGAGGCATTGGCACCGGGATCAATCGGGAAAAACAGCCCCTGATCGCGCAGATGGGTGTTCAGCGCTTCGCGGGTCACGCCGGGCTGCACGCGGCAATCCAGATCACCGGGGTTCACCTCTAGCACCTGATCCATCTGCATCACGTCAATGCAGATACCGCCTGCGGGGGCGTTTACATGACCTTCAAGCGAGGTACCGGTGCCAAAGGCAATGACGGGCACCTTATGCGCCGCACAGATGCGCACCGCCTGCGCCACCTCATCGGTTGAGGCCGCCATGACCACCCCATCGGGGGCCTGCGTTTCGATCCATGTTGTCGTATGTCCGTGCTGTTCGCGTATAGCTTGCCCGGTCAGCAACCGCGCGCCAAAGGCCTGATCCAGCTCATCGAGTGCGGCGGCAATGCCTGCCTCATTGCGCGGCAATTCTGCAATTTTTGTCATTTCTTATCTCCCAACAGCATTCTTGCGCCGCAGAAAGACTACAAACGCATTTCGCGAAACGCCCGCACTGAATTCATCACCCCGTACCCGCCCGAAAGGGCTTACAGCATAGACGGCACGACCTGATCTGGTGGGCGGTGGCCGTCATCAAAGGTCTTGATATTGATCAAAACCTTCTCGCCCATCTCGATCCGACCCTCCAGCGTGGCCGACCCCATATGCGGCAGCAGCACAACGTTCTTTAACTCGCGCAGACGCGGATTGATCTCGCGGCCATGCTCGTAAACGTCCAGCCCCGCGCCCTTGATATCGCCCGACCGCAGCATCCGCGTCAGGGCGTTCTCGTCGATCACCTCCCCGCGGGAGGTGTTCACGATCACCGCGTCAGGCTTCATCAGCCCCAAACGGCGGGCGTTCATCAGATGAAAGGTACTCGGCGTATGCGGACAGTTCACGCTGATCACATCCATCCGGCTGACCATCTGGTCAAGGCTGTCCCAATAGGTCGCCTCCAAGGCACCTTCGACCTCCTCGCGCAGGCGTTTACGGTTGTGGTAATGCACCTGCATACCAAAGGCCTGCGCGCGGCGCGCCACGGCCTGACCGATCCGGCCCATGCCCAGAATGCCCAGACGCCGCCCGCCGACCCGACCGCCCATCAGCGCGGTCGGGGCCCAGCCATCCCAATTGCCGGACTGCATCACCGCCATGCCCTCAGGCATACGGCGGGTCACGGCCAGGATCAGCGCCATGGTCATATCGGCAGTATCGTCGGTCAGCACGCCGGGGGTGTTCGACACCAGCACGCCGCGCTGGCGTGCGGTGGCCACGTCGATATGGTCAACCCCCGCGCCATAGTTGGCGATCAGCTTCAACCGCTCGCCCGCCTGCGTGATCAGCGGCGCGTCGATTTCATCCGTGATCGTTGGCACCAGCACATCCGCTTGGCGCATCGCCGCGCCCAATTCCTCGCGGGTCATGGGCCTGTCATCTTCGCGTAGGGTCACGTCAAACAGCTCTGATAGCCGTGTTTCGACCGCCTCTGGCAACCGTCGCGTCACTACAACACTCAACCGCTTCTTTGACATGCCTGCTCTCCCGGTCTTGGCGTCGCCTCGTTTCCGGGGCATGGTGTCTCATGCAGCGACGAGGCACAAGAACTCGCGCCGGAAAAAGAGCAACAATAACCCGCAGATTTGCACAGCACCGACCCACAGCAGTGAACCGCATAGCAGGCAATTCCATGATAACGGCTTTTCTTCGCAGCACCCTTTTGGTGGGCGCGCTGCTTCTGGCTCAGGCAAGCCCCGGGGCCGCAGAAGAGGCGCGCGGACAGGTCACGAACCTCCCCCTCCCCCGTTTTGTTTCGCTTAAAGCTTCCGAGGGCAACGTGCGTCGTGGCCCTTCGCTGTCGCATCGGATCGACTGGGTTTACAAACGCCGCGACCTGCCGCTCAGGATCACCGCCGAACACGGCCACTGGCGCCGCGTTGAGGATCGCGATGGCATGGGCGGCTGGGTGCATTATTCGCTTTTGTCGGGCACGCGCACCGTGCTGGTCGAGCAGGACATGCTGCAACTTCACGTCAACCCCGACCCAAAGGCCGCCGTGGTGGCGCGGCTGGAGCTGGGCGTGGTGGCGCGTTTGGGCGAATGCACGCTTGAATGGTGCGAACTGCGCTCGGGCGGATTTACCGGCTGGGCGCCCAAAGTACGGCTTTGGGGCGTCGGCCCTCAGGAACTGCGCGAATAGCCCCGCCTTTCAGGCCAATTGCATGATCCCGGCGCTTGCGCCACTCTGCCGGCAAAATTCAAGCCGGAGAGAGCGCCATGCAAGCCATCACCTATGAAAACTTCGGAGCCGCCGCAGATGTGCTGCGCCTGTCAGAGATCGACAGCCCCGCCCCACAACCCGGCGAAGTCTGCGTGGCGCTGAGCCACTCGGGCGTAAACCCATCGGACGTCAAGGCCCGCGCAGGCACCCGCCCCGGCGTGACCAAACCACCCTTCCCACAGGTCATCCCCCACAGCGACGGCGCGGGCGAGATCATCGCGGTGGGTGCAGGCGTCGATCCGAGCCGTGTAGGTCAAAAGGTCTGGGTCTGGAACGGCCAATGGCAACGCGCCTTTGGCACGGCAACTCAGCAGATCACCCTGCCCGCGCATCAAGCCGTGCCCCTGCCCAAGGGCGTCTCACCCGAGGTTGGGGCGCAGCTTGGCATTCCGGGGCTCACGGCCTGCCACGCCGTTTTCGGCGGCGGCGGCGTGGCCGGGGAGACGGTGCTTATTCAAGGCGGTGCCGGAACGGTCGGCTATCTCGCCGTGCAACTTGCCAAATGGGGCGGGGCCAAGGTGATCGCCACCTGCAGCCCACGGGACAATGATCTGGTCCGCGAGGCTGGCGCCGATGCGGTGCTGAACTACGCCGACCCTGACCTCGCCGCCGCCGTTCTGGAGGCCAACGGCGGCAAGCCTGTCGAGACCATCGTCGATACAGAGTTCGGCCTGAACCTCACGACCGATACCGAGGTCATCGCCCCCAACGGCCGCATCGCCGCCTATGGCTCGGCAGGGGAAATGTCGCCCACACTGCCCTTCTACCCGCTGCTGTTCAAAGCGGTCACGATTGACATCATCTTGATTTACCTCCTGCCCGCAGGCCCGCGCGAAGAGGCGATCACCCGACTGCATCACGCGCTGGAAGATGGCGCCCTGCGCTGCCCCGTCGACACGGTTCTCCCGCTTTCCGAGGCCGCCCGCGCGCATGCGTTGGTCGAGGCCGGACAGCGCAGCGGGGCGGTGCTGCTCGATTGTCGGGGGTAGTGCGCTAATTGACCAGCCACCGCCCTCACCGAGGGGCGGTGGCCCTGCCCGTCGACGGAGACCCCCATGCGCCTGATCCCTGCCCTGCCCAACCTAATCCTGTGCCTGGTGCTGCTCATCGCCCTGCCGCTGGCCCCCGCCTCGGCGCAGGACAACGACCAGCCCGAAGGCACCATCGCCGTCGAAGGGGACGCCACGGCAGATGCCGCCATCGCCAACCGCATCCGCGCCATCCTGCGCGAGCTTGAAGGGTTTGAAAAGGTGGGCGTTTCCGTCTCTTCCGGCATTGTCACCCTACGCGGCACCACGCTCGACACCGCCAGCGCCGGACGGCTGAGCGAACTGGCAAGCCGTGTCGAAGGGGTGGTGGCGATCCGCAACGAGGTCCGCGAGAGCACCGATGTGTCGGAACGGCTCAACCCCGCCGTGGACCGTTTCCGAGGCCGGATGGAACAGGCCGTGGCTTTCCTGCCGCTGGCCTTGGTGGCACTTGGGGTCTTTGCCCTGATCGTCGTGGCCGGGCTGGCGCTGGCGCGGCTGCGCAACCCGTGGGAGCGGCTCGCCCCCAACGCCTTTATCGCTGACATTTACCGCCAGATCATCCGGCTGGCCTTTATCATCGCGGCGCTGGTCGTGGCGCTTGATATCCTCGGGGCGACGGCGCTGC